>PCBK01000112.1 GCA_002731275.1 Deltaproteobacteria bacterium | reverse complement strand
GAGTAATACAACAACACAAACAAAAACAAAAAGTTGCCCACTAACTCGCCCCTGAAGAAGCGAGACTGCGTGGGCTTGATCTCGTTCAAGAACTTGTCGAATGGGTTGCGCTTGCGCCATTTGCTTATTTTTCCCTGAAACTCCCCTGCCAACAACTCGGTGATAAGGGGGCGCTGTTCGTGTCTCTGCTCCCACAGCTTGCGCGTGTCAAGGAGCTGGATCTTGGTGGGAATGAGATTGGCGATATGGGGCTCTTTGCGTTGGCTGAATCTTCGTCTCTTCAACAGCTCGAAGTCTTGGATCTCTCGGATAATTATATTGGACCAGATGGTGTGAGAGCGTTGACGTTGGCTGCTGATTGTCCGTCACTGCTCAGTCTCAACTTGTACATCAATGGTCTCGAAGACGAAGGGGTACAGATTCTCTCTCACGCACCACTTCTTGGACAGCTACGACATTTGATGTTAGGGGACAATGCGATCGGTGATGAAGGCCTCTTTGCGTTGGCCAGTTCTCCACATATCCAGCAGCTCGATACGTTATCGCTTATAGGCAACGACTTCACAAAAGCAGGTCTTGATGCACTCAAAGGGACTGTGTGGTGGGAGCGAGTCAAAGAACTCGAGCTGGACGATTGAGAGCATTTTGTGTGGCGGTCTCTCTTGGGGCGAATCATCTATGGGGTTTTGTTTTGCAAGATGAACAAGTTTACCTTGTTGTGATACCATACACCACATGACTTTCTGTTGATTGGTTGTTGGATAGGTTACCTTGAAGGTTGTCTTGTTAAGAGCAAAGGATGCGGATATGACAGAACAAAAGCTGATCCTGCAAAAGATCAAAGAGGAAGCGGAGAGACGCCTCGACAAAGGCGAAACCTTTGCGTGGGAAGACTTCTTCGCAAAGTGTGTTGATGAGGCCAAAGAGAAGGAACAGTGGGTTGAGACGTTTACAAACCTCTCTCTTCAAGGAGAGCGACAAGGTGACGTTGAAACGTCCGACATTTCAGAAGCATTTGCTGTCACACTTGACTCCGAACACAGCGCCGGGGTCGTCCTGAGAGATGAGCTCCCGCGTGAAGAGACGTTTGGCAAGTACCAACTGATCCGCTTACTCGGTCAGGGAGGCATGGGCGTCGTGTGGTTGGCGTATGACCCAATGCTAGGACGTAATGTCGCGCTGAAGATGTTGCGACCTTCCTCGAATATGAGCGCAGAGCTGCTCGAACGTTTTCGCCAAGAAGCTCGATCTGTCGCGAGTTTACGACATCCAAACATTATCACGATCCACGAGGTCGGCGAGTGGGAAGGGCAACTCTATTTCTCGATGGAGTACATTCGCGGGCAGGAGCTCAGCCATCTGATCGCCAAAGAGACTCTGCCGGCCCGACGTTGTGCGAAACTCTTCGCTTCTATCGTGAAAGCCGTCTCCTATATCCACCAAGAGGGTTGGGTTCATCGCGATCTCAAACCTTCCAATGTCCTGATCAACGAGGATGGTGAACCGATCTTGATGGACTTTGGGATCGCGAAATCACTCACAACAGACAAAGACGACAAAGAACTCACGAGGACAGGGGCTATTATTGGTACGCCCGGCTATATCGCACCTGAATTGTTACCTCCCAACGCTGTCGATGTGACACCGCGTTCTGATATCTACGGTTTGGGAGCGATCCTCTACAAGATGCTGACAGGTCGTGCGCCGTACGAAGGGGAGAGTGCTCTCTCCATTCTTCAGCAATCCATCGAGAGCGCGCCGCTCCCTCCACGACTTTTACGTCCCGATCTTCCCGAGGATTTAGAGGCGATCTGCATGAAGTGTCTGGAGCGAGAGGTCGACCAACGTTACAAGGACGCAAGCGCGCTGGTGGACGACCTTGATTGCTTTGTGCAAGGTCGCTCTGTGCGGGCCAAGAAACGCAGCGCGTTCTCCCAAATTGCGCGTCTTTTGGTGCGGGGGACAGAGCATCAAAATTTGATGAAGATGTGGGGGCCGATCTGGCGCATCAACGCATTGCAATTTCTCGGTCTCTTTCTTCTCTCACAGGTCCTTGTCACCACTCGCCTTGATAATGCTTTCCTCTTGAGCACTTTATGGTGTGTGGGGTTTGCCTCGATTCTTCTTGTCGCGTGGTATTTGCGGAGACGGGAGAAAGTGCGCTTCTCCTCACTTGAGCGGCAGATGGTGAAGATCGTTGTGATTTTTGCGCTTCAATTTTTGTTGATCGCTGTGTTCAATGCGGTTGTACCGGTCTCAAAGGGACTTGGACCAGGAGGGACGCTTCCTCCTTTCTTTTTGGTTCCGATCGTCCAACTTGCGACAGCTGCAGCATTTGCGTGTATGGCTGTTGTGTTAGGAGGGGAGTTCTTCATCATGGCGATTCCCTGTGCCGTCCTCGCCTTTGTGATGCCTTTGTTTTCCGAGTGGACGTTTTTGATCTACGGTCTCTCCCTTACTGCTGGAATGTTTTTGCCGTTTATTCGCTACAACGCACAACACAAGGCATCAGACAGTACGCCTTCATCGTGAATGGATTGTGGGGATGGCAAGGGCAGGTATTGGAGAGATGAACGGGGAGAGTTATCTGCGGCGGCGATAGAGGTTGGTGAGGCCGACAACCAATACAAAGAAGAGGGCCCACAGTGTATTGGTACCAGAGGAATCGGCGGAGACGGTACACCCACATCCACCACTCGCGAGAGGCACTACGGTCTCTACTTTTGGTTCCGTTGGATTGTTGACCTCTTTGGTGATTTCGGTCATTGGCTCGCCAGCATCTTGCGTCGTTTCTTCTGTGTTGGTTGGCTCTTTCTCTGATTTGGGTGGACCGACACAGGCGCCTTCCTGACATGTGAAGTCAGTGGGGCATGTGACGCCTTTGCAAGGATCATCCTGACATGTTTTGACATCACAATCCCTTTGGTAACGACAGGCAGGTGTGTTGCCTGCACACAGGTCGTCTTCACACGTCCCATCTTTGCAGGTCTGTCCAGGGTTACATTGAACAGACGCGCAAGGATCGTCTTTGCACTCACCTGCAACACAGCGCTGACCGGTCGCACATCCTTCACAGTTTTTCACACACGTTCCATCGACAGGACGGCATGTTTCACCTTCTGCACATTGTTTATTTGCGCAAGGATTGTCGACACAAGTCCCTTTGAGACACAACTTACCGTCTGCGCAGGCTTCCTGGTAGCAACCTGCTTCGATACACTTTTCATCGACGCAGACTGCCTGACCGGGACAATCAGTGTCGACCTTACAAGCACGTGTGCCTGTACATTGCCCTTCCTGACAGGTCTGTCCAGTTGGACACGAGATCCCCTGACAGGGATCGGAGACGCACTTATCTACATCACAGGTACGTCCGCCTTTACATGAATCTTGTTGGCAGGTCGTCGATTTACATGTACCGCTAACACAGACTTCGCCTGCCTGACATTGTTTGCCTGCGCAGGGGTCCGCACCACAAGCACCTTCGCGGCAGAGCTCATCTTGTTTACAGAAGACCCCTGCACAACTGTCGACACACTTACCTGCCTTACAGAATGTCCCCGATGCACACTGCACACCATCACATGGGTTATCTTTACATTCTCCTTCGACACAGAGTTTACCACCGTTACAGTCGGAGTCTGATGAGCAAGAGGTCACCTTGCAATTGCCGCTCACACAGATCGATGTTCCTGGACAGTCCTTATCGAATGTACAGTTAGGAGGTGCGACACACTGACCTTCTCGACAAACCTCCTGGCTGTTGGGGCATTGGACACCTGCGCATGGATCGCTTTGGCAGAGGTTGAGCTGTTTGTTGCAGGTTCGTCCGTGTTTACATGGATCTTTGACCGAACATTTGTCGTCTTTGCAGTCACCTTGTACACAGACTTTTCCAACACCACATGTCACACTCGCGCAGGGATCTTGTTTGCACTGACCGTCCACACAAGTTTGTCCTGTGGCACATTGGATGTTGGCGCAAGATTTGGCACAAGCACCATCCGACGGACGACAGAATTCATCAGCCGCGCACTGCTTGGGATTGCTCCCTTTACATTGATTATCCTCACACTTGCCATCGGTACATTGTTGGTCTGCGCCCGGACAAGTTGGGCTCGTTGTGTAGCATCCGGAGGGATAACAACGTCCATTTGTGCAGATCTCTTGGGATGGGCAGTCGATATCGATCGTACAGGTTTGTCTGTCGATACATTGTCCTGCCACACAGCGGTTTTGGGGGTTGGGGCAGGTCATCATGGTGCAGGGGTCTTCGACGCAGATGTCATCGATGCACAATCGACCGTGTTTACACGAGCCTGTTTTGCACTGATCTTTGACACACTTTGGGTTGTTGGCATCGGAGGCATCACAGCGCTCGTCTTGCGCACATGTGAGGCTCGCACATGGGTCTGTGACACATGCGCCATCGACGCACTTTTCACCAGAGACACAAGTCACACCAGCACAGGGCTTGATGCATTTTCCATCTGTTGAACGGCAGACTTCTCCTGGTGCGCAGAGTTTTCCGCTACACGGGTTGGAGATACATTGACCGTCATTGCAATACTGTGAAGCGTCTTGGCACTTCGGTGATTGTGTCGCACATCCTGGATCGACACAGACCCTCGCGAGTGTTTGCTGGACACAGATCTGTTGTTGGAGGCAATCGACATCTGTGACGCAGGTCTGTTTGACGGGGATTTTGAACGTCTGTTTGACACAGTCACCGGCCTTATCACAGACCTGGACTTCGAAGTCGATGTCTTTCCCAGCATCGGCTGCAACAGGTGTCCAGGTGATTTTTCCTGTGTTGGGGTCGATCTTGGCACCTGATGGAGCTTTTGTGAGGCTCCAGGTGTGGGTGTCGCCTGGGTCGACGTCTGTGACTTTGGGTTCGTAGGTCACCTCTTTTTGCACGTAGGCTTCAGTGGGAGGTGTGCCTGAGATGACGGGCTTGTCGTTGATGTTTTCGACACTTGTTTTCCAGGATTGTGTCACACAGCTGCCAGCCTTATCACAGACTTCGATCTCAAAGTCGACATCTTTTCCGGCTTCAGCGTCACCGGGTGTCCACTCGATTTTGCCCGTGTTGGGGTCGATCTTGGCACCTGAGGGACCTTTTTTGAGCTTCCAGGTGTGGGTGTCATTTACGTCTGGATCTTCCACCTTGGGGCTGTATGTGTAGACATCGTCTTCTTTGGATTGGGTTGGAGGTGTTGAAGTGATTTTTGGTGGATCATTGACACCGCTCACTTTGACTTTCCAGGATTGCTTGCGGCACGCGCCTGATTTGTCACAGACTTCGATCTCTACGTCTGGTTCTTGTCCTGCATCTTGGTCGCCTGGAGTCCATGTGATCGCACCTGTGTTCGGATCGATCTTCATCCCAGAGGGGCCTTTGTTGAGTTTCCAGGTTTGCGTCTCACCAGGATCGGGGTCCAAAGCCTGTGGTGCATAAGTATAAGCTGTTTTCTCTGTCGCTGATGTCGGCGGGGTTGTTGTAATAGAGGGTACATCGTTGACGTTCGCGACGTTAACACTCCAAGCTTGTTTATCACACACGCCAGCTTTGTCGCAGACTTCGACCTCAAAGTCTTGTTTGCCCGCGTTGACGTCTGCATCACCAGGGGTCCACTCAATTTTTCCCGTGTTAGGGTCGATCTTGGCGCCTGATGGAGCCTTTGTGAGCTTAAATGTCAACGTCTCATTTGGATCGGGATCGTCGACGTTGGGGGTGTATGTGTACGTCACATCTTCTGTTGAATTGGTCGGAGGTGTCGAGGTGATTTTGGGTGGGTCATTGACGTTTGTGACCTTGACCTTCCAGGTTTGTGTGACGGAACCACCATCTGCGTCGGTGATGACGACTTCGAAGTCGAATTCTTTTTCGGCATCTGCGTTACCTGGTGTCCAGGTTATCGCGCCCGTGTTGGGGTCGATCTTGGCACCAGCAGGGGCTCTCGTCAGTTTGTATGTAAACTTCGTGTCATCGGCGTCCTGGACAACGGGGAGATAGGCGTAAGGTTGATCTTCCGTCGCTGTTGTCGGAGGTGTCGTGGTGATACTTGGTTCTTTGTTGGCTCTGTAAGTGAGCGTCAAAAGGTCGAGGGCTGTGGGTTGATTACCGTTGCTCACGAGGTACGTACGCACACCCAGTCTGGCCTGCGTCCACTTGTCGATGTTTGCGTTGATCGTCGTCGCGTTGTTGGTCTCTGTGCCATCGGCTTTTGTCGTCGGTGTCCACGCGCTTCCGTTCCAGTAGTATTGCGTCCCTTGTCCATCGTGTAATTGATACACAAAGCTACCCTGGTTTGTGGGGGCGGCGGTCTGTGCAAAGGTGAGCCAACGCAAGAGGTCGGTGTCTTGGAAGTTGAAGGTCGTACTGACCCAGGGGCGATCTGTGTAGAAGCCGCTGGTTTTGTCTGTATAGCCAGCGTCCGGGTTGGTACGTGCGTTGATGAAGGTTGTCGCTGCTGTCTGTCCTTGTGCGAGACCGTTGGCGTATTGGTAATCGATACGAATACGACCGAATGCACCAACACCACCGTTGTCTCCACAGCCATTCCCTGCACCACGTGCGCCACGGTTGACTGTGAGGGTTCCTGTCCCGATGAAAGTGTTGGTTCCAACGTAGATGGAGCCGCCAGCACCGCCGCCGCCGCCGCCCATGCCACATCCAACGCCACCGCCGCCATTGCGTCCGTTTCCACCGTTACTTTGGATATTGCCTGTGAGGTTGGTGTGGCTCGCGAAGGCGAAGATGATCCCGCCACCTGTACCGCCACCTCCGGCATATCCACCGTCTTCGTCGCGTCCGCCCATGCCGCCACCACCACCCATAAAGATACGGGTAAGTTGGGTATTTCCTGCTGCGCGACCACCTGCTCCACCATCATGTGGACATCCGCCTGTCCCACTACAGTAATGGCTGTTTTGTCCATTGGCTCCGTTTGCTGCGTGGCCACCGCCACCACCTCCAGCGCCATCCTGGTAACCTTCACCACCACCTCCACCGTTACAGAGGTAGTTGTTGGGAGGCTTCACGATGCTGCGATATCCACCACAGTATCCTTCTCCACGTTCTCCGTGTGCGTTGTTACGTCTGATCGCATGAGGGGCGCCACGGTAGCCTCGACCTGACATCGTGAGTGTACCTGCGATCGTCAATGTCCCACGGGTGCGGAACGCCAGGATTCCACCACCAGCGCCATTCCAGGCATTGGCTGTGAGGGTCGCACCTGCCGCGATCGTGACGTTGTTGTAGTTGGGGATTCTTTGCAACAAGATGATCTGTCCAGCGAGGTTGGAGTTGGCTGTTGAGCCGTAAATCTGCGCGATGTTTTTGTCAAACGTCACTTGTGTGCCGCTGATCGCGTTGATCCGAAAGACCTCCCAATTGCCTGCGCGTGTTGCTGCGCCCTGCATATGAATCAACAACACCTCATCACCTACGGCAAGCCCTGCTGCTGTGACGTTGATTGTGACGGAGTTGTTCCCCATCGCGCTAACGCGATAGTACACACCATCACCCACACTTCGGCCTTGTGATGTATATGTCGTCAGATTGGTTGTGCCTGTTGTGACTGCCAGATCGCCATCACGACCTGTGCCCGCAGTCATGGACAAGAGGTTGGCGTGCCCACCACTTATCAGGACTTTGGAGGTGGAGGAGACCTGGTAGCGAGACGCTGTTGTGTACGGGACTGTCACTGTTTTTGTGATCCCAGCTTCTGCGCCAAAGGTGAACAACATAAACGATAGAAAAGATAACATGAAGAGAGGGTAACCCCTTGAGGGGAAACTCCCTTTTCGAAGAAAAACATTCGTTCTCATCGATAAACTCCTTTTGGAGATGTGATTCCCTACTGTATTCCATACCCGATCATATGAAGAGAGCCAGGAAAGGACAAGAAAGTCTCGAAAATGTTAAAGAATATAGAGTAGGTGAGGGGGCTTTGTACGTTTTGTATACGTTGGCATCCCCGAGATGAAGGAACGCGCATATCAGACTTTGTCTTTGCGCTGCTTCTACTTTGAAGATGTTTATCTCGAAAGTGTCGACTGCAAGGTTGGTTCATGTGTTGTGCCTTCATCATCGTGCGTTCATTCCATACCCTGGGGGCTTGGAGGGAAAAAGGTTGTCGCCTTTTGATGAAGTTGTCGGCAGAGTGGATTCTACAGAAAATGTAGATTAACGTCGCCAGGCTTTTTTTCGCATCATGTACAATGGAATGTACAAAACAAAAAACAACCCAATGTACCCAAATAGTTTGTAGGGGTTGTTGTCCATCATGTTCACAAAATGATCGATGAGGCTGACAATCGCGATCATGGATATCGCGATAACAGAGGCTTCTACATGTGCGTGATTTGTCATCTTGATGCCTTTCACTGGCTATGAGGGGACGGAGTTGAAGAGCGTCGTTTTTCTTGTGCCCTACCACGTTTTTTGTGATGTGAAAAGAGTTGTGGAATCAAAACTGCGTTTGTGTGGTTTCGTGAGCGTACAGTGGGTATTTTGTTGGCAGTAGCCTGACCAGAGGAGAACAGGATGCAAGAGACACACCGAATGATCTGGCCTATGGCGGGGTTGCTCGCCTTAATTTGTTTGTTGGGTTGTTTTGTCTACCTGACGATCATCTTTCCGCACACCATGTTGGCATGGGAGGCGAGCGGAGAGGCACTAAGCGCAACGCAGAAGTGGCTTGTTGCGTTGAGTCAATTTTGCGGACGAAACTTTGCGGACATCGTCGTGACGTTGTGCATGCTGATGTTGGGGATGGGGCTTTGGATAGGGGTCATGATGAAGGGATGGATAGGAGGAAGATAGTGAGGGCTTACCACTTACCGCCTGTTTTGCGACCACGTCGATAACGACGTCTGGTGTTGCGGCGGATTCTTCTACGAATACGTTTGTTGCGGCGGATCTTTCTGCGAATGCGTCTGTTTCGACGAATTCTTCGACGAGTTCTTCTGCGAACTCGACGTCTCACGCGGCGACGACGTCTCCACGCTCTGCGTCTAGCTCGTGTGGATCTGCGGTAGCGTCGATATCGACGTGCACGACGGCGGTATCGTCTCGATGAACGATAGCGTCGTCGGTATCGACGCAAGTAAATGAGACGTCGGGGGCGAGTGTAGTAGCGATGCCAGTATCTTGGTCCGACAAAGGCGAAGCGGAAGAATGGACGATTGGTTCGGTAGTAGTCACTTGTATAGAGCCATCCGTTCCGGTTGTACATTCTGTAGCTAAAGCGGTGTACGCCTCTGTATTGCACGATGCGAAACAACAGGGCATCGCCAATTTGGTAACCGGGTCGTCTGTTTTGCTCAATGTATCCGTAGACTCTGAGTTGGCCGAGCAGGGGGCGACGGACATCGACCCGGACAAACTCGTTTTGCATGTAAATTTCGTTGACTGCCTGCTCAAAGTTTCTGGCCCAAGCGGCAAGTGTGCGACCACCTGTTGAGTGGAAGGCGGCGTTGACCTGTGAGAGGTCGATGGGGGGAGGGGCGAGCGCTGGATCGGTTTGCGCGTGGGCATGACCATACGTGGCCAGGGTGAAGAGCATCGCGCTCAGTAATTGTATCCAATATCGTTTCATGTGAAACTCCTTATGTACTAGGTTCGCAGACTTCTTCTTTGCGTGTGTATAGTGTAACCAGTCCGCAGACAAAGTGCAACCGTCCGCGTCTGATTTTCCTTTATTTTCATTGTGTTTACGTCCTTTGGTGGGCGCGTGTTTTAGTCGCAACTTCTCACAGTATTCAAAAAATGGTGTGTTGGCAAACTGCGACGACAAAGCTGCGACCTAGCTTCGAGCATTTGCAGAATCCGCTATCGGGGAGTTGTTGTTGGTGGGGTCGTTTGTGAAGGAGGTCAGGAGGCTTGAGGTTGGAGCTCGTAGGTTTGTTCGACTTGCGCGAGGCGTTTGAGTTGGTAGTGTGCGAGCTGTAGGAAGAAGGGGAAATCTTCGGGACCGTGTGTTTGGAGGATCGCCTCGATATCGTCTACATTGCGAAGTCTTCCTGATATACGCATCAGCGCTTCGGGCCGCAGCTGGAGAGACAATTGAATCGGCGTGTGGGTCGGGAAGGGGTTGGTTTGTTTGAGCCCGAACAGGTCAGTCTGTCGTAGCTTTTTGTATTCACTCTCCAGGAGGTTCACTTCGAGATAGACAGCGTTGATGCCATTATCTTCGTGGCTTCGTTCAACGGAGAACGCTCCACCCTGGATCGTGATCATCTGCTGTTGGGGTGCGAGGACGAGTGTCGACGCAGGGAGAGACACCTGTCTGGTTTTGTGTTGTGCGGATTGGGTGATGGTGTATTCCATGGATGGACGACTCCTTTTGTGGTGTGGTAGGGGGGTCGAGAGGGACTTATACCGCGCCTGCCGCGACGAGGAAGGCATTGACACCGTCCTGGAAGCCGTGAGCGTGTTGGCCGTGGTGACTCGTTCCGTATTCTTGGACTGCTTGATCAGCCATTTGTTGGAGTTGTTCGGGTGTTACACCCATCGCGTTGAGTTGGCTGACGACTTGTTGGAGCTGCTCTGGGCTGGCTGTTTGTGCAAAGTCACTCAGCATTTGGCCGGCTGCGCCGTGAGTCATGTAGTCATCGAAGCCACGTTCGACGAGGTTGTAGTGGAGGCTGTCTGCAATATCCTGCGCTGCTGTGTCGGCAAAGTCGCGGTAAGGCGCGGCTTGTGCTTGGAGATCATCAAAGGACGCGGCGCGGTTTTCACCTGCGCTTGAGAAGAAGCGTCCGATCGCGTTGCTGTCGAGCATGTCGCGAATCTCGCGATCTGTGTAGCCGCGTCTTGCCAGCTCATCGAGTGTGTCTGCGAGTCTCTGGGGATCACTCGCGACATCTTCAAGTGCACGAAGTTGCGCGTCTGCGCCGCCACTTTCAAAATCATCTGCGGCGCGGTTGATGATGCCTTCATTTTCAGCGTAGCGAGTGTCTTCTGCGCGCCATACATCTGCGAGCGCTGCGATACCGGCTTCAGGGCCTTGTTCGCGATAGACGGTCGCTGGATCGGGGAGCCCCAGTTGTTGAGCCTGCTCGCTACCTGCGCCGTTTTCGATCATGGTCCCAAGCTCGTCGGCGTTTTGTGTGGCAAATTGACTCCAATCTTCCTCGGAGGAGCGGAGCGCGACACCACGTGCGTATGACTCTGTCTGTGTGCCGATGTGTTCAAAGAGGACTTCTGAGTGAGAAGCGGACGCGCTGACTTCGATCTCGCCAACCCCTGCGACTTCGCTCTCGAAGTTTGCGGAGACACCTGTGTTGAGGCGGAGACGTCCATACTGAAGCTCCATCTCGCCGTTGGCTTCTTGTGTGTAGTTGCGTTCGTAAGTGACGGTCATGCTTCCACGGACGCCGACTTGTTCGCGGAATCCTTCATCTGCCATGAGCCCCATCGCGTCGTCGAACATACCGCGCGCAGGGCTGCCGACAGGGGGAGGTCCATCAAAACCGAGCAGGCCGGCGACAGCGTTCTCCATCGCGGGTGTATCTTCCATGTCCGCTGCGGTGACGGTGAAAGAGTATTGGTCGTTGCGGTAGATACCGTTGTTGTCGATCGTGGGGTCGCCACCAATTTCGCTGTTGGTGCGTGTAAAGGAACCCTGGAAACGACCGACAGTTACGGCGGCTTCGTATGTTGTGGAGCGTTCGTAGCCTTCGTGAGTGCGGTAGCCGCCTTCGCCATCGGGGACTTGGAAGCTGGTGCTGACACCATCACCACGCACGGAGAAGGAGCCTTCGACGTTGAGGCCGTCGGGTAATCCAGGGATGTCGGAGGCGTCTACTGTGACGCTTGCTTGGCCGAGGACACCGGCCTGTGTCGCGATTGTGGGAGGACGTGAGAGGGTGAGGTCAGCGGGGCCACCGTCTGGGCCAACGACGTTGAACGGTTCGCCAGGGACCGCTTCGTTGACACCTTCGAGTTGTTGACCGATCCAGCGCGCGGCGTCCTGACTATTGGCGAAGCGGGCGCTTGCACGGTATGTCCCACCAGCAGCGACTTCGACCTCGAAGATGCCCAGGTCGATCCCTGCTTTGGCGGCGACCTCCGCGTCAAAAGAGAGGACTGTCGCGCCTGTGTCCGCTTGCGAGACTTGGATTCCCAGATCTCCCCATGCTCCAACCTGGACGGGTCCACCGTTGATGTTGGCGGCGCCTTCGATGTGGAAACCGAGGCGGGCGTTTTCCCCGCGCTCATTGGTCAATGTTTCGATCGTTTGGCCGAGACCTTCGATGTCAATGCCGCTGCTCAGGTCGACGACTTCGAGGTCGGGGACGGCTGTGGAGGGGTCTTCTGTTGTGGGCGCTGTGACTTCTGTATCTGCGAGGCGCATATTCGCGACCTCTTGAGGGATCCCTGTGAGGTCTCGTTGCCCTGGAGGTTGGGACATGATCTCGCTGAATTGCTCGGCTGGCATTGTGTAGGTCTCACCGTCTTGGGTGACCGGTTCGTAGCGACCTTCTGATTGGAGCGCTTCCCATGTAGTCGTTTGTTGTGTGGCGGGATCAAACAGCGCGCCGTCTGGTTGTTGGACCATCACGTGTCCTGCGTCGTTCCCATCTGCGTTGGTTGTATCTTGCAGGAAGACGACCTCACTTTGGGCGCGCTCTTCGGGACTCATTTGTTGGACTGCGGTGTTGGCTTGGTCGATACAGTTGACGTTGGCGTCTGTGGTGCTCTCTTGTGCGAGTGTGCCTGGATCGTGCGTGACGGCTGGTCGTTCGGGGGGACGCTGTACATCGAGTGAACGGTTCAGACGATGTTGATGGAGATTTCCAGCCATGCTGCCGACAAAGCTAGGCTTTTTTCCTGTCTCTGCGAACTCTTGGACTCTCTGCTCACGGACGTCTTTGAGCTGCGCGGAGGCTTTCTTGGATTGTGCGAGCTCTTTGGCTTGTTCCTGGATTTTTTCGCGGGCACGAGCTTCGGCTGCTTCTCTCGCCTGTCGTTCCTGTGCTTCCCGTTGTCTTCGGGCTTCTTCCTGTCTGGCTTTATCATTGCTGACGGAGCTTGAACTTTGACCGATCTTTGGCATGATATACCTCATATTGTTGAACAACGCACACCACCGCACATTGTATATCTCTATCTATGGAGTATCGCTAGACTAAGCGAGAAGTTGCGTGTTGTCCACAGCAAATTTTGAGGTGAGTTTGATTTTCTTCGAGGCTAGGGGGCTTGGGGTCGCAGAAGATTTTTTGGGCGCAAAGTCACATTGTTTTTCGCGTGTGATGGTGTGCTCTCAGTTAAAGCTGATATGGGCGTGGTGATGGTGGAAGCGGAACCAACCTCGTCCTTTGTCTGTCTCTTCCCACGTGACACTACCATTTTTGAATTGATCCAAAATACTTTTGTGGATCAGCCCTTTTTGGTGAAGTTTTGTCATCTCTGCTTCGATGAGTGGGCCGATCTTTCCATCGACGCCGATCACCCGGACGCTACCATATTCGAGGATTTTGGCGAGAAAGTACGCTGTCTTAACCGGATCGAGCAGGTGAGGTTGGGCGACGCAGTGATATTGGTCTTGTCCATTGGTCGTGTGTTGACAGACCGCGCGCAGGTAGTTGTTGGGGGTGTTGACCTGGTAGTACGCGAGATCGATGTCATTGCCCTTTACATGTGTACCTTGTGGGTGTCGGAGCCGACCACTTGTGTCAGCGGGGGTGCCACCATTTTGCATACTCATGTCGCCAAACCCAAGGTTGGCTGTGCCTGGGTACATACATTTGACCATCGCCGTTGCATACTTGAGGACCATTGATGGGCCACGTCGTAGCCAACTGTATCGATCGCCATGTGTGACGATGTATCCCTGGCCAACATCTGGTGAGAAGCGAGTGACATTGTCACATCCCGCAGCGCAAAATGGGTTGGGGAGATTGGTGCATTTGTTGGTCCCTGTACAGCTCGATGTGTCGTAACGACAGCTACTGTTGCACTTGAGCGTCCCACCTCCAAAACCGATCCCCTGACAGGTCGATTGAATCGCGCTCCCATCGCATTCTTCACCTGTCTCGATCGCACCATTTCCACAAACTGGCGGTGCACCACTCTTGGTCGCCCAACCGCAGATCGTGTCGCCACTTTGCAGTTTAAATCGACACGACGCGCCAGGAGGATTACCTGGGCATGGTTGGGTGCTCGAACATTTCGCCGTACAGATCGACAACGTGTTGGTAAAGGAAACACATACCTGCCCGGCATCACAATCCGATGAAGATGTACATTGCTGCCCGAAAGAAGAGGGTTTGGGACCTGTACATGCTGATGTGTCGAATTGGCAATTTTTGCAAGAGAGTGAGCCTCCTACGTATCCTTGTGATGTACAGCTCTGATTCCGCAGGTCTGTGCCGTCGCACTCTTCACCTGTTTCGACGGTGTTGTTTCCACACTTGGCTGGGGTGGGTGGGGGGTTGGCTGTACAGTAGTGGCTGCTCCCAAGGGGAGTGCAGTTCAATCCTGTAGGGCATTGGTTACTCGCTGTCGGAGAACACTCCCACCCACAGATCGAGTCGTCACCGGCTTTCAACGCACAGGTCGCATTTGGAGGGCTGTTTGGACAAGGCTTGGTCTGTGAACAGGTCGCTGCACAGTATCCTTTTTGTCCGGAGTTGGCGATAACACAGATCAGGTCATCTTCACAGTCTGTGGATTTCTCACAGATTTGACCGAAAGCCTTCTTTCCGCTCGCGTTGGCACATCCCGAGGTGTCAAATTTACAAGCAGCGCTACATTTGATGTCACCGCTGTCGAAGCCTTTGGTCTGACATGTTTGGTTGTCAAGGGCTGTGCCGTCGCATTCTTCGCCTTGATCGATTTGACCGTTTCCGCAGTCATTTGTCGGCTGACTTTTTTTGCACGTTGAGGTGTCGAATGTACAAGTCGCGCTGCACTTGATGTCACCACTATCAAAACCTTTGGTTTGGCATGTTTGGTTGTTGAGAGCTGTACCATCACACTCTTCGTCTTGGTCGACAACGCCGTTTCCACAATCGTTTTTTGTCTGCGCTTTGGTGCATCCAGAGGTGTCGAATGTGCAAGTCGCGTCGCACTTGATGTCACCACTGTCAAAACCTTTGGTCTGACATGTTTGGTTGTTGAGGGTTGCACCGTCGCACTCTTCGCCTTGATCGATGACGCCATTTCCACAGTTGTTCGTCGGCTGTGTTTTTGTTCCACATCGTCCGGTGGAGAGGCAGCTCTCACCATTGTTACATTCACTGTCGTCTTGGCAGTCGGGAATACATTGGTTGTTTTGACAATGTTCTCCAGAGACACAGTCGCTTTCATTTTTGCAGGTGCGATCTGGCGCGCCACAGGCGAGCAAGCTGAGGGTGAGTATACATGTGATACATACGATGATGAGGTCTTTTGAAAGCAAACGAGACATTCTGATACATTCTCCTGACGGAACTGGTCAAATCGATCCAGGCAACGAATCACACACCAATGTGTGCTTTTTGTGACGATGTACATGGGCAGCTTTTGATCGCTGTTGGCTTCGGACCATTGGGGATGTTCTCTTTTTTGAACGGAGTGGGGAGCTGAGAACATTTCGAACGTCTCGAAGGTCGTAACCTTTTGAGAGAACCATGCACTTGTCGTTGTTCGAATTTTCGATTTTCCCTTATAGGAGAAATTCTTTTGTGAGACAAGCTCTTTTCTTGCTTTGTGGATTGGAGTGCATTGTGACATCTCTTGTGCTATAAAAGAAGATGCCCACTCGTCCGTAACCACATGATGGCACAGGAGCCCCTTATATGCGTAGTCTCCGAGATATTACGGTGTTTTGTTTCCTCTGCATATGTACACTCTCTTTTACACTCCATTGTAGCCCGTCTGTATCCCCAACAGAGTCGATTTCTGAAGTCTCTTCAGATGCATCAACTGCCCAGACTGAGAAGGCACAACAGACTGATAACGAGACCACTCCTGAAATCGTAGGGGAATGGAAGGCACCCCTCTCTCCGAGGGACATCCCTTTCTACAACGATCCTGCGATCCGCAGCGCATCTTTGACTGATATGAAGTGGAAACTCATCAAAGAAGGAACACTGAAGAGTGGTGTCAAGGTGATGGCGGGGACGCTGCAGGCGTGGTCTTTCACGACATATAAAAAAGATGGGACGAAAGTTCGTATTCCTTGGGAGCAGGTGCTGTTTGTGTTCCTGCCACCAGGTTATCCCAATCGCACACATCCCGGATTTGGTAAGGGGCTGTTGTACAATTTTCACAACATTTACTACAACAGCAACGGGATCGTCGATATCATGACACCTGTTCCTGGAGCACCTGGGAGTCGAGGCGAGTGGGCCGAACAGATCGCCGTTGATTATGGCGTCCCTGTCGTCTTTCACGGCTGGTCTGACGAGCCGATGAAGGTGACTGGTTCATCGGGATTCCATACCCACCAATTTTACATTATTTTGGAGCAGTTACTGAAGCAGTACCCGTGTGAGCCCAAGAAGATACCTTTTGACGGGTCTTTCTTGATCAATGGCCATCCCCTCGTGAAGGGCGATATGTATGCAATCACTGCACTCCAGCGCCTCGCAGAGAAGGCTGGTGGGAAGGTCGACAAAGTAGGTTCTGTTGGGATCTCAAAAGAAGGATGGTCACACTGGTTGCTCGCGAGTGTAGACGAGCGCTTGGAGGTTGCATCTCCTGGAGGTCATTGGTTTGAGGACTTTCATGCGGCGGGCAAGGCGTATGAAAAAGAGTGGGGGTGTGCATCGCCACCTGATCTGAGTGGAGCGACAGCCAGTCACATCATCAATCTAATGCGAGGACTGCCATATTGGCTCAAGAACACACCTGCCGGGCAGATGGTGGATCGAGTGACCAACGTCAGCCAATTCCAGGACAAGCTGTATCCACGTCATATCATCATCTCAGGCGATATGACCTTACCCAACCAGCACGATCGTTTTTACCCGCTCACTGCAGAGAATGCATTTTTGGCACAATTCAATCATCCCAACTGGCAATACTGGCGTGTGAAAGGGGCCTCTGGTGTGAGTCGCTTGATCGAGTCCGACAGAGGACGTGCGTTGTTGCCTGCTGTCGCCGAGTCTTTGGTCTACAAAACGTCTTTTCCGAAGGTCAAGGTGACCCAAGAGACAGACGCACAAAGGCGCTTCTCTGTCACTGTACAAGTGGATGGAGCAGTTGATGAAGTGCGTCTTCACGTGGCTGCGTCTGCCAATACGTTTTGGAACGACAAAGAACATCAGCCCGGTGGTGCCCAGGCCTGGAAAGAGGCGAAGTTGAGCAAGCAGGCTGACGGCAGTTGGAAGCTCCCTGAAGGGGGTTGGTCTCAATCGGTACCTGCAGGTCATCAAGTCGCGATGTATGTCGAAGCGCTGCGCAAATACACCCGAGGGCAGCACGAATATATCCTCTCCTCCTCTTCGCCTTTTCAGGTGCTCTTTCCACTGGCTGCCAAAACCTGTGCGCCCTACCAACCTCCCAAACAATGTCAGTGAGTATGTAAGGCTATGTATCTTTTCGAGACGAAGCTTCACATCCCCAAGGCCCACGGAGAGCTTTTGTACAGGGAGCGTCTGTCTGAGCGACTTCAGCGAGGCGTCGAGAATGGGCATAGGCTCACACTGCTCTCGGCACCTGCAGGGTTCGGAAAGACGACACTGCTCGTGCAGTGGCTCGCCCAGACAGAGAGGGACATTGCGTGGCTCTCGCTCGGTGAAGAGGAGAGTGATCCTGTTCGTTTTTTTCACTACCTTATCGCAGCGCTTCGACGCCTCGATGAGCAGCTTGGGGAAACCCTGCTCACATCACTTGAGAGTGCGCAGCAGCCCTCCATTCACTCTCTCCTGCCACCACTTTTGCTGGAATTACGCTCTCTCTCCGCGCCGTTTTTTTTGGTGCTTGATGATTACCATCTCGTCGAGTCAACTGAGGTGGATACGTTTCTCCACACATTGCTGCAACATCAACCTCCCCTCATGCACCTCGTGCTCGCGACGAGAGAAGATCCACAACTTCCCCTCGCGAAGTTGCGAGGCAAAAGACTGTTCACGGAGGTTCGTGCTGGTGACCTACGCCTTACCGCTGAAGAATGCGCGGACTTTCTTCGGGAGAGTATGTCCCTTACACTCTCTGAAGATGACCTTCAACTCCTCACTGCGCGCACGGAAGGTTGGGTGACAGGTCTTCAACTTGCGGCCCTCTCACTCCAAGAGCATCCTGACAGCTCGACGTTTCTTCAGGCGTTCGCTGGAAGTCATCGTTATATCCTCGATTATCTCGTTGAGGAGGTCTTACAGCAACAACCATCGTCTGTGCGGACGTTTTTGTTGCAGACATCCATTCTCGAACGTCTCCACGCGCCACTGTGCGATGCAGTGACACAGAGTCGCGAAAGTCAGGTAATGTTAGAAGCGTTAGAGCGTGGCAATTTATTCGTCATTTCGCTCGATCATACTCGCGATTGGTTTCGGTATCACCAGCTCTTCGCGGAGGCGCTCTCGACGGCGTTGAAGCGCTCACACCCTGCGAGCGTCTCTGCGCTCCATGCACGCGCTTGTGAGTGGTTCTTACAACACGATCAGATCGATGACGCGATCCACCATGCGCTGGTCGCAAAAGACGATCAAAAAGCTGCTGACTTGCTCGAACAGGTGTGGCCTTCGATGGAGCTACAATACCAGACCGCGACGTGGTTCTCTTGGGCCTCTCAATTACCCGAAGAGATCGTGTTGCAACGTCCTCTCTTGTGTGATGGGTATGCCTGGACGATGTTGTATCGAGGTCAACTTGAGGCATCCTCTCGTTGGCTTGGGAGGATAGAGTGGTTGTTGTCTCAACAGGAGGTCTTTCGCGCGCTCCCCGAAGAGCAACGTTCTTCGTTTTTGCCTGCGTCGCTGTGCATCGCGCAACTATACATCACTCTCGCGCTTGGCTCGCTCCCCGAAGCGATGTCTTATGCTGAGGACGCGCTTGCGCTCCTTGGAGACAGAGAGCATTACCGCCGTACACAGATCGTCGCGATGAGCGCGATCGCATATTGGGCAAATGGGCGTCTCGTTCGTGCTGATGAATTGCTCTCTTCACTCTTTCAATATCTTTACAGACACGGTCCACTCGTCGATGTGATCGAGTTGACGCCTCTGTTAGGGGATATTCGTATCTCGCGAGGCCAGTTGTACCGAGCGTATCGTGCCTATGAGCGTGCGTTTCAAGCCCTACAAGAGAGGGGACAACCCCTCATGATGGGCTGCGAAGATCTTTACCGTGGTCGCGCTGAGCTGGACTGTGAGTGGGGACTTTTTGAGAAGGCTGAAGACGCATTGCATACAGCTGAAGAGCTCGCAGAACAACTTGTCAGACGTCCCAATTGGCTTCATCGACTTTTTCTCTCTCGGGCGCAGTGCGAGATGGCGCAAGGTCGCCTGGATGACGCCTTGTCTTCTTTGGAGCAAGCAAAAGAGCACTTCCAACAGATTCCACTGCCAGAAGTCCGACAGGCTGAGACGCTGATGGCGAGGGTGTGGCTCAAGCAAGGGAAACTCTCCCTCGCTGAGGAGTGGGTGCGTAAACGTGGGCTTGTGTTGGATGCGCCCATTCATTATCTCGACGAATTTGATTACATGACCTTCGTGCGTGTCGGGCTCGCGAGATTGCAGGGACGTTGGGATGAGGCGCTGGCCTCGCGACTTCATACGTTGTGTGAGCGAATGTATTATGCTGCGACGGAAGGTCAACGTGGTCGAAGTCTTATCGAGATCAGGCTGCTTCAGTCCTTGTTGTACAATGTGCAAGGGGACAAAACGGGCGCTTTGGAGTGTCTTGAGGAGGCGTTAGCTCTCGCTGCATCTGAAGGGTATGTGCAATTGTTTCTCAACGAAGGGGCGTCCCTTAGAGGGCTCATACAGGACGTGCATGTCAAAGGGGAGCTTCGTTCGTATGTGGAGCGACTACGTACCACATGGGCTGCAGGAGAAGAAGCAACGACATGTACACAACAAAGCCTGATCGAGCCGCTCACAGAGCGGGAGATGGAAGTGCTTCGTATGCTCGAAACGCAGCGCTCTGGACCGGAGATTGCCCGCGAGCTCTACATCTCCCTGAGTACGATGAGGACCCACACGCGCAACATCTACAGCAAACTCGATGTGAACAATCGAAGGGGCGCTGTGCAGAGGGCTTTGGAGATCGGCCTCCTCCCTTCTTGAACATCCTCTCCACAAAATCATCACCTATCTCATCACATGTGACGATGCGAAGTCATCACCTGACAGTGTAGACTCGTTGTTGTCAGTCTGTAGAAGACCTGGGGTTTTGTTTCTCAAAGAGAGTCAGCGTGTGCTGACTCCGATACCCTGGGAGACTCTATTACGTAGCAAAAGATGATGATGACTTACAAGATTTGTACGAAAGGCCACCTAAAGTCCTCCTGGTGTGTGTCGTTTGATGGCTGGACGAGTCGAGATATCGAAGGTGGTCTCAACGAGTCGATTGGACCGATCAGAGACCAAGCTGAACTGTTTGGGATCCTACGCAAAATCCGTGACCTTGGTCTTGAACTACACACAGTCCAACGGTTAGATTCACAAGAAAAGATGAGGAGCAAGTCGAGATGAAAGCCGTCGTATACAGAGAGTATGGAAGCCCAGATGTACTGCATATGGAAGATGTCGATGTCCCACAACCCAAGAGGGGAGAGGTCTTGATCAAGGTCCACGCCTCAACTGCGACAGCTGGAGACGCGAACTTGCGAGGTTTCACGAGGGTGCCAGACAAGCTCTCCGGTTGGTTGGTGCGTCTTGTCTTCGGTTTGTTTCGCCCCAGGCGGCCTATCTTGGGGACTGAGGTCGCCGGAGAGATTGTCTCATTAGGAAAGGGCGTGACTGACTTTCAGGTTGGTGATGCCGTGTTTGGGATCGATTCAATGAAGCTCGGTGGGTACGCTGAGTATGTTTGTCGCGCCGCAAAGGGCGGGTTGTACAAAAAGCCGACAGAGGCGAGCTATGAGCAGGCAGCCGCGCTCCCCTTTGGCGCAGGGACGGCGCTTTACTTCGTCAAGGACTTGCTCGGTGTACAACCCGGTCAAAAAGTCCTTGTTGTTGGTGCTTCTGGTTGCGTTGGACATTACATCGTGCAGCTCGCCTCCGCGTTTGGTGCAGAGGTGACAGGTGTCTGTAGCGCTCGCAATGTCGAACTTGTACGATCTTTTGGCGCACGCCATGTGCTCGACTACACCAAAGAAGATTGCACGCAACCACAACATGGAACCTATGACATCATATTTGACGTTGTTCCGAGTCAACCCAGCTTTGCCGAGTATCAAAAGGTGCTGAACCCTGATGGTCGTTATGCAGCTGTTGCTGGCGGATTCAAGGAGATCTTTCAGTCTCTATTCAATCGACGTATCGTTGCAGGTACACCCAAGGAAAGCAAGGAGAATATGAAGCAGCTTTACGACCTCTTTGATGCCGGTACCATCAAGCCTTTTATCGATGAAACCTATCCTCTCTCGGAGACAAAGGAAGCTCATCGGTACACGGATTCCGGTCATAAACGTGGCAATGTGGTGATCACTGTCAGCGAAGGTCTGTAGGGGGACTCACTTTTTCAGCAACGATGCTTGTCTTTTGCGAATGTCGGGTGTAGGGTGACGTCAGGAATATTGCCAGGTGTTGTATCGTGACGTTGGAGCTGATGATGATCAGAGAAGAAGGCATCGTTCTCTATATGCCGGAGTATGCCTCCGTGAGGGTGATTGAATGCTCACCGCCTTCGTGGATGGTGTTGCTTGCACTCGAAGAGAAGTCCTTACCCTACAAATGCCAAGAGTTATCTTTTGCCAGAGGAGAACACCGCTCTCCAGAGATGCTCGCACGTAATCCTAGAGGGACCATCCCTGTGTTGTCCGATCGAGAGTTCCAACTCTTCGAGACATATGCGATCTTCTCCTATCTCGAATATGCTTATCCTTCAAAACCCCTGGCACCCCAAGAGACGAATGAGCATGTCTATGCGATATTGCGTCTACATGAATCAAGTCACCTGAAGTCACATGGGATGGCGCTCTTCGCGTATCTGATGAAGACACCAGAAGAGGCCCTGGACAAAGACATTCTTAGAGAGCGAAAAGATCAGTTTGTCAATGAGTTGCGTTTTTGGGAAGACTATCTCGAAGGTCGCGATTGGCTCGCAGGGACATCCATCTCCTACGCTGACTTATCTGTCTTTACATACATCGCGACGGCTGTTCATTTGGGGTTGTCTTTGCAAACAACATTCCCGAGACTCGCTGCTTTTGTTGAGCGAATGAAGCAGCGTCCCGCTGTGCAAAAGACATGGCCTGCGCTGTGGAACACAAATCACTATTCGTTTTTGTCAGACGAGGGAGCGTAAAGAAGGAAGTTCACTCGTCACGCTCGAACTGAAGTTGAAGTTTAGAAGGTGGGCGCGTGAGGGGCATGTAGCTGGGGGTTGGAAAGTCCCCTTTGTGTGAGAGGCGGAGTCCAGCCTGTGCGAGATAACGGGTCGCGACGACTGTGTAAACGACGCCTTCAAAGACCGCGAGATGATAGCCCAGACAAAAGTGAGGTCCACCTCCAAACTGGACGGCCTCAGAAGGTCGCGGACTTCGCTCTCGCTCTGTCCAACGGCTGATGTCAAGTGTCTCCGGCGAGGGGTACTCTTCTGGATCACGCGAAAGAGAGAGCAAGTTGGCAGCCACGATCGTGTCCTTTGGGAGCGTCACGCCGTGCACTTCAAACGGCTCCTCGACACGACGAGGTGTGAGCAAACAGAGGACTGGGTACAAACGCAAGACCTCTCGAAACAACGCCTCTACTTTGGGGAACAACGCCATCTCTTTGGGAGATGTCGGGGGGGCCTCTTGGGCCATCACTTCGTCTCGGATCTCCGACCAGAGCTGCTTGTCTCGTGCCAGGTGGATAAACATCCAGGCCACTGTTGCGGCTGTCGTCTCATGACCTGCGAGACCCAGGATACGCAGGTTGGCGTACAGTTCTTCTTCTGTGAGGCCCTGCCCATCTTCATCTGTCCCGTGCACAATCGCCCCAAGCATCGTGTCTTTGTCACCTGTCTCTCTCACCCGCTCGATCATCTTCGCGAACTGTTTGTCCATCCATTCAACCGACTTGATCGATTTTCTGCGTGGTGTCCCCGGAAGGTCTATCGGGATGATCGTAAAGGGACCAATAAACTGATTGTACTTCTTGCGCCACTGTGGAAGATCGAGGTTCTCAACACCCAACATCCTGAAGATGATGTCGAGGGCAAACTCACTCGTCTCGTTGAGGATCGTAAGCTCCTGCTTGTCTTTCCAGCGAGATATATGTTGCTCCGCCAACTGTTGTAAGACCTCACCAATCTTCGCGGCCGTCATTCCCTTGGGCGTGAAGGGCGCTTGCATCGAGCCCCGGATCCGTCTGTGAGGTGCGCCATCATGAATACTTACCGTGTTGGCTGTGATGTAACCTGTGACCGGATCGTCTTCACCCATCACGTCCGAACGCGTCTCTTTGTTCTTCATGACCTTGTGTGCGGGCTTACCTGTGACGACAACGGACCATTGCCCAAACCCCGAATGGACCCAAAACAGCGGTCCGAGGTCTTCTTCTTGCTTTAACAAAAAGGAAAATTGGTTCTTCATCATACTCGGTAGGTGCCCAATGATCGGCCACGCGCCCGGCGCGACTGGTATATTCGGAAGATCCTTGGGGGTCAACTTCGCCATCTCTGTGTCTCCGTGCTTGTGCTGGTGTTTTGTTTATAGCACTCAAGTGTCAAAAAGAAGATAGTGGAAGTTGTGTTGGAAAGTCAAGGAGAATGTGTTTCTGGAGTGGGCCACGAGAGGAGGAATGTAAGTGGACGAAACAATCGCTGTTTCCATGCTTGTTCATTGTGGGAGGCGCCGGTCTGTGTCCAATGTTTCATATTGAGATCGGGCAGATATCCTTTTTTCTGTAGGATGTCACGCATTTGTAGGGTGACTTGGTAATTGTCTTGTGGGGAGCCTGAGTCCAGGTAGACGACCATGTTGCGAAAGGGACTTTGTTTGATCGTATCGAGCAGAGTTGGGTTCTTGGCACCGATGGTTCCCCAGCCAAAGGTACTCGAGAGCGCGCCAACGCGAAAGAACACGTCCGAGTACGTCTCGCCCAACCACATCGAGACGAGTCCGCCGAGAGATGAACCCATGACAGCGGTCGCGCGTTTGCTTGGGAGTGTGCGGTACATCCCATCGATCCAGGGTTTGAGATCTTTGATCAAAAAGTCGGCATATTGTTGGCTCTTGCCACCGACAGTGTTCCCGCTGATGATATCTTGTGTCTGTGTGTATTCGTCCATCCGACTTGGTGTATTGGCGACACCTACGATGATCCAGGGGAGGACCTTTTGAGCTGTTAACAGGCCATCGAAGGTGTTGGCGACGTCCCACCCTCCCCAGATGGCCTTGGGGTCGAATAGATTCTGTCCATCGTGCATGTAGAGCACAGGGTATCGGGTGTTTGTGTCTTTGTATCCTGGTGGTAGGTAGACCCAGATATCGCGTGTATTTTTGAGCGTCGTCGCGGCGAAGCTTTTCCAATGCTCTAGATGACTTTTCTTTGAACCTGCCGGGTTGACAACGGAGTTGGGACCAAATTGTGCGTAGGCGAAGCGAGGATTGTACGGATCTGTACGCCAATTGGGTGTGGTCGCGGAGTCGACGAATTTGTATTCGGTCCTTTGTGTGAGGGTTGTTTTGACGTGGTAAAAATCGGTCCCTGCTTCGTGTGTCATCTTGAGCGCGTTGGTCGACCAACTGTTAAAATCGCCGGATACGTATGTGTTACCTGTCATCTTCCACCAGAGCAAGAAGACGACTTGGTTTCCCTGGACGATGGGGAGCTGTCTGTGCGCTTTGAGCGTCTCAAAGAAGCGAAGCAACGCGTCATTCTTTTGTTGCGTTGTTGTGAGCGTTTTGAGGTTCGCGAGTAGCTGATTGTAGAGAGCCATCGCGTCGATGGGTGGACCTCTTAATGTGTAGGCGTGTTCGAGGGGGCGGTAGGTCCATTGGACTTCCATATCTCTGTCTATCGTCGCTTTGATCGGTTGTCCGGCCTTATGTACCACTCCACCTACAGGAAAACCGCCGTGAGGTGGGTACTTGCTCCCGTATTGGGTCGTCGTTCCCATATGTTTCAGGACAAAAGACCATGAGATGGGACCTTTTTTGAGCGCGAGCTTCGCCGAAAAGTGCCCCTTGCTGTTTTTTGTCAGCGTGAGGACTTGGTTCGATTGTCCATTCCAGGAGCCTGTGATGTCGACACTTGTGGGGGCTGGAACCTCCTTCATGGTGAAGCGTCTTGTCGCAGGTGTGACCTCAACTTGAAGCCTTGTCGGCTGGCTAAAGGTCAACGAGAAGGGCGCACTGGGGGTAAGTCCGCCGGAGGCCGGTAGTGTTGAGGACGTTGTTGTGCCAAATTGTGAGCTCTTTCCATCCAACGTAAAGGTGAAGGTGTGTGTGCCTTTTGGTGCGACACCTTCCCATTGATATCTCCCATTCACACGGTCCATCAATCCGCTCTGTGGAGAACGTTGTAAAAAGGAGGTGAGGATAGAGATGGCCTTCGCCTGGAGCGGTGGTCCTGTCTCTGGTTGTCGCTCTGGCGGTGTTTCTACGTGATACTCGACAAGGCGCTCTTGTTGTGTTTCTGACTTTCCTTCAGGGAGTCCCTTTTCAACGGTGCGTTCGCGACTTGATTCAGCGACTTGTTCGCGAACGGGCTCGACGATCTGTTCGCGTTTTGACTCTGGCTGTGACTCTGGGGTGGGTTCGACGTGAGCTTCGTCTGGTCCGAGGTCTCTTAGAGGTTCTTGGGCGTTTGGCTCCTGTGTCTTCTCCTCTCTGTGGGACTCTGTTTTCACACTGTCTTGGGTGGAGGCGTCGGAGTGTACTTCTTCTGTTTGTGTGAGCGGGGGAGCACAGTCGTAGAAAAATGGGAGCGTAACGCTCACTAGAAACAGGACACGAAAGGTCAGCTGACTGATGGTCATCGAAGGTTCTCCAAAGCGGTGGACAGGGTGAATCTGTATGTTCCAGCTTTGTCATTCGAAAGTCAATGATGTGGTGAGCGACTTTCAGTGACAAAAAACCTGGGGGAATGGGCGAATGTTGACATGGAGCCTTTCGTGTTCCACCTTCTGGTGTGAACGACGAAACCAGACCAGAGGAGCGCGAGATGAACGGACCTGATCCACAAAACAAACACCCCATGGATGGATTTCCGCAAGTGTGCTTTATCAAGAACACTGTGGACGCACCTAACATCACAATTGGAGACTATACCTACTACGACGATCCCGAAGATTCAGAAGACTTCGTGAGAAATGTGTTGTATCACTTCCCATTTATCGGTGACCAGTTGGTGATTGGAAAGTTCTGTGCGATCGCCCGCGGTGTTCGCTTTATCATGAACGGAGCCAATCACAAGCTGTCTGGCATCTCGACCTATCCTTTTCAGATCTTCGGTGGTGGTTGGGAGAAAGTTATGCCCAAAGAAGGTGAGCTTCCTTACAAGGGGGATACGGTGATTGGGAATGATGTCTGGATCGGTTATGAAGCGCTTATCATGCCGGGGGTTCGGATTGGCAATGGCGCGATTATCTCATCTCGCTCTGTAGTGGTCTCCGATGTGCCTGCGTATGCCGTTGTTGGGGGGAACCCTGCGAAGGTGATCAAGAAGCGCTTCTCCGATGAGGAGATCGCGATGTTGGAAGAGAGCGCGTGGTGGGATTGGCCTATCGAGAAGGTGACAGAGCACCTCGATATAATCGTCTCAGGTGATGTTGAGGCGCTACATCGATGTGCGAAACAAATCCTCTTATAACATAAAGGACAGTCCAATCGAGGAGTAGGGGGAACCGAAGCGCAAGTTGATCGCGAAGCGTCTCGTCAGGTGGAACTTCATCCCGAAGGCACCCATAATCCAAGAAGGAACATATGCGAGGATATCCGTGTCCGGATTGAGCGTGTCGTGGAGAAAGACGTTGACCCCAAGCTCAAAGTAAATCGAGAAGATGGAGGTTGGGTAGAGTCCCCAGTGTAGGACGATAGGTACACCGAGCGCACCACCGTATCGTTGATCGTGTTTTGTATAGTATGCGTCGAGACCAATACTCAACGCGAAGCGGTCGGAGAAGCCCCTGATCAGTCCGTGATGTGTGAGCGGGAAGTTGAGTCGACCACCTAGCGCACCACCGATCCCGTAGTTGTGGAAGGCAAAGTGAGGCAGCTCAAGCTCGACGCCATGAAGGACAGGCTTCGCAGCCTCGGCTCGCTTTGGCGAAAAGCTCAGGCAGGTGAGCACCATACAAAAAACAGCAAGTGTATACAGCAGTGGGGACTTTCTCGTGGGGGATTTCCTATCGCAACACATATGATCAACTCCTTTTGATACATGATGAAGATTCTTTCGCATTCATTTCTGCCCCTCTCAAAAAAGCAATCCTCATTCCATCTGTTGTATCTTGCTGAAATAGAATGGAAAATGAACGTTGGTCTATCTACTCCGTGGGGCGCATAGAAGGTGAAGAGGGATGTGTGGGAGGTTATGTTCCCATCGTGAGGCATGTTGAGATGGTTTGTGCGGTTTTTGTGGGATTTGATCTTCTCTTTTTGGATAAATGTGTCATAAACGATCCCATTTGGAACACAGATGTTTCTGTACATACAATGATTGTTGCGTACAATAAGGCTACTGCAAGGAAAAAAGCGCATGAAGGAGGGCTATTGATGGAAGAGAGTTTACAAACACAAGTCCTCATTGTAGGGGCCGGACCGTCTGGTTTGATGACCGCGTGGAGGCTCGCTGAGGCTGGTATTCCCTGCGTTGTGATCGAGAAACAAAGCGCTGTTGGTGCCCACCTGAATTGTGCTGGCGGTGTTGATGAATCTGTGCTCGACTTTGTTGGGATGGGACGGGGTGGGTACATCAAGCAACATGTCGACACATTCCGTATCTATTATAACGATGAGTCCTATCGTCGACGCTATCGAAATTGGAAGGGGATTGTTGTCTCTCGTACTGAGTTTGACAGGGCTCTTGCACTGAGAGCTGAAGAAGCAGGGGTGAAGATCATGCTACAGACTCGCTTGGATGGTCTTCAGCGTGATGAGGATGGTGATTTTATCGCGCAGGTGACATCGGTGTTTGGTCTGAAGACGATCCATTCTCGGCTTGTTGTGGGCGCAGATGGACCCAAGACAAAGGTCGGTACGTGTCTTGGAATGGCTCCTCGTCTTCGACCTGATCAGTATATCGTCTTTGCGACGATGGACCTCGGAGGGCTTCAGTTAGAGGAGACAGAGGCGTGGCATTTTTTGTTTCGAGACGAACTTCCCAATAGCTACACATGGGTCTTCCCACACGGGAAGCACGCGGCGAACTACGGTGTTGGGATGTTGCCCGGTCAACATCATGGCAATTGGCTGAAAGACCTTCTACGAGCTGATCCGTTATTGCATAAGATCTTGGGGACGACAACGCCAGAGGTGCGTCGGCGTGGGGGAGGGATTGTACCCTTATGTGGACCTCGGCCTCTCGATGAAATTGTGACAGATGGTGCGTTGCTTGTTGGAGACGCTGCGGGGATGATTGAGCCGATCTTTGGTGAGGGGATCTTTCCGGCTGTGTTATCTGGTGCGGCTGCGGCAGAGACGATTGTGGATGCCCTCTCAAGAGGGAAGACAGACAAGGCGACACTGGCTGTGTACGATCGACGCTGGCGCGCAATGCCTTACACTGACGGCTGGACGCTCGAAGAATACCTCAACTGGATGCTCTCACAATACAAACCCTTTTATCGTCTCTTCACCCGAAAGACTTGGCGTTGGAAACGACGCTGGATGATCCGGCGCTTCTTCTCCGATTGAGCACACCGCCAATCCCCCGATCTTTGTCCACCCTGTATTTTTTTTCGGTGAGTGTGCAGATCGTGGACTCCCTTCGATAAGGCTGTGTTCGTCTCATTTTCCGTATCCTTTTTTCGATCCGACGGCCTAAGTGGTCCTCTCGCGAAAAAGACATACAACATCGAGGTCGGACACAAGGCCCGACCCTACGGGAAAAATGCAACATCATGCTCATGCGCTTACTTCGCCAGAGGACCACTTAGTCATATCCATGCTTGGACGGCATCAGCGAGCGCGGTAGAGGCTTCCCAGGGGAGCATATGACCAGCCTCGCAAGCAAAGCGCTCACTTCCCTCCACCTGTGCCTCCAAATACATCTGGAACTTCGGAGGTGTCAGCACATCTTCTGTGCCATGTGCGATCAGCAGCCGAGGCTTCAACGCACCTAACTCCTCACGCACATCGAATGTATTACACGCCTGCCAATCCGCAAGAGTCGTCTGGTTTGGTGTTTTGTTCGCCGTGACCTGGTATGCTTCGACGGTCTCGTCGGGGGTGTCTTCGCCAAATGCGAAGCGAAAGTCCAACGGCTCGTCCTCTGATGCCGACGCTACACTCTCCAGGATAAGGGGAGAGACACGTAGCCGGGCACCAGAGCTGACCATCACAATCCCACCGACAAGTGACGGTGCCCGCAATCCCAACGTCAACGCCAACGCACCACCAAATGAATGACCTACAACGATGGGTTTGTGTAGACCACTCTCTTGTATCACTTCCTGTAACCAGGATGCGATCGCTTCGGTGTTTTCCATCGCAGGGCCGGGATTTCCACACCGGCCAGGAAGATCGAGGCACCACGTATCAGCCCATGACCACGCCGAGAGGAGCGGGCGCCACGTCTCTGCGTTGCCACCTGCACCGTGTAATAAGATGACAGGTGGACCTGATGATGGACTGTGGAGACATTGGATGGTGTGTCCTTGGACGCTGAGCGTGTGTGTCTGTGTCATGCAACTCTCTTCATTGTATCGAGTGTGTGTAAGGATTCTTCGAGAATGGGGGGATGAGACAGTGTGAGACCGTCGCAGTGTGGGTGGTATTGATATGAGACCATCACACCCAGCGATTGTTCGAGTCCGTGCCATGAACCGTCTGCGCCGACGAGAATGTCGCGTATCTGCGCACCATTACCGAGATGAAAGCGTGCGACTGGATCGAGCAGACGTCCTGGCTTTTCTTCTGTATGAAGATAGAGATACGCCATCTGTCTCATGCCCATACACATCTCTGGAGAGGCGACCCCTGCAGCACATCGACGGGCGATGTCTTCGAGGTGTTCCGTGTTGTTGCCGATGTGTTGGGTGTAGACTCGCTCCAACCAGCTCCGAAAGGTTGGCATCGGTGAGTACGTCGAAAGCGCTAAGTGAGGCCATCGCTGGAGCAGCGCCTCACTGGCCAGAGAGAGGATCTCTTTCGCGCGTCCTCTCATCTGTTCACTCGTGCGGGTGATGCCATAGAAGATCCCCACACGGGGGACACCTGTGTAGATAGGACCTGAGAGGATATCTTCGAGTGAGTCGGGGTAGGTTTGTGCGAGCGCGATGTGGATAAATCCCACGAGCTCGTCTTGTAGAAGGGCGACGTAGGTCAGACGATCAGGCGCGAAGCGACGTTCCAGGTCTCCGTCGTGCCTGATCGGAACGACAGCCTCGTGGACGACGAGCTGTGCGATCCAGTGTTTGTCTGATGGTGTGAGTATCTCAAGTGTAAGGGCTTTTTCAGACATCTTTTTGCTCCCCAAATAATTCTGGATAGAAATCGATCAGCGCAGTGGCTGTCTTATCAAGATGTTCCTCAAGCAAGCGACATGCAAGCTCTGACTCCCTGTTGACTGCCGCTTGCGCGAGCGCTTGATGTTCTGCTGCGATATCTCTTTTCTCTCTCGCGACCTGATAGCTCGCGATCGCCAGATTGCGGTATCGCTCTGTTAATTGATACAAATGTTCTCGGAAGGACAACAAGTAACCCGATGGACACGCGCTGACCAGGATCTCGTGAAAGTCTCTGTGATGACCCGCAAAGATCTTGAGCGCTTCGGGCGTGCCATCGTGCTCTGTGACTCGTTCGAGGATATGACACGACGCCATCACCTTCCCTTCCCAGGTCAAATCGCCGTGCTTCATCGCGTCTTGTAAAGCCAACACCTCAATTCGCTGTCGTGTCCTCGTGATATCCATCAAGTCCGCACGGGAGATGGGGGTGACACGAAATCCCTTCTGCTCCTCAACCTGGATCAAACCCTCCGCTGACAAACGCAACGCTGCCTCACGTAAAGGACCCCTGCTGATCTCATAACGACGTGAGAGCGGAACCAACTTCAACTTTGTCCCCGGCTGCACGATCCCCTCGATAATCTCCTCTCTCAACCTGTTTGCTGCAAGTGAAGCCTCTGTCACACCTGATTCTGTCTTCTCTGTCATTTTGTTTCCCATCTATTCCAAAAAAATCATTTATTTTTCAAAAATGGTTGACATATGTAAAAATGTCAACATTTTGAATTAAAGATTGCAAAAAGGAGGTTCTGATGCAACTTGTATCCTTGTTGGTAGATACTCGTCCAGTGTTGGCCTTTCGAGAGGGCGAACGTTACTTCGATCTGTCATCTTCTGATCCATCGTTGGGTACGGACGTTGGTATGCTACTCGCTTCTGGCGAGGATTGGAAGCAGCGTGTGGCATCAGCCGTATCATCAGCCAGAGAGCTCCCTGGGGAGGGGATTCGTTTCCGTCCGTTGCTTCCAGCGCCATCCAAGTTTTTGTGTCTGGGATTAAATGATTACAAACATGCAGCAGAGGCAAATTTGCCTGTTCCTGAGGTGCCCGAAGTGTTTATGCGAGTGGCGTCTTCGTTGATTGGTCATGAGGAGCCGATGTTGCGACCTCCTGAATCGCACATGTTGGATTACGAGGTGGAGTTGGCCGTTGTGATCGGTCGTGAAGGTCGTCGGATCCCTGTCGACAAAGCTCTTGATTACGTGGCCGGTTATACGGTCTTCAATGATGGGTCGATTCGGGATATTCAGGTGCGGACCAATCAATGGACATTAGGGAAGAACTTTCACGGGACAGGTGCGTTGGGGCCGGCGCTTGTCACACCAGACGAGTTACCAGAGGGTGCCAAAGGGCTGTCGATGGAGACGTACGTTGGCGATGAGCGTCTTCAGCACGGAAACACAGGGGATATGGTCTTTGATGTGGCGCACACATTGGCGTTGTTGTCGGAGGCGATGGTGCTTGTGCCAGGGGACGTGATCGCGATGGGGACCCCTTCGGGGATTGGTTTTGCGCGCAAGCCGCAGCGATTCCTACTCCCTGGAGAGACATGTCGTGTCGTGATCGAGAAGATCGGAACACTTCAGAACACAGTCATCGATGAGACTGTGAGCCGTTAATACCACCAAAGCGAAGGAGTTATGTCATGCAAGAGTCAAAAAACACAATTGAGCGACGCAAAAAGAACCGCATCCGTCAATTCCATCACCACGCATTTCGCACGAGCGACATGGAGGCGACGCGCAAGTTCTGGGAGGATATCCTCGAATGTCCATTGATTGGGACCTTTGTGGAGACAACAGATCCCGTGACAGAGGAGCCATCCAATTACATTCACACGTTCTTCGAGTTGGGGGATGGGACGGCGTTGGCGTTCTTCCAATTTCAGGAGGGGTTGTACAAGGAGTCGGCGATCAAAGGACCACAAGATCCATTTGATCACCACATCGCTCTTGAGGTCGAGAAGAAGGAAGACATCTTCGCCTTTAAAGAGCGCCTTGAAGCGGCTGGTTATGACCACATGCTCATCGATCATGGCTATTGTTATTCGATTTACGCCCACGATCCGAACGGGATGCAGATCGAGCTGACCACGAAAGTCCCCGAGACTGTCGAGATCATGGAGAAACATGCCAAAACAGCCCACGAAGACCTCAAGAAGTGGCTCGAAGGTGTCACCGAAGCGAACAACAAATACCGCAGGATGCGTGACAAAGCATAGGCCAGCGAGTGCTATCTGAAAGGAGTCGGCCTGTATGCCAAAGCGTGTTCATCTGACTTTTGATAATGGACCCCATCCTGTCGTCACACCTTACGTGTTGGACGTGTTGCAGCGTTACGATCTACACGCGACGTTCTTTGTCCTTGGGAAACATCTCGACACCCCAGAAGGTTTTGCGTTGGCTGAGCAGATCAGGGACGCAGGGCATCAACTGGGGAATCATTCTTACTCCCATGAGATCCCTTTGGGCGAGGATACACGCCCGAATGCTGTGGATGCTGAGCTGCAACGCACACAGACGTTGCTCGACAAGATCTGGACAGGTCCGCGTTACTTTCGTCCCTTTGGTGGAGGAGGCCACCTTGGTCCTCACCTCCTCTCCACACAAAGTGTCTCGTGGTTGGTCGAGCATCAATTCACTTGTGTCCTGTGGAACTCCGTGCCAGGGGACTGGAAAGACCCTGACGGATGGTTGGAGAAGGCATTACTCGACATTGAACAGCAAGATGAGACGGTAATCGTGTTGCACGACATCCTGCCTGATGCGATGAGGCAGCTCGATACGTTCTTGCAAACTCTTCTCCACGGAGGTTGTCTTTTCACGACAGAATTTCCCACGAGCATCACCCCCATCCTCAAAGGACGGCGACAGCTATCCCTCCCAAACTTCGTCAATCTTAGCTAAGTCTTTCATCATCTGAAGAAAAGTGTTCATATTTGGTGACTTTGGCGTGCTCCTTATCTTTTCTTTTGCCTTTTTGCGTCCAACGGCCTTATCATCGAGCTGTTGGCAAAACTCACTTGATAGAGAAAGGATAACACGATGTTCGATCATCACAATCATTGGAAGAGAGCATGTTGTCTTGGTGCGTATGTCTTTTTGTTGGCGAACACCGCCTTTGCTTCGGGCGCTATGGGGGCAGGGGCGATGGGAGGACTTTTTGTGATCGTCGTCGCACCCTTTGTCTTCTTGCCGGGGTTGTTGCTCTCGGTGATTTGGAAGTTCCGTGCTACACCACTGACCTTACAACTTTCTCTTGTGGGGTTTTTACTCAATGTGTTGTTGTTTCTCGGGTTGTTTGTGCAGTACCTACTTCCTGAGTCCATCGAAAATATGCTTGCGATGGGTGGGCCTGCTCTGCTGATCACGATCCTGTCTGGCTTTGCCTACAACAACGCAAGAGCAAAGGTTCTGCCAACTTCCTAAGTGATGCTGTACTTTTGCACTCTGTGCCAAGAGGGATGTGGTTTATGGCTTTGAGGTTTTTGAGGTCGAAGGCTTTGAGGCAGCACGTCTACGAAGAGCGGATTTTCGATGAGCAGCACGTCGACGAAGGGCTGCTTTTCGGCGGGCTTCTCGTTTCGCGGAGGCTTTATCGAGGGCTTTGGTGCGCCAGTTAAAGAACACTTTCCTCGCGCTGTCTGGCATTTTGGGCATCGCTTTGATCTGCTTCTTGAGGGCTTCGAGCTGTGTCAGGTGTCCCTTCAACTGCATGGCAACTTTGTAGAACGCATATCGCGCACCCTGGTTGAGGCGTTTTCGCTTGGCGTACTGGTACGGGAAGACCGTTATCAGAGCATCTTCATTACCTGCCTTTTGCAGATAGTAGAACAAATACATCCTGTAGTAAAAGTTGCGCTCCTTTTTGAGCATCGCGACAAACTTCTTGGCGTTGTAAGGCATACGTTGCTGATGAAGTGCACGCAGGTAGGCGTATTTGAGCTTGGGGTTGGAGGTGTAGATCCTCGCGAGCGCGTCACTCGCTTGCTGTGTTTGGAAGGTCCCAAGAGCTTTTATCGCCGCTTGTTTGATGTACTTGTTTGGTGAACGTGTGTACACAGAGAGGCGAGCGATATCTGTGCTCTGTTGGAACCTCGCGAGCGCGGCGATTCCACTGGTCATCATGATGAGACGCTCTTTGGCCGAGAGCGTCACAGGCGTCTGCTTGCCACATAACGTTTGGAGATGCACCTTGTCGACACCTTCTTCGAGCATCTGAAGGCTGCGACTCAACATCTCGTGATACCCGATCTCTTTCTTGTTGAGATACATGACCTTGTACAGTTGTTTTCGGTAGGAGACGGGGAGCACCTCACAGTAGAGCAGTCTGCGCATAAAGGCGGTCTTCTCTGGGATACGGAAGAATGCAAGCCCTGTGAGGGTGTTCGGAGCCGCACGTTTTAGCCACTTTTTGTGGGAGATGAGCTCTTTGAAGACCTCAAACGCGCGCTTTGAGCGAAATCCTATCAACGCGTTCATGTCCATCCTCGTGAGGATTTGTGTGGCCTGCTTGTGTTTGAGCGTGGGAAAATAGGTGAGATGGGCGCGGACTATTTTTTTGACCCACGGGAAGCGCTTCTTGTTGTTCTTGTAACTACACAACATCGCTGCAAAGACACGTAGGTCGGGACCTTCCTTGGGGAGCGGTTGTTTCAAGATGGGGTCGATAAGTGGAAAGACGATCTCGTCATCGATTCGTGCGAGGGCTGTCACAGCCTCGCTCTTGTAACGCAATACAGAAGGTGTGAGTGGTTCCTTCTTCATCATCAGCGAGACGAGCAGCTTCGCGGTGTCCTTGTCGTTGACCTGACCGAGCTTGTTGATGACACAATAATACCGCTGGCTCGTGTTGCCTCTGTCACCATAGTAACACCACTGTTCTGGGTGTTTTTTGAGCGTCGGGTAGAGTGATTTGAGGGGGCCATATAGACCAATGTGTGCGAGGCTGAGCATCGCTTGTGAGCGGATGTATCGCCAATCGACAGGGTGGAATCGCTTATCGTGTTCACGTTGTGCCCATCGTTTGACGAAGCGAATGCTATCAGGTGTGTTCATTTTGACGAGTGCACCAAGTGCTTGTGTAATCGCCCACTTGTTGTTGATCTGAAGGCGTCTTTGTCCGACAGGTAACTTCTGATGTCCATATCGCCATCGGTGCTGGAATCTTCGGTCTTTGGGGGTACAGATACGATTGAGCCACCTTTTGACAGACACGATGAAGCTCAGGTTTGTGACATTTCTCATGACACCGGGGATGCGATAGTCGTAGGGCGCGTTCTTGTCGAGACTGGCGATCAACCACTCTTGGATACGTGGTGTGGGCAACTCCATCGCGTTGAGCACGGAGTGGTATTGAACGTATGTGTTCCAGTTGTTGATCTGCTTGATCAGGATGGACTCGACTCGTTTTGTGAGTGTGTGAGAGTGGATGCCATTGGAGACCGCGACCACGGACCGTGAGATGTTGTAAAAGTATGGGTTGGCGAAGAGCAGGTCGACATTCTTTTCGCGGTAGAGTGTTTCAATGCTGTTGTAATCATCGAGCCAGCTCTTGACGAGACGTTCAACGGAGGGACTCAGGCCAGCGTAGAATGCGGTCATCTCCTTGGGCATTCGCAGCAGCAGATGTTTCTTCTCTTTGAGGGGTTTGTTTGACAGGGCGCGTGAGAGGAAGACGTAGTCAAAGCGTTTGTCTGTGAGTCTCAAGCCGTCTTTCGGGTGGAACAAGAGCACACCATTTTGGGCACATTCTTTGAGGATGGAGGTCGCCTGTTTGATGTAATGCATGGGCTGACTGCTCCCAGCGAGCGCCTTGGCGATGGACATGATCGCCTTGTCTTCTCGCAGAGGTCTTTCCATCTGTGACTTTTCATAGGCGAGTCGTTCGAGCATACGGAACTTTAAGACTTGGCTCCACTTGCCCCTGGAGAGCATCGTTTGAAGGAGTCTTTGGTAGAGAAGTCCCAGACTTCTGGGGGCTTCACCGACTTTGTGATAGGTGTCGATGAGCAACGTACGGATCAGTGGATCGGTCCAGTTCCACCGAAGGTATGTGTTGTCATGGACGCTTTGGCTGTATTTGTAGGAGGTGTTTTGTCTGAGGTAATCCCTGGACGCTTCGTAGGTGTATGGTTCGATGGCGAGGTATGTGAAGGACTTGAGTTTGGGGAGCAGGGCTTGCTTCGAGGCTTTTCGGGAGACACCCAGTCGCAGCGGGGCGTCGGGGAAGCTCGATATAAACTCGCGGAGCTTTCCGACGGCGTTGGTGAGACTCTCTGCCGCATCGAAGGTTGGGATATAGACGGAGATTTTGCCCTTTTTGAGGAGCTGTCTGACCATACGTGTCGTGATGATATCTTTGTATTGTGAGCGCGATTGGATGGTGTCGAGGAAGCTCTCCTTGATCAGCTCGACGATCTCTTCTTGTCGTGTGGGGACGTGAATGGAGACGGCGAGTCGTTTTTGGGGTGTGGCGAGCATCTCTTTGCGCATCACATTCTGGAGGAAGGAGCCACTTCTGTAGTAGAGCATGTATCGTTTGTGTCTTCGGTATCTTTGCAAACGTCTCGGCAGTTTGTTTCGGGCGTAACGTGTCGCGGCGAGGGGTTTACTGAGGTCGCGGGCGCTGACCATGAGCTTGTCGTAGTACCCCATACTTTGCATGTTTGGGTGGCCGTGTAAGACGACCTTCAGGCGCTCTCTGTAAAGCCCCAGAGCGACCTTCTGTTGGAGGATATGTCGGACCTTTTTGCCTATTGTATCGAGGCGATTGTGCATATGTTGTGTGAGCATTGGGACGACGAGTGAGCTGCGTTTGGGTCGTTTGAAGGCTCGCAGGTTTGTCGCGAGTTGGAAGGCCTGCTGTTGGGCATGTAAGAAGACTTTGAGCTCGTTTTGCTTGTTGATTTGCTGCGTGTCTTTTGCGGTCGGCGATGTTGTGTTGGTACCGATGAGCGATTGAAGGCGTGTGAGCGCGTCACGTAGGGGTTTTTCTTTCTGTGAGAAGCTGCGATAGGTGTAGTAATGGTATCCACTTGAGAGGAGGATGAGGAGCGTTGCGACGCTCAAGAGTGTGCGCAGGGAGACCTCAAGGGCTTGTTTGAAGTAGCTTGAGAAGATGTTAAGACCGGGTACATAGACGAAGATGGGGCGGAGATCATAGGTCTTGTTGAGGATGCTTGAGGTGTCTTTGTTGTGTTGTTCGATGACCTTGAAGGGGGTCTGTGGGATGTCCCTGATCTCTGCGATCTCTTGGAGCCAATCGGCGAGCGCTTCTGTCGTGTGTTTGGTGAAGTTGGGGGCTCTTTGGGTGAATATTGCGAGTGGGGAGTCGTCTCGTGCGGCGATGTCTTGTTGGAGGGAGAGGAGCTCTTCTTCGAAGATCCAGACGATCTTGCGCTGTGTGTCTTCTTCGAGTTGTTTGAGGAGGACGGAGAGGACGCCTGTTGGGTGGGGGTGATGTCCTACGATGAGGATGGAGTCTGTGTGTTGGAGAGCCTGTTGAAGCTGCATCTCGATGAGTCGGTTTTCTCTCTGAAGGCGCTCTTTTGTGTCGTTAAAGATGCGGTCGTCCCACTCTTTGAGGATGGGGAGGACGTCGGCGTTTGGAGACAGGCTGTGTTCGAGTCCGTAGTGAAGGTAGGGGACATGAAGGGCGTCAAGGGCTTGCTCAAAGAGGTCATCGGGGGTGCTTGAGAAGACGTGTGAGAACATACCGCCTTTGGCGAGGTCTGCGAGCCGAAAGGCGGTTTTGGAGGGTTTTGTGCCTTGGATGTGTTGTTGAAGCCATTCGTTTTGTGCTTCGAGGGTGTCGGCGATGAGGCCGAGTGGGGGACGATTGATGCCTAGCTCTGACTCCATGCGTTCAAAGACTTCATGGCTCTGTGTGCGAAAGAGTTCGTAGCGTACAAGGTCGCTGACACTCGGGGACCAGCGTGTACGGTGGTGGCTGAGGGGGATGCCGTTGGAGGCAGCCCAATCGCTGCCCAGGATGAGCAGCCATTTTTCTTGTTTGTCCGAAAACAAGTCCTTTTGCGATTGTGTGTCCATCCTGCACGTCTCCATCGTTGGCACAACAGCGTGAGAAAGTCTCTGTGTGTTGTGTTGGTTGTGTGTTGAGGGTACGGGATGTGACTTTTGTGGGCAAGCGTTTGTGTGTGCTTGTGGCGTGATGTTTCGAAAACAGACAACTTTTTGTCAGATCTTCAAGTCTTATGCTCTGAGCGGCCATGTACATTGGAACGTTGTGCCTTCGCCGGGCGCTGATGTGAGGCTGATGGAGCCGCCTTGGAGGAGGATGAGTCGTTGGACGAGTGTGAGTCCAATCCCCGTGCTTTCGGTCTTGTGGCGAGGTGTCAGTGTCTGGAACATTTCGAAAATGCGCTTGTGAAATTTTGGATGGATGCCCGGACCGTTATCTTGGACGTCGAACTCCAAGGTGTTGGTACGTTTATCTATCATCGCGTTCACTTCGATATGACCATTCTCTTTATCGTGGTGCTTGATCGCGTTGTGGATGAGATTTCGCAGGACCTGCTCGAACTCCGTTTGAGAGGTCGTGATAGGGACGGAGGGGGTGTTGTTGGTGATGACAAATCCCATTTGTGGTGAGAGTAAGTTGATGATGTCTGCGATGGTGTCGTGGAGGTTGAAGGTGGTTGGGGGAGTGTTTGTTTGTCCTGCCTTTGCGTAGTGTAGCAGCTCTGTGAGGAGCTTGGTCATACGTTGGACGCTTGTGAGGAGCTTGTTGAGGTGTTGCTTAGACTCGTCTGGGAGCAGGTCTTGTGTATCCTCCCAAATCCACTCCGCGAGTGTTTGGATGCCTCGTAGTGGCTGTTTCAAGTCATGAGATGCGACGTAAGTGAATTGTTCGAGGGATTGGTTGGTAGCTTCGAGACGTCGTGCGTATTGTTTGAGAGCTTCCAGTTCGTCGAGCCTCACAATGATACCAATCACCTGGTGGACGTTGCCCTCTGCAGAGCGTTTGAAGGGGGAGTAAGAGCCTACGAAGTGGTGGGGCTCGCCTTCGGCAGAGTACATGGTGAATTCGTACTCGACGCTTTGTTGATCGGGCAATGTTCTAAGTGTCTCGATGGTTTGTAACCAGCGTGAGACGTCATCTTCTGGCATGATATCTCGCCAGCCTTCCCAGATTTGTTCGGTGTTTTGGGAGGTGTATTGTTCGAGATATCCGTTGTGGTAGAGGGTTTGGTTCTCTTGCACGTCAACCACGACGAGTCCAAGGGGGAGTAGTTTGCCAAGTCGGGACAAAAAAGAGACTTCCAACTCTGTGGTATCACGTGCGGTGAGATAGGCGAGTGCCTCGCCTTCTTGTGGTGGTTGTGCGTACCATTCGAGCCAGCGGTAATCGTTTTGTTTGAGTGAGCGAATGCGCGTGCTCAAGCCACGTATCGACTTGCCTGCTTTGAGCTCTTCAAGTGCGTTGGCGAAGACCCCTCTGTCATCGGGGTGGAGCAGTTGTGGGCTGGTTCTTTTGTATACTTGTGCTTCTGGTATACCGACAAGGTCGGAGAGCCCTTTGCTTATTTTCAGCCACTTGTGTTGGAACAGATGAAAGCTGCCAAACAAATCGGTGGATGAACGAAAGAATCGATCTCGTTCCAACTCAGCTTGTTTTTGTTGGGTAATGTCGTGGGCTGAGCCGACTGCTCTTGTGGCATTTCCTTGGGGATCAAAACTGACAACGCCTCGAAAGCGAAGCCAGACAAAAGATTTGTCCTGGTGTTGGATACGCACCTCATGGAAGAAGTGGCGTGTCTTTTCTGCTCGTGAGGTCGGGTTGATGTGTTCTGCGATGCAGCTTTGAAAGGCTTGCTGATCTTGTTTGTGGATGGACGCGATCAGGGCTTTCCAGGAGTTGGGGACGTTGGTGACGTCGTCTCCATCATAGCCGAGCATCTTTCGCCATCCTGGTGCGAAGGTGATGTCATCGGTCCCCACGTGCCAATCCCATACTCCGTCGGATGCTCCGAGCAAATCGAGCATGGCGCGGTTGGATTCGCTGATGTGTACCAATTCCTGTTGGATACGTTGTTTTTCTCGTTCCTGTTCCTTCTCTTGTTCGAATTGAGCTGCGAGGGCGCTGACTTTTTCGACGACTTCATCAGCGGTGACTGGTTTTCGCACGGCGTTTGTGTTTTCGAGCAGCTTAAAGGACGCGAAGAAGGACGAGTCTGTACTCATCCCTGTGATTGCAAGTACCTTGGGGGATTGTTCTGTTAACAAGGCGATGTGGGAGAGAATCAAAACACCGCCGAGCATCGTCACTTTCCCTTCGAGATCTTTGACGAGGATGTCGGTGATCACGACGTGAGGGGACTTCTTGTTAATGATATCGATCGCATGCGATGCGGAGTCCGCGTGGAGAACTCGGAATTGTTGAGCTTCCAGGGCTTGCTGCCAGTGACGTGCGAGGACAAGATCATCCTCCACCAGTAAGACGATGGGTTGTGTCTTGTGCCGCGTTGTTTGGTCCTTCATGGGGTGGATTTTTCCTGGTTTGAGAGCGCGAAAAGCAGATCAACTTTATCGACGGGTTTGATAAGGTGTACACATTGTCTTAGAGCAGGTGGGCAATCATCTCGTCGTTCGTATCCACTGAGAAAGACGATCTTGGTTCCCTTCGCGAGCAGCATCAAGCCGACCTCGAAAGAGGTCTCATTGCCAAGCTGGATGTCAAGCAAGGCGACGTCGTATGTGTGTCTTTCAAGGGCTTGTTTGAGCGATGTTGTGTTGGCGTGGATGTCGATCTCTTTACAACCTAGTTGTTGAAGCTGTTTCTCCAACTCCATCGCGAGGAGGAAGTTGTCCTCAGCAATTAGGACAGATTGGTAGGAGAGGGTTCTTTTTTCGAGCGGCTTGGGGGGTTGGAGCGTTTCCGAAGAGGAAGGTTCGCTGTCGACATCCATGATCAGCTCCAAAGGCAGCCAGATATCGATTGAGACACGCTCCTCTTCGAAGCGGATGCTGGAGTGGCCTTTACACTCGAAGTCGATAGCACGTTCGATCAGAGTCAACCCAAAGCCTTTTCGTGTGGGGGGAGCGATAGGCGCTTCGAGTTGTTCATGCCATTGGATGAGGTATCCTCCATCCTGTCGATGCCATGTGATACTAAGAGAACCTTTTTTACTCGACAGCGCGCCGTATTTGACGGAGTTTGTGCTGAGCTCGTGAAAGAGCAGTGCGATGATGGGCGCGATATCTGCGCGAACGGCGACATCTTCTCCTTCGACGTGCAGGTCGAAGTCTCCGTGTTTGTATGGTTGCAGTTCCATCGTAATGAAATCTTGAATACGTGCCCACTGTAGCCCAGTGCCGATGAAGGAGTGTGCTGTTGAGAGTGAGTTGATGCGTTTTTCAAGTGTGTTGACGTAATGCTCCACGGAAGTCGCGGAGTGTTTGGACTGCTGTGCGATGGCATTGACCAAGGAGAGCGTGTTGCGAACGCGGTGGTTAAGTTCTGCGATCAACAGGTCACGTAACCGTCGCTCCTGCTCCCACTCCAGCGAGTAGCCTTCTGTTTTTGGGAGTAGGACTCGCCACAAAGCGTGCCGTAGCTCGCTCGCGACGGAGACATCGGCAGCAGACCAGGGCACGCTGCGATTTGCGACGGTCTCTTTGTACTCTTCAAAGGAGGAGCGTGGTCTGAGCCTTGGACCGTTTGGACCGTATTCGATCTTTTTTTGTGTGTCCCCTGCCCAGCGGATGTGTTGGAGTACTTCCTGCCTGAAAAAGATACAGTAAGTGTCAGCGCTGATTTTCATCACCAGAGCTCCGGCGGTGGTGTTTAACGAGGCTGTATGTAAGCCTTTGACCCTCTTGAGAGAGTCGAGCGCCAAGAGTCCTTGTGAGGGAAGCTCTATGAGCTTTTGCGTGATCTCTTTGGTCGGTGTTTGACCTTGCATTACATACTCTTCGCCTTGCTTTACACAGATCCCATCTGCATGAAGTGCTTTCATCAAAGGCTCTGCGTACTCCGCAAGAAAGAGGTCCACCTCGATGCGCCTGGTGGAGAGACTGCGGACGAGTGACTGGACTCTCTGACGAGCTTGTAGACCTTCATTTTCGAGTTCTTGTTGGATCAACATCGAGACAAGTTGGCCGAAGATCTCGCACGTGGAGCGTTCGTCTGGAGTGAGGACCTTTTTGAGCTCATGGTGAAAGGCAAAGAGTCCCCAAAGTCGGTTGCGCACGCGGATCGAGACGTTCATCGTCGCTTGTACACCCATGTTTCCCAAGTATTCGATGTGGATGGGGGAGACACCGCGCAGGTGCCCAAGGGTCATATCGAGGGGGGTGTCGTCTTGTGCGATGATAGACGTCGCAGGAGCGTTTGTGTCTGCGATCGTTCGAAAAGGCATACGCAGCATGATCTGGCGGACTTGCTGCGGAATATCCGATGCTGGATATCGCAAGCCCTGGAAAGGTTCGAGTCCTGGTGCTTTTGCTTCGGCTACAACTTCGCCTGCGCCGTCGTCCAGAAACTTATAGGCCATGACGCGATCAAAGCCCGTGAGATGGCGGAATGCTTGCACTGCCGAGTCGAGGAGAGGTGAGATGCCTTGGTTGGTCGTCAATGTCGACAAAAGGTCTTGAACGAGGTGGATGGGGGAGCGCAATACCCCACTCGGAGGAGGGATGGGGTCCAACTCTAGGACAAACGTTCCATCGCTTGTGTACATACCGATATCGACGTGTTTGTGTCCTAGTTCGAACGACCCCAGGCGTTCTCTGTGATTTTGGAGCGTTGGCAGCCCCAGACCACCTCTTATCGCGTGGACGATATATCTGTTGGCAAACACTTTCTCAAAATGCGTACCAAACGTTAACGAGGAGAGCTCCGGAAACAGCGTCCCGATATTCTCCGCGTAGTAACGCAACGTTCCTGTCTTGAGGTCAAAGCCCAACATCGAGCCAAAGGACTGGATGCGTCCAGGGATATGGACAGGTTCTTTGTCACAGTTGGAGAGCGCGACTTGTGTGATGTGATCATTTGAATGGTCTGTCATATCACGTCCTCTGTGGTGTCGTGCGTGGATTCGAAGAGTGTCAGCGCTGTGTGGAAGACTGCCTGTGCGCCACGTGTCGCTTGCTCGCGAGTACATCCAGAGGACTCAAGCGCTTCACAGAAGCGAGGCCATCGCTCCTTTCCTGTTTGTGCGACCTGCTCAAGGAAGGTATGTGAGCGGTGGGGGAGCTGTTCACGCGCGGTGCGTAACAAATATCTCGCGCCCATCGTCGAACCTTCAAGTGTGTAGGTGATGCCCCAGCTTTCGTCGAGAGACCAACATTGAATGGGGAGTGTTTGAGAGAGAGCGATCTTTGGTAAGGTCGCCTTGTCTTGCTCAATGCTCTTTTTGATGTGCGATGACATCACAGGGAGAGATATTCTTTGGGCGATCTCATCGAGTGGTGTGGAGAAAAGAACGTATAGCTGCTCCATACGCGTGAGGTAGAGGGCGTACTTTTCCTCATCGGCAAAAGGCGAGGACGTGCTGATGAGCTGATCGAGCTGTTTGTGTATGGGGGCTGTCTCGTCGTGCAAGTGTGCACGTGTACTTTTCATGATCCTTTGGCTCCTGCGTGTATTCTGTCTCTTTGTACCATAGCTTTCATACTTTTTCCAAACCTATGTGGTCTCCCTCTCTCAGACTTTAGTCCTAGATCCGATATCCTACTAAAAGATGAAGTAAAATCATTACAAGGCACGATGATTGCAATTTAGCTTCTCACTATACTGTGTGTTGTCGGGAGGATATGAAGGCCCGAAACGCAATATGTTTTGAAAGAGGAGTCTACGATGAAATACACAGCACAAGCCCCCCAAAAAAATATCTTTCACACCCTTTTCTTCGCGTTGTTTTTGTCTCTCGTGCTCTCCGGTTGCGCAGCGACTGTCACACGTGGAGCCAACGGCGCGCTGAAGTGGGAGCAATGTACGCCGATCCTGTCTGGTGAACGAGCGGGCGTGTCCGTTCGTTGTTCGACAAACGGACAAAAACATGAGAAGACAGAGAAAAAGGACACACAAGAGGAACGATTTACTGAGAGTGTGCTCTTCTATTGGTAGGTCATTGGTTTGTCGAGGTTGTACATGAGACGTTTGGATCAAGAAGACGTAGGGATGATGGACTCGATGCGTTCTCCAGTTGTGCTGGTGATCGTGTATGCGTTGTCGTTCTCTGTCGCGATCCGTGGGGTCTTTGGACCGTGTGTCGAATGGTGTCCACGCACGGTGTTGTGGTTGGTGTTTGGGCTTCAACTTGTCTTGTTGACTTGGAGTCTCTTTCTTCGTCACACGACGCGGTGGCTTTCTCCTTATTTCCTCGCACAGACCGCGATCGTCGTCTTCCTTTCATGGACCATTCGCAAGGAGAACATGTCCATCCTGTTTATCCCTCTGTGTATCCAGGCAGTGATGCTGCTGTCGAGGCGCGAAGGGTTACAGTGGATTCTTGGGTTCACTGTGGTGATGGTTGTCTTGCAGTTTGAACTTTACGGGGTCCCGATGGGGCTCGCGAGCTCCTTCACGTATGGGGCGGCGTTTTTGTTTGTCGGTTCATACTCATTTCTGCTCGCAAAAGAGCGAGAATCCGCACAGCAAAGCCATACATTGTTGTTGGAGCTGAGGCAGGCGTACGCACAGCTCAAAGAGCACGCTTCACAAGCCGAGGAGCTCGCTGCGAGCGCCGAGAGGAACGCAATTGCCCGTGAGCTTCATGACTCTGCTACGCAGATGTTGTTCGCGATCAGCATTTTGTCCAAGACAGCCTTGATGTTACTCGATAAACAACCTGAGAAGTTGCGCAGCCACCTCGAACAGCTCCAACAACTCGCCCAAGACGCGCTCTCTGAGATGAGGCACTTGATCGCACAATTGCGACCGGGCGGACAAAGTAAAAAGGGCTTGCTCCCGGCGATTCAACAACATGTCGACTTTCTTGAGCGACAGCACGCTCTTCGCGTGGTCTTGGAAGCCGAAGATGAGCCCGCGCTCTCCAACGAGCAGGCTCACAAACTCTTTCGGATTACACAAGAAGCCCTCAACAACATCATCAAATACGCAGGTGTCGAAGAGGCTTTCGTGCGCCTGCAGGTCGATGAAGACAAGTGTGTGCTCTCCATCGAAGACGAGGGTGTGGGCTTTGACGAAGAGAAGCTTACATTGGCCGAAGAGAGTATGGGATTATCGAGTATGCGCGAACGAGCTGCGTTGATGGGGGCTGATTTTTTTCTCTCTTCTGCGCCTGGAAAAGGTACACTCATTCGCGTGACCTTAGGCTACTGCAAGAAAAAAAGAGTGTAGGAAAAAAGCAGTCTTACCCACCAAAAGCTCACGATGAAGGAGGTCTGTGTTGTCGAAAATTCGTGTACTACTCGTCGATGATCATGCGATGGTCCGTCAGGGACTCAAGTCTTTCCTGGAGCTGACTGACGAAGTGGAGGTCGTTGGCGAGGCCGATAATGGGATGCAAGCGTTGGCACAGTTTGAGGCGTTGCAGCCCGACGTGACGTTGATGGATTTGGTGATGCCAGAACTCGATGGGATCGAGGCAACAAAGCATATCCGAGCGAAGAATACACATGCAAAGATCCTGATCCTCACGAGTTTCATCGAAGACGAAAAGGTCTTCCCTGCGTTGGAAGCGGGTGCGCAAGGTTATTTGCTGAAAGATACATCGCCAGATGACTTGATCCAAGCGATCCTGTCGATCCATCAAGGCGAATCACCACTTCATCCAAAAGTGACGAAGAAGCTCATGTCACAGCTCCAAAAAAAGCCGCAAGCCGAAGAGAAACAAGTCTCTCCTGACGCTGCGATCTCTTCGCTGACACAACGCGAACAAGAGGTCCTCGAATGTTTGGGGCGGGGGTACAGTAACAAAGATATCGCTTCAGCGCTGTACATCAGCTTGAAGACTGTCAAAACACACGTCAGCAACGTCCTCGCCAAGCTCGATGTTGCAGATCGCACACAAGCTGCTATCTACGCGATCAAACATGGTCTCGTCCCTCTCGATGAACCCTGATTGCGAATGTTTTTGATATGACAAAGAGGGGCATTGGAGCTGTCTATGTCCCGATGAGCACCCACTGGAAGGCTTGAAAGAACGTCTCTTTCCCACCTGTCTCGATGATCTCACCATGTGCCATGATCACTCGGTCAAAATCCCACTCTGCGATGATCCCCAGCTCTCTTCGAGCGACATCACGTTTCATCCCGACTTGTTCGAGCAGTGTCACGTTACAGCCCGGATACCCTCCAAGGCAGCGCATGGCTGTACGTGTCATCCATGGCGCTTTTGGCGAGAGGTTGAAGACCAGATCTGTCACGAGCAGTGTGCGGCTTGGTTTGTGGAGCACGACGACCTCGTTGGTCATCGCAAAACAGGCCATTGGCAAGACCTCGATATCTTCCCCAAAAGGCTGCACACCAGGCGTAATCACACCGTGAAAGTGAACGTCCTTACGTTTCTCTGGGAGTCCAGGTGCGGCCCATCCCTCGTAGCCTGCGTCTATCCAGGGACCAACATACAGATGATGGAGCAGGTTTGGGGCGAGCACCTGTCCTGGTGTCCCGAGGTGGGCGACGTCAGCTGGTGAGATGGCGATAGGTGAGTGAACAAACAATGTCCCATGATGCTGGATGATCGTCATGCGAGCGCCGACTTCGAGTCCGTAGAACCGTTGCTTTGCTTCTGCGACGTAAAGGCCTGGACAGACCTCGCGCAATGGATTTCCAGTCATGGTCGTTGTCTCCGGTCCCCGAGCCAGATGGGGAGCCTTATTTTTGGTCTTCGTGGACAGGCCAGTTGGCTTTGACAAAGTCGTACGCGTTGCGCCATGCGATCTTTTCGACGAGCTCATCGACACCAATGTCGCCAATGGAGCGGGTGTGGGAGATGGCTTGAAGGTGTCGGCGAAGATCTTCGGCCCATTCATCGAGTGAGAGGACTGTTGGATAGGCTGTTACAGGATCGATGAAGCCATCGTAGTCCGTACCAAGGCAGATACAATCCCAGACTTTTTTGCGCTCTTCGAGGGGGCGTGATTCGTCCTGGTAGACGGCGTCGACGAGGCCGATGACATGTTGCAAGATGAGGTAGGCGTATTGTTCGGGGTGAACGTGCTGTTTGGGGGCGACACCGGCGATGCGTTGTTCAAAGCAAATCCCGACGACACCACGACTTTCGAAGACTTCGACCATATCCTCGTCACTGAGGTTGATGTTCCACGCGTTGAAGGGGGGGGCGTGCCAGTGGTCGTCTTCTTTTTCGACGTTGCGCTGCATCTCATCGAGTGTACGGATACCTGAGTAGCATGCGTGGCTTGCGACGAGAGGGATGGCTGGGTAGCGAGCTTGTTTGTCCTCAGACCAAGTCTTCCACTTCGCTCTATAGGGACGAATGATTTTTTCGTAGTATTGCTGTCTTGTGAGCGCGGACATGTGTTTGATGTCGAGCAATATCCTTCTGCCACCGAGTGGTTCGAGGTCTTCATCGAGGTCGAGGTAAGCTCTCGCGGCGCGCAAGCCGAGATCGTTCTCTTCGACAAAACCTTCATTCATGCGGTGACTTTGGTCGAGAAGCATGGAGAGTTTGCCTGGGACACTGTGCGCGTGTCCACACAATCCGTTGTCGAAGTGGTGCGCGAGGGTGATAAAGAAGATGGGATGAGGTTGTGTCTTGAGTGACTCGATGCGTTCGAAAAGTACGTCTTCTGGGACGCGGTTGAGCTTTGGATCGATCGAGGTGACATGGCTGCCTTCGATGGTCAGGACGATGCCGATCTCTTCGTTGTCTGGATCGTCGAGGATGCCCATGAGCTGTGAACGCTCTTTGATCAGGTGATAACAACCTGTAAGTCGCTCTTCATGGTAGCTACCGTCTGGCATCGCGTAAGTCAATCTTGTCTCTGTGGGGATGCCGTCTTTGTTTTTGTAGAATTCGTACTCCCTGAGATACTCGTCCCAGTAGTCGAACTTATCAGATTGCAGGTGTTTGATCCGGGCAGGACTGTAACCCATGATCAGCTTTTGCACGAAGGCGCGTAGAGGGCTGTGATTTCGCAGGACGGCTGTCAGCGTCTTGAGTGCTTTGGCCTTGTCCCCTCTGAGCCATTGGAAGAGAACGCGGATCGGGGTGATCATCGTGACAAGCAGCAAGAGCTCCCAGAGAAAATAGTGGTGGCGTTCGTCACCTTCGGCGTAGCCAAAGAATTCCTTCTCGATCGGGGTGATCGAGGCGAACATTAAGCGCCCTTTGGCCTTCGCGAGCTTGGGCATGTCGGACTGTGAGTACGTCGCGCCTCGACTCCCTGCGGCCATATGTTTGTAATTTTCTGGAAGCGGTGTCCAGGGGTTAAACTTCTCTGGATTTTGCTCAATCTCGGGCGTATTGCGCATACGGTTGAAGCCGTACATCGTGCAGTGACAATGAAGATCTGCGAACAACTTTGGCATGTCGGATCGTTCCTCCTGAATCATGGTTCATTTAACTCGGCAGCCATTGTATCCAATTTTGAGTTGAAGATTGTGATTTTTTCGTCATTGGATTGTTTTTGGTGTGGTTTTCTTTGGAGGGCTTGGTCTCGATCGACAGCGTGAAGGGGGATGTGGAGGTGAGTTGAGAGGGGGAAGCTTTTTCGATTCTAAGGTCTTACAGCCACAAACCGACGGCGATTCCCAGGTAGGTGCCGACGGCATAGCCAAGAAAACCCATCGTCATGCCGGGGAGCAGGACGGTGCGGTTGTCGAGCGCCTGGACCGCGACGGGGACAAAGGGGGGTCCAAACATCGTGGCCATGCTCATGGTGATGGCTGTGTCGACGTCGATGCGAGCGAGGCGGTTGAGAGCGTAATGGATGATCAACAAGGCGACGACGGAGATCAGTGTGAAGGTCAAAAACAAAGAGCCTGACGCGAGGAGTTTTTGGATGTTCAATTGTGTGCCAGCGCTGACGCAAAAGATCAGGATAAAGAAGGTGCCGATAGCTTCGTGTGTGGGGATGTCGCGTAGGGCTTTCCAGAAGCTACCGATGATAGCGAGCGTTGTGATGCAAAGTACGACACCGAGAGAGCCGGCTTTTCCTGTGAGAGCGATCGTAATACCTGCGCTGATCACAACACATAAGATACTTGCACCGATACTTTGTCCACCGTGTACGAGTTTTTGTTTGAGTGTCGATGGGCTCCCATCAGCTTCAGTCAATTCATCTGTTGTGTGAAAGGGTTCGGGGTCTGGGTGAGCAGGGAAGATTTTGGAGAGCAGCGGCTTGGCGAGTGTCAACACAAAGAGGAGGTAGAAGGTCGAGACGAACATCGTGGTGCTTTGGACGATGACAAAGGAGTCCATTGAAGCTTTGATGGCGCGTTGTACAGCGACGAGATTGGGGATACCGCCAATGTAGACGCTCATCAACATGCCTGCTTGTTTTCCGCCTTCTGGTCCGAGCTGACCGCCAAAGTATTTGAAGACCAGAAATGTCCCAAGAAAGACCGAGAAGACCGAGATAAAGAAGGAGATGATCGACGACTTTCCTTGTGTCTTGAGGTCGGACATATCCGATTGAAAGAGCAGGAGTGGGATGGCGAGTGGGATCGTGATTTGGCTGATAAGTTTGGAGGTTTTGGTCATGATCGCAGCAAGCTCTGTACTGACCGCGAAGATCGGTTGGTTGGCGACGATGATACCAAAGCCACAACTGAGCAATACAGGACCGAGGAACTTGGCCCAGGCAAACCGACGCGCCAAAAAGATCGATAGTACCGGCATCAGTATGCAGTACGCGATAAGTACACCACCTTGTATTGTCATCAATCAAACACCTTTCGTTTATTGGCCCACACAGTCCGACCTCTCGTTTGGATGGGCTGTGGAGCTTCTCTTTTTCGTCTATGAGGGGATTGGATATCGCACCTCGTATGCGTTTTGTTTTCGTTGGATCGGATTATGTAACACAAAAAAGATGCGAAGGCATCGTTTTTTTGTGAGCGTTGTGGAGGGATTAGGAGGCTGAGAGAAAAGTGAGGGAGGGGGACGTGTGGAGTGTTACCAAACGGTGCTTTCTGTCGTCTTCATGGGACCAGAAGCGTTGTTTCCGCCGATGATGTAGATATGGGCGCTCTCAATCGCTGTCCCCATCAAGTAACGGGCTGTGCGTAAGCTGATACCTGCGTTCCAACCTCGGATCTCAGGAGGAACAGCGCTTTTTTTGCACTTGCTGCCCGTTCCACAAATCTCCGTCGATTTACTCGATGTATCAGGTGCGCTAGCCTGTCCACCAAAGATGAACAGTTGGTCTGCTGCGGCAGCGTAGCCATAGCCTGCATAGCCGGGCGTTGCGGTTGAGACTGTCTGCCAGCTGCTCAACTTTCCGCCTGCCTGGACTTTCCCGACCTGGACAGCGGACAGAGCGCCAATGCCTGGACCTGCGTAAATGTAGGTGTCACTGGCACCCACACGTGTTGAGGCCACTCGATCGACGGAGAACGCTGCCACTTGCCAACGTCCTGTTGGGACGAGGTTTGTTGCGTCAGCGGTCCAATTACCGACAGTGTGAACACCCTGACTGTCGACAGACACACGTAGGTATTCGTAGGAGCGGTGGTTGGTGCTACCGCTACGTCCAAGGACTGCGTATAGATACCAAACATTCGCGGTTGTAGGATCTTTGGCGATGCCGAGCCCATGACCTTCTCTGGGAGTGGTCATGTTACCTATCTGACGCCACTCTCCAAGATCACCAAGGACACGTGGGATGTCGCTCTGTGGTGTCTGTGTGTTCTTGTCAGTGAATGTCGTCGTCGGCGCGCTCACAGTTGCGAGCAACGTTTCCTTTCCAGAGACGAGTCCTGGTGTGGGGCTACGATAGATCCTGTATCGAACCGCGCCGGGGACAGCATTCCAGGTGAGCTTGATGTGGACTTTTTGCTGGAGAATCGCTGGTATCTTGATGGGCTGTGGATCGCCTGGGAGTGTCTCTCCATTGGGATTGTCTCGATCGGTGTTACCCATCACCGCTGAGACCCTGTAGTACCAAAGCCCTACACCAACACCTGTTGTTTCGACGCTGAGGGATACATCGTTGATCTGTGGTGCAAAGCCAGGATCGAGGATCTTGGCTCTGTACATCTTGTTGGAGGTGTTGCTGCCGTTGTTTCCGCCTGTCAGGTACAAAAAGCGACCGATCCGTTGTACACCTGCAAAGGTCAGCTTTTCGGGAAGCTTTGTGGGGAGCGTACGCCATGTATTCATCGCACCAAAGCGATCGACAGAGACGGTCTCCATACTGTCAAGTGCGCCACTTGTCGTGCCACTGTCACCACCTATTGCGTACAAGAAGCGCGCAGCACGTGTTGGGCGTCCTGATGTTGTGGCAGGGGCGCGTCTCGCAGTCACCATATCTTTTCCAGCTTTGAAAGCCGAGATATTAAGTGATGGACCTGTGACACCAAGGGCCGAATAGTCGGCATACGTCCCATCAGGGTTGGTGATTCTGATAATACACACACTGCCTTCGAGTAGCGTCGCAGCCGAGCTGATCGTGATGTTTACTTGTGATGTCGTACGCGAGGCAATGGTCGGTGTGTGAGTGGAGGTGGCGCCTGAAGGTGCACGGCAGGTCAGGCGGGCCTGAAGTGTACCTGTCGTCGCAAATCCACCGCCATCAATTCGGACGTTGGGGGTGTCTTTGTTGGCGATCGAGCCCGGTGAGATCGCGTCGATCGTGGGAGGTGGATTGGTCGTGACCTTAAAGCCCTTGGTGAGAACACCGACGGAGCCGTCCGGATTGACCGCAATCACATCGTACTCTCCAACTGGGAGTTTGGGGACCACTGCGGTTGTAGAACCTGGGTTGACATAGGCGACCGCAGTGAGAGATGTCGCAAGCCCCGAACCTCCTGATGGGTTGAAGTAGACACGCACACCATTTTGGAAGGACTTCTTTCCTGTAGGTGGGGGGTTGTCAGCGTTGAGTGTGACAGGTGTCTGACTTTGTGTCCAACCAAAGGGTGGAGTCACGCTGGAGAGCGCCATGTCGACAGTGTTGGTGATGTTGATCGCGTCAGGTAGGACAAATTCACATGTTTTACCGTCACGGATCAACAGCTCGTATTTTCCAGGTGTCAAACCTTTGGGGATCGTTGCCTGTGCGATATTCGGTCGATTGACGTCAAACGTGAAGTTGAGGGACGTATACGTCGCCGCTCCACCTGAAGGACGAATCCCGACAAAGACGAGATTGGGTCCGTTAAGTCCCGAGAGGTAGATCGTCGAGTTCACGCTGATGGCGTTGTACTCGACCTCTGGATCGACAAAGAACGCGATGGGGTTTTTGTAGACCGTGACGACATCTTTCTTTGTCGTGCTGCAACTCGAACCATTTGCGACGGTGACATCATAGCGACCCGGCGGAAGCTTTGAGAAGGCGACGTGAAGCTCTGTTGCGCTGACAAATTGGACGTTATCAGGTTTAAGGTTGTCGAAGGTGACCTCAGTAGAGGCGGTAAAGCCACTGCCTTTGATCACGAAGTTTCCGGGACGTCCTTCACAAAGCTCGACAGGTGTGACGCTCGCGATGTTCGGCGCAGGGCCGATACTAAAGGTTGCCGTCGCACGACATTGCTTTGTGCTGGGGTTGGTCACTTCGATTTGGTAATTTCCAAGTGTCAGACCAGTTGGAAGCGCGATGGTGATCTCCGTACACTTTTCGACTTGTGCGAAGACACCTTGTACAGGTTGGCAACCACTCATACTCAGGATCTGTGCAGGCTGGGCCTGGAAGGTGACGGAGGGTTGTTTTCCATCGATCTTGAGGAAGCCATCGCCTATGATGCGGGTCTGATTGGGGACACTGACGATACAGGCGACAGCAGGTTTGAGTTCTTTGATCGCAAAGTCTTTACAAGGATCGAAGGCACGACAATTGACGAGGCAACCGTCTGTATTGTCACGGTTGGTGTCGTCACAATCTTCGACGCCTTTGTTCACCCACCCATCGCCACAGGTGGCATTTTTGCAGGTGTTGAGGCAGGCGTCGTTGTTGTCCTTGTTTCCGTCGTCACATCCCTCGATCCCTGCATGGATGATACCATCGCCACAGGTGGCTTGTTTGCAGGTGTTGAGGCAAGCGTCAGTGTTGCGTTTGTTGCCATCGTCACACTCTTCTTTGCCTGCCTGGACAAATCCGTCGCCACAGTTGGCTTTGACACAGGTCTTGAGACATCCGTCTGTGTTGTCGGCGTTTCCATCATCACAGGCTTCGCCGTCTTGAAGGACACCATCTCCACAAGTGGGCAGGGTGCATTGTTCTGTGCACCCATCATCGCGATCTTGGTTGCCATCATCACAGAGTTCTTTATCTCTGTTTACGATACCATCGCCACATCGTGCTTTGACGCAGGTGTTGAGGCAGCTGTCGTTGTTGTTTTTGTTGCCGTCGTCGCACTCTTCGCCTGTTTGGACGATACCATCGCCACAGACAGGGAGCGTGCAGCGATTGGAACAGCCATCATTGTCGACTTTGTTACCATCGTCGCAGGCTTCACCTTGTTGGACTTTTCCATCACCACAGGAGGAGAGTTTGCAGTCATTGGTACAGTAGTCGTCGTTGTTTTGGTTGCCGTCGTCGCACTCTTCGCCTGGTTGCTTGAAGCCATCGCCACAAGAGGCTTTGACGCAGGTTGTGGTGCATTCGTCGAGGTTGCTCGTGTTTCCGTCATCGCATTCTTCGCCGGTTTGGACGATGCCATCGCCACAGGTGGCGAGGGTACACTTTGAGGTGCATCCATCTTTGTCGTCTGCGTTTCCGTCGTCACATAATTCCGTTTTCTTGCGAAGGACCCCATCGCCACATTTAGCGATCTGACAGGTGATCAAGCAGGCGTCGTTGTTGTCTTGATTGCCATCATCGCACTCTTCGCCTTCTTGAAGGATCCCATCGCCACATACAGGTCCACTACAGGAGCAGCCGTGCGAAAAGAGCACGAAGCCTGCAAAAAGGACCAGGATGAGTCGTTTCATTTTCTTCCTCCCGATGTGTGGTGCGATGAGCTATGAGAGCGACAAGCTCGCCGCTCTCATTCATATGTTTGTTTATCAAGCGCACCACATGAGAAACCATCATTCCCAAAACACAAAGTTTTGGGGGCTTGACCTCCGGAGGGAGGGATTATTTGCTGGGCCACTCGTATTCACAAATGTAGTTGAGGAGGCCGGTGCAGGCGCGGTCGGACCACCTTCCGCTAGAGATGATCTCTGTACAGTCGGCGTTTCCGCCAGGACCGTTGTCTGGTTGATTGGCCGCCCAGTCGCTGTATGTCATTGTAATGTATTTGTTATTGCCTTCATCCCAGACGAAAGTACCTTCGCTGTATTGATCTGTGAGGCCGATCCACGCGGGGCTACTTCCTGTAAGACCTGCGACGATAGTGTTTTCGCCACCAGAGCCGATGCTGACGAGGTGTGCACCGAGGATCGAGCATGCTGCGGACGCATCACGCCAACTCAGCGCAGTGTTGAACTTCACATAGCAGCTGTTTCCGTCTAACTTGCGGGCATTTCCGATCGTACATTCTTTTTTACAGGAGCTATCACACCAGTCACCGCTTTTGGTGTTTCCGTCATCACATTCTTCTTTACCTGTTTGGATGACACCATCACCACAGGTCGCGTTTTTGCAGGTGTTGAGGCAGGCGTCGTTGTCATTTTTGTTTCCATCATCACATTCTTCGCCTGGTTGCTTGATGCCATCACCGCAGGTCGCGAGTTTGCACTTTGATGTGCAGAGGTCATCATCATCGGTGTTTCCATCGTCACATTCTTCAACGCCTTTGTTGACTTTTCCGTCACCACAGGTGGCGTTTTTACACGTGCTCAAGCAGCTGTCATTATCGTTTTTATTGCCGTCGTCGCACTCTTCTGTACCTGTCTGAACAAATCCATCACCGCAGGTGGCTTTGACACAGGTGTTGAGGCACTCGTCGTTGTTGTTTTTGTTTCCGTCGTCGCACTCTTCGCCTGCTTGTACGATGCCATCACCACAGGTGGAGAGGGTGCAGGTGCTCAAGCAAGTGTCCTTATCATCTTTATTACCATCGTCGCAGAGTTCGACGCCTACGTGGAGCTTTCCATCTCCACAGGTCGCGAGCTTACAGTTGTTGAGACAGCTGTCGTTGTCGTTGTAGTTTTTGTCGTCACATTCTTCTTTGTCTTTGTTGAGGAATCCATCACCGCATGTGTTCTCTACACAGGTATTGAGGCAGGCGTCGTTGTTATTTTTGTTGCCATCGTCACAGGCTTCTTTGTCTTTTTGGACAAAGCCATCACCACAAGTCGCGAGCTTGCATTGGCTCGTGCAGGCGTCAGTGTCTTCCTTGTTGCCATCGTCACACTCTTCGATGCCGACTTGTACGATGCCATCACCGCACTTTGCGATGGTACATTGGTTGGTACAGGAGTCGTTGTTATCGCTGTTGCCGTCATCACATTCTTCGTTGAGGGTGTTACCATCTGCGTCAGTGACGTCTTTGTGAATGACACCATCACCACAACGTGGAGCTGCACAACCAGCTAAAAAGTGAGGGCTTCCAAGGAGAAACAGGCCTAGCGTGATCAAAAACAATTGACGGAATTTCATCGATTTCCTCCGTATTCATTCCTACAAATCTTGCATCAACAACAGCTGTTGAGCACGTTTGTAGGTTTGTTGTTTGGAGGTGTGTTCTTCTTCAAATGTTTTTATGTCTTTTCGGAATGCTCGGATTAATGGTGGACTTTGCGAAGGTAGGTGTCGTTGATGAAGCTCTCTCCGGAGCATGGAGAGGGTGTTGTTGTGAGTGGCTGTTGTTTCTCTGTGAGTGTGTGGAGCAGCTTTAACAGGTTTGTTGTAGCGCCTGAAAGAGGGTTTGTGCTTCGGAGACTGTGGGAAATCCTGCAAATTGGACGAGAGCTTTTGATGGTTCTTTGGAAAGCTCTGTGTACAAGCTCTCGCGACCTTGGTTGTGTGCGTCTTCGAGCTGAAGCAGCTCATCTGCAGAGAGAAGAGGGCGAACCCATTCGTCAATGGCGAAGGACAGGGCCGCGTGTTCACTCTCCTCATATGCGATCCTGTTCATGACGGCTTGTACGGCTTTGTCTTCTGTGTGTTCGGCCTGCCACATTGCCAACAGGGCACCAAAGGCCTCGCGAATGCAGCCCTCTTTTGCATTTTCACACGCGATCTCGATCAGCGGTCGCAAAGAGAATGAAGCGACTTGCACAGGCTCTGGTGTGCTGCCGTAGCGTTTGGCGAGCATTGTCATCAATGTTGCGTGCTCGATCTCTTCTTGGATGCTCTTGTGAGCTTGTTCGATAAGTGCTTGAGGGGCTTCGTACGCTTGTAGTTCTTGGTGAAGATATTGGAAAGCCGTGATCGCAGCTTCCTCTAAATAGGCAAGCTCTGCAAAGAAAGCGCCCACCTCCTGTAATGAAGACGGATGGATGACTTCATCCACCTCTTTATCTGAAGTGTGGAGTCCATTTGGACGTCTACCTGCAACCGAGCAGTGTCTCTTGATAGTGAACTTACAATCGATCATCTTTTGGTTGTTGGGTAGAGAGACTTCTTTACATTGTTCAATATTTGAACTAAATATTGTGCTATATGTTGAGCCATCTCGACCTTGACAGATCGAGGTGATTTTGTCATGACAAATACGAAAGCAATTTCCATATGACTCGGGTGTATAGTCTTCTGGAAGGATGAGCTGGTACTCCCCTGCCTTTTTTGATGTACAATCTTCAGAGTTTGCTCCGGGGAGATAATGGATGTCGTAGGGGCAATGGATGGTCGTTTTGGGCACGAAGTCCCCTGAGTATGGACCTGCGTCAACTGGAGGATGTTGTTCTGAAGGGGAGCGTTCTGTGGTGTACACTCTCTCCTTTTGCGTCCCACCATCATTTAGAGTATAGGAGGGGGAGGTGTAGCATGCGATCTGTGATGCGAGCGTGCCTGCCGCTGCGAGCCCCATCGTTTGTTGTAAGATGAGGCGCAGCTTACGTCTAAAGATTATTGGGTCCATGTTTTTTCCTATTGTGATCGTTTTCGATATAGCATACCCACTTTGTTTTTTGTTTCAAGTAAAATATTGTGTTGTGATATTCACCCTCATATCAAGGAAAGATTGTGTGGGTTTTGTTGATGGTATTGGGTAGTCTATCTTTGTTTAGGCTGTTTTTAACGATAGAAGATACTTTGAAAATCGTTGCTCGATGTGATGGGAGGTCTTATGCCTGCACAATTCCTATATGTACGTACTTTAGGAATCTTTCTCGGTGTTCTATGTTGTCTATTTGTGAGCGTTGGATGTCCTGGAGCTGGACTCGATGAACCTGGTCATGAGCTGTTGAGGGAGGTGCGTTCTGAAACGGCCCCTGACGGAGGAGGGAGAGAGTCGCTGGTTGAAGAAACGATCGAGGAAAAGCTTTGTATCGCGGACGGAAAAGCGCCAAGTTGTGATGATCAGAAGTGCAACGAGGATCAGGAGTGTAAGCGAACATGTGGTGCACAATCCTTTTGCAAGTTGGCTCCATATTGGCAGGGAGGGCAAGGGAGTTGTGTGGGAAAGCGAACGTGTGAAGATTGTCCTTCGACGTGTAAGGAAGACAAAGATTGCCAGGTCGAAGCATGTGGGCAGGCGTTATACTGCAACACAACTTTGAAAAAATGTGTGCCATTTGGACAACTTTGTCCCTTCACCTGCTTGCTCGACATCCACTGTCCCGCAAGTCTTTGTGGTGCGCGTCCTTTTTGTCAGAGAGCTGTCTCAGAAAAGACAGGCAGATGTCAAAACAGAAGCTCTGCAGCTTCCTGCCCTGTAACATGTACACAAACTTCGGATTGTTGGGTTGAGGATTGTGCAAAGCGTACATATTGCAATACCCAACTCGGAAAGTGTGTCGAGCGTGAACAAGTGTGTCCATACTCTTGCACAAACGATGGAGATTGTGACGCGAGACGCTGTGGAACGTTTTCCTTTTGTTATATCGATTATATCGGACGAACAGGAAAGTGCGAGGAGCGCAAGTCCGGTCAATGCCCTAGCTCATGTGATGAACACAGGGATTGTGCTGTGAGTGGTTGTGGTGACAATCGATTTTGTAATCGGGATACCCGCTCCTGTACGACGACGGACAAGATGTGTACGGATTTTTGTCGCACCGACGCCGATTGTATTCCTGAGCATTGCGGGCCACGTAAGATCTGCAAGAGAGCAATGTGTTGGCCTGAGTGAGGAGCTTGTGGAGTAGAGGGGAGGGGATTCTATTTTTTAAGTTCGAAGCGGTCGAGATTCATCACTTTGTCCCACGCTGCGACAAAATCACGAATGAAAAGCTCTTGTGCATCACTGCAACCATACACTTCTGCGAGCGCACGGAGCTCTGTGTTGGAACCAAAAATCAGGTCAACACGTGTCCCTGTCCACTTCTTTTCACCTGTGCGGCGGTCCCGACCTTCGAAGAGATCTTGATCGTCCGAAGTGGCCTTCCAAGTCGTTCCCATATCGAGCAGATTGACAAAGAAGTCGTTGGTCAATGTACCAGGGTTATCCGTAAACACACCGTGTTTGGATTGGTCAAAGTTGGTCCCCAAAACACGAAGACCACCGATGAGTACGGTCATTTCTGGTGCTGTCAAGGTCAAAAGTTGGGCCTTGTCGATCAGCATTTCTTCTGGTGAGACCGGGAACTTGCCCTGTACATAGTTGCGGAATCCGTCTGCATAAGGTTCGAGTGGCTCAAAGGACTCAACATCTGTTTGTTCTTGTGTTGCGTCTGCACGTCCCGGTGTAAAGGGCACCTTGATGTCGTGGCCTGCTTGCTTGGCGGCCTGTTCGATCGCGGCACAACCGCCGAGGACGATCAGGTCTGCGATGGAGACCTGTTTGCCACCGACGCCAGCGTTGTTGAAGTCTTGTTGGATGCCTTCAAGTGTTTGCAACACTTTGGCGAGCTGGTTGGGGTGATTGATCTCCCAGTCTTTTTGAGGAGCGAGGCGAAGGCGTCCACCATTGGCACCACCCCTGTAATCCGAGCCTCGGAACGTCGACGCTGAAGACCATGCTGTGTAGACGAGCTCGGAGATGGAGAGACCTGACGCGAGGATCTTTCCTTTGAGTTGGGTGATATCGTCCTCTTCGATCAGCTTGTGTGTAACGGCTGGGATAGGATCTTGCCAGAGGAAGTCTTCTTTGGGAGCGTGTGCCCCGACGTAGCGGCTACGTGGTCCCATATCGCGGTGTGTCAGTTTAAACCATGCACGTGCGAAGGCTTTCGCGAACTCATCCGGGTTTTGATGGAATCGTTTGGAGATCTCTGCGTACTTGGGATCCATCTTTAATCCCATGTCCGCAGTCGTCATCATCGGAGCGTGACGTCTGTTGGGATCATGTGCGTCTGGGACGGTGTCTTTGGCGGCTGGATCTTTGGGTGTCCATTGGTGAGCACCTGCGGGGCTCTTGGTCAACTCCCATTCGTATCCGAGCAGCGCGTCAAAGTATCCATTGTCCCATTTGGTGGGGTTTGTTGTCCACGCGCCTTCGATCCCACTTGAGATAGTGTGGACACCTTTTCCTGAACCAAATGAACTCTTCCAACCGAGCCCTTGTTCTTCGATGCTTGCGCCTTCTGGTTCGGGACCGACGTGGGCTGCATCACCTGCGCCGTGACACTTTCCGAAGGTGTGACCGCCTGCGGTCAGGGCGACAGTCTCTTCATCATTCATCGCCATTCGTGCGAAGGTCTCGCGGATATCCTGTGCGGAGGCGAGTGGGTCGGGGTTTCCGTTAGGGCCCTCAGGGTTGACGTAGATAAGTCCCATCTGGACGGCTGCTAGTGGGTTATCGAGGTCTCTCTCTCCAGTATAGCGTTCATCACCGAGCCATGTGGTCTCGTCACCCCAATATACGTCTTCTTCTGGTTGCCAGATATCTTCACGTCCACCTGCAAAGCCGATCGTCTCAAGTCCCATGGACTCAAGCGCGCAGTTCCCCGCGAGGATCATCAGGTCGGCCCATGAGAGCTTGCGGCCGTACTTTTGTTTGACAGGCCAAAGCAGCATACGTGCTTTGTCGAGGTTGACGTTGTCGGGCCAACTGTTGAGAGGGGCAAAGCGCTGGTTGCCTGTACCCGCGCCACCACGTCCATCTCCTACGCGGTAAGTCCCTGCACTGTGCCACGCCATACGAATGAACAAGGGTCCATAGTGTCCGTAATCTGCTGGCCACCACTCCTGAGAGTCCGTCATCAAGTCGAAGATGTCCTTCTTTACCTCGTCCAGATCGAGCGACTCAAACTCCTTCGCGTAGTCGAAGTCTTCTCCCATTGGATCGACCAAAGATGAATGTTGTCTCAAAATGTTGAGTTTTAGTTTGTTGGGCCACCAATCTCTGTTGGAGGTACCACGACCTGCGACTTGTGTTGCGCCTGAAAATGGACATTTTCCTTTTGTGTTCATGTTTTCTCCCTGTTCTAGCACGTTTGAGGTGGTATGGCTTACTCGATTTCTCTATACATGTTGAATGTTTCTCTTCTTTACCTTTTTTCTTGCAGTAGCCTGGCGACCTTGTTTGCAAAAACCACGCCGCTTGTGGATACGCATATCCACAAGCGGCTTTATTTATCCACAAGAGGCAACCAAAGGATGTTTGCAAGACCCATCCGATTTCCAAGAAGAAAAAGCCTCTTTGTTGTTTTGGAACCGCGATGTTATGAGGAGTGAATGTCTCTCTTCATAACAGGCTTACAACATTTGCTGACTTCGCCTCTTCTTGTCTGGCTGGTCCTGGAGAAAGGACCTGCTTTATTGCACTCTCACATCTTTTGAGCAGATGCTTGTCCGCTCTATCAGTGTTCCGATGTTGGTGAGTATAGGCGTCCAATTTTGATATGTAAAGTATCTCTTTTGTATGGATATGATAGCTCAGGGCTATCGTTTCTCAGAGGAGAACTTTAGTGTGATATTTTGTTCTCTTTTTATCGGGGGTGTGAGAACATGTTCTCTCTTTTTTGGGAAGATTGTTTCTGTTTGTTGGGTATGGGAGAGCTGATGCGGAAGGTTTACGTGGTTCAACATTCGTATGAGGACGCTGAAGGATGCGATGAGACAAAGTTTATCGGTGTGTTCTCTTCTGATAATGCCGCCAGGGGTGCGATCAAACGGTTGTCTTTGCAACCCGGATTCTGCGAGCGTCCTGATGACTTCTTTGTCGATGAGTACGAAGTCGATCGTGTCCATTGGGTAGAGGGATATGTGAACCAATTCTACACGCCTTCGTGAGTGGGTGTGTGCATTGTCTTCACCGTGTATCGGTGTTTGAGGCGCCTGTGATCGCGTTTGCCTTTGGTGTGTACTGCGAGGGCCACACGGATATATGTCTGGTTTGTACTGTCTCCAACGTTAGCCTCCGAACCACCCCAAATAGCCAAAGAGCGCACCAAATCCAATCATGAACACACCCCATAGTGGCGAGTGCTTATACCATTTGAGCGCGAGTGAGAGTGCTTTGGGGCAGAGGACAACAGTGAGCCCACCAACAAACATCCCCCACGAGATAAGTGTGATGAGGAGACTCCAATGCATCGCCCAAAGGTTATGGTGTTGTGTGAGCAAAAATCCCACGACCGCTCCAATGATGCCTGCAAAGTATGTGAGCGCTGTCGAACGCTCCAACTCATGTACGAGTTTGTGAAAGTCGAGTTGGTCGAGACAAACCGCGATTCCCGTTACGGTGTATATGATCGCGATGGTCTTTGCGAGCATGGTGCTTGTTATCATGTTATGCTCCTTTTGCTTCGGTGTAGGAACTCCATCCTACACTATACGTCGTATCTCTTGGAGTATCGTCTCGAATAAGGATTGAACGCGCCAATGAAAAGACCTCTCATCTTGACCGAAGCCTATGCGCAAATGAATGACTCTCCGAGCCTGCGTGATCTCATCCACGCAACAGAGACGGCGAAGTTGTCTGGATTTCAGGTGTACTCGATCCCACCTGACTACACCCGCTGTGAGAACGCAGAAAATGCGCTCGCCTATGTCCCCGAACAGGCCGAAGAAACACCCGGTCTTTGGCTTGGGTTTATCCCTTCTGCACAACGATACACCGAGATCTACGAGGCTGCACTCGATAAAAATATCAGGCTACTCAACACACCAGATGAGCACCTGAATGGGCAGGTCTTCGATCGAGCTTATCCATATATCGCTGATCTGACCCCAAAGAGTCTTGTCATCCAAAGCGTCGAAGAGTGCGAGATGATCGCCGAAGAACTTATGTTTCCTGTTTTTGTAAAAGGCGCAATTCAGTCGAGAAAATCGAAAGGGTGGAGCTTTTGTGTGGCTGAGAGCTTACAAGAACTGCGCGAGCTCGCGACGCAACTCTTCGCGCTGGAGAATCGCTCTCGTGGCAAGGTGATCGTCAGAGAGCTTGCTCAATTACGCCATACAAGGCGCGCATCGGACTTTCCTCTCGGACGAGAATATCGGGTCTTTGTCTATCAGGGACATATCGTGGGATGGGGCTACTATTGGGAGGGGGACGATCCACTCCGTGACCTGAGCAAAGAAGAAGAACAACATGTCCTTGCGCTCGCACAAAGGGCTGCGGAAGCGTTGCCTTCCTCTTATATCTCCGTGGATGTTGGGCAAACAGAGGCGCTTGATTGGATCGTGATTGAGACTGGTGACGGACAATTCTCAGGATACAGCGAGATCCCATTGTTACCCTTTTGGAATAGGTTAAGGGAACTCTTGTGATTGTCTGATGTTCTTATTTTTCGACGAGTTTGAGGACTGGATCGAGCTTATAGGTGTCTTTTCCTGTCTCTTTCAACGCTGTTTCAACGTCAAAGTCGAGGGGAATAAGAGTCTCTTGCCCAATGACCACGTCGATGTTTTTGTTGATACGAGCGACGTTGGATGGGACTGAGACCTCAAATTGTTGGCCCGAAATGGTGACCATTGTCTTTTTCTCTTGAGAGATAACGAGGCGGATCTGTGTGATTTTCCCTTCACCCAATTGCAATGAACCAATGTCAACAGGGTTGTCTTTCAGCGCGATCAGATCAAATGTCTTTTCTTCCAGGAGGATGCTTCTCCAGCCTGCTTTTTGGGGATCGTTTGAGGCCTCTGCCGGATCTTCGTCTGCCGCTTTTTTATCGCTGCCCTTGGGGACAAAGTGTACGGCAATTTCTACAATAGGAACCTCCAATTTCTCGACATTCGCCGGGGCATCCTGGAGAGTCACCTTCACTGTGCCTGTGTCCATGCCACAACCCACAAGGCTGATACCCAATACAAACAACACACTCTTCAATACAAATAACACCTTTCTCATAGTGATTCCTCCTTGAGTTGTTTGTTACTCCGAAGCTTGCTCTCCAAAGCATCCAACTCTTTTTGTCGTTCGGTTCAATCCGACGATGCCCCGCTCATAAGGCATAAAATATGCCATGTGTTGTATCTTTCCTTTTTATAAGGTTAATTTTTGTATGTCGCGCTAGGGGAGAGTTCTCTCTGTTTCTTATGGCTGTGTGAAAGTGATTACCAAACGAAACACATTTTTTTGTAATTGGATGTTTATTGCTCCAGCACAAAGGCTATCTTTGTGCATATGGCACTTGTGAGGTTGACATTGGTATATCATACCCACGACATTGTTGTTCATCAGGCTCTTTTCGATGAGGCTGATCACAAAGCATTTTTTGGGAGGAGAACATGGGAAAACAAAAAGAAACCTGGGGAGCTGAACAGATCCCCGACCTGACTGGAAAGATCATCATTGTCACAGGTGCCAACAGTGGGATTGGCTTTGAAGCTGCCAAAGAGTTCGCACGCAAGGGCGCACAGACCATCATGGCATGTCGCAACATGGAGAAGGCAGAGAAAGCCAAGGATTCCATCTTGCAAGCCATCCCTGATGCGTCTGTCGAGGTCATGGAGCTGGATCTCGCGAGTCTGGCCTCCGTACGCTTATTTGCTGAGACATTTCTCTTTAAACACGATCAATTGGATGTGTTACTCAACAACGCTGGGATCATGATGGTCCCTTATGGTACGACTGAAGACGGTTTTGAGAGACAATTGGGGACCAATCATCTCGGTCACTTTGCTCTCACTGGTTTGCTCCTCGACGCGATCAAAAAGACCCCTGGTGCGCGTGTCGTCAATGTCAGCAGTAGTGGACATCGAATGGGCACGATGAACTTCGATAATTTGATGTTCAATGGTGGCAGACGATACTCTCCAATTGCTGCATATGGACGCTCCAAGCTCGCCAACTTGCTCTTCACTTACGAGTTACAACGCCGCTTTGCTCAACACAACATCGACGCGATGGCGCTCGCTGCGCATCCTGGTGGTTCCGATACAAACCTTGGGAATCATCTGAAAAAGGGGTTGTTCTTTAAGCTGGTGGATCCGCTCGTCTCAAGAATGATGCAGAGCGCTGATCTGGGCGCGTTGCCGAGTCTCAGAGCCTGCGTCGATCCACACGCAAAACCTGCAGAGTATTATGGACCGAGAGGTTTCATGGAGATTGCCGGGTTCCCTGTCGTCGTCTCTTCCAACAAAGCCTCTCATAATCTCGAAGACGCAAAGCGACTCTGGGAGGTCTCAGAAGAACTTACCAAAGTGACCTATACGTGGGGGTAATCGTTGGTGGATAGTGGGGGCTAGAGTTCATCGACGAAGGCAACGCCGTCAAAGTCCTCTCTGGAGAATGGTAGATCCATGCGAGGGGAGCGGAGATATGTTTTGTCGTAGAGATTGTATTTTTTGGGGAAGCGGGTGGGGTAGTAATTCATCTGAATGATCGTCTGTGCAGCCCGTAGAGAGAGGTCTTCGATGGCGAGTAAGTGCTCTCGAACGGAGGGGGTCTTGCACGCTTCGATCACCTCCCGAAGGACATCTTCGTTGTAGTGCGAAGGGGTAAACGGTACCTCATCTTTCTCTTCTTCACCATCCCAGGGCTGGGGGAGGCCACCACCTCGCCACATCGAGGTCTCTCCTTGAAAGGCGAATGGATCGATCGATTCGTTGTTAAGCCATGTGTTGAAGTGGACGTGAGGCACACCAAAGGGGAAGGTCACGAGTGAGTCGAGACCACTGTAACCAGAGAGCGCGATGACCTGTCCTCGTGTCACGCGGTCGCCGACCTGTACGAGGTTACGTGCGAGGTGTGCGTAGCAGGTCATCAACCCCTCGCCGTGATCGATGAAGACCTTGAGTCCACCGCGATTGAACTCGGACATCACACTTACGACCTCGCCGGGCGCGGCGGTTAAAACACGTGTCCCAATTGGGATCGAGAAGTCCGTCCCGTTGTGACTATCGTAAGTCAAACGACGACCTCGAAAATCCTTGACCTGTGTCTTTTTCACAGACCAACCATCTTCGATAGGTGTTTGTGTGTGGTTCCAGAGGTTGGTGAGCAAGACCTTCCTGTGGACGGGTTGTTTACCCAACCATAGCGGAATGCCATACCGTGGTCGTAATTGGCGTAAGCTCGACAAACCAAAACGCGAGGGGGGCACATCCTCTTCGCCTCTCAACGCGATCATCGCCTGACGAAAGCGCTCTCGCCAGGGGGATAAACCCATCATCTCCGAAAACTTTAGCTTCTCGTACTTTTGTACTTCTGTCGATTTCAAACCTGCTCTCTCCACATAAGGGGTTGTTGGGGAGACACAATCTGTGAATGTCGTTCGCATTGTATCACAAGTGGGATGGAAAAGAAGATAGTTCTTTCTCTGCGCTTGATCTTCTCGGCGATCTGTTGTTGCATGTGTGGGCAATGTACCTTCTTTCAACCATATCAAGAAAGTGAGCAAGATCTTGAAGAACCCATTTCGACCGGCGCCAGCGATAGAGCGGCTCCCTGACAAAGAAGCTGCCCGTCAGTATCCAATGTACCGCTGGCAGATGATGGAAGCGACCTTCATCGGTTATGGAACATTCTATCTCGTCCGCAACAACCTCTCTGTCGTTGCGAAGGATATGAGCAACGCGCTGCAGTACGACCACGCGATGGTCGGGAACATCCTCGCGATTACGGCGATCAGTTATGGTCTCGGTAAGTTTATCATGGGGACACTCTCAGACCGCAGTAACCCCCGTGTCTTCATGGCATTTGGTCTGTTGTTAACGGCGCTGTGTAACTTCGCCTTCGGGGGCGTCGCCAATTACTCGCTGCACTTGATGCTGTGGTCGATGAATGGCTTCATTCAGGGGATGGGGTGGCCGCCTTGTGGTCGTACGATGGGGCACTGGTATACAAAAAAAGAGCGCGGCTTGATGTTCAGCGTCTGGAACACCTCCCACAATGTCGGCGGCGGGATCGCTGGTATGCTCGCCGCATGGGGCGTGGCAACGTACGGAGGCTGGCAATACGCCTTCATCGTTCCAGGGGTCATTGCGGCCATTGGTTCGGCCTATCTCTTTTGGCGCTTACGAGACACACCCCAATCTGTTGGGCTGCCTCCCATCGAAGAGTACGATGCGTTACGAGAACGTGTCGAACATCCCGATCGTGTTCATGAAGATGCAAAAGAGGCGCAAGATGGGACGTCCGGGAAAGTCTTGGAGGAAGAGCGTGAGTTGACCTTCAAAGAGATCTTGTTTGGGCATGTATTGACCAACAAGTACGTGTGGTTGTTGGCGTTTGCCAACTTCTTTGCGTACATCGCGCGCTACAGTATGCTCGACTGGGGACCGACTTATTTGAGAGAGGTCAAACAGGCGACGTTGGCGAGTGGTGGATTTGCTGTGTTGGTGTTGGAGTTTGGCGGGATCCCTTCGACGATCTTTTTGGGATGGGTCTCCGACCGAATGGGGGGGCGACGTGAGCTGCTCGCGGCGATCTGTATGCTTCCTATTATTGGTGCCTTTGCTGTGATGGTGATGACCCCTGCAGGCTATCTCTGGTTGGACATGGCGATGCTCGCGAGTATCGGCTTCTTTATCTATCCTGTGATCAACTTGATCGTCATCCTCGCCCTCGACCTGACCTCCAAGAAAGCCATCGGGGCTGCCGCTGGATTTATCGGTTTGTTCGGTTATATCGGTCGGACCGTCCAGGCCAAAGGCTTTGGTACGCTGCTCAAAGAGCAACAAAAACTCGTGGGGATCGAGCAAGCATGGGGATATGTGATCTTCTTGATTCTGTTTTCAGCCTTTACTGCGATGTTTTTGCTCGGCATCACGTGGTGGATCAGAGGGCGCAATACATATCCCGAACCGAACCCATAAGACGGGATTGCGGAGCGATTTGGAGTCATCGGACTCCAGGGGTTTTTTCCTTGTGATTGAATATTGAGAGGGGAGCTCCAGTCTCATATCACACCATAAACGTGCTCTATCAAGCACCTACTTGTCTTATTGCCGGAAGGCTGCTTTTGGTGACCACATGTATTTGGCCGCTGGACGAAAGATACGACTCAGGAAAGGAGTTGCGGAATGAAACATAAAGTGAGCTTTGTCGTCATGTTGGTGTTGGGTCTTTGTGCAGGAGCGGCGTTTGCGAGCCCTCCGAAAACAGCTGTGAAGGCGAAGAAGTTCTCGAAGATCTTGCGCTGGAAGAATAAGGCTGTGCTTCGTAGTGCGCGGAATCTTTTGGGACAAATTACGCTCTTGAATGTTCGTATTCGTCGCCAAAAGATGAAAGTATCTGCGATTCAAAAGCTCCTCACACGTGAGCTCAAGCTGAGAAGACGACACCGAGGTCGGACCTTCCGTCCTGCCAAGATCAATCAGATGAAAAAGGCCTACCAGAGAGAGTTCAAGCGCTTCAATGGTATGGCTGGCAAACTTTACAAAATGCTTCGTGTCTTTCGCTACCAACTCAAGCGCTTTCCAGGTCTTCGAGGGGTTCTCAAGAAGACCTCCAAGGGGACTGTCGCTGCGACATTGGCGCGACTTCCACAAGTCGAAAAGAGAGGTCGTGGTATCTACCAGTACAAAGGATAAGTGGTGCTCTCGCCGCGTCTGTGGATGATGGTGTCATGTTGTTTCATCCTGTAGAGTCGGGTTTTGCGTCTAGTTCTTTCCTGCCTTTTTCTTCTCTTCCCCTCTATGTGCTCTTCCTTGAAAAGTCAGCCTGAAAAAGTCAGCTCTGCAGTGATTGGAAAATGGTCAGACGGATAACGTCCATCTTTTGAAGTGTAGATGATCTGTGCGTCGTGAAGGGTGGTCTGTGCATGTGCGTCGATCAAAATGTAGTCGATTTTTGGACCACTTTTGCTTCCGCTCCAGCCTCCAAATGTCCCAGCTTTTCGTTCATCTGGGTGTTTCTCGCGAAAGGTGTCAACGAGCGGCATGGTGTGCTCATTTCCCTTGAGGTATCGGAGCGGTGGGGTGTTCTCTCCGGCGTTGAGATCACCCATCAATAAGAATGGTTCGTGTTGGCACTCTCGCGACTGGATGCGTTGGATCAAAAGTTTGGCGCTCTGAAGTCTCGCCTCTGAGGAGCGGTGATCGAAGTGTGTGTTGTAGACATAGATTCCTTCGTTTGTTTGTTTCTCAATGAAGCGCGCCCACGTCACAATCCTCGGGAGGCTACTGCCCCAACTCTGTGAGCCTTCATGATCTGGTGTGTCTGAGAGCCAGAACGTCCCACGTTGTCGTTGATCGAGCCACCAGCGCTTGCTGTCATAGCACAGCGGACTCCACTCATCATCTTCTGTATAGGCTCTTCTTGAACGTCCGTATCCATCGTATCCTTCGAGCGCATGTATGATGTCCTCTAGTTGATGTTTGAGCGCCTCTTGGAGTCCAATAAAGTCAGGGGCATTTTCTCGCAGGACATCACACACGAGAGTTTTTCTGTGAGGCCAACTGTTTGACCCATCGTGTGGGTTGTCGTATCGGATATTCAAGCTCATCACCTTGACGTGAAGTGATCCCATGACGGCTCCTTTGTCTCGTTATAGTTTGTCTACAAGGTGGACAACCTTACCAATACGGAATCTATTTCGTGAGCAAAAAGCCTCCATACGAGTTGCTGATGTCTCTCTGTACGTTCATAATGGACACAAACTTTTGACATTTGGAGGAAGATGATGACTGACTTATTTGCACACAAAGCCGAAGAGTGGGACAAGCGGCCTGTCCCCGCGCAGATCTCTGAAGGGGTCTTTCAAGCGATACAAGAGAACGTTTCTCTGTCGCCTTCGATGACTGTGATGGACTTTGGAGCGGGGACAGGTTTGATCTGTTCAAAGCTCGCACCACTTGTGAAGCAGGTCTATGCTGTCGACATCTCAGCTGCGATGTTGGAGAAGCTCTGTGAGAAGATCGAGTTGAAGGAGAAAGTCGAGACCTTTTGCCAGAATATTTTGGAGACACCATTGTCCCAAAAGGTCGATCTGGTCGTCAGCGCGATGGCAATGCATCATGTTGAAGATACACAACAGCTACTACACACTCTGTCCTCACATATGCACGCAGGTGGGACCATCGCGATCGCAGACCTTGATAAAGAAGATGGAGACTTTCACCCGGCAGATGTCGAAGGTGTGTATCACGATGGGTTTGAGCGCGAGACCTTGGTTCCGTTATTTGAAGAGGCCGGCTTTACAGACGTGTCATTTGTGACGGCCTGTGAAGTGCAGAAAGAAGAGAAGGCCTATCCGATTTTTCTCGTGACTGCTCGCAAAACATCATGATGAGTCTGTGCGTTTTTTGAAGCGTACGATTCACTCAACGGCTCAGGTGGTTCCCTCGCGAAGTCAGAGAGCGAACACTATGTTGCATTTTTGTTCGGCAAAATTGAGGTTCTTGTCGACTTTTGTGTCGTACGTTTTTTGGTGAGAGGGCTACTTCTAGTATGTTTGCGACTCTATCGCTTCTACAATCAAATCCTGAAAATACCATGTGAAGGCATTTTGTCATCATTTTTCTTGAAAAAGGCGTGCAAAGTGTCGTTCTACATGTTGGTAGATGTCCACTCTCTTTCAGTTGTACATCATTTTGATGTGTGGGAGCGTATTTGGATGAAGAGTCAACAATTTTTTCAAATGGTTATGAATGTATGGCGAAAAGTCATTTTGTGGGGGGTGGAGTCTGGAAGCTCACGGATTGAACAAAAGCAGATCTCTTTGAGTAACTTTTTGTCTTCTTTGTTGCCTCTCTTCGCGTTCCCGTACGTTGTTTTTCATGCGTTGTTTGGTTCTGCTGCTGTGATGTGGATTTTGATTGGAGCAGTTGTCTCTTACCCCATCGTTTTACTTTTGAATTACTTCAAGAGAACGGTGCTCGCGCGCTATTTTTTCGTGTTCTTCAGCAATGTGGCGTTGTACACGATTATTTTGGTGCTTGGTGAGGGGATTATGGGGCACCTGTTGTTCTTCCCTTTCGTGATGTTTCCAATGTTGTTTTTTGGTCTCAATCGCATCGGTGGGATCATCTTTGGTGTTCTGTTTTCGATGTCTTTGTATGCGTTGTTGCTTGCCACAAATTTTGCGACGCCCTTTCATTTCCCACTCACTCCTACCCAAACAGCGTTGCTCCGCCACATGCTTGAGTTCTCGGCATTTGGCATGCTGGTCTCAGGTGCTCTGTATTGGTCGTGGTTACACGATCAAGTTGAGGCGGAGCTAGAAGACGCTTGGCTGGCGAAGTCGCGTTTTTTGGCGAACATGAGTCACGAGTTGCGTACGCCACTCAATGCAATCCTCGGTTATACGGAGATTTTGCAGGAAGAATCTGAGGAGATGACGCAAGAAGAAGTCCAAGAAGATCTGGCACGCATTCACAAGGCAACCTACAGACTTCTCGGACTGATCAGCGATCTGCTTGATCTTTCAAAGCTCGAAGCCCATCAAATGGAGCTGCACATCGCATCATTCGAAAGTAAGGGCTTTTTCAAGGATATCTATAGTATGATTTTGCCGATGGCGGAGCAGAACAACAACACCTTTTCGATCGAAGTTGATGAGACGCTTCAGTTTATGACCGCGGATAAACAAAGGCTCGAACAGATTTTGCTGAATTTGCTCAGTAACGCCGCCAAATTCACAGACAATGGACACATCCAACTACGTGTCCATCAAGATGAAGAGCGCTATGTTTTCGAAGTGGAAGATGATGGTATTGGTGTCTCTGAGGAGGGATTGGCTGAGCTCTTCAACGTGTTCAAGCAGGTGGGGGCGCCTCGTCATGGAAAGCTACAGGGGACGGGATTGGGGCTCTCCATCGCGCAGCAATTTTCTCGACTGATGGGTGGCGATATCACCGTTACAAGCGAGGAGGGTGTCGGGACCACATTCACCGTCCATATCCAAAAAGTCCCAGCTTGAGCCATTTGTACCTTTTGGTCCTTTTGTTACTGGGCGATTGCGACCTCCATTGGAGGGAATCCAAGCGAAATCACACCTCCGGCTTGCTCCTTGCCTGTGCGTGCGTGAAAGACATGTATTCCCGAGACACACTGTTGGTTTTGTGGGCTCTTTTCGCAGTTGTCAGGGAAGAAGAGCAGGTCTTGTTGTGGGTCCAGGATCAGCTCATCGAGTTTGTCGTCCGCAAATGTGTTGTAAGTGCTGTGTGTTGGGCCTCCCATCAGGTTGAGGTGCGTTGAGTTGCCCGCTGGACCTGTTGCTGTGTGGCTGATCACCCAGTAAAGGCCGTGTTGGACGACTGCGAATCCACCAACTTCTGCACCGTGGTCCAGCTTGAGTGTGCTGACAGTGAGGGTTTTGAGGTCGACCTTTTCGTACGCACCACCTCCTTGCATCAGCGGTTTCGGTTCGGCGATGTAGAGGATACCTGACGTGCAATTGACGGGCATGTCAAATTTGGGTTGGCCTGCGAGCTTGAGCGGTTGAACGCCAGCGGTGTTTGGGTCTGTATCGATAATGGTGGGGGTGCCACCTTTCGGGATGTCAATGACACCGATCGCAGCACCTTCTTTTGTCGGCGCCTCTGTCTTGTGATCGAGGCGTAAGAGCTGCACAAAGACACGCTCGCCACAGTGCGCCAGCCTGAGCGTCTCGGGGTTTCCATCGGCGTCGGCGAGAGGACTCATGTCGATGTTGGTCTTTTGTTGTGTGTCGAGTGTGAGGAGGAGAAGTTTCGATGTCCCGTATTGACTGACCACAACTCTGTTTGAATCGATAAACACGACATCACGGGGATCTGCACCTGTGTCGAGTTTGATCGTCGTGACATTGGACAGATCTTGTGGGTCGAAGAGGCTGAGCGCGTCCTCAGGTGAAGGGTGGACGACGATACAGTGACGACCTGCACACCGCGCACTGACGGAGCGCTTTTTGAGATCACCTGTCGATTGGATACTCCACGGTGAAGTGAGCGCAAGAGCTGCGATCTGTCCCTGTTTACCTAGCGCGAGCAATCTCGGTGAGGGAGGTGGTGTTGTCTCCACTGTGTCTGTGCTCTCTGGTAACTCCGGTGTCACCTCTTCAGTGATGCTCTCTTGTGGGGGTTCGGAGCTGTCAGGCTGTGTCCCCTCATCATACACAGGCTCGATCGACTCTTTTGTACTTGCGTCGGAGTTATCAGCTTCTGTCGAGGCGTCTTGAAGAGGAGCTTCTTTCTGTGGTGTTTCTTGTTGTTGTTCATTGGGTGAGGTTGAAGGGCTACAGTGAAGGTGTATGCCTGCGAGTGGGAGCCATAACGTGAGCAACAGGTAAAAACGAAATCCTCTCTTGGTCTTTGAATTTGTTGGGGATGGGGTGGGCTTACTGGTGCTTACATTTTTCATCACTTCGTCATTCCATACAAAAATACAACAAACATACTTTTTAGGCCACTGGATGGAAAAAAACGTCCTCTTGCTGGCGCATTTTCTTCTGTCGTCTTTTTGCATCTGTTGGCCTGACCCCCGGTGTTCTTTGCCGGGAGCACAAACTTGCACGGGAAGCTAGTCACCACAACAGAGCACGTCAATGTGCAGAGACTGCCTCTGAGCGCGCAAACATCGTCGCTCGGTGCGCTTTTGTGGACTCTTTTGTCCTTTTTTCTTGTCAGGTCTTTTTTTCCAATAGCCTTGTATCGGCGACTTTGTCATGTTTTTCGTGTGCTTTGTGGCTGTTGTATTTTCAATTTTTGGTATACTGCGTTACAGATGGTGAGTGCGGGCTTTTTTGAGAGCCTGGAGAATGGATCTTCTCGCATGGATTTGGTGTACGGAGAGGAGTGTGGTGAGCATGGAGAGCGTTCAGAAAAGAGTTGGTTTTTGGGATCGATGGCGAGAGCGGATTCGTTGGGGGATTGAACCTCATCATTCGCGGATGGAGAGGAAGCAGATATCGCTGTGCAACTTTCTATCCTTTTTGTCGCTGGTGATGGCCTTTCCACACGTCATCTTTCACGCGTTGATAGGCTCCAAGATCGTGATGTGGATTATGATCGGTGTTGAGCTGTCACATGCGCTGGTGCTGTTGCTCACTTACTTCAAACGAAGCGTTTTGGCACGTTACTACTATGTCTTCTTTAGCAATTTTGCGTTGTTTGTGATTATTCTGATGCTCGGTAAGGGGATCAAAGCTGAGATCTTGTACTTTCCGTTTGTGATGTTCCCGATGTTGTTTTTTGGGCTCAATCGGATTGGAGGGATTCTTTTTGGTGTGTTGTGTTCGATGACGTTCTACGCGTTGCTGAGTACGACCTCTTTTTCACTACCTCTTCACTTCCCACTGACTCCTTCTCAGACGGCGATTCTTCGTCATACATTGGAGGTTACGGCATTTGGTTTGTTGATCTCTGGTGCGTTGTATTGGTCGTGGCTGCACGACCAGATCGAAGCTGAACTTGAAGAGTCGCTGAAAGCCAAGTCGCGCTTTTTGGCGAACATGAGTCATGAGCTGCGTACGCCACTCAGCGCTATCCTCGGCTATACGGAGATCTTGCAGGAAGAATTCGGTGAGCTAGAGGAGGAGGAGATCATGGATGATCTCGGCCGTGTTCATAAGTCCGGACACAAGCTCCTTACGCTGATCAACAGTTTGCTCGACCTCTCAAAAATCGAAGCCCAGCAGATGGAGCTGAATATCGAGTCTTTCGAGACCAAGAGTTTTTTTACGGACGTACACAACACGATTTTGCCGATGGTTGAGCAGCATGAGAACACCTTCTCGATGGAACTTGACGAAAAAATCGAGCTGATCACAGCGGATAAACAGAGACTCGAACAGATTTTGCTGAACTTGCTCAGTAACGCCGCCAAATTTACAGAGAACGGACATATTCAGCTGCGTGTCAGTCAAAATGAGCAGCACTATGTTTTCGAAGTGGAAGACAATGGTGTAGGGATCTCCGAGGAGGAAATCGGCAAACTCTTCGATGTGTTCAAACAGGTGGGGTCGTCTCGTCATGGAAAACGACAGGGGACAGGATTGGGACTCTCCATCGCGCAGCAATTTTCTCGGCTTATGGGGGGGGATATCACCGTCACGAGCCAAAAGGGTGTGGGGACCACATTTACCGCTTACATCCAAAAATCTTTGGGGTGATCTCATCCTGTACATTGGGTGTTTGAGAGCTGAAAAGAATAATCCCTGTAGAAAGTTGTTTGTGTCGTTGCATAAGGGTGTTATGGGGTGTTCTGCTTAGGTTGATTTGTATCAAGGGATGTGTTGGGAGAGTTTGTATGCTCTTGGCGTGCATTTGTGAATGAAGTTCACCATATGTCAGAGGAGCGATATGATGCAAACATTTCCTTCGTATGCAAAAGAGCATGAGGTCATTGAGCCGTATTTTCAGGTGATTGAGAATAACACAGAGACGGTGATGGTCGTTCTCTCGGTGAAGGAGGGTGAGCCAAATGAACCATCCTTTTATTTTGATGGTGAGGAGGGTTTGTTGTTGAGGAGGGGGGAGCAGCCTGTCCGTTTTGTGAATATACCTGCGGCAGGATGTGATGCTCTTGGTGCTGCGAAGATCGTGTTGATCGTGGAGACGGATGATGGTTCGATCTCCTTTGGTGAGGATAAGAGTGTGGAGAGTGAACTTCATTTTAGCTATGAGGTTCCGATCCAGCGTGTTGTGTCGGCCTCGAAGAGAGGAGCTTCTTCGCCTTTGCTGTCGGCGTTAGAGCCTATTTTTCGTGTTGGGGCGTGGATGCTCGTCTTCTTGTTTATGGGATTTGGGGTGCAAGTTTTGTATGGAGGAGATAGGAGTTTGGCGGTGACATCGTCAGATGAGCGTGGGAAGGCATTGATCGAGGAGAAGGGGGTGAGGTATTTGCCAGAGCGTTTGTTTTACGGGCGTATTTTTTGGACCTATATCGTGAAGTCGGAGCGTGGGAAGTTTTACTATCCAGCGCAGGAGAAGGGGAAGATTCGTGTGTTCAAGCCTGCATATGTTGAGAGGATGGGGTTTCGGCCTGTGTATAGCTTTTGGTACGAGAAGGGCCGGTGGATTTTGCTGTTTGCGTTGTGTGTGGGTTCGGTTGGGATGTCCTTTACATCGTTCAATGTGTACGACATGTTGAAGAATGCGTTTTTTGGGGCCGTGCAAGAGAATGTGGAGGACGGTCTTAGTGGGTAAGAGGTATTCGTTCGCTGGATATAGAAAACGTGGATGACATTGTTATCTTAGTGGACATGCCCGTGGTCAATTTCAGAGGGGGTCGCATCGCGGACGTCGAGGATCTCGACTTCGTACTCAAGAGGCTGTCCTGCGAGAGGGTGGTTGAAGTCCATCTTTACGAACTCCGTGTTGATCTCCAAGATTGTACCAAAGACCGTCTGTGAGAGATGTGTGTTGGGATCGACCATCTGCATGGGCAAGATCTTTCCAACCTCCAATGCACCCTCCGGCGCACCCTGAAAAGCCTCCATGTCGACCTCTTGAACCATCTCATCAACACGCTCACCGTATGCTTCTTCGGCTGTTAGGGCAAAAGATACCTTGTCACCTTTCACCTTGTTCTCCAATTGCGCCTCGAAAGACGGCAGCGTCTCACCCACACCAAAGAGAAAGGTGAAAGGATCATCCTCTGTCGTCTCTTGGACGATTTGTTGGTCTGAAGTGAGGATGTATTGGATTGTGACCACTTTGTGCTTTGTGATTTCCACGTCATTCTCCTGACTGGATAGGTGTACATGAGCAAAGACCCGAGCAACAAGCTGCTGCCCCGTCCGATCGTTGTTTGTTGTGAGAGACATCAGCGTCCATTCTCGTCGTACATACGCTCCACAAAATACATCCACTCCAACTCATGATGAGGGTCTCGCTCCTGCCATATGAGCGTACGGTAGCGATGTTCTTTGTCGTATGAATGGCGCATGAGCTTGCCATCTTGCTTCTCACCGACTCGACAACATACCCGCACGAGCCCCGCTCCGCCACCCCCAAGTGTCACTTCAACTTCAATGGGACTCACTGTCTGGTCCGTGATAAGGATACAATCACCTCCAAAAAATGCTGTGTCTGCATCTCTTCTTTGGGCCACCGTGAGCAAAATCCCATCAAGAGCTTCATAGCGCCAAGTGTCAAACTGTTCCTTAAGTAGCAAAGATACAATGACTTCAAGTGTGTTCATCGCCTCCTGAAGCTGCTCATCCTGCGGAATGTCACACTTTGGTGGCAATGGCTGAAGGATGTCACGCAGCGCTTGGGCAAACATGTGTTCTATTGTGTGAATGGTTTTGCTCTCCTTTGCTTTTTTGGTCTAGTGGATGTTTTGGGGCCTGAAATCCTTTTTCAAGGTCTTTTTTGTAAATTCAAGGTGCCAAAGATTGGGTCCACTCTATCCAAAAACAGGCCCGACACACAAAAGGTTCACTTTTACGCCATTTTTTGATATGTCGAGCCGGAATAGGATGGGAAGGAAGTGTGTTGGTTTGCGTAATGACTTCAATTTGATGCTCTATCTGTTATGGAGGCCACCCATGGAATTCCCTGGAAAATTTGTCCCACCTGTCATTGCCAATAACGATGTCCCCATCAAAATCACTGGAGAGGGGCTCTGTAGACCTGCTCCCGAAGGTCTTCACCTCGAAGGATTCGAACAAAAGAATCTCCTCAACAGCACGATGCTTGTGGGGCTGTTCTTTTTGGCGTATGCCGGTATCATCGCGCTTGGTTTTGTCTGGAAGGACATGCCGCGCTTTGTCATGGTCCTCCCTCTTGTGCTTGTGATCTTTCCTTTTTTGCGGAATAAAGGTGACGATAAGATCGGCCAAAGAGTTGTCCTGCTCATTCCCTGGACACACATCAAGAAGGTCTTCGTCGACAGTGAAAAGCGCGTTGTTATCAGGATCAAAAAACACAAGCAAGGCGGCAAGAGTTACAAGGGGGCTTTTTTCTTCGTCCCATCAGGGAACCGCAACAAACTCGAACATGAACTCCAATCGTACATGGACTCCTGACCGCCGCTGCACAACCTTTGTCGTATGTTGGTAGGTTTTTTTCTTTCTCTTCCCTTGTTGATTACACTCTCCGTTGAACTTTGGCCCACGTCGCCAACAAGCAACCCACTTCCGGGATGAATGTCCCACAAGCAAGAGAGTGTCCCATATGTCCGATTCTCACCCCTCTGAGTCTCCTCAAAAAATAAGCCTGATCGAGGCGTTCTTTAACCGCAGGATGTTGGCCTGTATCCTGATGGGCTTCTCGTCGGGATTGCCACTGTATCTGCTCTTACAACTGATCCCCGCTTGGCTCCGCTCTGAGGGCGTCAATTTGAAAACCATTGGCATGTTTGCGCTTTTACAGCTTCCGTATACATGGAAGTTTTTGTGGGCTCCCATGATGGATCGTTTTATCCCACCTCTTCTCGGACGTCGAAGAGGTTGGGCGTTGATCACACAGATCCTGTTGATGTTGTTAATAGGAGGCCTCGGATTTTTCTCTCCTAAACAGAGCATCTGGACCATCGCCTATCTGTGTATGATTGTGTCATTCTTCAGCGCAAGTCAGGATATTGTCCTCGACGCATATCGACGCGAAATCCTACCCGACCATGAGTTGGGCTTGGGCAGCTCTATGTTTGTTAATGCCTACCGTGTCGCTGGCTTGATCCCCGGTGGAGTCTCTCTCGTCCTCGCTGACCGTATGCCTTGGAGCTCTGTCTTTGTGATCACGGCGGCCTTTATGTTGATTGGGGTGATCGCGAGCTTCCTCGCACCTGAACCCAAAGAGACCGTCTCCGCACCGACCTCCATTAAGGATGCTGTGATCGAGCCTTTCAAGGAATTCTTCACACGCAATGGTGTGCAAAGTGCGCTGTTGATTTTGGCCTTTCTGTTCCTCTACAAACTCGGTGACACGATGGCAACATCACTCTCGACGCCATTCTATTTGGATGTCGGCTTCACCAAGACTCAAATCGGTACGATCGCCAAACTCGTCGGTTTGTGGGCTTCAATCGCTGGTGGCGTTGTGGGTGGTTTGTTGATGGTGAGGATTGGGATCAACAGAGCGCTGTGGGTGTTTGGGCTCGTGCAGATCGTGACCATCCTGGGGTTTGCAGTGCTCTCCGAGGCAGGACCCTCACCCATCGTACTGGGTGTCGTCGTTGGGCTCGAATATCTCGGTGTAGGACTCGGTTCTGCTGCCTTTGTGGCCTTTATGGCGCGTTCGACGAACAAAGCTTTTACAGCGACCCAATACGCTCTGCTTACGAGCTTTATGGCTGTTCCACGGACCCTTGTGAACGCCTCAACGGGATATATTGTCGAGTCAACCGGCTGGACCAACTTCTTCTATCTGTGTACGTTACTCGCGATTCCTGGGATGTTACTGCTGATCAAGGTCGCTCCGTGGGGAGATGACCCCGAAGAAGACCTCGGTTGATAGGATTCTTTGTCTTTGAAAAATCTCACTCTTCGCTCTGTTCGTCTTTTGTGTTGGCGGGGAGGTCAGATTGCGAAGGGGAGTGAGTGGGTTCTTTGTTCGAAAAAAACGCGAACTCCGCGTCATCCTCTGAGAGGTCCATCGTCTCCCGAAGATCCGACTTCTGTTCTCCTTTCTTTTCTTCTTTTTTCTCGTCCCTCTCCTGTTCTTTTTCTTTCTTTGTGGTCTCTTCAGTTGTCATCGGAGCGTTCTCCATGTGTTGAGGTTGATGTGTTGGTGTGTGACGCCACCAAAAGCAGGGTGGGGTGGCATGTCCTTTGAGGAGCTTGTGTCACCTGAAAGAAAGTGATACACCACACCAGAGGCTTGAAATCTCATGAGATCTTGTGCCGTACTGCCTTTCTGATTCAGACGGTCTTCATGTCAGAAGTATTCTGTCTTTTTTGGGGAAAGATGTCATCTTCCCCGTGCTTGCGTGGAGTGACATGACCAAAGAGAATAAAGTGATCCCAATCCAACTCGATGACGGAAAGGTCGTTGAGGCTGTCTTCTACGGCAGTGGAACCTTGTGCCTCTCGACCCAGGTTGGTTGTGTCGTTGGGTGTCCCTTTTGCGCTTCTGGTGCCAAAGGGTTTTTTCGCCATCTCACCTTCGATGAGATGATGACGCAAATTGAAGTCGCGACAAACCTCTGCACTCCCGAACGTATCACTCTCTCTGGTATCGGTGAGCCGCTTCACAACTGGGATGTCACAAAGCAATTGATCGAAGACTTCGCGCTCCCTGTCTCTGTGACAACAACAGGCTCTCCACTCAAGCATCTTCGGAAGCTTTTACAGCTCCCTCACAACGGCGTCATGCTCTCCCTCCACTCCGCGATCGAAGCGACACATAAACAGCTCATCCCACGAGGACCGTCTTGTGAAGGACTTCTGCAAACGCTAAAAGAGGCTTGGCCCACACTCTCGCGGAACAAAAAACGCAAGCTCGGTATCAATTACCTGCTTATCGACGGAATCAACGATTCACAGCAGGAGCTGGACGCGATGGCCGACGTGATGAGGTCCTTTCCTGAAGTGACACTCCATCTCCTGCTCTGTAACACCGTTGAACACGCGACATTTCGTAGTCCGCCTGATGAACGACTACAAGAGATACACCAATTTTTTCGAGATCAAGATATTCACTGTCGCCGGGCAAACAGTTGGCGACGTAAAGAAGATGGAGGCTGTGGGACGCTCATGGTCAGGGGGCTTCAAGGGATATCTGAGAAAACCGTCGCCTCGTGACGACCTCTTTGTGTCTTCTATTTTGTCGTGTAGAGCCAGCCCAAACCACAACGTCATGTACATCTTGTCCAAAATGATACCGCAACAAGAGGGATGTGTGTCTTTTTGAAGGGGTTGTTTTTGACAAGATGAGAATATTTACGATGTTTCTGTGAAGCCCTATCATTTCAAGGGGTTTATTGTTGTCTTCTCGTGTTTGTTGTGTGCTTGGAAGAGTATATAGGATGACATGGTCACAAAGGAGGGGAACATCACGCTTCTCTTGTGACAGAAAATGGTACGCAGGTGTTCTTTTTAAAGGTTTGTTTTTTCTTGTTTTCTTGGTTTATCTCGTGTGTCTGTTTGTTGGAGGGACAGTTGATGTTTGAAGGGACAGTTCCGTCGATGTCCTGTATGAGGAGGTTTGTATGAGAGGGGGTTGACTCTTTTACCGACTTCACGTCCTATTTTTTGTGCCTTTCCAGAAGGACCTCTTTGGATGCGCAAATCAATGCGCACCTGTATCCTGGAGGTTTCACTTGATGGACAGGTCCACAACATTTCCTTCCGAGCATTTGGATTCTTTTATCGCGTCACTCGCCGAACAGCACTGGGGACGCTCTAGTGCTCTCTTCTCGACATCACTGTTGCAGGGACTACGCGAAGAAGCCCTTACACACTTCGCACAAGACGAGATGGACGCCGCTGGGATTGGGAAGTCCGCCGATCAAGAGCAATCCATTCGCAAGACATATATCCGTTGGTTCCAAGAAGAAAATATGGGTCCTGCCGAACAAGAACTCTGGCAACGTCTCGATGCGTTACGTGTGATTCTCAATCGCACCTGTTTTTTGGCGCTGCGTTCTTTTGAATGCCACTTCGCAATCTATCCGGCTGGTGGATACTACCGTCGCCATCTCGATCAATTCCACACCGATCGATCGCGCCTTCTGTCCTTTGCCCTGTATCTCAATCCCGACTGGAGAGAGCCTGATGGTGGTCAACTTCGCTTGTTTATCCCGACAAAAAACAAAGAAGAGGTCGTCGATATCCCTCCTTCGCTCGGACACTTCGCGATGTTTCAAAGCGCAGCCCTCGAACACGAAGTCCTGTTGACACACAAAGAACGGGTGTGTGTGATAGGGTGGATGAAGACTGGTCCCATAAACCCCCTGTCTGGTTGACAAAAGCCGAAACAAGCGAAGCGCGTTTTGTGAAGACAGTGAAAAAAATGTGCTGTTGCCTCGTGCAAAATCGTTTCATCCTTCGACATACAAAACAGCGCCTGAGCGCGAAAGACATGGGCAAGGGTGTGTTTTTGTAGAGCCAGCCCATGACGCAAGAGCATGTACCTGAAGGCACACTGAGGTGTCTTCGACCAATAAAAGGAGTTTTGTCTATGCGTACAATTGCAAAGAGTTTGTTTGTGGTGGCTGTCGTGATGTTTTGTTTTGGAGGCCAAAGTTTTGCTGGAAAGAAGGCCGTCGCGAAACAGAGTGTGAAAATGAAGTCGACACTCTCCGCGAAGAAAGTCACCAAGAAACAGAGAAGCGAGGGTGATATGGCGAAGGCAAAGTCTCGTCGTGTGACCTTCTTGTTGCTACGCGCCAAGAGACTGAAGAAACAATACGACCTGACACTCGCAAAGCTCAACAAAGCGATGAACGATCTCGGAAAAGGTCTGGGCGTTCCCCCTGTCCAAGGCAAAAAGAAGTGTGGACCCAGGTGTCAAGAGCGACGATTCCGTCGTATGCAACGTCGTATGAAGCGTCTCGCGAAGAAAAATGGTTGGAACCAGTAGGTTTGTTTGAGGGGATGGGGGAAAACACGAGAATGCCTTGACCTTGTGTCTTCTTTGCCGTGTAATGGCATTTTTGCGCAGGAGTCACTTGATGCACCCAACACTAAAGTCCCATATCTTACGAACAATGCGAGCTGATGCGCTCTCCATTCAGGAAGTGATTCAGACGTTGTGGAGTGGGTATGGCGAACTTGTCCGTGTGGCATTAGAAGGTGGTGAGGTCGATACAATCATCCTCAAACATATCGTCATCCCCGAAGAGATATCCCATCCACGAGGCTGGGCAACCTCTCACTCTCATCAAAGAAAATTGCGCTCGTACGAAGTCGAGAGGGCATGGTATCGCGTGTGGAGTGAACATTGTGGTCCTGATTGTCGCATTCCACGTTGTTACGGTGAAGGGACTCTGGAGGGGGATGCCTTTCTCCTTCTCGAAGACCTCGACACAGCAGGCTTCCCGCTCCGAAAAAACCAGCCCTCACATCGCGACGTCGAGTCTTGTCTGTCGTGGCTTGCGTCCTTTCACGCGGCCTTCATGATGTGTCAGCCTGCTGGGCTCTGGGAGACTGGGACCTACTGGCAGCTCGACACACGCCCCGATGAACTCGCCGCTATGGAGGACAAAGCGCTACAACAAGCCGCACCTCTTATCGATCGACGTCTCAAGACAAGCTCATTTCAGACGATCGTCCACGGTGACGCCAAGGTCGCCAACTTTTGCTTTGGGGAGGATGGCGCTGTCGCAGCCGTCGATTTCCAGTACGTGGGGGGAGGCTGTGGAATGAAAGATGTCGCTTACTTTCTCGGGAGTTGTCTTGATGAAGAAGAATGTGCAGTCCTCGAAGAAGACCTCCTGTCATTCTACTTTGTATCACTCAGGGCTGCCTTGGCGAGACGAAAGAAAGACATTGATGTCGACGCGCTCGAAGAAGAGTGGAGGGGATTATTTGCCTGGGCCTGGGCCGATTTTCACCGCTTTTTAATCGGTTGGATGCCTGGACACTGGAAGGTCAACGCTTACAGTCAACACCTGACCGATAGGGTGCTTCGTGCGCTCTCCAAAGAAGAACCGGAGGGGGAGCTGTCCAAGTAGACGTTCGATGACTCGGTAAGTCGGTGTCTTAGGGGCGATGTTTTGTTGTGTGTATGCTTGACTTTTTCTGCGCGGTTGTCTACTTGGATATCGGTCACAATCGCCATACTACAAAAGGGAGAGCCCCATGAACACAAAGATCAACAAACCACCGATGAGTGAATCGATGACAAAGGCAGAGACCCCGATGGGCACGACGCCTGGATATATGCCTGGGTTTGGTAACGGTTTTGAGACAGAGGCGTTGCCTGGAGCGCTCCCTCAAAAGATGAACTCCCCACAGCAAGTCAACTACAAACTCTACGCCGAACAACTCTCTGGTACGGCATTTACTGCACCTATCAGTCACAATGAGCGAACCTGGTGTTACCGCATCCGACCTTCTGTCAAACACACCCACCGCTTTAAGAAGATCGACTTGCCCTACTGGAAGTCCGCGCCCTACGTCAAAGAAGACGTCATCTCACTTGGACAATATCGCTGGGATCCCGTCCCTTACACAGGTGAAGACCTGACGTGGCTCACTGGTATGCGGACGATGACGACGGCTGGCGACGTCAACACACAGGTGGGTATGGCGAGTCATGTCTATCTCGTCACTGAGAGTATGGTCGATAGCTATTTTTACTCGGCTGACTCGGAGTTGTTGGTCGTCCCACAAGAGGGGACATTGCGCTTCGCGACGGAGCTGGGGATCATGGACGTCGCGCCCCAAGAGATCGCTGTGTTGCCTCGTGGGTTGGTGTACCGTGTCGAAGTCCTCGAAGGTCCATGTCGAGGGTTTGTGTGCGAGAACTACGGACAGGTGTTTAATGTGCCGGATCGTGGACCGATTGGTGCCAACTGCCTCGCGAACCCCCGGGATTTTAAGACACCTGTTGCGGCGTTTGAGGACCGCGAAGCGCCGTCCACTGTGACGATCAAGTGGTGTGGCCAATTTCACGAGACAAAGATCGGCCACTCTCCTCTCGATGTCGTCGCGTGGCACGGGAACTTTGCGCCTTACAAGTACGATCTGACCGCATACTGTCCCGTAGGGGCGATCCTGTTTGATCACCCTGATCCTTCGATCTTTACGGTCTTGACTGCGCCTTCTGGTGTGCCTGGCACTGCGAATATCGACTTCGTGTTGTTCCGTGAGCGTTGGTTGGTCGCAGAAGACACCTTCCGCCCACCCTGGTATCACAAAAACGTGATGTCCGAGTTGATGGGGAATATTTACGGTCAGTATGACGCGAAGCCCCAGGGCTTTGTGCCTGGAGGGATGAGTCTTCACAACATGATGCTGCCTCATGGACCTGATCGAGAGGCCTTCGAGAAGGCTTCCAATGGTGAGCTTACTCCCCACAAACTCGACAACACGATGTCCTTTATGTTCGAGACCCGTTTTCCACAACATCTGACGGAATTTGCCGCGAAAGAAGCACCTCTCCAAGATGATTACCTCGACTGTTGGAGCGATCTGGAGAAGAAGTTCGACGGCTCGTTGTAAAGCCTTCTCGTTTGAAAAGGAGCGGACAGCGGCGAAGAAGCTGAGGTCTTGATCTTTGATTTGGCGTCATCATCTTGTCCTAGAACACTGTACGAACAAAAGGAGCGAGACAGATGCTCTCAAGACGAGACTGGCTTAAACACGCACTTCAATTTACGGTTTTGGCTTCCGTGCCACCCTTGTTACTCTCACAGCAGGACACGGAAGAGTCGACGCTCACGTCAAAAGAGTCTGTCGCAGCTCGCTCCCAGACGCCCCAAAAGACACCGCCTGTTGTAAGAGAGAAGGCTGACCTGCTCGCGAAGGAGAAGGATCTTCGCGCGGCGTATCCTCTCATTCCGACGTCTGCGATGGTCGTGAGAAGCTCACACGAACGGGGACATGCCAATCATGGATGGTTGAACACATACCATTCATTCTCTTTTGCCAATTATTACGATCCCAACCATATGGGGTTTCGGTCTCTACGTGTGATCAATGAGGACCGTATCGCTGGAGGTGGAGGATTTCCCATGCATCCTCATTGCGATATGGAGATCATCACTTACATCCTCGACGGAGCCCTGGAGCACAAAGACAGTTTGCACAATGGTTCGGTGATACGGCCAGGAGAGATACAACGGATGACTGCTGGGACGGGGATTCGTCACAGTGAATTTAATCCACGCAAAGAGCAATCCGTCCATCTACTCCAGATCTGGCTGCTTCCCGATAAGCGTGGACATCGCCCAAGCTACGCGCAACGAACGATCAAGCCACACACTCGCCAACAACCAGTCCGACTGATCGCCTCTCCAGAGCAGAGTCACCAACAGCTTGGTGCTGTAACGATTCATCAGGATGTGTACTTGTACGCCTGCAAATTACAGCCCAAACAGTCGATGCTTCATTTGATCAAGCCACGTCGTCATGTGTGGATTCAAGTCGCACGTGGTTTGATCCAATGTAACGGCCAGACACTCTCTGCTGGCGATGCTGTCGCGGTCAGTCAAACTGGGCGTCTTCAACTCCAAGCCAACAAGTCCGCAGAGTTTCTCATCTTCGATCTCGCCTGAACCTTTCACATCCCTATTTCGTTCTCCTCTTTGCAGGTCGCCACCTGCACCCGCTTGTGGCAGCGCCCCGAAGTCTCCAATGGACAAGGCGCGAGCGCCCTGTGTGATTCCTTTTTTCTACCTTGGAAGAGCGAAATGATCGATGTGATATGGGATATGGAGACCGGTGATCCTGATGATTATCTGACTCTCTTGTTACTTTTGGGGCACCCTCGTGTCCGGTTGAAAGCCGTCTGTGTGACACCCGGTTCTCCTGAGCAGGTGGGGCTGGTGAAGCAGACGCTTGCGCGTTTTGGGGTTGCGCTGCCAGTTGGTTCGACGATCTATTCTGATGAATGGCACACGCCATCTTTTCAACGTGCGCCTCGCAAGACCTATATCTCCGCGTGGCATAACAAGGTCATTGATTCAATACGGCCTGACTTTGAGGCTGAGGTTGGTTGGAAGATCTACCATGAGCATTGCGATGAAGACACCACGTTGATCACAGGTGGTCCTGTGAAGAATCTCGGCGCGGCGGTCAAACAAAGTGTTACGTTGGGGATGTCTTTTCGTCTCGGCAGGTGGATCGCACAGGGCGGTTTTGCCGGTGAAGGTGTTGTTCCTGAGGAGAAACAATTGCCAAAGTTCCGTGGGATGAAGACATGTCCGACTTGGAATCTCAACGGGGCCATCTATGCTGCGCTTGACGCCATCGCATATGAGGGGATTGGTGAACGACGCTTTGTCTCCAAGAACGTCTGCCACGGTGTGTATTACGACAAGGCACTTCACGAACAATTGGCACCTTACACTGACAAGAGTCGTTCGTTGAAGATGATCTGGAAAGTCATGGCTGGTTATCTACGCAAAAAGCCAAGTGGGAAGAAATTTCACGATCCATTGGCGGCGTGTTGTGCGATTGAGCCTTCGATTGCATCATGGGCCGAAGTCGAGTTGTCCTACGAGAAGGGAAGGTGGGGGTCGAGTCTGTCGGAGGGGAGTGGGACGTGGATCATCACGGACCTCGATCGCTCTGCATTTTTCTCCGTCCTCTCAGAGACGGAGCTGTCATGAAGGGCATTCATCCTGTGCTTCGGAGTCCTGAGGCGATCCCGTTAAACGTTTGCAGCATGACTCTACGCAATTCTTCTGTGGTGTGAGTGTTGTCTTGTGGGCATGAACGCAGGCGTCGAAGTGTTTCCACCTGGAGGTGATGGATGGGGCGGAGCCATCGATTACGCGCCTCAATCTGGAGTTGGAACGTGGAGCGATGGGCGAGCAGGCTGGGGCGCTGTGTGACTGAGAGGACGGCTTCTTGTGTTTGTTGGTAAGCGTCCTGGATGTGCTCGAAGAGATCGTCTGCGAGCGCCTTATCCTCTGCTAGAGACACATAAAGTGAAGCGGTCGGCATGTGCGCTTTGATCAATGACATCTCTGCACTATCTACGAGCACTTGGAAGAATGGCCACTGTTGATACATCTCCTGAAGTTGTTTGTGTTCAAAGTCACCTGCCGAGAAAGCCCGCCCAAGACCGAACCAGCCGGGGAGGTTGAAGCGACTCTGCATCCAGGAGAAGACCCACGGGATCGCCCGAATATGTCCCGGCTCAAGTGCGCCCCCACGACGTGTCGCAGGGCGGGAGCCGATGCGTAACTTGTTGATCTCGTCGATAGGTGTCACCCACTGCCAAAAACGCAAAAAGGATGGATTCGAGAAGACGAGCTCGCGGTATGCCCTGAGTGAGTGTTCGGTCAAGACATCCATCACATCGTGCCATTCTGTGGGGATGGAGTCATCGACTTGCTCTTTGTGTGAGGTGAGCAGGACGGCGCTCGTGATCTGTTCAAGATGGCGTCTGGCGAGGGATTTTGAAGTGTATCTGGCGGAGATGACTTCGCCTTGCTCGGTGACGCGAAAATGTCCATTGAGCGCGCCTGATGGGAGCGCCTGGATCGAGCGGTTTGTGGGGCCTCCACCACGTGCGACGGTCCCACCGCTGCCGTGGAAAAAAGAGTATTGAATGTTCGACTCCTGACAGGCCTTCACCATCGCCGCTTGTGCTTGGTGGAGAGACCATCTGGAGGCCAGGAAGCCGCCATCTTTGTTGCTGTCTGAGTAACCGACCATGATCATCTGATGGTCTCCACAGCTCGCGAGATGTTCTCTGTACGCTGGGACGGAGAACAGTCGCTTCAAAATAGCAGGGGCTGCGTTGAGATCGTCGACGGTTTCGAATAATGGGACGATGCGTTGACCATCTGCGTTCCCACACCAGCGCGCCATGAGCAAGACCGCGAGGATATCCGCGGGGCCTTGTGTCATCGAGATAATGAAGGGGCCTAGTGATGAGGCTCCGAAGACCTTTCGGGTCTTGTCGAGGAGTCGAAAGAGCGCCCACGTTTGTGCTGTCTCGATACGGAAGCCTGGTGTGAGTGGGAGCGCTGGGATCGGCGCCTGGAGCTGTTCGAGTAAGCAGGCAGTGCGAGCTTCGTCGTCGAGTTGGTCGAAGTTGGGAGAGATGTTAAGCGCGCGCAAGGCCTCTCCGAGAGATTGATTGATGCGTTGAGAGTCCTCACGTATGTCGAGTTTGGCAGCGTGCATACCGAACGCCGCGAGCTGTTGACGAAGCTCTTGTAGACGTCCTGCGCGCAACGATGGGGGCATTGTCTCTTCAATCCATCCGAGGATTTGGTCGACTTGGTGTGGTTGGATGCGTGCTTTCTGTTCTGTGTCCGAGAGGAGGTTGGCGACCATCGGCTCGCGAGAGGCTTGTTCGAGGTCATAGGCGATCAGGCCGAGAGAGAGACGGTACAACTCGTCGGGATATCGTTCTTGCAGGTAGGTGACGTGTTTGGGCAGAGGGTGTCGCGATTGAAACCACTGTTCGAGGGATTCTTTGGCGGAGAGACGATCACTCTGGATGCTGAGGTGGCGGGATAATTGGTTGATGGCTTTGCGGTGTCTTTCGACCGCGAGTCCCCTATGAAGGCGCAATGTCTCCGCCGTAATTTTGGCCGTGACGTTTGGGTTTCCGTCGCGGTCTCCTCCGATCCACGACGCGACACGTAGCCAGCCGCGCTTGGCTGTGACGTCGGGGTAGGACGTTTCGAGCGCCTCCTGAAGTGTCGTGTAAAGCTCTGGAATGGCCTCCCACAAGGTGTGCTCTAAAAAGTAGAGTCCTGTGCGGACTTCGTCTGTGACGGAGGGTTGGATGGTGCGGGAGCGTCGCGTGAGCCAAAGACTCGTGAGCTCTTCGAGGATGATCTTTCTGGCGCGTTGTTTGGCACGTGGGCGACTATATGGCCCGGAGAGCGTCGGGAGTTGTTCTGCCATCCGTTGAAACTTGGACAACACTGTACGTCTCTTGATCTCCGTGGGGTGCGCTGTGAAGACGAGCTCAATGTCGAGCTGATCGAGCAGCGCCTGTATGTGTTTTGAGGAAACACCTTGCTCTTTGAGTTGTGAGAGAGTGTGTGCGATGGATTCTTCGATGGGGGAAGGGTGCTGCTCTTGTTCTCGTTGCATGAGAATACGTCGTCGAAACTCGTCCTCTGTGAGGTTGTAAAGGTCGAGCCAGACAGTTGTGGCGAGCGCGACGTGAAAAGATTCTTCCTCAGTCAGGCCGACGATCATCTCGCGTAGCGCGGAGTCCTGTTGAGGGTTCTCCATCTCCACTTGCTCTCTGAGGTGTTTGAGCTGTGTGAGGAGCGAATCCATCCCTAAGTCTTCGAGAACTTCGGAGAGTAGCTCTGTCAGTAAGGTCATTGTCGCGTTGAGTTGTTTCCATTCTTCGAGCTGCGGCATGGTGTGGCTCCTTGTGTTTGTCTGCGCCTGAGATACAGGCGTCTTGTTCCCTGCTCCTCGTCTTTTTATCACATCTTGGCATGAAAGAAAATCGTCACGTGCCATCGTCTGTAGGTGTGGCACCCATCGATAGAACATTGGCGTGATCTGATGGTGACGTTTGCTTCACTTGGTACTATGATGCTCAATGTGAAAAGGTTTTTGTCTACTGAGTCTCCAAACATGATCATCACTGTTTGAGTGAATATCATCACCACATACAGGAGTTTTGCGATGTCTGATACCATTCAATCTGTCCACTTTCCGTCCTTTAAGGCTTCTCTTCCCTCACAAGAAGGGAAGACTGTTGTGATCACAGGTACGACCTCTGGTACAGGGAAGATCGCTGCACGGACGAGCCTTGAATTAGGGGCAAAAGTTCTCGTCCTCAACAGAAAGTCGGCGCGCTCGGAGGCGATGTTCAAAGAGCTCTCAGAGGCATTCCCATCGGCTGATTTTCACGCTGTTGAGTGTGACCTACAATCCTTCGCCTCAGTCCGTAACGCGATCGAAGAGGTGAAAACGCTCTGCCCCGAAGGTGTCCATGTCCTCGCAAACAACGCTGGTGTGATGGCGCTGGCTGATGAGGCGACTGGGGATGGTTTTGATGTACAGATGCAGACCAATCACCTGTCTCACTTTTTGCTCACCAAGGGTTTGATGCCCTTGCTCGAAAAGGCTGCGGAGGCTTCTGGTGAGGCACGGATTGTGAATCATTCAAGTGTCGCACGGATGCAACCCTCCAAGAAGCTCAAGCCTGAGTATTTGGAGAAGCGTGGGGGGAGTCTTGGTGGCAATGGTGCGAGTATGTTCTTTGGCGGCGCACGCTGGAAGCGATACAACCAGAGCAAGCTCGCGAACTGTGCCTTCACTGCGGCATTGCATCACAAGCTCCAGGCCAAGCATCCGAAGATCAAGGCGCTCGTTGCGCACCCCGGCCTGGCCAACACCAACCTGCAAAAAACCTCCGTCAAAGAAGGTGGGATGGGCGCGTTCTTCACCTCGCTCTTTATGAAGATGGCGCAGTCGATGGAAGATGGCGCGATGGGCTTGATCAGTTGTATGTTCAAGGCTGACGCCCAATCCGGTGAGTTCTACGGTCCAGGGAAGGGAACAACCGCGATGAAGGGAAAAGCCATCGCCTTCCCTCTCGAATCCTTTTACGACAATCCTGGAACCAGAGACCTGCTTTGGCAAAAGAGTTGTGAAGCGATTGGGGAAGACTTCACGATTTGATCCTTTTTGGGTTGGTTTCTATGCGATTTGATCTTTGTCAAGGTCAAGCGTCCTCCTGAGATACACAATACAGGCATACAGCAAGCGGTTCTCTCGCGAACAAGTGTACCATAGTGACGTTGCGTTCTTGCTTCATTAGGTCGGGTATAAGCTCCGATCATGATGTCGTACAGCCCTCACGAGAGAAGTGCTACGAGCCTTTGGAGATACTTTCTATCTCGGGAGTGTATGTGATGAGAAAAGGATATCTCAGGATCTGGTGTTTGTTGGTGCTCTTTTTGTTATCTATCGGGACCATCTCGTGTGGTGGTGTCGATTATCAATTACCTTCAGATGTGTTTGTGGCACCTGCGAGTGAGCAAACCATCGTCGAAGCTGAGCTGGATGGGGTGTCTTTTCTCTTGTACGATGGGGAGCTGCTCGTCCAGATGAAAGAGGACAGCCCTGCGTCGTCTCGCGAAGAGATGCTTCGTACCCTTGGCGCCAAGATTATCGGTCAAGTCCCAGCCATTGGGATGTATCAGCTTCAAGTCAACGAGCGGGGCGCAGAAGCGCTCGCTACATTGGTCCAAAAAGCGTACACCCTGACAGACGTCGTCCAGGCGTCCTTGCACATTCCCACCCTGGTGAATCAAACACAAACCCTTCCGTATTGCGAGCGTAAAGACGACAATCACGCCTCGACTGGTAACAACGCGTGTGCATGGCGTGAGCTGCTTTACAACGAGACCATGATGATCCTGGAGAAGCTCAAGGGAACGATTACTTATCACCCTGTTCGTGTCGGGGTTATCGATTCAGGCGTCCAGGGTTCCATTGGCCAATTTGATGACATCCAGTTGGTCAACCTCAACGCGCCAGGCGAGCCTCTCACGGATGTGATGGGGCACGGGACGAGTGTCGCCGCGTTGATCGGTGCTGACAACAAAGACGGTGGCATCAACGGTTTGACATCGCGTTTTATAGGCAACAAGCTGACGATCTTTGCGAGCAGCAAGGGCATACGTCCTTTTAAGGCAAAGACTGCAAGTGGGAGTGAGTATGAGACTGTAGGTGTCGCACCTTTCCAGACGATTGCCGCGATATATCTGCTTGGTGCCGCAGCCAAAGCCGATGTCGTGAATATCAGCCTGGGCCTTCATGGTTCGCTCCCGCTCAATCTCAAAAAGGGGACGCTTATCTTCGATACGACTAAGTTTGGGTTGATGTATCGATATGTATTGCAGCGCTTCGACAAGACGCTCTTTGTGATCTCGGCAGGGAATGAGGATACACCCATTATCGATTATAACGCCGCGTGGTTTGGTGGTGGAAAGCTCGCGAATGTGTTGACTGTCGGGGCGACTGCACACTGCGCCCCAACACAGCGTGCGTCGTTTAGCAATTACGGGAGCCTTGTCGATATCTCTGCGCCTGGTGAACAGGTCCCTGCGCTCGCATATTGGAAGAAGCCTGTGAGTGGGACATTTACCCAAAACGCTCCTGGAGGGGCTCCTTACAACGTAAATGGAACATCCTTCTCTGCGCCAATTGTATCGGCTGTTGCTGCGCTTTTAAAGTCCATTCAGCCTTCTTTGACGACGACGCAATTGGTCCAGTACCTTAAGGACAACGCATACCCCGCTTCTACCCAGATAGGAGGGATGCGAGTGAATATGCTCGCACCTGTTGTGTCACTGCTGTTAGATAATTATCCTGGCGGATTGGTCTCAGAGGTCTTACGTGATGAGAATGGTCTCAAAAAATCACTCTCCATTGTCGCGACGGAGCTTTGCGGTGGTTCGAAGATCGAGGTGAAGGGCAAAGGCACATATCTCTTTGATCCTAAAAAAGATGCTTTTGATGGTACATGGTTAAATGGTTTGTTGACCGTTAGCCTGTCACAAAATGATGCGAGTTACACATTGCGCTTTCGTGGAAATCCAGAGGTCGGAAAATCCTACCCCCTTGTGACAGCTGATCAATTTGATGAAGGCAAGTCCGGTATGGGGACATTTGTTTTCAACAAGGTCGTGGGGACCTCTGGTTTTATCGCGAATGGTGTGGGAGGCAGCCTCAAGGTTGAGAGTTGCAAGCTCTCGGATCGTACGACAACAGGAGGAAGTGGAACTGTGAGTGTGCTCGCGAATATCACTTTTAAGGGACAAATGGAGGTCGTCGAGGTGCCTTCTGGGGAAACGACACAAAAAGACATCACTGGGGCGCTCACTGTGGGGTTGTTTGTGCCGGCGTTGGATGCAACACTTCAGGCTTTTTTCGAGAAGCATTGTAAGTAGATGCAGGCGGTGAAGAGCAGGGTTAGACACGTACAAAGCCACGCAAAGATGTTGCCTGTCTTTTTGTAAAGACTACCAAGATTGATGAGGGCGACCGTGTGAACTGCAGATGACTTCTGAAAGAGTCGCGTTTGTCGTCCCATTCTTCCGAGTGAGTCGATGGTTGTGCTGATCCCTGTCGTCGTGACACGTGCCATTGGGATGCCTAACTCGGCGCTGCGAATGGCTGCCAACATCAAGTGTTGATGAGGCGCTGTCGTTTGTCCGAAGGGGCGATCATTGACGGGGTTGATGAGCAATTGTGCGCCTTTGCTTGCGGCCTCTCTCGCTAAATCCTGAAAAATTGCCTCATAACAGATCAGGAAGCTATAACGGACCCCATTGAGACTCTCTACCAGGAGCTGCGTGCCTGGTGCAACTCGATCGTTGATTCCCAGCTTTGTATACAAGGGGCCGAGGACGTCTTTCCAGGGTTGATACTCACCAAAAGGGACCAGACGTATCTTGTTGTAGACTTTCCCAAGCCCGACACCAAAGACCGCATGTCGTGCGCTGTTTGTTTGCTTCGTCCCAGAGGGCGTTCTCTTGATGCCGGAACCACCAACCAGTAGAGGAACGCCTAACTGTTCGGCTTCTTGTAGGAGGAGCTGTGCAGGGATCGGTTGATCCAAAAGACCCAGACGAAAGGCCGACTCTGGCCAAAGAATCCACTCTGCGTCTTGACCGATGGCGTCGTGACTTAGGCTGATATATTGTTGGTGTATCTCGTCTTTTTTGAGCGCACTCCATTGTGTGTTGGAGAGCCCTGGTTGGATCAGTCCGAGCTTGAGGACACGCGCCTTTGTACGTGCTTTTTTGTACTGTGCTTTGCGTTGTGAACCGTACAGCAAGAGCATTCCCACCACAGATAGGAAAAGTAGACTCTGTGGGACTGGCCATCGTTTGTGTGTGTGGATCTGTCGAAGGCCTTCAAAGAGGAGACAGTTGGACCAGAGAAGTAGAAATGTCATGCCGTAGATACCGGTCAGAGAGACGACCTGAAAGAGTGTTGTGACTTGGTAGTGGCTCGCACCTTGTGGGTAAGGAAAGAGTTGCGGGAGACAGGATTCCAATGTCACCATCAGACACGGCACACTGTATAGCCATCGATGTGCAGAGCGTTTCATCAAAAGTGGGGTAAAGAAGGCAAAGAGCGCCCACACGAGCCCCTGATACAGGTAAAGCGCTGTGCTGCTTACAAAGAGTCCTGTCGTCGAGAGCTTTGAGAAGTGAGGGAACATCTCCCAGTACCAGTAAAAGATGAGTCCATTGGCGAGCGCTCCACCTGCGAGTCCCAGGTAAAAACGACCCAGACCTTCCTGGGCCTGGATCGCCCACAAAAAAGGCACCCAACAAAACCAATGCAGATACCAATGACTGTACGGAGCAAAGAGCAGAGGTTGAAGAGCCGCTGAGATGATGATCGCGAGGCTTCGCAGTGCAAATAAGCCAGGCTGACCATACCCATTCAGCAACCTCTTGGGCTTGCTTGGCGTTGTCTCTATAGCCCTGGTCGTTGTGGGGAGAGCTGAGGTCATGTTGTTGTCTTTGTCTGTGGTGTTTTCTTTGGAGTGGACGTGTGAATCATTACTTTCTTGGGTTCAAATGTTTTACCGGAACCCGGACTGTCGGTCAACTGTAGAGGCGAAAAAGTGTTGGACATGCAAAGGAAACGGCGTTACTCTGGGGGCGTTTCATTTTCCATGTGTCTACTATCGATCAGACCCCTACAGAGAGCCTTTTGGTGACTCTTTTGGGGCAGAGAGAGTGGGCTTTTCTGTTTTCCGATATCAGTGGGCTGTGATGCCGCTACTTGATCGGAGAATACAACACATTTGGGTGCATGTTGTGCAAATAGGAGGAGTCTTGACAGTGTTTTTACGATCGAAATCGATAAACATTCTTGTTCGGTACGGTTGCTTTGGGTTGGCCTTGTTGTGGTATATGGGTTCTGCTGGGGCGGTCACACAAGGGACTGAGAGTGAGACCAAAAAGGCGAACTGCAAAAACTACGAAATTGTGTCGCTAGGTCAACAACAACGAAATTTGAAGTTGAAGTGTGGATATTTCGGAGCTATGTGGCATTCAAATGCAGGCTCCCATTACAAGTGGTGTTATGCTTCACCCTTGGAGTCGAGTAAGAATGTGCTCGCCGACGAACAGATCAAGTTGAGGAAGGAGATGCTGGCGTCTTGTGCGAAGAAGGAGAGCGTCAAGACGATCTGTAAACGCTATGCCAGAGCTGTGGTCACTGCGATTAAACAAAATCGCAAGCGTCGATGTGGTGATGTCCAGCGTCATACTGCGTGGTCCGCTTCGTATTCAACCCAACTCAAGTTCTGTGCGGGGATCTCTGGCAAAAAAGTGTCCACCTGGAATTGGGTGGCGCAACAGCTCTTCTATCATAGGGCGTTACTTGCCCGCTGTTCGGCATGTCAGCATTATGCAAAGAGGAGCGTCGCCCAGTACAAGACCGCGCAGCAAAAGAAATGTGGTTATGGACCAAATGATCGATGGAATGGAGATATCAAAAGACACTTTCGTGTCTGCTCTCAATGGTATGGTGATCCAAGACACAAAGCGAAGGACTGGAACAATTACAGCAAGATTATGCAGCGTGGTTTGCTCAAGTTCAAAAAAGATCTGTTGATCAGAAAGCGACAAGTCCATGTCTGTAGAACAAAAAAGACCTATCAAGTCTGCCTCAAGAGCACAAACAATCACTATGTCGTATCTTTAGGTGACAAGCTCAATGTTCGGGCTGATCGCAAGGCTTGCAAGGGATGGGAGATTCATACGCTCGTCGATGTCAACGGCGGGACGCTCAATCACGGTGACGCCATATACATCCGTACTGCACACAAACACTATTGGTCTGCGCAACCTTCAGGGATCCTCCAGGCCAATCGGACCGAACCGTGGACATGGGAGCAGTTTCGTATCTACAAGGTCTCCGGAAAAGGTCGTATCGCGAATGGTACGAAGATCGCGATCAAGTCGGCACACAAGCGTTGGCTCGCTGCGTACCAGGGAGGCGGACAGCACGTTTTGATCAACCGGACAAAGCGCAGCTCGTGGGAGACATTTACGTTGCGTTTCGTCGGTGCAGGGACGACGGCAAAGTCAAAGAGGGCGATGGTCGCAGGTGTTTTTTCTCCAAGAAGAGGGGCGGAGGTGTTTTTTCGAGGTCAGGACGGATTTTTGCGTTATTCGTATGTTCATGGTGGCAGACGTGGTCTGGATACGCGGACATTCCGACGAGGAGGAAAGGTCCAAGGCGGAACATCGGCTGTGTATTCGCCTCGTTTGCGACATGCACAGGTTTTTTATCGTGGTGTCGATGGATATCTGCATCACTTCTTTTTTGGCAGAGGGTGGGGGCATGAGGTACGTGCATTTCGTCAGGGGGGAAAAATTCAAGGTGCGATCTCATCGCTGTATGCACCTCAAAGAAAGCGCTCTGAGGTGTTTGTGGTCGCTCGAAATGGCGATCTGCAATATTACTACTTTGCCGGAGGACGGTGGCGGCTCGACAAGTCGACGTTTCGACAAGGAGGCAAGGTGAAGGGGGCTGTCTCAGCGACATACGCGTCACATCGAAGACATGCGGAGGTGTTTTTTCGTGGACGTAACAATCGCTTGCGGTACTTCTTTTTGCACAATGGTCGCTGGATGATGGACGCCAATACATTTCGAAATGCACCTGTGACAGGGACTCTCTCGGCGATATACCACAAGAAACATAGACACTCAGAGGTGTTCTTTCGGGGAAAGGGAGGCTATCTGAATCGATATTATTTCCACAGAGGATGGCACTTTGATCACAAAAGCTTTCGGGGAGCAGGTCGTGTCTCTGGAGATATCTCAGTCGTATATGATGCGAAGAGAGGCCAGCCTTCTGGGTTTTTTCGTGGGGCTGATGGTTACTTGCGGTTCTTTTACATGAGCGGGGGACGTTGGCGTATCAGCAGTCGTTCGTTTCGTCGTGGGGCAAAGGTCAAGGGGAAGATCTCAGCGGTGTATTCGAAGACGAGCAAGCACCCAGAGGTTTTTTACCAAGGGGATGATGGGCGTGTCCACTTTTTCTCTGTAAGAAGGGGAGGGTGGGCGCTTCAAGTCTTCCCTTGGTGATGGCTTTTTACCTTCATTTGGAATGACTTGAGGTCGTTTGGTCGACTGTTACTTGTACCAAGGGGAGTATCACTTCAAAGCTGGCCCCTTCATTCAGTACGCTCTCTATGTGGATATCACCTTGCATGAGGATACACAGCTCACGACTCAGATACAGTCCAAGCCCAGTCCCACCGTAACGACTTGCTGTCTTCGCGTCTGCCTGTGTGAAGGGTTGGAAGAGTTTCGTTTGTTGCTCTGAGGACATGCCTATACCGTCGTCCGTTACAATAAAGTGCAGTGTTTGCTCGGCTTCATTGAGCCTGGCTGTGAGTGAGACTGTGCCATCTTCCGTAAATTTACAGGCGTTAGAGATCAAATTGAGCAAGATCTGCCTGAGTCGTAGGGGGTCTATCACACACTTTGTGGAGGTTGGTAGCGCATTTGTATCAAATGTGAATTGGTTGTTGTTTTTGTAAGCAAGAGGGTAACTTGTGTCGACCACTTCTTTGATGAGTGGGTGGAGTAAGGTTGGTTCTGGTGAGAGCACAATTTTCCCTGCTTCGAGTTTGGAAAGGTCGAGCAACTTGTTCAAGAGATTCAAGAGGTGGTGTGCTGAATCATCGATGCGTTCAAGGGACACATGGTGCTCCATGATGTCCTGATCTTCCAGGTTATCTTTTACGATCTCAGTGTGGCCTATGATTGCAGTCAAAGGGGTTCGCAGCTCATGACTCATACCTGCTAAAAAGATGGATTTTGCGTCGTTGGCTTTGAGCGCTTCTTCGCGGGTCCTTTCAAAGTCATGAAATGCATTGACGGCAACTTGTGTAACACGCAAGCGATCGTTCTGAAAAAATTGCAGGATGAGTCCTGTGCATCCGTAAGATGTGAACAATACAAGCACCTGAAAAGTCTCAATGGCAAGATCCGGTTGGATATGAGGATACATCCCCAAGCGATGGGTCATCCACAAGGCCACAAGAAAGAGCGCACTCGCGCCAATTGAAAACCATCCAAACCATCGACTTGTTAACAAAAAGCATGTGAGTTGAACGACAAACATGGGGTAGAGGATTGGGGAGTGGAGACCTTTGGTGTGGAAGGCAAGAAGACCAAAACAGCAAAATGCAAAGGCTACGTACGATCGGGCTGTTGCCCAAATATGTTGTGAGTATTTAAGAATGAGCGGGGTGAGCCAAAACAGGAGCGCGCTCAAGAGCGCTAGCCCTCTTGGCGAAATCGATGATGTCGGAGATAAGCGCTGTGTGAGTTCGAAAAGCTGGAAGATGCAACCTGTCAAGAAGCTCGCGATGATCAGCAAGCGAGCGCGACGGTAGTCAAGTGTTCCCCACGACTGTCTTTGTACTGGCAGGAAGTAATCGATAAAGCCTGAGAGTCCGGTTGTTTCTGTTTGGATGTTTACGAGATTGTCAATGTATGGGATGTTTGATGGCGTGATGTTAGGCATGTTCTTCTCATTCTTGGCATTGTTTTGTACGGCTCTTCCTTCCTTGTAACAGCCTTGACGCTTTTTCTAGCGCCCAACATAGCGCGATACGATACAAAGTCAATCAGTCGAGCGAATATGTCTTTATTGTGGATCGTTTTTGTCTTACTCGCTCTTGGATTGTGAATGTCTCTTCATTGGGAAGGTACTACCCAGAAAGATGGATAGAGTGGAGTTCGTCATGCATTGCACTCATCCAAGAAAAATCAACACGACATTCGCAAAATCGAGTATTCTGGCTCTTGTCAGGACATGCTTTGTCATCATCGTGACACGAGCATGAGATGCTTTTCTTTTTTCTTTTTCAGGGGCGTTTGTCATCCTTTGTTGATGGAGGAGTCAGTGTGAGTCATTTGATACGAACATTTTGGTTTGGGATGTTGTTGTTTGTTTTTTTTCAGGCCTCAGTCGTTGGCTGTGGTGGTGAACCAGTCGACACAGAGAGTCCACAAGAGTCATCTATCCAAGACGCAGGTGGAGAGCAAAACGCCACAGTGGATGCTGGCGACGAGCAGGCGCAAACAGAGAAGACACAAGGCACGGAAGACACACAAGGGGTCGATGCCACAGGCGATCCCAATCAGGTCTTTTTGGAGATGGCCGATCCTGTCAACTGCAAAGCCGGTCAGATCACTGAGTACGCAAAACAGACCGCGCTGAAGAGGGTCAATGATATTCGGAAAATCCACGGTCTCGCGCCCGTTGAGTACAACACAGCCCTCGACAAAGATGTGATGGAGGCTGCGTTGATCATTGTGGCCAACTCCACGATCACACATTACCCAAAAGCTTCGGCTGCGTGCTACTCCGAAGCGGCCAACAATGGTAGCGGAAAGAGCAACATTGGTATCAAAATTAGCTCCAGTGATAGCCCTCCGGATATGGCTTCTGTCTCGGACAAAATCGATGGTTGGCTGCGGGATGATCGCAATGTTCAGCCCGGTGTTGGACACCGACGCTGGATCCTCAATCCATTCCTCAAACACGTCGCCTTTGGCTACGCATACGGCAAGTCACCCAACCCAACAAAGCCTGGACTCCCCTACGTCACTGGGTCGGCGTTGTACGTCCTGGAATCCAAAACCAACATCTCCACAATCAGCGAAGGGTTCGTCGCCTATCCCTATAAAGAGTATCCAAAAGGGCTCTGGAACAAAGACACTTATTTGTCTTTCTCTGTGTTTTACGATGGAAAGAGCACCTTCTCCAACAAAGAGGTGGATTTCAGCAATGCGAATATTGAGGTCAAGAGTTCGTCTAAAGCAATGACCGTCAGTGGCAAAACATCCAACACCAAAGGTTCGGGGTTGCCCAACGTCATGATTTGGAAAGTCGAAGGGCTCCAATCAGACGTCAAGTACGATGTTTCGATCACAAAAGTCATGGTCAAAGGACAAGAGAAAGACTACAGTTATTCGTTCACCCTTAAATAGCGTCCTGGAGAGGTTGTTATCATGGAAGATGTAAAGGTTTTTAACTTCAAAGCCGTAGGAAAAGGCGTCCTGGTTGGGACTGTGAGTGTCGATCTTGGTAATGGGATCAGCCTTCACGAGTGCAAGATCGTCGGAAAGGATGACGCAGAGCTGAGAGCGTCTGTCCCACAACGTCTACAGCGCTCAAAAGGAAACTCGACATACCACGATATGATCGAGTTTACAGACAAGAGCGTTTGGGATCGGATTGAGGCCCAGATTTTGAGTCATTACCGTGGGCTGGATACAGCGTCCTAAGGAGGGCATCATGCGTCAACGTCTCTTTACATTCTTCGTCCTTCTGTTGTTTGTTGTGCCCTCTGAGAGTGCCGATGCGAAGTCTCTGATCAAGCGGTTTCGATACGGCAACTTTTGTGGCTCAGGTCACGGGAACAATAGCCCCAAGCCTCCAATTGATGCTCTCGACAAAGCGTGCAAGACACACGATCTGTGCTGTAAAGCGATCGAGTTCAAGTCAGGTGTCAAGATCTGTGATTGTCATTGTGACGCTGCTCTTCGTCGGGGTGCAGATCGTTTCTTGCGTACAAAGAGAGCACGTCAAAGCGCAAAGGCGCGGCGGGCTGCGCTTGGTATCGCTTCCTTATACCGTCTACACGCTTGTTTCTGTCGTCGGCGGATATGTCGGCCAAAGATCAAGTGCCGTCGGAAGAGAAAGTGCACCAGAAAGTTCCGTAGAAAGATCTGCGTTCGTGTCCCAAGGTGCAGTCTGACCAAGGTCTGCAAGAGAACAAAAGTCCCAGGCCAAGGGGGACGCTGTTTGCTCCCTGCGTGTAAGACCAAGAAGATCTGTAAACGCTTTCTGGGCAAGAAGTTTTGCTTCAAGGGAGTGGTCTGTAAATAAGGTTTCTTTTCCCTGCCTTCCTTTGTCTCGCAAACATCCCATTGTCCTGTACTCATTTTTCAGCATCTGCTGCTTAGCTTGTGAGGTGGTTGTTTTGCGGTGAATGGTAGCGTTTGGACGTTCTTTTTGGGGAGGAGTGGGTGGGATGTTGTATGGAGCTATGTGTATACGCGAGGTAACCAAGTGACCATAGCAGCGCAATGAAGAGCGATGTCAGCCAGACATTCTCTGACGTTGTGGGATAGAGCGCTGCGCCTAACCACACGAGCTGCATGAGCTTAGGACCGTGGACTGCAGCGTGTTTCCAACGGGGAGGTGAGAGTGTTGTGGTGAGGAGCGCGAACGTCGGCCAAAGAGCTAGGGAACACCACCACCAAAAGACTTGCTTTGTCGAGCTGTAGACAACGCTATAAGCGACGATATGCATGATAGTCACGATGAGCAGTGTGGGGAGCGTGCCGAGCAAGATCGGGAGGGTCTTGAGCTGTGCGACTCGATCACCTTCTATGTCGCGCAAGTCTCCCGCAATATTTCCTGCAACATCAAGAAGACCAGCACAGATCGCAAACAAGAGCACATTGAATGTGATACCCACGTGAAAGTACGTGTGAAAAACACCGATCAGCGAGACCCCTGCTAACCACCGACCTGCGTACGAGAGCCATGGCTTCTTTTTGTGTTTGGCGATGTTGTAGAGTAACGTCGCGGCCAGCATGATGGTCACAAAGAGCACACAAAAGACACCACCAAAGATGTAACAAAGAGCAAAGACAACACCAAGACAAAGGACAATACACCCGACGACAAAGGCCGGTGAGATGTAGTGTGTCAGGCGCTCTCGTCCCATGGAGGCGTCGTCATTTCGATGTAAGTAGTCACCGAGGAGGAGAAAAGATAACGTCCCAAATAACGATATGATTGGTGCTGTGAGCATACGCTCAAGTGTGGTGTGTCCAAAGTGAGAGAGTACAACCATGACCGCGAGCTGGTGCACCAATTGATGCGGTCTCATCTGTTGGATCCAATGCTTTGTCATACTGCTGCTGCCAATGCGATACAAGGTTGTTGTGTGAGGGGATGTTCCAGATCTGGAAGCAGTCTTTGGAACAGTGGCGTGAGGTCTTGTGTGATATACACCTCAATAGCTCGCTGTGCGCTGGGCCATGGCGCGAGGACATCGTGGGCTTCTTGCATCGTGCGTGACAAAGCCTGGAGGACATATGTTCTTTGTTGTTGTCTGGCACCTGGGATCGTGAGTTTGTTTCGTTCTGCGTCTGTTCCTAAAGATTTCCCACTCAGCTCTTCTGTGCCCAGGATGTCGAGAATGTCATCGAACATTTGATATGCACAACCGAGTAATTCTCCTGACTGTTGGAGTGCTTGGGAGAGTGGTTGATCGTGCCAGCAGCTCCAACGAGCAGGGAACGCGAAGAGGGAGCCTGTCTTCTCTTTACAGATCGCACGCCATCGTTGTTCGTCCGCGATCGTCCCTCGACGCAGCTCCTGATCCATCTCCGCAGTACACAGCGTCTTGAGTGTGTTTGCGAAGTCCATGATCATTTCGGGAAGTTGAGAGGTCCCTATCACATGGAAGGATTCGACAATCAGGAGGTCACCAACGAGGAGCGCACCGGGCACGCCTGTCTGTTTCCATACGGTGGGTTGTCCACGACGAAGCTCTGTCTGATCGATGATGTCGTCGTGACATAGTGACGCGCTGTGGACAAGCTCGGTCGCTGTACAGGCGAGCTTGGCGACATTTTCATCAAAGGACTCGATAGGTTGTTCGGACAACCGCTGTACCAGAAGACTGCGCAACATTTTCCCCGAACCCAAGCCTTTGAGAGGGATGGGGGCCGGGAGATTCTTTTCGAGTGTACCCAGACAGACAGTGAGATGATTGGTGACTTCGTGAAAGAAGTGTTGAACCATGGTTTGCTCCTCTTTTGCTCTTGATTTGTTTGCTCTTTGATCTTTTGTTACTGACTTTTGCGTCGTCTTCTCAGGCGCTTAGAGATGAGGCGTCTGAGTCCTGTGAGTGCATTTTTCCAGTTGATGGGGGCGACTGTGATGAGCCCATATCCATCTGCGTAGTGGGGATTATGCTCGCAATAATATCGAACAACGGGATCATCGAGGCGGAGTGATACAGTGTCGATGCCTCTGACTTTCCATCCTGTATCCCGGACCATTGGGTTTTCTTCGTCACGTACATAATCAAAGAACGTGCTGATATCCTCACTCACTTGTTGGATGGCTGTGGGTGTGTCTTTGTATGGATTGGGCCAATACGCAGTCAGTGTCCGATCGATAGAGGCATAAAAAGTCGGACTGATAGGGGCTGTCGATACATAGATGGAGGAGAGTGGGAACCGGATGAGTAAGGAGCCCAGGTATGTCGCCGATGCGGGACCGATGATATTTTTATGTCGATATTCCTTGAGGATACCACTTGCCGAACGGACGAGGACTGTGGATTGTCCACGTAAACGACATCGAACATGCCAGTAGCCAAGGTATCCAATGAGCTTGTCACCTTCGAAGTATTCATAGAGTACGACATCATCGGCCTTCCCAGGAGTCACGACCTCTTCCAGAAAGCATTCATATGTGACGCCTTCAAAGACCTCTTGGTGGATCTGTGTGTACAGTCGCTGTGCAAGCTGCTCTTGCTGTTCCTTCGGTAAGTCGAGTGGTTTTGTACGCTCTGTGCGTATGGTTGTGCGTGTCTTGTGGATGGATGCAGCGCGCATACTTTGCTCCGATGCCATGTTTGTTTGGTAAGATGATCTGTATTCACTTTGGATGGTGTAAGTGTGCGTCAGTGAGAGATTGGATTCAAATGTGATGATCTTTTTTTTGAGCGCGAATGGCTGAATCTTTCTATCAAGCCGTTTCTTCTGTTCTTTTTATCGCGATCAATACACACAATGCGCTTTGTGAGAGATGGTTTTTCGGAGGATGTGATCCAAAAAAGTGGAGAGAAGAGGTCGATTTTCAAATGAGGGATGAGGAGAAGACACTGTTGAGGGTTATGTTTTGTACCTTAGATGAGCAAAGTGCGGGTTCTCTTGGCTGTGAGCTTATTGCCGAATGAGCCAGAACAATCGTTGGTATGCGATCGCGTAGTGGAGCACGACGATAGCCGCGAAACCCCACCCCCAATGGCTGCCCATCGTTCGATACAGTGCCCAAGACGCGAAGCCAAAAAACAGACACTCATAACCCAATCGAAGCACACCTGGGATAGGGACTGGAGCATGACCTGAACGACTTGGATCATTGGGAACTGCAAATGTTCCCCATAGAACGACCGCGAGGAGGGGAGTGCCGATAGAGAGTAACCAGCGTGTCCATCCCGTTCCCTGTCTCCAGCCCCACATACCCATCGCGATACATGCTGTGATTTCGAGAAGAAAGCGTAGAACCAGATTGATTTTGATGATTGTATCCATGATTCCCTTTTGTGTGAGTGAGCCCTTTTTGAGGGGTTATCCTGCGTGGCATGCTGCTTCGTAAGCTGTGTATGCAGCCAGATCTTTGTCATCTTCGTCTTCGAAAGATTCGTCACTGACATGAAGATGTTCAATACGATCGAGTCGAAAATGTCGAAAACCCTCACGCATTTCACACCAACCTGCCAACATCCACACCGGACTGCAAAAGATCAACGCAAGTGGTCTCAGTGTTCTTGATGATGTTCGATGGTCTCCATCGCTGTAGTGGATGTGAATTTTGCGCTTTGTACGGATACATTCACGTAGCTCGGAAAAGCTCACATCCCAGGGGAGAATGTGTTGTGTTGGGGTGGCGTATGTCGTGATCTGTTGCAATTCGCCTTGAAGCTCCGTCGGTAACACAGCCTGGATCTTTTCAAACGCGCTGTCGGCTTTGTCTGCAAAGCGGTTGTCTGTCCACAGGCGGACCATACTGAGTCCCAACGCGAGCGCTTCCAATTCGTCGGCGTCAAAGGTGACAGGAGGCAGATAGTATTCCCTATCGATGACATAGCCGACGCCAGCCTCTCCCTTGATCGGGACACCTGAGTCCATCAAGTCCTGTATGTCTCGATATACAGTGCGCTTACAGATCTCAAATTCTTCGGCGATCCGCTTCGCTGTGACGGCTTGGCGTCTGCGCCGGAGAAAGTGAACGATCTTGATCAACCTGTCTGCACGTCTCATGTCTTGTCTTTCCATCTGTTTGGGAGGAAGCCTTCGGTAAATCGGAGTGATTGTAAGAGGAGAGGAGAGCTTGTCAACTGCTATTCTACAGCTTGTGCCTGACCTTTACACGTTGTGCAGGTTTTGTGAAATGCTGCTGACAGTATGCTGTCAGCAGGCCCTCGTATACTTCATTTTGTCGACGAGGACACCAACAGCATCAACGACGGATGGCTCGATGTCTTCGTTTTTTGACTGAGTGGTTTTTGCGAATTCTGGTCGCGTTTTGTCTGCTGACAAATGCATTTGATACAAAAAGGAGTCGAACAATGATGAAGAGAACACCTGTCAACCCATGGTCCTGGTCCTTGCAGGTTGGTTACAATCAGGCTGAGCTGATCGAGGGCGCAAAGCGTTTGCTTCATTGTGCGGGGCAGACAGCGGTTGACGCAGAGGGGAACCCACAACACCCAAGTGACATGAGAGGCCAGATGGCGCTCGCGCTCGACAACCTTGAGGCGGTTTTGGCTGCTGCAGAGATGGGGCTTGCAGACATCACACAGCTCAAAATCTATACGACGGATATGGACGAGACGATGAAGCACTTTGATGTCTTTGGTGCGCGCTTTGGTTCCAAGGGCGCAACACCTCCAACGACTTTGCTGGGGGTCACACGACTCGCGATGCCGACACTGATGATTGAGCTCGAAGCGACTGCTGCGGATGGGTAGGACAAATGTGAGGGGGGATGAGTGGGGTTTTCGTGAACACCAATTACTTCAGGTATTTTTTGAAGAAAGAGGTGAGCTTGTCGAAGGGGATCATGTCCTTTCTATCGTATAAGTCGATGTGCCGTGCTTTAGGGACGATCACGAGTTCTTTTGGTTGTGCTGCGCGTTTGTAAGCATTCTCTGTGAAGTAGCGGGAGTGTGCTTTTTCGCCCATGATGAAGAGGATGGGACGTGGTGAGATGGTTTGGATGTCGTTGAGCAGGTGGAAGTTGATAAAGGACATATCACTTGTGATGGTAAAGGCGGCCTTTGATCTTGGGTGGAATCCACGTTTCATCGCGTAGTATTCGAAGAATTCACTTGCGATGGGGTTCAGTCCTTTAGGGATACTTTTCATGGGTTTGGGGGGGAAAGAGGGGGTGAGCTTTGGCGACTTTTTGTCGACATCTTTCCATCGCTGCGCGGCGAGTTTTTCGAGGTGAGCACGTCGCTGTTTCTTGGTCATACTTCCCATCCAGCCGAGGCGCTTGAGGGCGCTCATGTCGTACATGCTGGCTGTCGCGACGGCTTTAATGCGCGTGTCCACTTGCGCGGCTGTCAGAGAAAATGCACCACTCCCACAGATCCCAATGGCGCCGATCTTATTTCTGTCGACAAAGGACTGGGTACCAAGGAAGTCTACACCTGCACTAAAATCCTCTGAGAAGATGTCTGGAGAGGACACACGTCGGGGGAAACCGCCACTCTCTCCGTTGTAGGATTCATCAAACGCGATGGTGACAAAGCCGCGCTCTGCCATCGTCTGGGCATAGATCCCCGCGCCTTGTTCTTTGACACCACCGTAAGGTGTACCAACGACGAGCGCCGCGTATTTTTTGGATTTGTCGATCGTCTTTGGAAGGTACATATCGGCGCTGATACGGATACCATATCGGTTAGGATAGAAGACTTTTTGATGAATGACCTTCTTGCTCTTCGGAAAGGTCTTGTCCCAGACGGCTTCTTTTTTCTGTGGGCTTTTGGCTGTAGCAGTCGAGGTCCCCAGATATTTGTACGTTGTAAAGATAAGGCCGAGAGATGCGACGATAAGTCCCGCGTAGAGAAGTTGACGACTGACCATACTGGCCACTGTTGTTGGGGGGAGTTGAGAGTGTTTCATGCTTTCCTCCTTTTGTTGCGAAAACCTATAGGGCTCCGAAGAAAGAGCGTATGGTTTTTCCTGATCTGTCTTAGCACGCACGAAGGGTGTACAGTTTGTCCTTTCGGCGACTCTTGATGCTTCTTTGTTAGATTTGGTTGACCTCCTGAAGAGGCCTGCTGACAAAATAGAACGTAACAAAAGAATGCCGACCTCGCAACTGTTTGTCGTGTCTTTCAGACGATCAGGCAAGAATTTGAGATGTTCATTCTATCTCTTGGTGTTGATTCACACTTATCTCATTGTTATGTGTATTTTGGCAATGTCATTCACGGTAAGGAGTCAACGTGGCAAATCGAGCAATAAGCAGTATTACGGTAGATCAAGGGCAAAAAGGAGCAGGGGTAACAGGTCAGGAGGAGATGCACAATCATCCGACACTTTACATTGTCTCGGGTGCGACGATGCTCGTCCTCATCATTCTCACAGTCCCACTGACGACGATTGGGCTGACAGCTGCCTCTCTTGGTGCAGGAGTGGGCGCGAAAGCCTGGTTTTTGAGCGCGATGCCACTTGGTGCTGCGAGTGGTTTGTTGGGAGCAGGGACACTTGGTGACAATTGTGGTCGACGCTCTGTTTTTCTTTGGGGGCTTGTTGTGATGGCGATCGCTTCTGTGGCTGCTGCGTTTTCAACATCGAGTCTGCTTTTTATTTTTGCACGGATTGTACAAGGGCTTGGTGGTGCGGCAGTGTTGGCTTGTGGATTGGGACTGTTGGGGCAAGTCTTTCCTGATCAACAAAGTCAATCCAAGGCGACTGCGTTATGGGCTGCGGGGCTTGGTGCTGGTGTCGCGTGTGGACCTATCTTTGCTGGCGTGGTCGGCGAACTCGCAGGATGGAGCGCTGTATATTGGGGCGTTGGCCTTTTGTCTGCGTGTCTTTTGGGTTTGGGATACTTCGCTTTGCCTGCAACAGACCCAAGTGAAGGAAGACCTTTGGATTGGGTCGGGATGCTCCTGTTTATGATGAGCCTTGCGATGGTGATGTCGGGTTTGACTGAGCTGCGTTTTGGATGGAGTCGTGTGTCGACCTTGGTGCTGCTCGGAGGTGGCCTTGGGTTGCTCGGGTTGTTTCTCAGTCTCGAATCCCGTCATCGCGCACCCATGCTCGAACTCTCTTTGTTTAAGAGCGCTGGATTTACGGGGGCGACTGTCGGTGCTTTTGCGTCTGGTGCAGGCATTCTCGCGCTGATGACTTTGTTGCCGATGTTTCTTTCTCGCGTGATGGGGCTTAGTGCGATCCATGCGGCGTTTGTCTTGTGTATGTGGTCTGTGACCAGTGTTGTGACAGCCTTCGCTGTTCGGTGGTTGCCTGAACAGGTCTCGCTGCGGAGTCTATTGATTGGTGGACTTATGATTTGTGCTGTCGCCCAATTGATGCTGCTTTTGCCTGCATCACAAAGTTCGTTTGTGCGTTTTCTGCCTGGATTATTCATCGCGGGGGCGGCGAACGGTATACTGAACGCAGCGCTCGGGCGTCAGGCGATCGCGACTGTGCCGGCCTCGTATGCGGCGCTCGGCAGTGGTGCGAATAACACAGCTCGCTATTTGGGGTCTGCCATGGGGATTACACTTGGAGCGGTCATGCTCGCACATGGCAGTCAACTCGATGGTTTGTCAGGTCTGCTCAATGCGTGGAATGAAGTGGTTGTGATCACCGCAGGGGTTTCTTTTTTGGGGGCGCTCGTGATCACCGTCGTAAAAGAATGAGTTGCTCTCTCATGAGCACGCAGGCCGCAGCTTCATGACACTACGTACAAGGGCTGTGAAGTCGAGGTCATGTTCATCCAAGAAGCGAAAGATGACTGTGTTTCCAGGAAGAAAGAGTGTGTAATTTGAACCATGTCCAAGCATATAACTGACGTGGATGTCACATGATTCGGTTGAGAGGGTCTTTGACCAAAACGCGTGGTGATACATCGTACCACGAAAGTCATTCTGTGTGCTGTGTCCCTTCCACTCTCCACGTCCTAGCGCCTCTCGTGTCTTCTCTTTGTGCAAAAGTTGTCGATCGTTGTGTGCTCCCTCTCGAATAAATAATTGTGCGATCTTAGCGGCTTCATCGATTGTTGGTCTCGCTCCGTATGCGAACATTGGGAGTCCTTTTTGCCCTTGGGCTTCCTGAGTGCGCAAGACATCGAAGTGTTCCGCGCCGATAGGGACGAGTACATGCTTGTGGAGTAGATCCCAATAATGTACAGCTTCACCTTCCTTCTTTTGGACATAACGCTGCAAGGCGTAAGACAAGACAAATGAGTTTGTCGAAGCGTAGTTGAATTGTTCTCCAGGTGATGAAGGGGTGTTACCGAGTGTGGCGATGTTTTTGATCCCTTCTTCGGCAGTCTGTGCGAGGATAAGGAGTTTGTAGAGATGTTCGGAGCGTTCACTTCCTTCTGTCCCTGTCACCATATTTAAGGCATGAGAGAAGGTGACACCCTGCCAGCCCGGATGTTTTGCCAGCGTAGGGACATAATCTGTGATCAACGCGTCAAAGATCTGTTCGCCATAACGTTGTGCAAAGTAAAGCAAGGCCAATGAACCCACCATGCTTTTGGTGACGGAGTAAAGTCCATGTCTCATCTCGGCTGGATATGGATAGTGTCCGTGTCGTGTTTTGGGTGGATGGAGATAGATGACGCCATCGATGAGGAGGGCGCCGAGACTTGTGGGAGCGTTGGTTCTGATGGTCTTTTCAAAGTGTTCGGCGACCTCACCTTTTTTGTCCATGTCATGAAGAGGACGAACAGGGAGCCTATTGGCGAGGGTCGTTTGGTATGTTGCCACGATCTGTTCTTTGTTTGGGTAGGTTTTGGCGGTATAGGTAGCCTTGACGTTGGCGCGGATATTTCCAACCTGTCCATCGTCGATATCAGCGGTCTCCTGACTGCATTGGATATAGACTCGACTGACCTGTGTTTGTGTATAAACAAATGTTGCAACGCAATTACGGACTTGTCCAATATATCGATCTGTGAGTGAGATAGGGAAGGAAGCTCGACTCCACCCACCATCATCTTCTTCTTGCCAGACTTTACCAGCGCCGACGATCACGTCCCATAAACTCTTGCTTTGGTGACGCGTCTCGATAAGTCCTTTTTGTAGTGGGATCAGTACACCGTTCGCGACGACGAAGTCGACAGTGAAGTGTGGAAAGATGTCTTCTCCCTCGTATGACTCCCTTTGTTTGGGAAAGAGCAGGGAAGTCTCTTCGAATGTGAGTGAGCCAGAGAAGCGATGTGTCGCCTCTGTTGCCCAGCCAGGTCTGGCAAAAAAACTCATATCGAGTAGGTCCAAGTGGCTGTCTTTTTGTAGTTGTTCGGCGGTCAATTGCGCACGTGGCTGTGTGAGTGTTGGGCCGTCCCACTCGTCAATACCACATGATGTACTTATACAGAGGAACCCTGCGAGGAGGAAAAGTAAGATGAAGAGCGAGACGTGACCTGAAGAGTGTTGCATGTGTTCCACCGTTGGTTTCCGTAGAGAGTGACTTTGTGGATGACCATATGTCGTCATGATGTATCCCATGTGACAGTGATACATCTGTCTCTGGTATACACACGAAGGGAGCAGAGAATCAGATACGGAAGTTGTGTTTTTGGGCCGTTGACGAGTCAAAAGGAAATAGTACGAAAGTACTGTCGTGTGGTGGAGTGGACTCTTTAGGGGAGGGGGGTCTTACTTGGAGCGTCGACGAATCCGTACAAAGACGAGCATCACGAGGAAGGACAGGGTGAGCCCTGGAAGAGAACTACGTGCTGTTGATTGGCAGCTTGAGGACGCAGGTTTTGTTGTAGAAGCCGCAGGTGGACTGGAAGGTGTTTCCTTTGTTTTCTTCGCGTTCTTTGCGGGCTTTTTGGGGGCTGCTTTTGCGACACAAGTCTTTCTGGACTCGCACTTTCCTGTTTGGCATGCATCTTTGGGGTCACAGAATCCAACGACGTGATCGACTGTGAGTTTGCCACCAGAGGAGTATCCCTTGCGTTTTTCGATGCACAGCTTCACGACTTGGCAGGTCGTGCCTTTCTTGCATCCGGCCTTACAGGTGGTGGGTTTGCAAGCTGGCCCTGCGTGGGAGACAGAAGGCGTCGAGTGCTTTGGGCATTTCGCTGGAGGTGATGGGACTTTGTCAGCATGGGCTGTCGAGAGAAAAAAGGCACATCCCAAAAAGAACAAGATCGGCTGTTTCAGGTGGTTCATGACACACTCCTGTTTTGAGAGTTATCGGTCAAAGTGACCATTGTCTGCACCATAGCCTATGAGCTCGTCAAGGCAAAGGGGGCAGTGTGGGGTGGATAGCCTTAGCCTTAAAGAATGAAGGAGTTGTGTCGTCTTGTATGCTGAATGTTTACATTTACTCACAAGACAAAGGGGAGAAGAATGTCATTATTACGTCGGACTATACATCTGGCAGGAATTTGTATGTTGATCGTATTGGGTGTTGCCTGTGGTCCTGCCCCCGATCCATGTGAATCTGTCACTTGCCAAGCCAACCAAATATGTGAAAACGGTACCTGTGTCATGAACTGCCAGGGAGGTGAAACCGCCTGTGGAACGGAGTGTGTGAACACAGACGAGAGCAACGATAATTGTGGTTCATGTGGCAACAAGTGCCGCACAGGTGAGCTATGTCAGGAGGGCACATGTACGCTTGATTGTAAGGATGGAAAGGTCGCCTGTGGGCCCCTTTGTGTCGACACAAGCTCCAGCTATGAGAACTGTGGAGCGTGTGGAACATCTTGTGCTGCCGGACAAGTTTGTGCTTCTGGAAAGTGCGAACTCTCCTGTCCCAAAGAGCAAACAAATTGTGATGGTTCATGTCTCGATACGTCCTCCAATCGCGAGCACTGCGGGGCTTGCGATAAAGCATGTACAGACGGAGAGATCTGCAAAGCCGGAGCGTGCGTCCTCAGCTGTCAAAAAGATCTGGTCGATTGTGCGGGGACATGTACCAACACCAAAACGGACCCCAAACACTGTGGAGCGTGTGGGACGACCTGTGCATCCGGAGAAGCCTGTGTCGATGGGGCGTGTAAAGTGACCTGTCAGACAGGGCTTCAAGATTGCTCTGGCAAGTGCGTAGATACACAAGCCAACAATCAACACTGTGGAGCGTGTGGGACTGTCTGTAGTGATGGGGAAGTCTGTTCTAAAGGTGCGTGTCAGCTCACCTGTCACACTGGTCTCACAGAGTGTTCTGCTGCGTGTGTCAACACGAATGTCGATCCAGCTCATTGTGGTGGTTGTGGTCAGGCTTGTGCGGAGGGGGAGACTTGTGTGAGTGGGACCTGCAATATCATCTGTGCGGCTGATCAAACAAAGTGCGGTGGACGTTGTGTCGATACAAAGATCGATCCCGCTCACTGTGGGGCATGTCAAAATGCTTGTAAGCAAGGTGAGACCTGTTCTGCAGGAAAATGTTCTGTGATATGTCCAGGTTCACAAACACTCTGTGGAGACGCCTGTGTCGATGTGAATACGGACAACGCGAACTGTGGTTCGTGTGGTACAGCCTGCTCCAATGGGAGAGTCTGTCAAGCCGGAGCTTGTACTTGTGCGACCAATCAGTCCGTGTGTAATGGAGCTTGTGTCAATCTCAACGCTGATAACAACAATTGCGGAAGTTGTGGGACACAATGTGGTAGCTCGCAGATTTGCCGGAACGCGATTTGTTTCAGCGTCGCCTGTGTGCCACCCAACACTTCATGTGGTGGTTCTTGTGTGAATTTGTTTACGGACAACAATCATTGTGGGGGTTGTAATCAGGTCTGCAAGTCTGGAGAGTCCTGTTGTGGTGGAGGGTGCAAAGCTTTGGTGAGCGATTCCCTCAACTGTGGGGGGTGTGGCAACGTGTGTACTGGAGGAAAAACCTGCAAAAGCAGCGCATGTCAATGTCCGACAGGAACGCAAGATTGTAATGGCACCTGCACAACGCTCGATGATCCAAAACACTGCGGGGGTTGCGGAAACGTCTGTGGTACCAACGAAGTCTGCCTCAACCAAAAGTGCCAGGCTGTCTGCCAAAATGGAGAGACCAACTGCAATGGTTCATGTAAAAACCTCCAATTTGACAAGGATAACTGCGGCGCTTGTGGAAAAAAATGCAACGCAGGCTGTTCTAATGGAACGTGTGTACCCACTCCACAAGTCTACATTCAGGAGATCCATATCGACGCTGTCGGTTTTGTCGTGATCAAGAACTCCGGTGGGACAGACGTCAACTTGAATGGTTATGTACTCTTCTTCGACGATGCCTCAGCGACAGATGTGACGTACACATTTGGGAGCCAGACGATCAAAGCTGGAGAGAGCCTATACCTCTATGAAAATACGGCATGTCCGTCAGGTAGTAGCAATTGTCTGAACCTTGGGATGAGCACACCATTTGCGCCAGCCCGAGGAGGTGGGACATATCTCTGCACTGCGGCTTGTAGCAGCACAACAGTTGCCGATTATCATGCATTTTCGGGGACGACAGTCGCACCAGCCGCTGTACATGGTGCGTCTTTTGCGCCGAATCCTTCGACAGGAATCACGGCCACGAATCAGTCGACAGACTCGTTCCTCCGTCAGGCTGTTACGGGTTATTATCCCAACTTCAACCAATCCGATTGGAAGGTCGGCACCAAAACGATCCCTTGTGCGCCAGGACAGACGACTTGTAGTGGGAAGTGTGTGGACCTACAGTCGGACAATAGTCATTGTGGGAGTTGTGGAAATGTCTGTGGCACTGGGACAAATTGTTCCAAAGGGCAGTGTGCATCTGGTCCACAAGTGTACATTCAGGAAGTTCACATTGGATCACCTGACTTTATCGCGCTTAAAAATGCTGGTGGGACAAGCGTCAACTTAAATGGATATGTGGTCTTCTTCGATGACTCATCATCGACGGATGTCACATTTACGATCGGAAATCACAGCATCGCAGCTGGACAGACTTTGTATCTGTCCGAAAGCAGCACCTGTCCAGCGGGTAGTACAAACTGTGTCAATATTGGCTCGAATGTCCTCTACGACGCGTCTCGTGGAGGCGCGACGTATCTTTGCAGTGCGGCGTGTAGTAGCTCGACCGTCGTTGATTATCACGCATGGGAGGCGACAGCGGCACCACCTACTGCGTTGTATGGCGTCAGCTTCCTTCCTACGGCTTCGACGGGGATTACATCGGCGAATCAGAATACCAACTCGTTCCTCCGTGTGCAGGCGACAGGTACATATCCAACCTTCAATCAATCGGACTGGAGCGTGGGGGCGAAGACGACCCCCTAGAGGCATCGTTTCATCGTAGGTCGAGGCTGGTCTTTGCTCTAAGGCTTTTTTACAATCGACTTTTTTGCTTGGAATCCCCCAACCCCTCTTTGTCGCTTTAGCTCCCGCCAAAACGAAGCCCTATCCCCATATGAAATGAAAATGTACCTGCTGTCCCCTCAACACCTGTAGGTGTGTACATGACGGTCCCTTCGATCTGAATGGCGAAGTTTTTGTGGACACGCCACAACCAACCTGTCCCAACGCCGACCATGATAGGGGAGACTGGAGAAGCTCCATCACTGATCGAGTGTGCGATGCTGATTTTGGGCATCCATAACCATTGATGGTTGGGTGTCAGCCATACTCCGCCGACCAGTCCCGTCGTCAGTGAGAGCAGATGAGCCTGTGTGCCTGCCATCGTCAGCCAGCGATACCCAACGCTTCCAGCAATGCTCAAGGCTAATCCTCGACGTTTTGGGGCCGTCAATAACGCACCTTTCACGGTCCACTCTCCACCGAGTGTTGTCCCAGTATCACCTGCTGTAAAAAAAGTCCCTCTAAAGCGTGTGTCTATATGTTCTGTGACACCAACACGTACATTCAAGTCGATATTAGGAAGGACACCTCCAGGTAGATCGCCGAGTGTCGAACCTTCGATATGTCCACTCGCCATGACTTCTACTTTGCCAGGTTTGATGGTTTGTGGGACCTGCAATGAACCCATTGTTCCACAACCACAGAGCAAGCACGAGGTCGCGATCGTGATAATGGTATAGATCCGCTTCATGATGCGGCTCCCTCGGCGAGTAACACAAAGGCCGAACACATCTCCTGATCTGTTCCCCAGCCGATGGTCTTGCTTTGGACTCGTTTGCCTTCGACGACAGGTTGATTACTGGCTGAATGGTCCCATCGACATTCCAGATAGATTTTGTCTCCAGGATGGAGCGTGATGGGGTGTTGTAGATAGTATGTTTCCTGCCACAAAAATGGGAAGTCTGGGATATGAAGGAGACATTCTTTTGTACCATCTGCGCGTTCAAGGACGACGGAACCGCGTTTTCCACGTTCATGCATATGTAAATTGATGGCGTACAATGTCAGCAGGTCTTTTCCGAGGACGGCGTTTACGTCCATACGTACGTGGTGCCGTGTCATAGGGGCGTTGGCTTCAATCTTCATCCCGTCGGTCAGGACCCATTGTGGGTGAGAGACGGCAAAGTTATACGCCATTCGTTCCACGTGTTTTTCCAGGCGGAAGGCGATACTGGTTTGGTCAACACCGTCTCCCTGGCTCATATCGTAGTGCATATTGATCATGATTTTAGAACCTGGTTCGATAGGGATACCGATCCCTTTGGGGTAGTTGACGTCTTCGATGCCTGGAGCCCAGCCACCGATGCCGACACCTTTTCGTAGGTCGACACCCTGACCATAGCAGTCCCAACCTTGTCGTCCGTCTTTTCCGTCCATGACCTGATAGCTGTTGACGTGTTCTGGTGGGATGATATGGACGAGGATATGGTGCACGAGTTTGGGGTTGCCTGGTGTGACACTGAAGCCCGTGACAAATCTCTTCTCTTTGAATGGCCAGTCGAGGATAAAGCAGCGTAATTCTGAGACGCCAAATTTTCTTGTGGGTTGGAATGGGGCGGGCATCTTCAGCACGACATCTTTTCGGAGCGTTTGTGTGGTTTTTCTTTGGGGGACTTCTGTTCGTGGTGTTCCTTGGGGAGCGCCTTGTTGGACCCAGGCTTGTATTGTGGCGATCTCGTCTGCGTGTAGGCGTCGCTCTTTGAGGTAGGCGTTACAGCAATCCGCTGGTGCCCAAGGGGGCATCTGACGGGTTTTTGTGACACGTGCGAGGATACTCTTTAAGGCAAACGCTTTTGTGTAGGTGTCGAATGTGAAGGGTGCATTTCCTCCAGCCCGATGACAACCATTGCAGTGTTTGTTGAGCAGCGGTTTGATGTCGGCTTCGTAGGTGGTGGGGTGTGTTGGGAGTGTTATTTTGGCTTTAGGGCCACAGGACAGTAGTGCACTCAATTCATCTTCGCTGATCGCTCCTGACTGTCCACAGCCGATGAGTGAACATCCGATGAGCATGAATACTCCGATATATGTCGTCCATTTTGATTTGATGTGCATGAGAACCTCCTGTGGTGAGGCTGATTTTTTACAGCCTTGGAGTGACCTTGTTGTCCGCGCCTTTTGCTTGAGCAACAGTCATGCCAGAGAGGTTCTTGGATGGAGGCCTTTGATCTCTTTGAAGAAGTGTATGTTTTTTGTTGGAGATGGTGGCTGGCATTCCAGGATCGTAGACGATCATTATCCGGGATGGTGGATGTGAGTCTTCTCTGAGTACAAAGCGGTCCCGAGGTGAGATGTGTTTATCTTTGCTGAAGCTTGACAAAAAATGAACCAAGGTTCCTTTGTTACGTGTTACATGATGACGTTGAGTGTCAACGGACATACACAATCAAACAACCCAGGTAGTCAGGCGTTTCAAACTACGTCTTACTACCAAATGACCAGGTGGAGAATTCTTGTTATGCCAAGCATCGAACACGAAGAAGTTGCGGCGATGATGTCCGGAGGTCTTGGTTTGGAAGACCTTTCTATTGAAGAACAGCGGGCTTTCATGGAAGCGTCTGCGGACATGTTTCCATTGGAAGAGGATGTGCTTGTCACGGAAGCGGACGCAGATGGTGTCCCTGTTGATTGGCTCACGATCGAGGGGAGCGAGACCAATCGTGTACTCGTTTACCTTCATGGGGGAGCGTTCTCTATGGGCTCTAGAAACACACACCGGGCGCTTGCTGCACGTATTGCCCGAGCTGCTGATGCAAAGGTGTTGTTACCTGAGTATAGACTTGCCCCCGAACATCCATTCCCTGCGGCGATTGAAGACGTTGTGACGTGTTGGCGTTGGTTGCTTACAGAAGGTTACGAGTCCAAACAGATCGTCCTTGCTGGCGATTCGGCTGGAGGAGGATTGGCGCTCGGTGCCACGCTCTCCTTGAAGGACGCTGGGGAGCCTTTGCCTGTATGTGTTGTGGGTCTTTCACCCTGGACTGATTTGGAAGGGCAAGGGCCAACGGCCGAACCTGGCTTGAGCGATGATCCCATGATGACGCCAGAAGGTGTTCGTATGAGCGGAGAACTATATGCCCCAAATGATCGGCGTCATCCGTTTGCAGCACCGCTTTACGGAGAGCTCGAAGGTTTCCCTCCATTATTGATTCAGGTTGGGACGAGAGAAGTGCTCTTGTCCGATAGTACACGATTCGCTGAAAAGGCTGAGGCTGCAGGTGTTGAGGTCGCACTGGAAGTGGAAGATGGACTCATCCATGTCTGGCATATGTTTCCAAACGTACCAGAAGCCCAAAGCGCTGTCCAAAGAGTCGGTGCCTTTGTCAAGCGACATTGCTAGGCAACTTATCCACACTGCTGTCGCTCGCTGGGTAAGTAGCCGCTTGCCCTGATACTGACGCGCTTCGCTTGTCCTTTGGCTGCCGCGCTCTGCTTGGCATTGTGGACTTGCCGTCCACACCTGCCTGGGGTCGTTGCCCCCAGACCCCACGATGCTTGCGCATCGTCTGTGTTGTGCTCTTTGGGTGATATGTTAAGGGGGCGTGGTATTTCGTCTGTTTGTTTTTGTAAAAACCGAGGTTGTTTATGTCTGAAAAACGAGCGGCCAAACTCTATTTGATATGTGGGATGGCTGGTGCGGGGAAGTCAACACTTGCACGTCAGCTTGAGAGTGAGTGTCAGGCAACGAGGTTTTCTCCTGATGAGTGGCTTCGTGCGTTGATGTTGGACATGAATGACAGAGTTGAGATGGCAAGGTTAAGACCTATTGTTACTGACTTGCAGTGGGGGCAAATTCAGGGGCTGTTGCGCATCGGTTGTGATGTGATTTGGGAGGCTGGTTTTTGGTTGGAGGCCGAGCGAGCATTCTATCGTGAGGAGGCCAAGGGGCTTGGGGCGGATGTGATGTTACATTATCTGACCGCACCCATCGATGAATTAAAGAGGCGGATTGTCGAGAGGAACAAAGACTTGCCATCACATTCTTTTCACATTGAACCCGATGAATTAGACAAGTGGATGGAGTGGCTTGATGTCCCAACAGAGGAAGAAGCTGCGCGATTTGATGCGTTTGATGTTCATGGTGTCGTGACTTGAGAGGGTACAAAAAAACCCGATAAACAAATTGTTTATCGGGTTGATTGCTCCCCAGTTTGATACCGCAAGGTACCCATCCCCAACTCCAGGTATCCATTCATTTCCGAGGGGCTATCCCCGAAATCGGTGTGCCTGCTCCCTTGCCGGAGCTCAAGCCTTTACCCATCCAGAGCTTGATTCTCCTTGCAAAGTCGTGGCAAGAACGTCTGGATGGAGGGGAGGTAATCCGTTCGGAACTCGCAGAGGAGCACGAATGCAGTCGGCCAAGGGTGACGCAGATCCTCAAACTCTTGCACCTATCTTCCGAGACGCAGGAGATCATACTGGCAGCGAATCCAATCGAAGTGGGGGAGCGTGGGGTCACCGAACGAGCGCTCCGCCCCATCCTTGGTGACTCCCCAGCCAAGCAACTCGAGATTGTGAAAGGGATGATATGTAAGGCTCGACAAGGGAAGGGTCTACGACTTCAACGTCTTCGTCGTGGTTGTGTGAATTCTGAGGGGACTTGATGTGCGCTTCACTCTTCCTGCTCGCTTTCAAGGCGTTCGAGCAACTCATTTGCACTCATGACCTTGTCGGCATCGACTGAGTCTGTTGAGCGAGCGAGTTTCACCAATCTTCCATCGCTTGTGCAAACCCAGGCTGGGAGAGGAATCCCAAAAAGCAGGTCAAGATCGATGGCATCGTTCTGCTTGGGTTTGTATGGCGACCGTTTTACGGCGGCTTGGAGCGCCCTCTTGGCCATGATGTGAATAACAAGATCGAGCTTCAAGATGTCTGCCACTGCCATATCCACCACGAGATTTACATTCGTCATGCGCCGGAGCATCTTTTCGGTGACTTTTACACCGTCGTCTTGAAGTTCGTGAATAACTTCAACGATCTTGGTGATCCAATCTGACCATTGTGTTCCTGCTCTTTCGAGTACATCTTCTGTTCGTTGCTGGTCAAGGCGGAATCTGTAAGCTCTTCCCCAGGGAGAGTGAACGATCTTCTCTTGTCGTAGTTCCGAAGGCTCTTTCAGATCGAGCAAGTAATTCCACACAGTCTTGTAGTACCATCGCATTTCTGCGAGGTTGAGTCCTTTCATTGGGTACGCCCCCCACATTGCTGACAACTCTTTTCCTCCTGGAGCAACTGGGAAATCCGGGTCTAGGACCGAGTCGAATTGTCTGACTCTTTCTTTCCAGTCCTCGAAAGGTATTGAATCTTTGAGCAAAGCGTTAGCCAATTCGCCAAAGGCCCCATCGGCAACAGATACGGGATGTTCACCTTTCAGATTGCCTAAAGACTCAAGATCTATCGCGTCTGCGTCATCATGCACGACCTTCCTGATAATGCCTGTGTCCAACAGAATCCGGGGGCTGAACTCCTCACGTTGCACGAGGCGATGTGGTGTGTAGCTGTGTACCCAATCCAGCCCTTCTCTTCGACATCTTCGTGTTGAGGCTGTCCGTCCATCAGGTCGGCGCAGACTTTCCACGAACATAGCTCCCACCAAATCCACAAACACTTGAGCTGCTAGCAATCCCAAGTCTCGCTTTAACTGCATGAGATCCTTTTCTGGCGCGACCTCCTTAAGGCGTTCTTTTCCGATTCTTTCCAAAACTTCGAGCGTCACTTCCTCCCCATCTGGGTGAGCATTGATATACCCCCGTACTATGTTGGCAACTTCGCTTCGGAGTGGTTGGAGGTACTCTGTGCGGTTGCGCGCTTGTGGGGTTATTGATGTAACGTCGCTTTGTAGGACCCATTGAGCGGCCATTGTCTTCTCCTATTAAGTTTGTCGTATTGCTCATACGACGTTTGTTGTATTGCTCATACGACGCATTGTCTGGTCGAGTTCAATCTTTTTTCTAGTTTTATGTTTTTACATGGCTTTATTGCCTGCGGTTTGGCGCTAAATTCAACCAAGGCACAATAGGCGGGTGAAAAAACCTGCTTGCGGGTGTTTTTACCCGTGGTATGGTTAGCTATGGAACCTGCGAGGCTTTGCCGTTCGAGGTCGTTGTTTGTTTGGGGTTTGTTGGTACGGGTTTCGCTTTGGGGTTTGCCGAAACCTCCAATCGTGGAAGTGATACAACCGAGAAGGAGAGAAACAATGGCGTTACTCCACTACCACAACTTAGGAGTTCATCGCCCCGATGTGCTGATGCAAAGGGCGTTTTTTGGACTCAAGACCTTTTATGACTTTCTTCGAAAAACAAAGGACTGTATGGAAGATGATTCTGCTGTGAAGCGTCTTGCGTGGGTTGAAAGTTATGGTCCCGTAGTTTTCGAAGGAGATGAACATCCTAATGGGTTCTGGATTCAGCTCATCGAACCTCTTGACCGGCCAAATGAACCTGAGGCGACCTTTCGGAAATTCCTTGACGAGAATGTCTCGGTACTTTTCGAAGCTCCTGGGTCGGATAGAGAAGGGAGAGGGCTCCCAGGCGGTTCTCGACATGATTTTGGAGAATACAAGAGGAGCAAGATCCTGGATCGTGATCCCGAAACCTACCAACTGCTCCTTGAACGACGTCCCAACGATACGAATCTTCTCCTCCGCCCAAGCACCTGGCAGCTGTACTGTCAGATCCGGGCTCTGCAAACCCTTCAAAATTCCCCCTGCCATGCACACTTGCCACTTCTCCGGCTGTTTGAGTCGAACGATCATGCGGAGTGGGACTATGTTTGGTCCGAAAGCATCGAAGAAGACGACTGGATGGTTCTTGTCGATGCTGGTCGTCCAGGAACTCAAGAGCAAAGAGACTTTGTTGAAATGGCTCTTGCCACGCCGGATTTCGCGTTTCTTGAAGGGCCTCCAGGATCTGGGAAGACAACCGCAATCTGCGAACTCATTCTTCAACTGGCGCTGCGTGGGAAGCGAGTTCTGCTCAGTGCTTCGACACACGTTGCAGTCGATAACGTTCTCGAACGCCTCATGGACGAACGAAGCGCACATCGAGACTTAATCATCCCCGTTCGGATTGAGGACCGTCGCAATGTTTCGGAGAAAGCTCGTCCATGGCAGCTCGATCGATTCGTCCGCACAGAACGAGAGCGTTTGCTCCATACGCTTCACAAGCAACGTTCGAGAAGCGGAGCACAGCAATCTTTCTTTTCATTGCTTAAACAAGGCCACTCAGTTGTTGAGCGTTTGGTTCTTGATTCAGCCAATCTTGTGTGTGGGACAACCATCGGCATCTTACAATACCCGGACATCAAGGCCGGAGGATATGGGGAGCCGGCCTTCGACGTTCTTATCGTTGACGAAGCCTCCAAAACAACATTCCAAGAGTTTCTTGTACCGGCGCTCCTGGCAAAGCGATGGATTATTGTTGGTGATCCCAAGCAACTTTCACCGTTCGTTGATGACACAGCAATGGCAATTAACATCGCGTCGTGTATGCCTTCGAAAAATGCAAGAAACGCGTGTATTGACGCGTTCCTTGCTGGACAACGAAATCCCAAGAAACAGCGTACTGCGGTGGTTGCCGCGAGCCAGGATGAAATCCCGGTGTACATGGCACAGGAGGAAGCTCGCAATGTGAACATCGCAACGTCCGGGGCAGCCTCCTTTCAACTGGCAACGGCCTCCTTAATCGTCGGAAAAATCGAGAACCTCTCGATGCGCAGTGCTGAGCTTCCACTTGATGTTTCGACTGTCCGATCACCAGAAGGAACTCTACCGGACGTTCGACGAAGAGCCCACGCATGGAATCGAATGAAAGGTCACAAGGAAGAACCGTCTTGGGAAGCAGAAATAGGCTGGCGTTTGGCGACGCTTTACGAGCAACGTTTTGCCGATAGCAACGAGACAGGTCGAAGGAAGACAACCTCGCAAAGACTCCGCGAACAGGTTGAATTCCTGCTTCCTGATGAGAGCACTGGCGTCAACGTTCGCGACGTTTGGGGTGGAATTGATCGTGTGCGGCGAGTGGCGTTACCATCCATCCTGGAATCTTTACAGCACGGCTTCGAACACAGCTATAAACAAAGGCAAGGCACAGCGCTTTCCGATGGGCTACCTTCAGGTATGCTCCAGCAACGTCATGTTCTGCTCAGCACACAACACCGTATGCACGGCGAAATTGCCGAATTCTCGCACCTTAACGTTTACAATGGTGAAGCTCTTGTAACTCCTGAGTATCTCGTTGGACAAAGGTCCTGGGATTACCGACGCTATGCCCATCGGGCGTGTTGGCTTGAGGTTCAGGGAGGCTTCAACTCCAAACATAACTCGAACTCCCGTGAGGCGAGAACAGTGCTAGAAGAATTCCGTCACTTCGACCGTTGGGCTAGGAGCAATGTGAGAGGCGACGGCCAACCGTGGGAAGTTGCTGTCTTGACGTTTTACCGTGGACAAGAACGAGAGGTCAGGAGCCATCTTCGCCGGTGGACGAACAACCACCACGCAATGCGCCACTTCACCAGAGGTAAGCGAAGCCCTTATTTAACGATTGAGCTTTGTACCGTCGATAGATTCCAAGGGCACGAAGCCGATCTTGTCTTTCTATCTTTTGCGAGTTCCCATCCAACGAGCTTTCTGGAAAGTCCGAATCGCTTGAATGTCGCTCTCACACGTGCTCGTTTTCAACGCGTGTCGATTGGGGACAGAAAGGCGATGTGCCGGGAACGAGGGAGCGTTCTTGGAGCGTTCGCTGATGGCGAGGTGTGGGAGCAAGGGATTCTGGAGGATCGATCATGAAGGATGACATTGTTCTGAAGCGCACCGTGCATGTAAGTGCTTGGCGAGTGATTGGGCAAATCGCAAAGGCATCCAAACGTGCGGAACTGGTTCCCATCCTGCTTCGTGTGCAAGAGTTTGGGGAGAGCAATTCCACAGACATAGCCCAGAACCTATTTTTCGAGGCTCGTTCTCGGAAGGTTGTCGCAGAGCGGCTTCTTCGAATCGCGGCGACGTACCAACTGATGGAAGAAAACAAGGGCTCCTACACCCTCACCGACGAAGGGATAGCTGCCATTGAGAGCAAGCATATTTTTGTGCCGGAATTCGGAGCCTGGACCATCTGGGCCAGTGACGATCCATTACTTGATTCGCCGATTGTCCGGATAGAACCGTGGAACGAACCTTCTGCCTACGATGAAGTTTGGGGGAAGGAGCAAGAAGCCGAACGGACTTTCGAACAGCTGCCCTACTGGCTGAGAGAATCGACAAACCATTCGATACAACCTTGCGCAGGAAATGGAGAGACACTTCGTATCGATAAACTTGAGAGAGAAGGAGAAGCCATCGAATCGCAGGCCACGGTAACGATGGAGTGGACCTTGAACCCCAACTACTCGCAACTTCGTATCCAAAGCGCCATCTCTGGAAAGCGCTTCAGCGTTGAGCTTGAACCTCCTCCTGTTACCTACCCTGATGTCTGGCGGCAACTTCTCGAAGGAGAATTTCTTTGGGAGAGTTGGGATAGGGAGCGTGAGGTATTTCTTGCCGAGTTCGATGACACAAACGATGCCGAACGCGAATCTATGACTCGTTCACTTTTCTTCCATCACCCCGAGATCGAGAGTTATGGGACATTCGAACCGCTTTCGGCAAACAACGTGACGCTCTCCGCAAGATCTCAACAGGATGCCGACTCGTAGGCAAGGTGGCGTCTGTCTGAGCGTGTGCGAGAGTATGCCAGCCAGCATCTCTTTGCGTTGTGGAAAGAGGAAGCCATTGCCCCTTTCCGTGAATACGAAATAGAGCTTCCCGAACGCTGCCAGCTTGCAAAGAACGCATGGCAAAGTCGTGGACCTCGACCATCATCTCGCGTATGGCATCTGGTCTCTGCAGAAGACTGGAGGTTGTGATGGATGATTGGAAGAAAAAACACGAAAAGGTGGTGCCACAACACAACCAGAAGTTGCCTCCCACCTGGGTTGCACAAGAGAAGAATACCACGATGCTCCATGAACTTGGGCATACTGTGCATATCTCTGGTAGGAACAGATGTGTGGCAAAAAGACTTGTCGAGTTGCTCAGAGAAGCCGAAGAGCAAGCGGTAGTATCGAGCTTCCTTCTTGCAGATCAAGAAATCGAGGATGCCTTGTTGGAAACCTCACAGCGAGGAGTTCGTGTCTACGTCATGATTTCTTCAGAAGCCCGTTTGGGTCGTGAGACTGGTGATGGAGAGTTCGAGCAACGTGTTCTGGCTGGACATACCGGAATGCTCAACCGACTTGCAGGCCACGTTCTCTTCAGATCTGCGTCCCACTTCCACGCGAAAATGTTGCTCGTTGATCCTTGGAGCAATCCTCAAGGTCTCCTACTTACAGCCAATCTCACCCGCGAAGCTCTTGAACGAAACGAAGAACTCGCAGTTGAACTTGAAGAAAAGGACGTTAAGGATGCAGCTGCTTTGGTGGGTTGGGCTATGTGGGAGACTGCCGAGCACGAACTTGTAGACCCAATGGATCGTTTCCGTTCGGTGAAGCCAGTAGGGAGCCTGGCGCATCCTACTCCGAGTGAGAATGTCGTCGCCACAACTGCTGAGTGTTCTGAGCTAAGACATCGTGTCGTTGAGATCATCGAGAGTGCGAAACGGCAGCTCATTGTTTCGAGCTTTGGGTGGGACATGGAGCATGCTGTTGTGCAAAGAATCTGCCAACGAGCGCGGGATGGTCTTAATGTGACGGTTCTTGCTCGTGTTCGTCCATCTGCCATGCCTGCTTTGATTTCCTTGAGAGAGGCTGGGGCACAAGTTCTTGGATTCAAATGGCTCCATGCGAAAGCTATCTGGTCCGACGATGGGCGGGCTCTTGTGATGTCAGCCAACCTTCAAGCAAACGGTCTCGACCAGGGTTTCGAACTTGGTCTTCACCTAGACGGGGAGCGCTTCGAAGAACTTGGGGAGCGGTTGAGAGCATGGTTTGGACTTGCTCAATGGCAACTTGAAGAAGCTCCAAGGCTCGGTGATGTACAGGGCAGGGCGATGATATGGCAAGACAACCAACTCACCGAAGTCAATGTTCGAGAACAATCAACGGTTTCTCTCGGCGAATACACTGCAAGCTCTGCCGAAGAGTTAGTGGTCGATGAGCCCTCAATCCCATCAGGAGAGATAGCCCATGAAGTCTGCTACACATGGGTTGTTAACGCACCTACTCTCCAGCCGAAGGCAAGGGAGGTCTTTCAGCCTGGTGATGAGCCTCATGTGTCATACTCTCCACGTGCTTTTGAGGAGTACCTCCTTCGCGGCAAGCGGCTTGTGATCGCCGTGAATACACCCGAAGAACTCGATGCTGCAAAACAACTGAAGGACGAACTTTCAGCGGCAGCGGTTGTTGTGAGGAAGGAGACACAGCCATGACCGAGGTTCTGTTGTGTTGGCATTCAAAAGGAAATGGCCTTGTTGTACTTGAGCAAGCTATCAAATCTCTCCGAAACCGCCGTATCTTGGTGGATAAAGTGGTATATCTTGTTCAGGAAGCCGATCTGAACATTCCTGCAACGCTCGAAGGGGCATCGATTGAAGGGATAGAACTGTCTGTGGAGGATCCAACGAAGCACGAAGACATCTACGCTTTGGTGAAGGATAACGTTTTACCGCGAGTGTTTGAGTGTGAAGGGACCCTTCATGTAAATGTTTCTCCTGGAACACCAGCTATGCATTCGGTATGGCTTATCCTTCATGCGGGTGGTGCATTTCCAGTTGGTACAAGACTCTGGTCTTCCCAGTACAGCCGGGAGACGAAGCGAGCCAGGATTGATCCTGTGAACTTCGCAGTGAACACCTACCTCTCCGAGATCAATAAGTTGCAGCGCCTTGAGCCCGAGCGGGCTATTTACGAGCCAGATGCTTTGTCTCCAGTGCGTCGTTCTGCGCTGGATAGGCTGGCTCGGTATTCGCGGGTTACCGGAGCACCTCTTCTCATTCTGGGAGAGCGGGGGACCGGAAAAACAAGGTTGGTTGAGACTTACGTTACAACACTCAAGAATTGCGAAAATGTCGTCACCGTTGCCTGCGGCGGGCTCGATTCTACGCTTGCGGAAAGTGTGCTCTTCGGACATCACAAAGGGGCTTTTACAGGTGCCGAACAAGATCGGAAAGGATTGCTGGCTGAAGCCCACGGTGGGATTCTGTTTCTTGACGAGGTTCAGGATCTTCCCAAGCTCGTACAGCGTAAACTTGTGCGTGTCTTTCAGGATAGGAAACGGAGGTACCGTCCTGTTGGAAGTGACAAGGAGGAGATTGCTGACTTCGAGTTGGTGTGTGCGTCAAACCTGTCGGTTGATGAGTTGCGCAAACGGCTCGACGATGATTTCTTTGATCGGTTGAGTCATCTTGTTGTTCAGGTACCTTCACTTCGGGAATGTCGTGAGGACCTCCGGGGGGACTGGTTGAAGGTTTGGCGTGAAATCAGACAACGTGGTGATCTTCCACTTGAGGCTCCCTGGTCGGTTGCCCTTGAGGGTGCCATGAAAAACCACCCTCTACCAGGGAATCTGCGCGATTTGCAGCGGCTTGCGGTCCTGGTCATAGCTTGGTGGAATAGAGCTGATCTTGATGCAACGCTTGAGTCTGCCCTCCAAGAATGGTCGCGCTGGACACCAAGTACTATTCTTGATTCTACGTTCGGCAATGGTTCGCGAAGCGAACGGACCAAGTGGTTTCGAGCTCGGCTGGCCCAGTGGGCGAAGGAGACATACAGCACATGGGTTGCGGCGGGTGAGGCTCTTGATTGCGACGAGAAAACGCTTCGACAAGATGTGGTATTTCTCAGAAGAGAGAACTCTTGAGAAACTTTGTTGGTGGAGATATTGATGGGTGTCGATGAGATTTTGGCAGCTTTAAGGAATCGTTCTCTATCAATTGAGGAGGCTCTGCGACAAGATGCAATAACTCCGATTGTCCATTATGAGTTCGCGTACAGAAGTGTTGAAAGTGCTTTACTCCAAGCAATGGAATACGGATACGATGTACAAAACGAGTTTCTGGAGCTTGTAGATTTGTTCCGAGGTTGGATTGAAGGAGGAGTAACCCGTCTCAACTTGGAAGAAGCGATTGACAAAGCAGAAGATATTGAACCGGTGGGAGGAACCTTCGCTTTTCGACTAGGAAATATCGGAGATCTTGATTGGTTTTCTTTTATTAGTTCACTGCGTGCTGCAATGATTTCCAGTGCCTCCTCTGGTCTCGAGTCTGGTTGGGCAGCGTCCAGAGATGTAGCCCTTGAACTTATTGATTCCTGTTCAACTTGCCGCGCCCCAACCGGGGAGGCCGTTCCTTCTCCTCATAATCCCGAATTGGAACAACTGCGATTGGCTCTTATCTCTACGCTGGAAGAGTTTACTTGTGAACAGAGCCGAATCATGAGTGTCCTGTTGGGTCGTGCCGAGCAACTAAAATCGCTTATCGGGAGGGAACAGGAGAAATTGGAAGAGGTCCTTTTCGATGAACCGGGTCTTCCATGAGCTGCTCTGAAGACCTAAATCTCTTTACGACGAGGCCTTTCGAGAACTCGATCCCAACTTTTTCAGGACAGCTAGGCCTCTACGCGTAGTTTTGTATTTCTGTTTGGGGCTCCGGGGTTTGTCGGGAATTGTCATTTCTATCAAGCTCTCTTCCATGAGAGGTGTGAGAACTTGGTCCCGGAACTTGGTCCTGTTAGTTCTTCCAGATAACTCCATTAAATCTCGTAATGGCAAGCCATCCTTGGATTTGAGGAGAATCTCCTCCTGTTTTGGGCTTAGTCCCAACTTGGTCCCAACTTGGTCCTCAAACTCGAAATTAACCGTTAAACCGTTCGATTCGTAACTTAGCGTTGGGGGGGAGATGCCTGCTTCATTGCAAGCTTGGATTACCTTTTCGATCCCTCTTCCCCAAGCCTCAATTAAGCCGGCCCGGAAGAACGCATTTGCAATATCCGGATTATAGGGTTGTGAAGGGTGTTTCTGAGTTAGGCGTTCTACAGTCCATTCATCGGGGAGCTGGCCATTATTCCATATCACCAAATGATCGTCATAAACGCTTATTTGAATGGGTATACCGCTGCCATAGTCTTTGTGCGCTATGGCGTTAAGAACCGTTTCGCGGAGTGCGCTTTCTGGAATTGGGTAATCCTCTACTCGCTGTATGCCGTCATAGTGGATTTCTGCGGGGAGGTATTTGGTGAGAAGTAGCTCCATGGTTTCTTCAACTTGTGTGAACAAGTCACCCTGTACTTCATCCTGGTATTTCAGCTCGCTGTTGCTTTCGAAATAACCTATCTTGATTGACGAACCTGTGAAAAAAACCTCTGGATCAGAATGAAACAGCAAGACTGCAGCCCGTTTGAGGTGGCTTCCTTCCACTAAACGCAATTTTTCGATCAGCCTTTGATCATCCTCCTCTAAAGCCTCCTTACTCAAGCGCTGAGTCCTGGCAGCTCGTTGGCGAAAATTTTGCAAAGCATTTGAATCGAGATCTGATATTGACACACCCACTTGCGGAACCGCGTCCCAACGCTTTCCAGTACTGCTCAACAAGAATCGATCGAGTGCGGCACCTTTGAGTAATTGGTTTGTGCTGCCAGTGCGGTAGTAGTACCTTCCTTTGTAGCTGACAGGGTGTGGATATGGATCGATCGTTATCCGGACGAATGTTTGAGCATCCTCTTCCATTAAATCCACGTCAGCCATGAGCCCCAAGGTGTCACGGATTTTGTTTGGAAGATCCTCCATCAGTCGATTTGCATTTGCCAACCCAACGACCTCCCCTCTATCATTGCGGCCAATATCCAGAGCACCACCTTGGGCATTGGCAAATCCGCAAAGCCATTTCAGGTACTCGTCTCGCCAAGATTCCTTCCACTCAGTTTGTTGACTTTCGCTCATCTATTTTCTCCGCAACAATGACAGTAACGAGGTCATCGGAAGAATACCAAGGATGCGGCCAAGAAGAAAGAACTTTTCGCTGCACAAAGTCCAAGGACTGGCTCTTCTCGCTGAAACCACCACAGAAAATACTTTGGCAAGACATGGTCTATCGCAAGGGCGGAAGGCTGTGGGAAATACGCGGTCCCTGTTCTCTGGAAGCATGATTTTCACTTGGGACCAAGTGTGTCATGATATGACAGATACGTTTGTTATTGAGGTTATTGGTGTAGAAGGTGTATTCTTGGAGGAATGTATGGACCTGTACCTCAATGTTGTGAAGATCAAGTACGATCCAGAGTTCAAATTGTCGATAGGAAGAGTCGGCTATGACGAAGAGGTTTACCAAGACCTCAAGACACGTCTTGCAGGAACCCATCTTGTTCAGCGTCATGCTAGGATTATAGAGACCATTTCGACTTCGGAAGGAGAACGAGCGCACGGAGAGACGAGCTTTGTCGAAGCTGGAGTTGTTCCTCAACTCATCGCTAACTTACTGCGTGAATGGCTCGTTTCGCACTTTTCTGGAGTGGGGCGTGGACGTATTTACAAGAAGAAAAACGGCTTGACTCTTATCTCCACGCGTTCGGACGATGACCTGCTGAGCCAGTTACCCTCAAACATAGAAATCCCCAAAGGAGTTGAGCTCAGGCCCGCTTTCGACCTCGAACCACGAGTTTTCTGCCTTTCGCAAACGTCGGAGGTATGTCTTGCTATCAATGCGAGAACGAAAATCCAATTGAAGCTCCCCGTCGGGTGGTTGGTGGAGCAGGGCATGCCTGTCAAGGGGCTTTGGGCTACGAAGCTGGTGCAAGGAAAAGATGAACGATTTTGTACAGATATTCGGCTTGTGGGGCTCATTGAGCGTGTTGAGGGAGGTATACTGTCCTTTTCCGAACATAGGGATGGTAAATCCTCATCTATGTCGGCCTCTGAAGCCTTTCTTGAACCTCGTATCGAGAACCTTGCAAAAATCCTCCATTTCTTCTCCAGGAACGCTTCTGAGAGCTACATCCTACAGAAGTTGCGGAACATTGCTGGCGAAGAGGCTGTGGGAGCCATGCGGTTCGAACGAGTCGAACGATTGGCTGGCTATCTCGTCGACAAAGTCGGCCAGACACGCTTCGCCGTTCACCTCCCTGTGTCCTTTAGCCGCCTTCTGTGTGTGGAGCCAAGAACAACCTCTTTCGAGAGTTTCGACAAACCTCATCTTATCTTCGGACCTGGAGGGCGAGAAAAGCATCGCTGGAATCAAGGTGGCCTAGATCGATATGGGCCTTTCGACCAACACCAATTTAATCCGAAAAAACTTAATGTTGCGGTCATTTGTCAAGAAGCGCTCCAAGGGCGTGTTGAGACTTGCATTGAGCAATTCCTTTATGGGGTTCCAGATTCAAAGGCTGGGAAACGAGGCTTTATTCGAAGATTTTCTTTGGATAAACCATACTTGCGCGTGTTCTCTGTGCCCGGAGATTCAGCCCGGGCTTACAAAAACGGTGCGGTGGAGGCGCTTGAGCACATTGCTGATCGCGGCGAGAACTGGAATCTTGTTCTTGTCCAGATCGACGAGTCAATGGAACAGCTGGAAGGTTCCGATAATCCCTATTTGGTGACGAAAACCTTCTTTCTCTCGAAGGGGGTCGCTGTCCAACACATACAATTCGAAACGATTCGACAACCAAAGGAGAGACTGGCCTATTCACTTAACAACATGGGCTTGGCTTGCTACGCGAAGTTGGGGGGCATTCCTTGGCTCTTGCCAGAGGATCATAAAGTTGCACATGAGTTGGTGATTGGGCTTGGGAGCTACCACCAGAAAGAATCTCGCTTTGGTGTTGGGAACAGATTCGTCGGGATAACAACCGTTTTTTCTGGAGATGGTCAGTATCTTCTGGAGAACCGAACTCATGCAGTTTCATTCGATGAATACGAATCAGCGATGTTGGATTGTGTTCGCGGTGCTGTCGAAAATGTCCGAACCAGGTTCTCCTGGACGGAAAGTGACCCAGTTCGGCTCATCTTTCATGCTTTTAAACCTGTAAAGAACAAGGAAGTCAAGGCAGTAGAGTGCTTAATGCAAGAACTGAATCTCCCCCATGCGGAATATGCCTTTGTGCATGTCGCAGAGTTTCATCCATTTTGTTTGTTTGACTTGGAGCAGGAGGGGACGCTTGTTGGTGCGAACTTGTACAAAGGGAAATATGCTCCCCCACGTGGTGGGTTTCTCAAACTTTCTGCTCGTGAGGCGTTGCTATGCCTTAAAGGATCGAGAGAATTAAAGCAGGCTACCGACGGGCATCCCAGTCCTCTTCAGCTACGTCTCCACAGAAACTCTTCATTTCGGGATCTGACCTACCTTGCTCAACAGATATTTTCCTTTTCATGTCATTCCTGGCAGAGTTTTCTGCCTGCGCCAACACCCATAACTATTTTGTACTCTCAATTGATCGCGAGAAATCTGGGGCTTTTACGCCACGTTCCCGAGTGGTCCGAGAGTATGTTAGCTGGAAAAATCGGACGTACAAGGTGGTTTCTATGAACCAACAACCCCCTCTGCTACTTGACCTCGTTCACGAACGTATTGTTGCGGGCTTGGATGATGCGATTGGTTCCCGTTTGTTACATTTGTTGGGAGCATGGTTTGGTGTTCTGGAGCCACCTGGCGCAAGAGAAAGTCATTCTGGGATTCCCAGCTTCTCGGACATCGTCGAAGCTGGTCTCGAATTTGCCGTTTTTGGGAACGAGCGTGCCAAGTCGTCTTTCGTTTCGAGTATTCCGCGTTTACGCGGCAGAAGCTATTTTACTCCCAATCAACCACAAGGACTCGAAGGCGATCCTGTTGCTTTGTTTGCGCTGGCTGTGGGGTTGGTTGCCGTAAATGAAAACACGGATTGGCTTCTTCGTCTGCTTGATGAGGCTCTTTTACGCGAAAAAGACGATATGAGGCGTGAGCTTCTTGTTCTTGCGAATGCCGTTCTCAAAGGCTCGGTCAGCTCTTGGAATGATGTTGCGCCATTGCTAAAACTTGCAGCACAATCAGCAGGTCTACTCGATGATTCTCCACAGCAAGTTGCCGCTTTGTCCGAACTTTACTACGCCAAGAATCTTTCTGTGGAGTGGGCTATTTTCCACGCAGCTGCGTTGAAGGCTTTGGCCTCCTGTGTAGACCTCCAACTCCCCAGAGTTGAGAAAGTTGTAGCCCTGATGAGAAGCATACCCGATGCCATGGGGTTGTGGCCTGTGGATGTCGAGGAAGGGAGTGGGTTTTGGGTTGTTCAGGATGCTCAGGGAGTTCAGCGTCTCGCTTGGACAGTGTTGAGGCCAGTTTTTCCCGGAACTCGGATCATCGAGAACATTCCTTCCAAAGTTGGTTCAAGAAACAATCTGTGCATCCCGCAACTCGGCGTGGTTCTCGGCATCCATTACATCCCAGAGTACACCAACTCGACGGGAGACAAACTACTTGAGAACATCAAGGCCGAAGTTAAAGGTTACTTGACAGAAAAGTCTCTTTACCACGCTTATGTACCTTTACTTTGGAGCGAAAACCCCGAATTCGAAGCTGAGCCTGCACTCTCTCTCGTCAGATGTTTGCCTGGTGTTGTTGATGTCGTTGTTCTTTCAGGACCAAATACAGTTGAAATTGTCTATGAACCCATTGAAACGGAGGGTACAAAGCCCATGCAAGATTTCCATGTTGGAATCATTACGATGAAAGAGGAGGAGTTCGAGGCTGTTCTCGACAAGTTCGAGCCGGATAGCGAACATGAGGGCAAGAGACGTTCTTATGAGGTTTCTATTATCAAAACCCCCAAAGGGCCGTGCCGCGTTGCGATCACGCGTTGCGCTCAACAGGGCAACTTGTTTGCCCAAGCAGCCGCCTCCGAAATGATCGGGGATATTTCTCCGTCCTTCATTCTCGTCGTGGGGATAGCTGGAGGTGTTCCGACCGTTGATTTCTGCTTGGGAGACGTTCTTGTATCAAGTAGCTGTGTTGATTTGACGATAGAGGATACGGGCAGTGGCGTTGGGAAACGGAGGTTTGATGCGTCTGGAGGACTGCTACATACGTCTGCGACGAGAGTTGTGGAACGTCTCAAGTCAATTGAGAGGAGAGCTACTGGTTGGAATGATGCTGGGAGCATTGCTTGCCCAAGGCCTGATCTTACCGGTTCCTTTACCACTGAAAATACAGATTGGAATGAGGGCATCTCAGAAGCACTGACACGACTTGAACAGAGAACTGCACCGATCGCGACTGCAAAAAAGATTGCTTCGAGTGATCGTCTGGTCAAAGATCCAGAGTTGATTTCGCAATGGCGAACTGTCCTCAAAGGCGTTTCTGCAGTCGAAATGGAGTTTGCTGGTGTGTATGTCCTATGCCAACGGGAAGATATTCCGGTCCTGGCTATTCGCGGTATTAGCGATGTCGTTGGATGGGAACGTGATGAAGCGTGGACTCTTTATGCTTGCCATACGGCTGCAGCTTATGTCCGAGCGCTCACTCAACAAGGAGTGTTCTTAACTGAGCAACCCTAAACTTGGCTACGATACCAAAGGAAAAGAAATGCGTGCGAAATACAAAACATCCGACCTCGAAATAGATGTATTTCTGGATTCAACAGAAGTTCCGATCAGATTTGGAATTTCCCTGATACAAGGGGATGAGATCCCCAGTGACTTCGATATGGCTGCTCGGGCTGCTGCAGACAAAGCTCGTGCGGCTGAACTCGATGATCTTACAGATACATTTTCTACTTTTCTCGAGAATATGGAGACCCGCGGGTTTGCTTGTGTGCGAACTCCAGTGAGCGGTGCGACCCTAGAGATTCGGCTAGATCTGGACACTGGGAGGACCGAATCGATAACAACTCCTTTCGAGGGCGCTTTACCCCCTAGCGACGAGCTAATGGCTCGAGTTTTTCATTTGGCTAGAGAATCTATCTCCTCGGCTCTCCAATCCGACCCTGTTAAACTCCAACAAGCACTTGATGATGACGACATTGAAGCCTTTTCAAATGGACTTCGTTCCTTTGCTATTCCTGATGAGGGAAAGCGTGAGCAAGTTCTCAGACTCTCTTTACGTGTTCTACAGGGCGAGGATTGGCCCAAGCAACATTATTTGCACATTGCAAGTTGCGCGGCATCTATCGCTCGGCATGCACGTGAATATGCTAGTGTTCGTTCTTTCGTTCGACTTGCTCTTGAGAATGGAAGTGTCGATGAACTTGAACGATCGTTGCTGCAGCTTGAACTGGCCAATTCCTACGCTGCCGAAGAACGATTCGAGTCAGCCATTGACATTTATCGTAGTCTCATGGAGCTAAAAATCGATATTGACTGGGAGAATGCTGCCTGGATTCGACATGGTCTCGGTGTGTGTCTCATCAAAACAGGCAAAGCCACAGAGGGTCTTTCTCTCCTCCGTGAAGCGGGTAACATACGTTCTGAGGAGGGGGCAAGCGGACAACCTTGGAAAACTCTGGGCACAGCCGCATCTGTTGTTGAACATCTGCATCTGCGTGAAGCAGTTGCCTTGCATGACGAAATCTCCCGAGGACTTGAGCCTACAACAGCTCCTGAGGAGGTTCGTCTACGCGCCTACTCCCTACTTTCTGCTGCAAGAATCCTGTCCACGGAGTTAGGTAACTATGAACAGGCAATGAAGTATTTGTCACAACTCAATGCTCTTGACCCTTTCACAACCTTCCATGAAGACGGTGATGCGCAAGCAAGCGCCTTGATGTTGGAGTCTCTTTGCCACAAAACCTTGGGTGACAATGAGACAGCAGAGCAACTTCTGGACAGACGTCGAGAGTTCCTTGAGGCAAGGCCACATTTGATGTCTGCCCAAGTTGAAAAATTGCTCGGGACGGAGCCCCAAGAAACGTTGGTAGGATTAGAGAAAGCAGTACAGCGCGTTTCTTTTTTGAAAGGAGTTCAAGAACTGGAATTGTCTGGACCTGTAATGATGGTTGATAAAGTGGAGCTGATGATTGATGCTTTAGATGTCTCAAAAGATCGCGATAGTCCTGCACTAAAAGCACTTTTATTGGAATTCGCTGGCGTCAAGTTGTTGCAAAGTGGGCATGACGGGCGTGCTTTGTCTTTCTTTCTCCGTGCTGTCGCTGCCCATCCAGCGTCAATAGACCGACGTGTTCGCCTTGCGAGCCAACTCCACAACATGAACCGACTTTCTGAAGCTATCGAGGTTGGTAGCTCGATAGCAGAGGATGATCCTGACTCTCACATCGGATTCTTTATCGCGGGTTCGGCAGCCTATAGAGCTGCTGAATACAACGTTGCCGAGCATTTACTAAAAAGAGCTTCGGCTCTCGCTCCAGAGAAAGACGATCTCCGAAAGTTGTTGGAAAAAGCGCAGAAGGAAAATACGAATAGTATTCTCAAAGGTGTGACTCCTCCTTTAGTGATCGGTCGTGAGCCTCCACCGACTAACCATCCTGCCTTTATCAAGTACCTCCGAGAATTCTCGGTTCGCGGCCGTCTCAATAGCGAGGCTTTTTGGCAATCCCATAAAAAGGGAAAACTTGTTCAAAATCCAGAAAATATGGCACGTGCTTTGTTTGTCCAAGATCTCATGGCCACTTGCCGCTCTGCATCCATTTACAAAGAAACAATCCTGCCTGGTGGGCGGATAGATTTGATAGTCAATATCCTCGGTAAAGAGTTCGTTGTTGAAATCAAGATGTGTGGAGGAGGATATTCAAAATCCTATGCTGAGGGTGGCTTCGAACAACTACGCGAGTATCTCCGCTTTCGAAATGAGACGAGGGGTTACCTTTTGGTTTTCGATGCCAGGGCCAAGCAAGAGTCCGAGCATTCTTTGCAAGATGTATTGGAACTCGGTGATGGACTTGCTGCTTTTTGCACTCAGGTGGACATCCGTGGGAAGAAATAATGTAGGTGAACTGATATGGAAGTGATAGAGCTGAAAAATGAAACTTTTCTTTCACTTCTTGGCTGTATACATATAGGAGATCGCAATGCCCTTTTCTAAAAAAGTTCGTGTGGACTTGATTTTTCGCTCTGGTCGTCGTTGTTGTGTATGCGCCAAGTTTTGTGGTGTCAACATCGAGGTGGATCATATTGTTCAAGAGGCTGACGGTGGGAGCAACGAGCCCGAAAACGGAATCCCGGTATGCTTTGACTGCCATGCGAACATCAAACACTACAATTCAAAACATCCGAGAGGAACGAAGTACACACCCGTTGAATTACAGCGTCATCGAGAGCGAATGTTTCGGTGGATAGAAGAATTGGGGCCAGTCGTTTTCGATCTTGTGAGTCAACAAGTCATTTCTCACCCATTGACGCACGAAAACATTCAGTCTACCATCGACGATATTCCAAAACCGACTCCAGTACCTCTAACGGATAGGGCTAAAGCTGCGAGATATAGGAGATACTGCTCAGCAGCCTGGGATTCGGAGCAAGAAGGGAACTTCTTTGAAGCAGCGCGTCGTTATCGTACTGCTTTGGAGTTGGCCAGTTCTGACAGCGTCAACGATTACCATAAACCTAGGGATGCTCTCAATATATCGATTATAACTAATAAATTCTGGATTTGTTGCCTTGAAGAGTGGAATAAAAGACCAAACAATGAGTTGGCAAGAGAGCTTTTTAACATGGGGATTAACGAGGGAATTCTTGAGCAGAAGAGTTACTTAAACTGTAGAGATTACTTCTATCTCCTCTTGCAAGAAAAATGCTTTTTATTTGACGAATCCATCCGTCAACACGAATCATTAGAGTTGAGAGTCGGACGGTTTGCCGAACTTATGGAGTTAATAGAAGATAGACATTGCAATGATCGAGTTGAAGAACTTGTTTTCAGGGCGAAAGAATTAGAAAATGAGTTCAGAGCTTTCTTACCCTCGATTTCCGAAGGTTTAGTCTACCCGGAAAGAGAGCTATAGACGTTGAAAATACGGGAGTACAGGTCCTTCTTTGTAAACTTTCATGCAAGTCTACCAGAAATATACAAATCAGAATATCCCACCCCCCGCACCTTCTGAGCAAGTAACGAGAAACGACCATTTTCGAATCCATATTCCCTTATCCGTAGTTTGTTTGCACAAAAAGTGACATAAGAAAGTGGTGGACCTGTTTTTGTTGGAAACTTCAAAGACCCATTGAGCCAGGCTCTAGATGCAATCAATCGTGAAAGAGCCCTCAAGCAAGCCGATGGAGAGGGCTCTCTGTCTGATGCATTCGTGAGTACCTGGCAGCAAGCCCGCCAGGCATACGAATTTACCTGCTATGGCGTGCTTTTGGCCCATCTTCCGTACTGAACATTTGAATTTTGGGATTTATCACGAAATCGTTGGGTTTTTCACAAGCAAATGTCGCTGGCGCGACAAATTCTCATATTGATCTGGTTTTCATTCACCACTGACAGTAAATACAGTATTGCGTGTGTTGAACTTTCAACATACTGTTATCATTGATTTTATCATCCATAAATAGACGGTTCCTTGGAAAGGGGTGCGGAAGGTGGGTTTTGGGTATCAATGACTAATCCAAGCTTCATAAGGTAGCAGATCTCATTCTCTCCATCACTGATCTCACCGACGATACTGTCGTAACAACCAACCTCTTTTCTCTCCGATCCCAAAGACACCCACAACTGAGTTCCCGACGTACCACGCCCATTGACGGGTATGCTGAGAAGCTCTATGTTTATTCTTTTCTGAAAGAATGTTTCGGAGTTGAAGATGGGCAGTGGCCTATTCCAAAGCCCTCCATCTGGGGCGAAGGGATCCAGTCGGCGCTCCAGAGGCACATTTATGCTAGTGTGCATCTTTTCGGGCTTCTATTGGAAGCACGGACAAGAGAACGGCTCGATAGCATATTTCACCATTTTTCACAGCTGGTGCGCCCTGATTTGGGTGATCTGCCTTCTACACATGCATTTCACATGGCATACACTCAAGCTCTCCACGAGACCTTTGAAACAGAGCGAGAAGATAAAGATTTAATTCGCCGGCTGCTGAAAGTTCCAGGTGCATGGACACGAGAGGGCAGGATGCTTCGAAGCCAGACTTTCCAAGACGAACTCAATAATGCGATCGTAAAGGACTCGGTTGTAGAACCAAACAAGCCCAGCGCTCTCAAAAAAGTGTTCGGTTGTGAACAAGCCAAAGTGAAGGAGCACGAAGGAACACCACTGTATGAAGCTCTTGAGAAGGCCGGATTAGAGCCCTCATTGTTTCCTGGCTCGTTCAACGTTAGGTATCCTGGAAAAGGAACGAACCAAAGAACAAACCATTGGGTTACTTGGTCCTATCTTGCGATCAAGCCGTACTCTCGTACTGATAGCCTTCCAAAGGATACTGATGTTTATCGGTATATGAACAGCAAGTGGAGGGGGAAGCGCTTGGGCGGTGATGGGGGTCTGAGGAAATACAAGGGGTTTGAAGATGCTGGTCACGAGGTCGTAGATCGTTGGGTTGAGTGTGAACGCGAGCTTTACATGGCGAAGGAACTTTTCAGCAAGGTTCGTTCTGTGACTTTGTTGAGAGTCATCGAAAGCCGAGTTCGAGAAAATGAATTTGACCGTCGGAAGAAAAAAGGTGCTTATCGACGGCAGGAACGTCAGTTCTTGGATGATGTTGGTGGAGGCAAGAAGAAGTGGTATCGTTTGAAACTCATTGATGGTCGTTTGGACTGGGAGTTCGTAGAGGAAGAAGAGCCAGAAGCTCTTGAAGAACTTGAATCCCTCGGCGAAGGAGGAGAAGAGTGAAGGAAAAGAGATGCGTCGCCTACATACGCGTATCCACCATTCGCCAAGCTGAAGAGCAAGAGGGAAGCCTGGCAAACCAGCTCCATCGCATTGAGAGGTACATCGAAGCCAAAAATGGCGATGGTATCGTGTGGAGGCTTGACCATGTCTACCGTGAGGAAGGCATTTCCGGCAAGGACATCGAAGGCCGCCCACAACTTCAGAAGCTCCTGCGGGATATGGAACTGGGGAAGTTCGATGTTGTCATCTTCACAGAGTTGAGTCGAATTAGCCGGTCTGGTCATGACTTTCTGGGCCTTACGGACATTTTTAAGGACCACAACGTCGAGTTTATCTCCTTGAGAGAAAACTTCGATACCACCAGCGCAACAGGGCGTCTTATCACCACCGTACTCGTCGCTCTCGCACAGTTCGAACGGGAGCAAACAGTTGAAAGAGTTCGGGCTGGGATGCGAGCAAGAGCCGAGAGAGGTTTGTACAATGGTGGTGGCCAAGTCTATGGGTACGACCTTGATCCGGAACGAAAAGGATATCTCTTCATCAACGAAAAAGAGGCCCAAGTCGTGAAGGAACTTTTCGGGCTCTATTTGGAAAAGGGGTCTATCGCTGAGGTTACCAAGGAATTAAATGAGCGAGGGTATCGGACGAAAGAGTACACAACTCGGCAGGGGAATTTCAAGCCTGCCGAGCCCTTTGTTTGGGGAACAATACGCAATGTGCTCCGTAATCCCGCTTACATCGCGAAGAAAGGTGTCAACGTCAAGAACCGCGATCTGGATCAAAGCACTCTTTCTGAAGAGGACCGCTATCGCCTGGTGGAGGCTGTCTGGGAACCACTCATCGACATCGATACTTTTTCACAAGTTCAATCGCAACAGGATTTCTCCTGTGGACCACAATTATGTCCTCACAGGTTTACTTTTCTGCCCCCATTGCCAGGTGTTTCTGGAAGGTGGTTCAAGCAAGAAGCAGAAATACCATTATTACCGCCACCCTAAGAAAACCAAAAAGGACGGATGCGAGCTTGGCAGCATCCGAGCCGAAGCGATTGAGGAGCTTGTTATTGGGCAACTTCAAGTCCTTGGCTCCGATGAGGAGCTGATGGATGATGTTGTGCGTCTGGCGAACGAGGCTTCCCTGGCCCAGGTTTCGGAGCTCGAGCAGAAGTTGTCTCTCCTCATCTCCCAACGAGACGAAATCGGTTCGAAGGCTGATGCTCTCATCGAGCGTATGACCGAACTCCCTGTGGAATTGGTGCAAGAGCTGGTTGGTAAGAAGCTGGAGGGGTTGGTTGAGCAGAAAGCACAGCTATCCCAGGAGATCACAAATGTGGAGGACGAGATTGCAGAAGCTCGGATCAGTGCCCTCAATGCACAAGATCTTCAACAAGCATTGAAAAACTTCGGTACAGTTTTCGGGGCTTTGAAACTCCACGAACAACAAGAGCTGCTTGAATTGGTGGTGGATGGAATTGAGTTAACCAGTTCTGAAATGAAAATAAGCCTTCTAGGCAATACCCAGAAGGCTTATTTTGAAAAGGTCGGTTCTGAGTACCGTGTGGTATCAGACTTGCTCTGGTGGAGGGATTCGAACCCCCGACCCAGTGGTTAACAGCCACTTGCTCTACCGACTGAGCTACACCAGAAGCTGCATTGTGTCTCGCACAAT
>PCBK01000111.1 GCA_002731275.1 Deltaproteobacteria bacterium | reverse complement strand
GTCGCTCCAACGGAGATTAAAACGCCCAAAAGTCTCAGGTCGTTGATGCTCTGGAACTTCCCACCCCAACGTCGCTCCAACGGAGATTAAAACTCCACTTTCACACCTTTTTGTAGCTGACAAACAAAAGGGGCTTCCCACCCCAACGTCGCTCCAACGGAGATTAAAACCAGATTCAACCGCACCAGGTAGATGATTGTGTCGTCTTCCCACCCCAACGTCGCTCCAACGGAGATTAAAACATGGTCGACACCCTCCCCCACGAACCTCCCGCCTGTATCTTCCCACCCCAACGTCGCTCCAACGGAGATTAAAACCATTTACGTCGTACAACGCGAAAGCACACACACCGTGCTTCCCACCCCAACGTCGCTCCAACGGAGATTAAAACACTCTTGAAGACGCCATGTTCGCAGGCCAACCAGTCAGCGACTTCCCACCCCAACGTCGCTCCAACGGAGATTAAAACCCAAAATCTTGCCCGTGCGCTTGTAGGGGGTGAACTTCCCACCCCAACGTCGCTCCAACGGAGATTAAAACTTCTGCCAGCGTGCTAGGGTGGCGAAAAACATAGCTTCCCACCCCAACGTCGCTCCAACGGAGATTAAAACTCTTCTTGAGTCAGTGGAAGACGCTTGGAAGAATCTTCGAGCTTCCTACCCCAACGTCGCTCCAACGGAGATTAAAACATATCTCGACAGAATCGACGCCCACGTCGAAGCGCTCTTTCTTCCCACCCCAACGTCGCTCCAACGGAGATTAAAACAATATTGGTCACGACCCCGGCGCGCGTTTGTCTGCGCTGGTCTTCCCACCCCAACGTCGCTCCAACGGAGATTAAAACTGCAAGCAACACCTTGGCCACGTTCGGATTGAACGTAACTTCCCACCCCAACGTCGCTCCAACGGAGATTAAAACAGCTCGCTTGGGAGTTTGGGCACCGGATTGGGCTTCTGCTTCCCACCCCAACGTCGCTCCAACGGAGATTAAAACACAAGTAGTGAAATGGTCTCACTTTTCCACTACCAAGGACTTCCCACCCCAACGTCGCTCCAACGGAGATTAAAACTGCTTTGATTGGAGCCGGCCAAGGATCGACAGCCAGATCTTCCCACCCCAACGTCGCTCCAACGGAGATTAAAACATCGACATAGCCGGGGTCTCCCCCCGGCTCCTCGACTTCCCACCCCAACGTCGCTCCAACGGAGATTAAAACAGCATAGAGGGGGTTGGTCGCTTGATGTGCGCCGATCACGACTTCCCACCCCAACGTCGCTCCAACGGAGATTAAAACTCCGCTCTTTACCTCGATGCGAGGGATCTCGACACTCACTTCCCACCCCAACGTCGCTCCAACGGAGATTAAAACTGGTTGCCCTTTTCTGGTAATTGGTGGTATCACTGAGCTTCCCACCCCAACGTCGCTCCAACGGAGATTAAAACATACACATAGAGCGACGACAGTTCGATGACAAAGTTGCTTCCCACCCCAACGTCGCTCCAACGGAGATTAAAACACACATGGTTTTTCGTTTGTTGACATTGCTTTCTTCCCACCCCAACGTCGCTCCAACGGAGATTAAAACGGTTCGAGCATACACACCAATCATCGGACCTGAAGGGCTTCCCACCCCAACGTCGCTCCAACGGAGATTAAAACGGTGAAAGAAGATGGAATTGCGATTGATTTGGATTCCCTGCTTCCCACCCCAACGTCGCTCCAACGGAGATTAAAACCACACGGCAGGCGCCTCAGCTGCCTCCTTCGATGCGTCCTTCCCACCCCAACGTCGCTCCAACGGAGATTAAAACTGATTCGGGAATCACCAAAGAGTCTTCGCGCACCAAGGACTTCCCACCCCAACGTCGCTCCAACGGAGATTAAAACTATGAGAACGCGATCGAGGGCTTTGGGTATGATTTGACTTCCCACCCCAACGTCGCTCCAACGGAGATTAAAACCTCATAGTAAGGCTGATACCACTTACCGCACCTACCTTCCCACCCCAACGTCGCTCCAACGGAGATTAAAACAGAGCCTTGGCGATCGTGTTGATACCTGTGATTTTCTTCCCACCCCAACGTCGCTCCAACGGAGATTAAAACATGTCGCGGATCGCGTATCATCGCGCTCAACATAGACTTCCCACCCCAACGTCGCTCCAACGGAGATTAAAACGCGTTTTTCTTCCCCGGCATGGAAACTTCCGAAGTCTTCCCACCCCAACGTCGCTCCAACGGAGATTAAAACCTTTATGTTGTGACGACTGGGTTAAATTCGTCGGTCTTCCCACCCCAACGTCGCTCCAACGGAGATTAAAACACCTCGATATGTGGTTAGTGGTCAACACCCAACGACTTCCCACCCCAACGTCGCTCCAACGGAGATTAAAACATCGAACATGATGGCACCACCATCAAAGAACTACGCAAGCTTCCCACCCCAACGTCGCTCCAACGGAGATTAAAACTCCTCAGTGGGATGTCGAGCGAGTCCTGGCAGGTATGCCAGAAACCTTCCTTCCCACCCCAACGTCGCTCCAACGGAGATTAAAACAGGCCCGGATATCGGGCTGATTGGACCATCATCAAGCTTCCCACCCCAACGTCGCTCCAACGGAGATTAAAACATATCACGCGGAGCCTCTAGTGGTTCCGCTGTTGCCGTCTTCCCACCCCAACGTCGCTCCAACGGAGATTAAAACATCAGGTCGCCAGACCTTAATGCCGATGTGATTCTTCTTCCCACCCCAACGTCGCTCCAACGGAGATTAAAACAACACCAGTGCGCAAGGTTGAAGCAACTTTCAAAGCGGTCTTCCCACCCCAACGTCGCTCCAACGGAGATTAAAACAACGGTGCAGGAACGGGAAAAGGTGTCGAGAATACGCTTCCCACCCCAACGTCGCTCCAACGGAGATTAAAACATTCATTATTTCGAATGTATGCGATAACAGTAGGCGTTCTTCCCACCCCAACGTCGCTCCAACGGAGGTTAAAACAACAACCCCCCCGAATACCGGGGGGGTTGGAAAAGCGGACTTCCCACCCCAACGTCGCTCCAACGGAGATTAAAACCTCAAAAGGTGAGTGCATGTCTTTTTTCATGCCGCTTCCCACCCCAACGTCGCTCCAACGGAGATTAAAACCACCACCAGATCACAGCCCGTACAACGTTCTTAGGTCTTCCCACCCCAACGTCGCTCCAACGGAGATTAAAACGCGGTCCAGTCGGCGGAAGAACGGCCTTTAATTCGCCTTCCCACCCCAACGTCGCTCCAACGGAGATTAAAACACGCGCTGGAGATCGTAACCACCCCACCCCCCGATACTTCCCACCCCAACGTCGCTCCAACGGAGATTAAAACAAGACTATAACCGCCTTGGTTCCAGTTGTCGCCTTCGACTTCCCACCCCAACGTTGCTCCAACGGAGATTAAAACGATCCTCCGCTACTTTGGTGAGGCGCTGCCAGCTTCCCACCCCAACGTCGCTCCAACGGAGATTAAAACCCCAAGGGGGGCATCCTTCTCAGGACAGAGAAATGGTCTTCCCACCCCAACGTCGCTCCAACGGAGATTAAAACCCAAAGTCCGCGCTGTTGTTGATGGTCAGCGTCTCGCTCTTCCCACCCCAACGTCGCTCCAACGGAGATTAAAACTTTGTATGATCCCCGAAGCGCGGCCTTCACACCGGCCTTCCCACCCCAACGTCGCTCCAACGGAGATTAAAACACGGACTTGTGCGGTTTTGGCTAAACGCTCCTGAACTTCCCACCCCAACGTCGCTCCAACGGAGATTAAAACACGAAGTTTGTGATCGAGATCGTAGCCTCTGCAAGCTTCCCACCCCAACGTCGCTCCAACGGAGATTAAAACGATCTTTTTCGAGGTACCGCACACCATCATCCTCTGCCCTTCCCACCCCAACGTCGCTCCAACGGAGATTAAAACACGGATGGGGCCAAGATGCTTGGGCAGCGCTTCGGTGCTTCCCACCCCAACGTCGCTCCAACGGAGATTAAAACTGCGAAGTTTTTTGCATCTATTGTGCTCGCTTACCTTGCTTCCCACCCCAACGTCGCTCCAACGGAGATTAAAACATGAGCAAAAGCAAACCACTACACATCAAGAGGAGTAGTCTTCCCACCCCAACGTCGCTCCAACGGAGATTAAAACGAAAACTTTGTTGACAATGCTAAGTACATGTTTTTCTTCCCACCCCAACGTCGCTCCAATGGAGATTAAAACAGCAGATATCGCCTGGGACCGCTGCGCCCTAACTGCCTTCCCACCCCAACGTCGCTCCAACGGAGATTAAAACGCAGTGACGAAGATGGATCTCACGGGGCTTTATGAGACTTCCCACCCCAACGTCGCTCCAACGGAGATTAAAACAACTTGCTTGGGAGTTTGGACACCGGATCGGCTTCCCACCCCAACGTCGCTCCAATGGAGATTAAAACAAGAACGGTGTAGATGATGCTTTTCGTATTTTGGCTTCTCACCCCAACGTCGCTCCAACGGAGATTAAAACCGCCAAGCCAAAGTACGTGGTGGTGACACACTCCACTTCCCACTCCAACGTCGCTCCAACGGAGATTAAAACGATCAGCTTGGAGACTTGGTGATCTTTAACACGGGCAGCTTCCCACTCCAACGTCGCTCCAACGGAGATTAAAACATAAACGCGAACGTGACGAGCATCAGGATAGGGCTGTCCCTCCTACCCCAACGTCGCTCCAACGGAGATTGAAACCAGTTCACCGGCTGTGCTTTCCCTCTACTTTGCCCGCCTTCCCACCTCATCGTCGCTCCAACGAAGATCGGAGTCAACCGAAAGTATACCCAAAGGCTATTTCTCACCAGCTATCAGACGATGCGTTAGCATCGTGGGGTTCGGGGGCGATGACCCCGAGCGGGTGTGGGCGGCAAGCCCACTATGCCAAGCAAAGCGCGGCAGTATGGGGAGTGGAAAATCGCCTCCCTGTAGTGTGGTGGTATAGCGAGTGGAAAATCGCCTCCCTGCAGAGTGGTCGGACAAGATCAATGTTGTTGTTTTGCGATGTGTGAGAGGAATTTTTGATCCAGAAAGAGGTTGGGGCCCCAAGACCACGCGACGATTAACATCGAAAAGAGATGAACAACCCCGGCGATCAAAAAGATATGGACGGGCCACACAATCGAGAGAAAGAACGCTCCCACATACAACAACGCCGCATACCACATTCGCGGATCGATGAAGATAGAGAGGATCGCCAAAAATAACGAAAAGATCGTGTATTCAATGATAATCGTTTGCCTGAACGCGATCCCCATCACCATTAAACCAATACGCTGCAATGGGAACGCCAAAAACAACACCACCAACAACTTCGCGAGCTGTCGTCCCGCTTGGTTCTTGAGCATCGAGTTGCGACCAAGATAAAACGCCGCCGCCAAGAACAAACCAAAACTCGCGTTGATCGCAAAGACATGGACATGCCCCAAAAACTCACGCTGCCAGATGCGTTCAAAGATCCACACAAGCAGGGGTCCCAAACCCCACAAAATAGCCAGCGAAAGCGCTCCAACACGACGCCCCTTTGCTCCCACGTGAAAACTCTTCTCGAACGCCAATTGCTTGAGGGCTTCGACCTCTTCGTCTCTTTGCGCGAGCTGCTGCTTCTTCTTCTCAAATGCCTCCACCAATGTCGCCGGACTCTCTTCCAACTCCGACAATATACGCGCAGCTGCCTTCAGCTCATCGTGTGAAAGCTCAATCCAAAACATCTCCTGAAGAAGCTCCTGTAAACCCTCCTGCGCCTCTGTATTTTCAGGCCAGATCTCCAACGCTTGCTGGAACCCAAAGCGACTCTGGATAAAGACCTCATGCAGATCAAACGAAAGTATCGTAAGTTCAGGATTGTTTCTTCCTGCACGGTGGCGTTTGAGCTGCGTGAGGCCTTTACTCGCACGCTCACTCAATCTACGAGAATCCCGAAACTGTAGGTAATCTTGTAATGCCTTTCGCACATCCTTGACAGAAGCAAAGCGTTCCTCTGGAGCGAACGCCATCGCGCGCTCACAAATATCGACGAGATGTTTGGGAATGTCTTCTGTATATTCGCGTGTCGCGTCGTTGATGATCTTCATGAAGATCTGTGGGAGTTCGTGCCCAAAGTGAGGAGGCACACCCATCACAATCCTGTACAAAATGGCACCGAGTAAGTACACATCTGTCCGTGCATCCGTTGGCATCTCTTCATAGAGGAGCATCTCAGGTGCCATGTATGTCGGTGTCCCGGAGATCGAACGAAGCTCCGACGCGAGAGGGATAAACCCCTTATCTTCGTCTCGAAGACTCACGGCCACACCCCAATCCAGTATGTATACCTCGCCAAATGGGCCGAGCATGATGTTTTCGGGCTTGAGATCTCTGTGTATGATGTCGCGACTGTGGGCGTATTCAAGCGCGTGGCAGACTTGGATCAGCGTGCGAATGTGCCAATCGATCGAGAGCTCAACATCTTCGAGGAAAGGTGGTGGGGTCGCCTCCTTGTGAAGCAGCTCGGACCACTCAATGCCCTCGATATACTTCATGATCAACATCGGTCGACCTTCGTTCTCACCGAGCTGATAAATGGGTACAATGTTGGGATGTTCCAACCGCCCCATCACCCAAGATTCTTGCAGGAGACGTTTTTTGAGCATGGAATCTTCGGAGAGTGGGACTTTGGCCACGACATCGCGGCGAAGGGAGTGTTGTTGGGCGCGATATACTCGACCCATTCCCCCTTCTCCTAAGGTCTCTCCGAGCGACAAATCCGTCTCTTCATCGGCGATGTCGATCGATATATGCGGAGCGAGCGCGATCTTGGGAAGCGCGATCGTCTTCTCTATCACAGAAACATCCGATTCATCATGTCGTATCGTCGAGTGAATGGAGCACTTTTCCTGCATCGCGTGCCAAGTCTCCACCATCGCTTCGTTGATACTCTTTGATCCCTTCGTCATGCTCTTTCAATGCTCCAAGCTTCGTCCATTCCAAATTCTTTTGCCCCTCTTTGTATCGACTCTCGATCGATTTGAAAAGCATTTTGAAAAAAATCCACACCAAAAGAGACATCCAATGAAGTCTCCAAGTTCGTAAAGCAAATACCTTGGAAGAAGGAAGAAAAAGCGACCATTTTTTTGAAATCTATTGTTCCAATCCCTAGCGTATTGGTATACAATTCCGAGGCAGGCATATTTTGGCGAAGGCATCGTCCAAAATGAATCAACACAAAGTGGTGAGTAAGAGAGGTAGAATCATGGCACATATTGAGAATCCCAATGACCTCCCCCCATTGAGCGAGGAAGATCTGTTCGGCCCCACCATCCTCGAAACGTCCCCCCCCAAACAAGCGGATGGTATACTCACACAAAGACGCACCCGCTCCCTCAAAATCGCTCCCCACGACTCCAGCTCTGGAGAGGCCACGATGGGGCCTGGCCTTCGCACGACAGGTTCCTCCAGGAGCGTCACGATTCTCCCTCGTGCGAAAGATGAAGATAACCACGAGCTCACCATCGACAACAAAGAACGCTATGAAGCGCTCCGCAAATTAGGGGAAGGTGGTGCTGGAGAGGTTGTCCTCGTCAAGGACAATGATATTCGACGTATGGTCGCCATGAAGCGTATCCGAGAAGACCAACAAGCCCCCGCGAGTCTCCTACGCTTCGCCGAAGAAGTCCAGACCGTTGGTCGTCTCGAACACCCCAATATCGTCCCTCTTCATGATGTTGGGCTCGATGAGGAAGGCAATTACTACTTCACCATGAAGTACGTACAAGGCCAAACGCTCGGTGATATCATTCAAAAGCTCCGAGATGGTGACCCCGAGTACACCAAACGCTTCTCTTTTGAGCGACGCACACAACTCTTCGTTGAGATCCTCTACGCTATCAAGTTTGCCCACGAAGCCGGTTATATCCACCGTGATATCAAGCCCGAAAATATCATGATCGGTGAATACGGTGAGGTGCAGGTGATGGACTGGGGGATCGCCAAACGTATTCGTGATGTCCCCGAAACACGCGAGAAGTTCCTCAGTGTTGAGAGTGAAATTGTACAAAGGATGCAGGCCGAGCTCGGTCAAGACTGGAACCAAAGAGCGTTTGAGACCCAAACAGGCGACATTGTCGGCACACCGGCTTATATGTCCCCCGAACAAGCGCTCGGCAAAGAGCTCGATGAACGCAGCGATGTCTACAGCTTGACTGCCCTCTTCTATGAATTCGTCAACCTTCGACATTATCTTGAGCACAAAAACACACTGCAAGAGATGTTATTTGGGATTATCACCGAAGATCCTATCGATTCGGAGAATATCAAGAACGAGCACCAGGGCGCAGTGCCTCGTGAGATCTGCTTCTTTTTGCGCAAAGGCATGAAGAAGAACCCCGACGAGCGTTACCAAAGTGTCGATGAGATGCTTCATCTGCTTCAATCCAATCTCGAAGGCAAGATCTGTGTCCATTGCCCCTCCACCCTCCTCAAACGTGGCGCACATGAATATGGACACTATCTCGATAACCATCGCATCTTCGGTGTCGTCCTCTTCTGCCTCGGTCTAATCGTCTTCGGTGTTGGTATCTTCCAGCTCATCCAATGGTCCATGTACCTCCTCTCCTAGCCAACAACCCCAATCTTCAGCACCACCTGCACCAAACGCCCATCCTTGTTGTCGCTTGATTTCCTTTGAATAACAGATGTATAAGCCAATTTTCACAAAAAAAACATCTCCCCTCGCGATAAAATCATCACCACACTCGGACTCCTTTATCGAACACGAAACATAAGCGGTTCTGGCCAGGACGCTCTCAACACATACAGTCTGTCACCACCCTACAGACATAAGGGAGAGGTCCATGTATACGATCCACAACACGAGCCCAAACAGGCAACAATTTGACCGCCTCATCTCGATTTCTATCTTTGCCCTCGCGCTCATCCTCCTGACGGCCTGTGGACCCACCACACCAAAAGAGCAAACCAACGAGAAGACACTTGATGGTGGCCTCATTCAGGAAGCCAAAAGCATCGAAATCGCCCCCGAACCCACACCTGAACCGACCCCCTCCGAAAAAGAACCTATCGAAGAAACAAAGACCTGTGCGCTCGCACAACCCCCCACAAAGCTTACGATCTCAGAAGGTGGACGCATCCAGATCCCACTCGACACACAACCCGCAGGTGGTGTCGTCAGAGTCAAAGAACTTCCTGACAACTGGCGCGCAGCCTACCAACCGGAGCAATCAAGATGGATCGTGCGTCCTGCGTATGGTATCGAAGGAAACCATTCTTTTACGATTGAAGTCGAATGCAACGGCACCAAAACCTCTTATACCCAGGACGTCGAGGTGACAGCTCTCACCTGGAAGTCCTATGGCAATTGGGTCGCCGGTAAAAACCAAACGCCCAAAGAACGCGAACACCCCAAACTCTGGATCAATGACAGTGACCCCGATGGATTGTGGATGTTTGGTGGATTCTTGTTTGATCCACAACAATTTACACCGACACACGATCTTTGGCGATTTGACCTCGAAACAAAGACATGGGAGCAAATCACCCCTTCCAACGCCTCTCCCAAAATCCTCACAGGGACATCCGCCTCACTGCCTGGAAGCAGCAAGTCTTTTCACTATGGCGGAGGTCTCGAAAGCATGAGAGGTCCTATGAACACAAAAATGTTCATCTTTGACAGTAAGACAAAGACTTGGAGTGAGGACACTGAAACGTACGATAAAAACGCCAGCATGTTGTTGAGGATGCATTATGACGAGAAAGGCAAGCGCTTTGTCACGGCATGTGGCATCAAAGGCAGCTCTCTACATTGTAACGCCGCGACCTACACACCTGATGCTCCCGAAGGCAAACGTTGGAAGGATATTACCCCCGCACAATCCGGTCCCTCTGGTCGATACGGCTATTTCTCGATGTTTGATCAAGAGAACCAACGCTTGATCATCTTTAGTGGTGGTGGCCAGCCGAGCGCACAAAACCCAGTGGGAGCGGACTCTGAAACATGGTCTCTTGACCTCGCACAAGATCCCCCTGTCTGGAAAAAACTTCTCCCCAAAGGGATTGCACCTTTCGGACGACGTAATGGTTGTGGTGGCTACGATCCCATCGGCAATCGCTACTTCTTGTTTGGTGGGACGTCTGACGCGAGGACATCGGCAAAAGGCTTCTTCGTCCTCCACCTCGACAAAGGACAAGAACGCTGGGAGCAAATCCAGACCAAGCAAATCCCCCTACTCAGGTCATCCTGCACAAGCACTTATGACCCCAAACGCAAACAACTTTTATTCGGCTTTGGAAATAACGAATTCGGCGTCTTTTCGGATGTCAACGCCCTCCCTCTGTGAGCATGTATGTAGCTCTCCAAAAACAAAAAACAAAATAGCCTCGAAGAGGCTCAACTGAGGGGGAAGACAAGCGCAGCGCGTCTGGGGGACATCCATGTCCCCCGATAGTTCCCTTTCTCCATGCTTCCCCCCTACAACACTTTTCTGTTTCTAATAGCCAAAGCAAGGTTTGCGCAGTGACGTACAACATGTAGGCGTCTGAAGAGGCGTACAGTTGTTCTGTTGACCACATTGTGCGACCTGGACATAGCAGGTCCGACAGGCTTCACTCAGCTCGCTCACGAAACACTTATCTTCACACAAGACATCCCCACCACAATTACCAAGGCACGTATTGAGCGCCTGGATCTCAGCTGTTTTACACGTCCCGCCGCTGTTTTGTGCGAGGCATAGCTTTAACTTCGAGCCCGCTGACACACAATCAAATCCCGAAGGACACGATGTCCCAGTGTCACAACGCTGTGAACATACCTTCGTGGTCAAACAGATCGCGCTCGCACACTCCGATGAACGTTGGCAGGCCTCTCCTGCCGCTTTTCCATTTGCGGGGATCTTATAACAGACGTGGTCTCCGTCGGCCGTGTCATAGGGTGCGCAGGTGTATTCAGCGCCGCAAGTCAGATTACATTTTCGCGTGCAATACGTCGTCCCATCGGAGAAGTCCAAACAAAATCCCCCTTGGCACTCTGTCGCCTCGCCTGCCTTCGTGCATGGTCCCTGCCCATCCGGTTTTCCCGATCCTGTCGAACACTGTTGACAAGCGCCCCATGCTTTTCCATCTGCGCTGCAAGTCTGCGTCCCTGTGCCGCCACTTGTACAGGTACAGGCTTGTGTCGCGTTGGGGGTGCAGACATTCGCTCCACCACACTGACAAGTCCCCCACGACTGTCCATCACTGTTGCAAGTCTGTGAGCCAGACGCTCCACCTGCACAAACACATGACTGTGTCGCGCCTGGTGTACAGGCTGTTTTGGTATCATTACACTGACAGCTTCCCCACTGCCCGCTGTTGCAAGTCTGGACGCCTGATGTCCCACCTGCGCAGGCACAGGATTGTGTTGCACCCTGTGTGCAGCCACCTGTTACGCACTGACAAACACCCCAGGATTGACCATCTGCGTTGCACGTTTGGGCACCAGATGTCCCACCAACACAGGCACAGCTCTGCGTCGCGCCGGGTGTGCAGGCATTTGTTGTCGAACCGTTCGTGCAGATCTGCGCACCGTTGACGAGCGCACAATTGCCACTGAGACATTCTGTGTTGGTCTGGCAGGCCTCTCCCTGCACCTTCTTGGTGTTGTCACTACAAGCCTGACAAACAAACAGACACAGCGCGGCGAACAAGTACACAATCCATTTTCGTCCCATCAGACCAAACCTCTCTCTTTGACGTCATCACACAATCAAAAACATACGTATTTGCAGAATGTTGTAACGCATATATCCAAACGCATCAAGCACAACTGAAGGGATTCTTGCTCCAGACAGAGTGGTCATTTGTCAATTGCTTCTCTTTGGAAGAGGTCGATCCGAAAAGGTTTTTCTCTTGATGAGCGTTTTTTTCGAAAAAAAATGCGCTGGCTGTCACTTTTTGAATCGACAAAACGAGTCCCCCATACAAGCGCTTCTAAAACCGACTTTTTTCACCCACAAGCAGCTCTCTGGGCAATACGTCTTGTCGTTCGGAGTGGTGCGTTATATTCGAGGCTACGGACATGAAACCATTTCCATTATGGAGGGTGATCACCCTCGCAGTTCTTTCCCTTTTTGTGCTCCCCACATTGCAGGCCGAGGCACGCCCCAAATACACGCAACAACAACTTCAACAGATCATCAAGAGAGCCCGAGCCCAAGCCGTCCGCAAAGCGCTTAACAAAAACAAGCGACTGAATGATTATCAAAGAAGAAAGAAGGCTTTGCTGGCGAAGCTCCGCAAAGGGAAGTGCAAAAAGAAGAAGAACATCATCACGAAGAAGTACGACAACCACTGCATAAAGTTGCGCAAAGGAAAAGAAGCGGTCTACATCAATGGAAAGTACAAACCTGTCCTTTCTGCTGGTCATGTCGTCTACAAAGGCTTACAGAAGGCCTTCCGAAAGCTGGGCAAGGAGTTCAAAAAGCTCGGAAAGAATATCGATAAACTGACTGCGAAGATCAAACAGAAGACGTCGAAAGACTACATGAACAAGATCAAGGCATTCAAAAAGAAAGCCGAAGCTGAGGCCAAGAAGTTCTTCAAAGGAAAAAGAGGAGTGATCATCAAAAAGATCGCAATGCTCGCTAAAAAGAAGATCATGGCGGCGAAGAAGTTCATGAAGCCCAAGATGAAGAAGAAGCTTCTGAAGATTCTCAAGACGAAGAAAAGCGCGAAGGCCGTCAAGAGATTGATGTACGTCGAGAAAACAGCGGCAGGTATGGGCAAAGCGATCGCCAAAGCAGCCGCCTTTGCAGCCGCACGAATTGTCGGTTTTGCCGCACTCAAAGTCACATATAACTGCTGGCGATACAATGGAGAGAAGAAACGCTCCTGCTTTCAAAAAGAACTCACCGTTGGGACACGTGAGGTGCTCTTTCGTCTGACCGCGACATTTATCGCGATCATTCTTGATATGACGGTGATTGAGCCGTTGTCTCACACGGCTGCATCTTCGGTATCGGCAGCGCTCGCAGCGGCCACTGCTGGTATCGGTGCTGCCGCATATCCAATCGTGTACGTGTCTTGTTCGGTGAGTGGAAATCTGTCTGTCTGGGCTGTCTTCTCCCAAGTCTTGAAACCCGAGTACAACAAGCTGTTCGGAACCGTCCGCGCTGACGTCAACAAATTCTTTGGTCAACTCGTACGCAATGTCCCCAAAAACCTGCTCCGCTGCTGGGGAGGTGCGAAGGTATGTGGTGCAAAGTGTGCACACGGCCAGTATCAGGACAAGAAAAACCAATGCTGGAGCTGCCCCAATGGATACAAAATAAAGAAAAAGCGCAACCCCCTTGTCTGTCGGGGAAAGGTCGATGTGAAAGCCAAGTACCTGAGTAAAGGAAAGCTTTTCAAAAAATGCCCACAAGGGGGGTTCTTCGATCCTCGTAAAGGTGGTCAGTGTTGGAAGTGTCCAAGAGGCTTTAAGCGAACTGTATACCCAGTACACAAAAACAGTGCCTGTCGGGGCTGGAAAGAAGTGAAGGCAAAGAGGCGGGGGCGAGCTAGCTGAAAACGCCCTGGCGCCTCTTGATCACTCCACATCCATCCTGAACAACAAAGATTCGGATAGCTCGCCTTCCATTCGCCTCGATAGAATGCCCCAACCTCTTCTTTTCCATCCACACAGCACGTTTGGTCCATCGCGAGGACAAAGACCAAAGGGCCACTTGGTTTGTTCCTTGACATCATCGGCATAAGAGCGCATCTTCAGCAGACAGAAACATAGGGCATATCATCAAAAAAGGAACGATGTAGATCATGACCAAACGAATCCAGCTCTGGCTCTTCGTAAGCCTACTTACATGCACATTCTCACTCCCTCTCTCCCCTGCCCTTGCTGCGAAAAAGACCCTCAAAAAGAAGGCCACAAAGCGCAAAAAGCCCTCCAAAAGGAAGGTCACAAAGCGCAAAAAGAAACGATACAAAAAGCGCAAGACATCTTCTAAGGGAAAAAAGGGCAAAGCATATGTCCTCAGGCCCGAAGAGAAGGCTCTTATCGAGGTCCCCAAGAAGCTCACAAAGGCCGAGAAGATTATCGAAGCGATGCTCAAACGTATGGGGGGGCGAAAGGCTCTCGTTCACGTCCGTTCAACTCTCAGTACGGGGACATCACAAGCCGTCACGGCCCTTGGTGAACGCACAGGGAAGATCAAGACCTATATGCTCAAACCTCATTCTCAACGGACAGAGCTACGTTTTGGGAGTATGTTGTTTGTCCAGGCGTTCAACGAAGTGGGTGGTTGGCTGCGTCAGGGAGGGGTGACATTGCCGCTCCCCAAAGCGATGGTCGAGATGGCCAAAGAAGAAGCGATCCGCACAGATATCGAGCTGCGTTATCGTAGAGATAAGATGAAGGTGAAGCTCCTCGGAAAACGGACGATCCGAGGAAAGTCCTGTTGGATCGTACTGTTTACTGACACAAAGAACAACCGCACCACCTACTACATCACACGCGGTCGCAAGCTGCTACTCAAGCGCAGCTATACAGGCCCAAGTCCACTCGGACAGGGCAAGGTTCGCTTCAGTACGTATCTCGGGAAATATCGATGGTTTTCGCTCCCCAAACAACGAAAACTTCGTGTGAAGCTCCCTCTTCATATCGATAACTATATGGATGGTAAGAAGATCGGCGCGATTCAATTTCGCAAAATCAAGGTCAACTCACCCAAAGTCAAGGCGTCACTCTTCGCCCAACAGAGCCCGGTCGACTGAACACACCACCTCCCCCACCACGCTTCCAAATCGCCCGATTCACAGGACACATCGATGACACGTACATACACCTCCAAGACACCCAAGCTCGGTCCTAATGAACCATGCCACTGTGGTTCCGGGAAGAAGTACAAACACTGTCATCGCAAACTAGATCGCCAACAACAAACAGGCTCCATCAAGACGCAGATATCCTGGAAAGAACTGGAACAAGCACCTCCTTCACAGCTCACATCACTCGCGAGCCAATTCCTACGTCAACAGCGCTGTGATCCCAAAGAGTGGAGCTCTTGGATGGGTTTATTGGAGTTGGCCTCAGAGCAGAGCACACACGCCTTCGTGAAGCAGCTCCTCCCGATCGTCGAACAGCAGGCACAGACGGCCAAACATCATTTTGCGCTCGCGACCTTTTTGCCGACGACCAGACAACTCAAGCGCGCGTGGTCTTATCTGCTCGAACACATCCCCTCCCCTCCCAAAGCTATCTCCACACTCGAATACTGGTTATTTCGTGGACAGCTCGCCTACCAACTCGAACACTGGCACGAAGCACATACTGCTCTTCAACATGTTAACGACATCCAGCCCGAATGGCCACATCTCTGGAGACAATTACAAGCCACCTCAAAATGTCCACAAACACACGACATTCACGCGCTTTGTCAGAGGTTTTATGAGCGAACACGCGAGCCCATCTGGCTACTCTTCTCCGCCAATCTCCACGTCGCACAAGGACACAGACAGCGTGCGCATGACCTCTTCTCCACCCATCTGCTGCACGCCCTCACCCACACACCACAAGCGCTCCCCTCATTTGAACAGATCCTGCTCAACAGCGTACAATACCATATGCCCCATACGACAAGGGCGATGGAGCTTCTTGACGCGCTCCTCCAGAGGCCTCCGCGCGATCCCGCCCTGTACGACCAGCGCATTACACTTGCGCTCCCATTTGAACGATGGAACCAAATCAAACAGGACGCCTCTAGATGGAACACGCTCGCACCTGCTCCCCTCGCGAGGTGCTACGAAGCGCTCGCGCAATACAAACAACACATTCCCACCTCGATCACGCCCGATGAGGTCTTGCGTTCACTCCCTGACAATACAAAACTCTCTCCCATCGCGTGGCTTCACCTGCTCTATTGGCTTTGCGAAGTCTCCACCAAGGAAGCCGTACATATCGCGCTGGAGAAGCTGTCCAAACAGACCGATGAGACCCCTGCGCTCGAACTTGTTATCTTGAGTATACTCGAACACATCGGTGATTTCGAAGGTCTTAAGCGGCGTCTTACACACACCTCGTCACAAGGGACACGGAGCGTATGGGAGGCGATGTTGTGGGGGACTGCGCTGCTTTATACTGGTGATGTGGGGGGTGCGATAGAGGTACTCGCTCCTTTGTGGTCCCATGCCACAGACACACAAAAGATCTTCGTGGGTTTGCGTCTCGCTGAGGCTTATCTCATCGATGAACAATCGACAAGCGCACGAGATATCATCGACGAGATCGAAAAAAGTACAGACCATGTACAACTCCCTCCGATGTACTGGTCTCTCAAAACACACCTCTCCAGCGGAAAAGAATTACTTGAGGCGTATGAGCAGCTGCTCATTCATCACCCCTCTGCACAACAACTCGCTGACTACTGCGCGCAAGCCCTCCAGCAAGAAGAGCACACAAAGGCACGTCAACATCTCGACCTATGGGGACGTTCACATCCTCTGTCTCCAGCGCTTCAAGCGTACGACGCGCTGCTCTACTGGCTCTCTGGTGATATTGAAGACGCACAGACCTCCTTCGCGAAGGTGCGCTCATATCCTCCACAGACGCTGCCACAATACCACGCGTTGTACAAAGCCGCGATCCTCTCACAGCTCGAACAGGATGCGCCCCTCGACGCGCTCTCTCTCTGTGAAGCGCTACAACAAGCCCACGAGTCCGACATATCCAGTACAGATGCGCAGACCAAAGAGGTCGAACGGCTGAGACGACAAGCGGCCAAACAGTTGATTGAAGAGGCAAAAGAGGTTGGAGCGCCTGCGAACATCGAGAGCTGGAAGCAGCAAGTGCGCGACTCTCTGCGTATGGAGTTACGTGTTCAACAACAGGTTCAAGAAGATCGTCTTCTGCAAAAAGAACAGCTTTTACGTGCAGAGAGACAACATCTCGCGCTCCTGACGTCTGCTCTTCAGCCACAGTTGCCACCCACACAGGAGGTCGAACAACAAACACTTACGTCTGTGGCAGGGGACGCTCAAACGCTTTGGGAAGCGTGTTGGCCGACACAAACGCTCTTGCGGCTCCCTCCCACTGCGCGACAATTCCTGGAAGAAGGTGAGCAGCTTTTTGTCTTATTTGAGGGAAAGGAGACACAGGACCATTCGCCGATTGTGCTGCAATGGTGTCGTGCAGCCGAAGAAGCTCTCAACAGAAAAATCGTCGATCCAATCGGGAGCATTGCGCTCTCTCGTTTGGGGCTTCACCCCAAGCGTGACTTGCCTGCGTTGGCAGGTCGGCCACTTGCGACACAGGGAAATCTTTACTCGCTAGGGAGCATTCCCTACCTGCTCGCAGATTATTGGGAGTACGAAGATCCACAGTCAGGACAAGTCCGGTACGTTTACAATCAGCAAGTGACAGCAGCACATCGGACGTTGTGGGAGGGATTCAAAAAGGTGTTACGTGGTGCCGATGTTGGAGAAGAGGATGTCGAGACGATGTTTGAGACACTGCCCGCGTGGTGCCAACAGTGGGCTCAGTTGCGCAATGTGGTTGTTCACGGTGGGACAGCGCTCTCAAGGAGTGAGTTGATCGAGAAGAGGCGGCAATATCTTGAGCAAACACCCAATCTGTTTACCTATCTCGCACAGATCCCTCCCCTCTCTATTGGGCGGAGATGAGATGTTTGGGAGCTTTGGGGGACTTATCGACGAAGGGGTTTGAGGCGAACACGTGGTGGGAGAATGCGTACGCGTCGTTTTTTTGTTCGACGACGTCGGCGTCTTCTGGAACGTCTGCGTCGATATCGTATACGTTTGAGGTTGAGCTGAATATGTCGCTGTTGTGCGGACTTGATCTTTAACTCCAAGAATTTATCCTGGTGATATCGGCGCGTGAGCTTGATGATGTGGGGGCCGGGGGCGATCTTGAGCACTGCAGGTGTTGAGATGTCAAGCTTTCGTCCGTCGAGCCAGACCTGTGCGTTGTTGGGACGGGATGTGACGAACAACGTCGCCTTTTTGCCCTCTGTCTGTGGCCTTTGCTTTGGTGTGACGTTCTCTTTGAGCAACGAAAAGTCCAAAAAGACCTCTTGTTTGGGCTTGAGCTCAACACGCTTGACACGTCGCTTATGGCCTTTGGCCCGTAATTCCAGTGTGTAGTTTCCTGGTGCCAAGCGGAGCGTTGCGGGTGTGCGTCTTCCGGTCCCTACGTCATCGAGGTAGATTTGTGCACCTCTTGGGACCGAAGAGATGCGAATGCTCCCGACGCGCTTTGATGAGAACGGGTTGGTATACCCACCCCGTCGGTACTCTCCCCACGGCTCGTAATACCAGCCCATCCAAATGAGCGCTGTAAGGATCAGCAAAAAGAAGCCAAAAAATGCGAGCAGGAGAGGACCACGTGAGACCCACTGATCTTGTGGTGGAGGCGCTTGTCCTCCTTGCCAGCCAGGGGGGAAGGTGTGTACACCCGTGACTGTTGCGTGGCTACCGTCTTGTTGGACGATCCGAAAGACCCCTGTTTGGGTTTGTTGAAAGGGGACCTGATGCATGCCTGTTTGGTAGATCTGTGGGACTTGGTGCATCCCTGTTTGGTAGACATTTGGGACTTGGTGCATCCCTGTCTGGTAGACATTTGGGTAGGGACCAGAGGCTGGATGTTGTCCCGTCTGGGGGAGCGCATTTTGTGGCAGAAAAGGCTGTGAGCCCGTCGCTTGTGGGAGCTGGCTTTGCGAGACGTTTTGTTGCGGCAAGAAAGGTTGACTCGTCGAGTACATAGGCATCTGCATTTGACTCGGTGTGCCTGGGTGGAGGCTGCTTTCTTGTGGTTGGGGGATTTGGGGATGAGAGCCCACATGTGAATGCCCATGTGTGGCGTGTGGACCGCTTCCTTCTGGGAGGTGAAGTTGTTCTGTTGGGGGGACTGCTGGTTGTGAGATGGAGGATGGAGGGGGGCTTTGAGGCGCAGGTGTTTGTTGTTGTGTTGGTGCTGGAGTCTCTTGGGCTGAGAGTTGAGTCAACTTTCTCATCTCGTCGGACAAAGAGTCCGATGAAGAAGCATCCGGGAGCGGAGCTGTCTGACTCACCCCATCTTTGGGCATGGTGGACTCTTTGACCGCTTGCAGTTGTTCGGAAGAGGCGGTGACTTTCCGTGTCAGTTCGTCGATCTCGGATTCGAGGAATGTGTTCAGTTCGCCGTCAAAGGTCGGTGTCGTGAGCGCTTTGGAGAGTTCGCTCATCTTGACCTCAAAGGTCGAGCGGTTGGGATCTTGTTTTGGATGGATATCTTGTTTTTGGGGGGGTTGGGGAGGAGGTGTGTCCCTTTTCTTCTCGACCTCTTTTTGAATGTCATCGCCTGTCACAAACAGTGTGCTGCGGAATTGCGAGCTGTCGGCGGGGTTGCCTTTGATGGTTTGCCTGGGTCCTTTTTGGCTCGTTTGGGAGGGGAGCGTTTTGGGTTGTGCTTCGTCATCGTCGGAGAATGAGTAGACAAGGACCCCATCGAGTTCTGGCTGGGAGAAGAGGCTTCGGTCTTGTTGGGAGGTTTCGAGTTGGATTGGTTCGTCTGTGGTTTGTGTTTTGGGGGTATGGTTTGTGAGGGAGACGCGTTTGATTTGTTCACGTGTCACTCTGGAGGGGTCAGATTTGGCTGGGAGGTGATCAACCTGTGATTGTGTTGGTGGTTGGATGTCCTTGAAGATCTCTTGTAAAAATTGTGCTTCAGGGTCACGTGCACTGCCAGCGTGGGGGGAGTCTTTTTTGTTTTTGTGGAAGAGACCATCTTGTCCTTCTCCAAAAAGGGAGTCCAAGACGGAATCCACGGAATCAAGTGACTCATTGGACTTCTTTTCAGTCATGTTGTCTGCTCATTATCTTCGTCTGTCGCCGATATCCATCTATACAAACTTCGCCTGTGGGGCGGAGGTGTCCGTTGCCGTGTCGCCGTCGAAATCTATCGACAAAGCGCAATGATGCCACTTTACCACAGCGAGGACGAGACAGAAACAAATTCTCCTACCGCGCGCAAAAAATCGTCTGGAGAGGAGAAGATAGGATCTCTAGAGGAGGCAAGTGATGGAGAAGATGGATGAATGGAGGGGGAGTGTGTTGTCGTGTGAGGTGGGGTTGGGGGAGCGAGGTGGCCTTAGCCTTTGCGCATCTTCTCGACCTTCTCGGTCATCTCGGGGACGACTTTGAAGAGGTCAGCGACGAGACCGTAGTCTGCGAGTTGGAAGATGGGTGCTTCGGGGTCTTTGTTGACCGCGACGATGACCTTGGAGCCTTTCATTCCCGCGAGGTGCTGGATGGCACCGGAGATCCCAACAGCGATGTAGAGGTCTGGTGCGACGACTTTACCAGTCTGTCCGACCTGCAACTCGTTGGGGACGAGGCCTGCATCACAAGCTGCACGGGAAGCTCCCATTGCAGCGCCAAATGCATCCGCGAGACCTTCGATCAGCTCAACACCAGCAGCGTCTTTCATCGCGCGACCACCGGAGACGACGGTTCCCGCTTCTGTCAGCTCGGGGCGCTCGGAGACAACTTCTTCGAGGTCGGAGTGACGGAACTTTTCGACCGCATCTTCGTCGAGTTCGACATCGACTTCGACGATTTCGGATTCGTCATCACCGGGTGCAGCAGCGTCGAAAGACGTACCACGTACGGTGACCACTTTGCGATCGGTCTCGACTTGGACGTGTGCGATCAGCGCACCAGCCCAGACGGGGCGTTTGAAGGTCATTTCGGGTGTGTAGTCGATGATGTCGGACGCCATCCCGAGCCCCATACGTCCAGCGACGCGTGGGAAGAGGTCTTTACCTTGCACAGTCGCAGCGCCAGCGATCACCTTTGCGTCGATGTCTTCAGCGACTTTGGCGATGAGCTGTGTGTGAGCTTCTGTGTTGTAATGTTCGAGGTCGGAGCTATCAGCGACGTGGACTTTGGCTGCACCAAATTTGGCGAGCTCAGCCGCAGCATCACCGATGTCTTCGCCGATGAGGAGGAGGTGAAGATCAAGTCCCCACGCCTCTGCGGCGGCTTTACCGAAGCCAATCGCGTTCATCGTGACTTTGCGAAGTTTTCCCTGAAATTGTTCGGCTACAAGCAACAAAGTAGACATGTTCTTTTCTCCTATTCTCAGAGTACTTTCGCTTCGTTGCGAAGTTTTTCGAGCAGCTCATCCACGGTCTCAACAGTGACACCGGCTTGGCGCTCGGGGAGTGATTCGTAGCCAAGGACAGTCACTTTGGGCTCGAGTGTGAGGCCAAGGTCGTCGACCGTCAGTGTCTCGAATGGCTTCTTCTTTGCCTTGAGGATGTTGGGCAGCGCGGGGTAGCGTGGCACGTTGAGGCGGTCTTGTACTGTGATAACAGCGGGAAGATCGATCTCAGCGGTTTGAAGACCACCGTCGACTTCGCGGACAACCACTGCGACTTCGTCTTCGATCTCGATCGCGGGTTGTTTGGCTTTCTCTTCATCGGATTCGAGGGATTCCATCTTGGAGACGAAGGTCGCCTGTGGCCAGCTGAGGTACTCAGCGAGCAGCTGTCCAGTTTGGTTGGCGTCATCATCGATGGCTTGTTTACCCATCAGGATCATCTGTGGTTCTTCGCGCTCAGCGATGGCTTGCAAAATACGTGCAGCGCCATCGGGATCGAGGGGACCTTCCGTTTTGACGAGGATGGCACGGTCTGTACCAAACGCGAGGCCTGTGCGCAGTTGCTGTGTCGCGTCTTCTGAGCCGATGGAGACAACGACAACTTCTACGTCATCGTGCTCGGACTTCAGACGGACAGATTCTTCGAGCGCGATCTCGTCAAATGGGTTGATGACGTACGTCAATCCATCTGTCACAATGCCGCTTGCGTCGCCATTGAGCTTGATCTTAGATTCCCAGTGCTCGACTCTTTTGAGAGATACGAGTATTTTCATTTCTTCCTCCCATTGCTTCCATCACTCACCCACAACACACTGTCTATGATTCGGCCTGTGGTGCGAGTCCAGATAACAGTAGTTTCGTGATCACTTGCACTGATTGTTCGAGGGAAGTGTCCTCACGACGTGAAGACAGCAACCATGCCAACGTCAATTCATCCACCGCACCAAACACCGCACGGGACAAGACCTCAGGGTTGAGATCGGAGCGAAATAATTTCTGCTCAATCCCCTCAACCAGGATCTCTTCTATCAAGTGCAGATACCGGGAAAACAGTGGGTTTTTATAATCTTGTACGAATGTCGAAGATTGTCTCAAGACGACCGAGATGATTTTGGCGATAGAGGGTTCTTTTTCGATCATCTGAATCTGTGTCTGCAAAAACACCTTGAGCTTCTCATCTGCCCGAGTGCGATCACCGAGCGCCTCTTGAAACATCGCGAGGACACGTGACATCACATCTTCGAAGAGATGAATCAACAGCTCATCTTTGTTTTTGAAGTACAAATAGATCGTCCCATCAGCAACGCCTGCTGCCTCAGCGATGTTGCGGATCTTGGTGTGCGCAAATCCACGCTCCGCCAAGACTTCAATGGCGGCGTCCAAAATCAGCTCTCTTTTTTTGGTCTTTGCTGCTTTTTTTTGCGCCTTAGACGCCATCTTCTCCACCTTACTTTCTGTCACTTCAATCGATCATCATCAAAAACTGAATCAACATTCACTTCCTTTTCGGAAACACAAAGTAAAGAGATCACGCTCCTTTGTCAAGAGCAAATCGATGTGCGGAGAAGATGCCAAAATCGCCTGCCCGCTCATCGCTTCCCAATCTTTTTTGGATCGCAGTTCGGTTTTTGTATAGTTGGATTGTCTATAGGGTATCGAGTGGGAGATCGACGTGGTCTCTCACCACTGAGCAGTCAGGATGACTTACGCCGCAGGGAAGAGATGGAGAGAGACGAACTCAAACGCCATATGGAGGTCGTGTACAACCGATGTTGTGCGATCCTCAAGGATCCCGATCAAGCTTGGGATGCTCTGCAAGATGTCTTCGAGTCTTTCTACGAAGCCTCCAAAAAGCGCGAGATCAGACAACCTCTCTTCTATTTATATCGAAGCAGCACCAACCACTGCTTCAACATGTTACGTCGTCAAAAAAAACTGCTCCCTTTGTTGACCGAACATCTCGAAGGCGACCTTGGTGGTCACCACACTGCTGAAAATCGATTGATGATCGATGCGCTCGTTCAGCAGTTTGGTGAAGACACCATTCAACTTTTTATTTATCGCCATGTCGATCAGATGACATACGATGAGATCGCTGATCTCGTGGGGTTATCCGATCGAGGCGTGAAAAAAAAGCTCGCACGTCTGGAAGAGAAGATCAGACAACAATTTCCAACATGAGGAACAAGTACACGCAAAGGGCACCGCATATGTCGGTGAACGTATTTGTTCCCAAGTCACAACGGTATTGATTCCCCCTTTCGGGCAGGAGACATCATGCAAAGGGAATGCCCATCAAGATGGTCACTCGATCGCCTTCATGTCGGTGATGCAACGCCGTCAGAGCAGGCACAGCTCGATCGACAAAGAGAGGACTGTCCCGACTGCGAAGAGACGCTCAGGGCGCGTAAAGAGCGCTTCGCACAGCTCCATCAACATCACGGGTTTGAGGCCCTCCTTACGCGAGAGACGCAGCGACACGCAGCGCTCACACAGCGCAAGGCAGAAGAGATAAAGCAACCCACCGTTCTTTCCTGGACAGCGTGGTTTGCCAATTGGTCCCAGTGGGCAGGTCTCGCGACAGTCGGAGGCCTCGCGGTCTTTTTGCTGTTCTTGCGCCCTCCATCTGAGCTCCCACAGGACCCGCACAACCCTCCCAAGCAAGAGGGCATGACCTTCCAAGGGAAGAAACCCAAAACCCTCCAGCCTCATTTTCGCGCCCTCTTCTATCGAAAGGGTTCACCGTACAGTCGCTGGTTTCACAATGGTCAGGTGCTTTTTCCTGGCGACCTGATTCAATTTTCGTACAAAACCTTTGTCTCTTATCACGTGATGATCGTCGGCTGTAACAAACGAGGTGAGTCCTACGTGATCGTCCCTTTCCAGGGAAAACGCAGCGTCAAGATACAGGCCGGCAAGGGGAAGCTCCCCAACACCGACTCTCTTGAACTCGACGACTATATCGGACCTGAACGCTTTTTCTTTCTCTATGCGCGGCGGGCTTTCTCGTTTCAAGATGTTGAACGTGCATTGAAAAAGGCTTATCTTCAAGCCAACAAAGATCTGCGAGATATGCACACCCTTCAGGGCTCATGGCAGGTGTTCTCCTTACTCGTTCACAAGCGACCTGCGCACAGCCCCTCGATGTCTCCACAGCAGCCCTGAGCTCTCTGCTCGGTGTGTGGAGTGCTCTTTCGCGTCGTTTTTTGTGGAGTTTTTTTGATGAGATGGTTGTTAGCCCTTTGGATATGTTTTCTTTGTTGGTTTCCCAGCCACGCCGACGCCGCCGAAGAGCGGATCGCGTTGCTTATCGCCAACCAACGTGGCTGGAAAGGTGAACCGATCCTGGACTACGTGCTCTCTGGGGATCTCAAACCTCTTGCGCGACATCTCCGGGCTGTCGGCTTTAAGGTCAAGACACTCGAAAACCCTACCGCCAACGAAGTCCGTCAGGCTTTTCGTCGCATCAAGGCAAACAACCGCACGACAAACAAAACCTTCCTCTTTTATTACACCGGACATGCCGACCAAACCTACTTTCATTTGGGGCCCAAAACCAAGCGCCCATTGAGTTACCAGCACTTCACATCTTTCTTCAAATCGCTGCGTGCGACGCGCAAGATCGCGATCTTTGATTCTTGCTACAGTGGCGAGATTATCCGTGAGTTTGGTAGCCTTCAGAAGTACAAGAGTTTGCTCAAGCGAGGAAAAACCAAAGGTATCAGGGCGCGTCGAAAGCTCGACCTACACAAGCTGATCACGCCCAAACAAGGGCACGAGCAAGGGATGCGTATCATCGCCTCCAGTCTAGGCGTCTCGTGGGAGCTCAAAGAGTACAAAGCCTCCGTCTTCACACACCACCTGCTCAAGGGACTGCGTGGGCCTGCTGACGTCAACCACGATGGGCGTATTACTGTCGATGAACTCTTCGATTATACCAGTCAAAAGGTGATGCACGAGACGGGACAACGACCCCAGCAATTTTTGATGCTCAAACGCAGCACCCCCTACGCGATCGCACCTGTCTACAGAAGTCGCCTTCGTATCGGCTCCAACGTCATCGGAAAGCTTAAAGTTGCGGTGGCCAACTTCGTTTGGAGCAAACGCAAGGTCAGGCGTCGCCCTCTTCATCTCGCAGTTGTCGATGGAAAAGGGACCGTGATGCTCGAACAGCGTGGCTCCTGTTATCGTCAATCTGTGATGTTCCCAAAAGGTGGAGAGGTCGAGCTTAACACGAGCTGGAAGAAGGTCACCTGTCAGCGCTTCTCGCAACGTCGCAAAGGGACGCTGTACATGGAAGCCAAACCTCTCGCCGATCCGATGGATGTCTCCGTCGCGCTCTCTGGTATGTATCACCACACCCTCGCCCCATTCATCCAAGACACCAACTTTGGTGGTGGTGTCCAAGTCCGTTGGGGGACGTCTTGGGGGCTTGGACTCCATGCCGCGACAGGCTCTCCTGAGAACAAAGGCTTCTCTCTGACTTCCGTATGGTTGCGACCTGAGTTTGGCTGGAAGTACCCCTTTACACTCGGACCCACGACCCTCGAATTGTTCTTGGGTGGTTACCTCAACCTTGGCTTCACATTCCAGCACAAAGGGGAGCTACCTACCAATACGATTTTACTTGCAGGGGCTGGGACGAACGTCGATATGTCTTTGTGGTTTACGCGTCATATTGGGGTCAGATTGGGTGCTCAGGCGGGCTTCAATATCACCCCTATCCGGGGAGAGAATGGCTTCTTCTTCCAGTGGCAGGTGCGTAGCGCGATCTTGTTTGGATTCTAAAGAAGGCCAAAAGTGGGTGGTGAGGGTTGTATCTTCGATGGGGAGGGATGAAGAAAAAAGGTGTGTTTGTGATGAAGAAAGATGGCGTCTCATCGATTTCCTGACATCTCTTGGGACATGGAAGGCTCACAGGTTTGCGCCGCGGATCTACAACTTGCGGAACACGCAAACCAGGCTATCCTGGTTGCGCCAGCTGCGTGTTCCGCAAGTTGTAGATCCGCGGCTGGCAAACCCAGAATAGCTTTCCTTGTGAACCATTGTTGGCTTAGCGTACCCGAATGACGCTGCATCATTCAAACGTCGAAATCTGTACCTCTGAAACCACCATCTCTTCACATCATGTGCATGATGAGCTCCCTCATCACAAACACACACTGTATATCACATCCTTCAAACAAAAAACAAATTACAGGTGTTTGCGACAGAACGTGACACGCAAATGATAACGGCTTGAAAAGAAAGATGATTGGGGAGGAGTTGTCTTGAAGGGATCAACTGGAGGGGAAGGCAAACTGAGGAGCCGCGCTTTGGGGATGTCAGGGGATGTCCTGGTACCCTGTACACAAAACGTCCTGAGTGTTATGCAGCGTCGGATGCGTCATCATCCCAGGCTTCGCGGTTGAGCGCTTGCTCGATAGAAGTGAGGGCTGGATCGAGGGCGTCGGGAGCGAGCAGGTTGCCCTTGTTGACTGCCGTGAGGACGTACTGTTCATCGCGCAACTGGAAGGCGCGGTGGACGATGATCTGGTTGGCTTCATCGCGAAAGACCGCGGCTGAGGGCATGGGCATACCGTTTTTCGCGATCCGCTCGAAGAGAGAGAGGAGGAGCGCAGACATTCCGGAGATAATATCGACGTGTTCGGAGGATTTACTCGCGGCGAGTGGGAGTCCAACTTCATCGCTGAGCAGGACAGTCGAGAATCCGCCTTTTTCAGAGATCGCGTCGAGGAGCAATGGAAGTCCGCGGCGATCGGAGATATCTTCGGCGGGGATTTGTGAGAGTTCAAACTGACGTCGTTCGCGTTCAACCATGGGCGCGAGGACGTTCTCCAGGGTATGTTTGATGGACGCATCGTGTTCTTGTTTGAGCGACAGTGAGTCCATAATCTGTTTGAGATCTTGCTCAATGTGTTTGCTTTGGTCGACGCCCTGTGTAAGGGGCTGCAAGACGGTGTCGATATGTGCACGTAGGGCGTCAAATTGAGGCCCTTGTGCGTCTCGTAGCTGTGTCAACTCACGCTCTCTCTCTTCGAGCGTATTGCGCAGCGTCTCGCGTTCATCTTTGCCTTGTTTGGCTCCCCATATGTATCCGGAGAGCAGTAGCAAGACAGAGCCTATCGCAGAAAATGCGATGGTGGTGATCGTCATGTCTCATCCTTATCTTTGTAAATCACCGAGGCGCAGTGTCGAAAGGACGCTCCTGCGACCACGCGAAAAGAGACTCTTCGCTTTTGGTCACCTTTGCGACGGCGTGTTTGCTTTGCTGAGAGGTGTTCACCTCCAAGGGCTCGGACGCGAAGCCGTTTTTTGGACAGCCCTTGTTTCATGAATAGGGCTGCCACGGCGTTGGCGCGGCGAAAACTCAGCAGCAAGTTGTATTCGGCTTTTCCTCGGCTATCTGTGTGTCCTTGCACGATCAAGGAGGTGCGTTTGTGACGGGACAACCAACGCATCAAACGCCTCATTTTGCGTCTGGAGATGCGTCGGGGTTGTCTCCTGTTGACACCAAAATACACTTCAAATACAGGTGGGCACGGCTTTTTCTTGATGGCCTTTTTGGGGGCGCTTTGGACCAGCGCTTGTGTCTTGACCTTCTTTGTAGGTTTTGGAGTCAATGTTGTCGAAGGCTTCGGTGTAACCTTGCGTATGTCTGTCTTGGGGGTCGCTTTGCGTGTCTCAGGTTGTGTACGCTCGTTGGGAGGACGTGATGGAGTCGGACGTTCCCTCTCCATCGCTTTTTGCGTGCGGGCGGTTGTTGAGTGGGTGGAGGGCTGGGATGTGTAGGACACCACACCATAGTGAAAACAAACCACCCCAATGACTGCCGTCAACATGGGAACGTAAAACGAAACGTTTTCCATGCGTGAGAGCATCGTCTCTTCGTGGACTTGCATGAGGGTCTCCTTTTGTGTCTACGACGTCGACTGCTTCGTGGTGGTGCGTCAATCGACGTCGTGTGCTCCGTAGCCTAATTCACGAAGTCGTTGGATATTGACGTAAACTTTACGTTCTTCTGGTCGTATCTCTTTCGCTTTGGTGAACGACTCGTATGCTTGTTCGTACTTTTTGTCGAGCAAGGCCTCGATACCTGCGTCGTAGAGCTGCTCGAAGTGTTCTTTGTTAGAGAGCCGCTTCGTTTGCGTCTTGGGTAACGTGAATGGGTCGTGTGTATGAAGCTCCCCCAAAAAAGAGGCTGAAGCTGAGTGTTCACGTTCTTGTGAGTAAGAGGTTGTGTTGTGTTTGGATGATTGTGTACGTATACGAGACCAGGAATCCGAGCTCTCTAAAGGTTTTTCTGTGGGCTCGACCGGCCCCCAGTCGATGACAGACTCCCACGCGCCATAAGGTGTCGCTGCGAGGTCTTCTTCTTTTGCAGTTACGAGTGAGGAGCGAATATCCCCAAAAGTAGTGCTCGCGATATCTTCACCGACGAGCAAGGAGAGATCTTCCTGTCGGACGGCTTCTCGGGGAGATGTTGTACCGACAGGTTCGCTCTGTTGTGTGTCAGGTTCTGCGAGAAACAGCTCTAAAAGTTCAGCGTTTTCGTTCTCTTCATCCTCAAGAAACAGTGGATGTTTGGAGGAGATGTGGGCCGCTTCGAGTGTCGCGCTTTTGCGCTGGAGCTGCTCTTGTTGTGCGAGTGTTTCGCGTGCGTCCTTGAGTAAGCTTTCACAGTCGATGTCGACATCGCGCTCTTCGGGCTCTTTGTCTAGGACGTGGATTTGTTTGACGGTGTAGTTTGAAAAGAGCAGGCGCTTGAGGGCTTGTTCGCCATTACCGCTGTGATCTTGGGCGGACCAGATCGAGCCGTCATGGACGATGACATGGGCTGCGGGATGCTCTTCGTGCTCCATCACGATCTCAAGGGAGTGATGGCCAATACGCGCGAGGCTCAGATATAAGGGGATGGAGATGCTTCGTGTCCATTCACCGGGTGAGTATTCGACTTTTTTCTGGATGACGTCGCGCAACATCCCGAGGGCGAGGGGGGTTTGAAATGAGATGATCTCGGGGTGCCAAAAGCACACCTTCTCTTTACTCGGTGTTTTGGAGGTGATAAAGATGATCGGCACTTGCAGCTCGACGTCTTCTAAGATTTGAAGCAACTCAAGCCCCAAGCCATCATCAAATGACGTCCCCGCGATGATCAGGCGGGGCAACGTTGTCTCGATGATCTGGTGCGCCTCTTTCAGGTTTTTCGCGACATCGACATGTGCGCGAACTGCTTCTGCGACTTCATGCCGCAGAATAGAACGTATGACAGGCGCTTTCTCAACGATCAAGACAGACGCACGCATCGACATCGATAATGATGTGCCGGACATCAATAACCTCCTATCTCACAACCACAGGAACTTTGAGGAGACAACTCCTCGTGATTTTGGTGCATAGAGCACGACCAAAACCCACGGACCTCGACATGATATGTTACTTTCTTCAAAGGGAAGGATATTGACGTATATCAAAGATAAAGAGACATATCAGAAGAGGCCAGGTTTAACGGTTGAGACCGGAGAATTCTTCGATGAGATCGACGCCACACTTAAGTTGTTCCATGTAGGAAATGAACTTTTGTACGAGCTCTTTGCCTTTGAACAAGGCGCCGTGTTGTGGTGCGATCATCTCGATGTCGAGATCGCGGATCAACGAAGCCCATACACGCAGTGCAGCATTTCCGCCCATATAACGGCGATGAAATCCTTCCATGTACTGGAGGTGTTCGTCGAAGTCCTCGACGAAGATATAGTCCATGCCGAGGGATGCGCCGAGATCGCCAGTGTACAAGATCTTGGAGACGGGATCGTAGATGTGGAAGTTCCCACATGAGTGGAGAAAGTGCGCTGGAATAATTTGCAGTGGAAGTCCACCAAGTTCGAGTGTCATGCCTTGATCGGGGATCGGGAGGAGGCGATCTTCGACGAGGCGATCCAGGCCAAAGTGTGGGACAAAGCGAACCCAAATCGAGGAGATGTACGCGGTCGCATCTGTCGTCATCAGCCAACCATTGGCTGCAGCGATGATGTCGGGGTCTTGGTGTGAGAGGAAGAGGTATTTGAGTTTGCTACCACGCAGCAACATGGTCGTCTCTGTCAGGACTTTTGAGTAGACCTTATGACCGCCTGGATCGAGGATCATACCTTCGCCGTTGTGGACGATGACGTGCTGGTTGGCCTGGACCGCGAGGCCGTGGCCAAAGTCTTCCAGGAGGACGTTGCGATGGGAACCTTCATCGAAAAGAATGGAATTTGGCATTGTCTCTCTCTCCCCTTACAGTACGCTCTTGATATCGTCGACTGCGCGGCGCATATCTAAGAAAATGAGTCCCAATTTCGCGACGGAGTTGGTCAACACCATCAACAATGTCCCCTGCCCTGCTGAGAGCATCACGACATAGCCTTCTGTTCCACGCACGAGCACTTCGCGAACATCTCCCCTCTCTAACTCCAAAGAGGCTCTGGTGCCAAGGCTGAGAAGAGTCGCGCTCATCCCTGCGACGCGGCCTTCTTCGATATGTGCAGGGAGCGCGCTGGCGATCATCAAACCATCTTCGGAGATTAACGCGCTCGCTTCGACATCTGGTGAACCACTTTGAAGTGCTCGTAAGATTTTATTTAGTTGTTGTACACGTGACATGCTCTATCCTTCCGGTTGCTCTTCGGCCATGGTGACTTTTTCTAGCCAAGGCCGACATGGTAGCTGTGTGCTTTCTCTGTTCAGTGTCAGGCATCTCTGGTCGCTTATTCGTAACCCATCTCCCGTAAACGTTGTATGTTCGCAGTAACACTCGCTTCTCCGGGAGAGAGACGATCGGCTTCGCGAAATGCGTTCAGTGCGCCAGGGAAATCCTTGTCCAGCAGTTTTTCGATCCCAAGATCGTAATGTTCTTCGAACAGCTCGCGTCTGGCGGTTGCATCAAGAGGGATGGGAGGGGGAGCTGGTTCGACGGCTTCGTATGGGGATCTTTCGCGTGTGTGTTCTTCGAAGGCACCGCTTGGGACTTCGTTGAGCATTCCAAGTAATTGTTCTTCGTCATCGTCGTCGATATCGAAGAGCAAATCGTGATTATCTGGGCCGGGATGCAGCGCTGACATCTCCATCGAGTTACCGACGGTGTTGATTTGGGGTAGGAACTCATCGGCTTCGTCGAAGATACGCGCTGCTTCGAGCAGGACACCCTCCCAGTGCTCGAAAATGTCGCGTTGTCCGGGTTCTCCTGTAAAAATACGACAACGCGCGATGGTGTCTTCGGAGAAGAGGACACGTCGCAGGGCTTCTTCTCCAAGGCCACTGCGGTCTTTCGCAGACCAGAGCACGCCATCGACGATCAAGATCCGACCAGAGGGGCTTCCATCAAGCTCCAACAGGATCTCAATGGAGTGATTGCCCAAACAAGCGAGCTGTACGTAGTCGACGAGGGAGAAAGGGAGCGCTTCTGGGGTTGGGTTGAGTTGAAGCTTGTCCTGCACTTTTTTTCTCAACATATCGAGGGACACTGGCTTTTCAAAGACCTCGATATCTTTGTGCAGGGGGATTTGATGCCGATAGCTTTGGGTGTATGCGGAGACAAAAATCACGGGGATGTGCAGTTGCCTCTCCCGAAGAAAACCCAAGACCTCTACACCGATCCCATCAGGAAGTTGTAAGTCTGAGAGGATGATACGTGGTGTGATCGCTTTGAGCAATTGACGAGCTTCGTTGACCGAGCTCGCGCTGACGACATCGGCGTCAGGCAGCTTGGACAAACCACGTACAATGGACGAGCGTAAGACAGGCTCGTCCTCGACGACGAGGATCGTCACGCTCTCTGTTTGGGACTCTATTTCCGACACAATTTGTTGCATGATCCCACTCCTCAGAGGGTTGAAGACACACTCCGTAGTTGCGTTTGTGGACGTTGAGATTTGGTGACTGGAATACGCATCGTGATGCTCGTCCCTTTCCCAACTTCACTCTCGATGAGAAACTCTCCACCTGACTTTTCAACCGTTTGTGAACACAGCGCCAAACCGATCCCGTTTCCTTTGCGTTTGGTTGTAAAGAACAACTCGCGACAGCGGGTGAGGACCTCGGGTGTCATCCCCTTCCCTTCATCGGTGATACTCAGCTCAAACGTCGCTCGATCGTGTAGTCGGGCCTTGATCTCAATCTGTGAGTTCACCTCGCTCGCCGCAATGGCGTTGTTGAGCAAGTTGAAGACAATGGCACTGATCACTGAAGGATCGATCGGTAACAGTGGCATAATCGCAACGTCAGAGCGGATCGTGATGCCCGCACGTCCTGCTAGGCTGTCCATGACCCTCACGACCTCTTCGATCGCGAAGTCGACCGCGTGGTTTTTGGAAGAGATCAGATCGTGACTCACAGAACCAACGCCTTTGAGCGTCAGGTTCATCCTGCGCACCTCTGACAAAATCGCGTGTAGATCGTTACCAATCTCCTCGCTCTCTGTCTCCTCCAACAGCAACTGTACCATTGTATCGATCGCCGCAAGGGGATTGCGCAGTTCGTGCAAGATCGCAGGCAACATCTCGTTGAGTGTCGCGAGCTGGAACAGTCGATCTCGTTCCTTTAAAAGCGTGTCGAGTTGGGGCAAAGGCAAGATCTTGCACACACCAAACTCTTTGTCCAGTTTCCCATCACGTAATGTCGAAAAACTAGCCTGAAAGAGCTCTTCTTTGTGTGAAAATTGCAACGCAGGCTGCGATGAAAGGCTCCCAGACAACGAAGGTAACGAAAACATCATGTCATCAGGCCAAGGGTGCCCAACACACTCTTCCAACATTCCCTCGCAAATTCTCTTAGCTTTTTCATTACAGTAGTGGACGATTTGATGCTCATCAAAGAGCACAATCCCCTCCCCTAAAACATCAAACAACGCGACAACTGACTCGTTCGCCAATTGCCCTATCATGTCCGCGCTCATCATCTGATCCTGTCTGCGGTGTGTCTGCCCAAGAGGTTCAACGGCTTAAAAACTCCTGAGCTTTTTACAAAAAAACCTCCGGCGTAAAGCGCCAAAAGGTGCATTTGTGGAGTAGTATATCCACAAACAAACGAAAATGTAAGAATATTCTTACAAAGCTCGATACTGTAAAGGTAAAGGATGCACAAGGTCTGTACATTGATCTAGATCAACAATAGGGCTAACAAGGCACAAACACCTTGTCCTGTCAGATAGATATACGTACTATCTCAGCAAATGTATCAAATGTCCAATTGAAAGGAAGCTCCAATGGAAGATTCAGCGCGAAAACAAATGCTTAGCCAATACAAACGCGTCCACATGATTGGCATCAGTCCAAAACCCGAGCGTCCGAGTCATAAAGTCGCCATGTACCTTGTCGCGCACGGCTATGAGGTGATTGGTATTCGTCCAGGCGTCGATCATATCGATGGCATTCCATGTTTTCCAGATGTAGCAAGTGCGCCTGGGCCGATCGAGATCCTCGATGTCTTTCGGGCTTCCCAATACGTCCCAGAGATCGTTGAACAGGCGATCAAACACAATGTCAAATGGCTCTGGCTACAAGAAGGTGTCACCCACACAGAGGCAGAGCAAAAAGCAAGAGACGCTGGTATCACTGTCACGTCTGATCTCTGTATCAAAAAAGAACACACACGCCTTCTCCAACATCAGTAACACATCCTCTGCCAAAAAAAGGGGCGATGTTATGGTCGGAGACAAGCCCCGACCCTACGGGGAAAACATATGACACAGCGAATGGATGTCATATACAAGCCTCCACCCTGCCAAAAAAACGCACAACACAGTGGTTGGAGACAAGGCCCGACCCTTCAGGGGAAGCTCATATGATATCGAGGTCGGAGACAAGCCCCGACCCTACGGGGGAATCTCATCTTGTACTTCTTTGCCTTCTTCGTGGGGACACCTGCTTTCACTGGTTCCTTCGTGGGAGAACCTGTTTTCACTGATTCCTTCGTGGGAGAACCTGCTTTCACTGGTTCCTTCGTGGGAGAACCTGTTTTCACTG
>PCBK01000110.1 GCA_002731275.1 Deltaproteobacteria bacterium | reverse complement strand
TTCAGTACCACGAAAACTGGCTCCAAAACTTGCTTTGCGCCGCGTCTCTCAAGGGAGAGCGGCCTTTACATAAAAAACGGTAGAGTCAGCTTTTTTCATAAGGGAAACCTCCTACAAATGATGGACTGGAAAAGTAAATGGTCACCCCTGCATCAACACTCCAGCAGAGAGGCTCCCACAAAACATCGGCGAATCCGACATTTTTCAGTCCTTTTGCATGAAACATAGCCTGTCTCGGATATATTCCATCTTGGGCACTATACCACAACATTTTTGTTTGTCTTGGTGATCTTTGTGGATGATTCTGTTCTTGTTCAGGAGTCCATCAAGGCTGCTGCAAGGAAAAAAGCACACGAAGGAGGGCTGTAGATGGAGCCTCAGGCAAGGCATGAGAAGGAGCCATGGCATCGCCACTGCGACGACGAATAACAAAGCCTGTGACTTCAGCTACAACCTCTGCGTGTGTTTCCTTTTTCCTACACTCTTTTTTTCTTGGAGCAGCCTAAGGAGTACATCCTCCGTTGGTCGCGGCGTTACAGGTGCGGCCCTTTGTCCATTTTGCTGTGTAAATAGTCCCATCGATTTTGTTTGCTGAGGCGTCTTTGACAACGTTTCCGGCACCGTCTTCGAGGTTCCAGACGGCGACGTCGTTGGCGTCGGCCTTAAACGTACAAGGGGGCGTGAAGTCGGCCGTATAGCGGACAACCCTGGAGATCCTGATCGCACCAAATTGTCCCCGAAAGTTGGGATCGCCGAAGGTCGCTGTCTCCGTCGCAAAGACGAGCGGGTGGGTGTTGGTGTCGATCGTCATTTGTTGTTTGCCGTCCTTGATCTTTTTGCCGTTGAGATAAAATCTGTAGGCCGTCGTCGTGCTGTCGTAGACAAGGGCGATGTGTGTCCAGGCTCGCTGAGGACATGTACCGAAAAGTAATTGGTTGCCCTGTGTTTTGTTCCACCAACTGAATCCACACTGTGAATTGGGATCCTGGATTTTCAGGTGATAACCTCGATCATTTTCGTTGGCTTTGTGTTTGTTGACGAGCAACGCGATCTGTCTCGTCCCAAGCCCATCGAGATAGTACCAAAGCTCCATCGTAAAGCTGCCATTGAGATTGAAGCCTGTGTGATGAGGGACTTCGATACGGTCGGAACCTCCCGAAAATTGTAAAGCTCTCCCAGAGGTTTCATCAACGACACCATCACAGTCATCATCGAGTTTGTTCGCGCACTTCTCCTGTGCAGGGAGGAGCTCTCCGACACAAGAGGCATACTGTCCATTGACGCACGCTTGTGTGCCCGCTCTGCAAGTCCCGACGCCTTTCGTTTTTGCGTCTCCACTGTAACATGAACGTGTGATCTTTTCGTCGATATTGCCGTCACAATTGTCATCCTGGCCGTTGCAGATCTCTGTGCCGGGCGCGACTGCACCCTGACAGGCTTCATATCCACTCCCGTCGGCCTTGCAGGTTTGTGTGCCTGCCTTACAAATCCCGACCCCTGGCGTCCCCTGATTACCTGGAAAGCAAGACTTTGTGCTCCCTGGTTCGCAAAGAGAGCATTTGTTGAGTTGACTCGAACACTGTTCATTTTGTGGGCAATTTTGGTCGGTGGACCATTCTGGGCAGCCGAGTTTGTTGAGCTGGCATGTTTGGAATGTCGTGACACTCGTGCAACGTGTCTCACCTTCTTTACAGGGGGCTGTTGGGCATTGGTAGGGAACACATTGTCCTTTGTCACAGACCTCTTTGTCGTTACATGATTGGGGTGAGCCGCTCCAATCTCTACAGCCATTGGTATCAGCCTGACAGGACTTGAATGCCCCGGGGAGTTCGCCTTTGGCTGTGGTGCATTGGGTCTCTTTTTCTTCGCATTTGTGATTGCAAGCTGGGACGCATTTGTCTTCTTTACATTGCTCACCACCTTTGCACTGGAGCCAATTCTCACATTCACCCCAGATGCCGCCCGCCTTGCATGTCTGTACACCCGGTGTACACACGTCGAGTCCTTTGGGAGTGCAGGCGATGCTGTCGCCGGGTTTGCATGAGACGCAGTTGTAGCTCAAGTCACACACTCCGCGCCCTGGTGTGGTGCAGTGTTGGTCTTCGAGGCATTCGACACAACCTTTGGCACCGGCACAGTGTTGTCCATCGGGACAATCCTGATCGCTGCCACAGATACACTTGTTTGCGTCTGTGCATTTTTTGGTGGGCGATGAATCGCTCTGGCAGTGTTTGTCGTTGAGACAAGGGACACATTTTCCCGTCTTTCCATTGTCTAGATGGAGGCAGCGATCGGGGCAATCGTCACATCCTGGGACGGTGAGTTGGACTTCTCCTGTGCAAGAGATGACAAACGCGAGCAAGGCACCCAAACACAAAAGGCGCCATCGATGGTGGTGTGGCAGAGAGCAACGTCGACGCATGTTTTTCCTCATAAATTGATTGATGATTCAACCCATTGAGTATACTCTGCGTGTGATCGGAGCACAACACTCTATGAGCGAGTTTTTGGGGGCACGCAACGAGTCGATGGATAGGGGAGATGCGGATTAGCCGATGGGTTCGATGTAGTAGTTTCCAGAGACCCCCTCAACTTTGTGGTAGTAGTAAAAGCTGTTGGCATCGCTCTCTTCGATGGATTTGAGTGTTTCAGGGAGTTCTTCATGTGTGATGATCGTCCTCATCACCCAATATTTTTCTTTTGAGTGTCCACCTTTTCCTTCGTACAGTGTGTAAGTACGGTGCCCTGTTGCGTTGGTCAAGGAAGCACCTACATGATCCGGATGTTGTGTGACGATCGTCACCATCGTGATCTGGAACTTCTTGTAAAAGTTGTTGAGTGTTTCGGCGCTTACAAATATATAGATGCTTGTGTACATGAGCGTATTGAGCGCTGGGCCGATTTGTGGATGCTCGATGAGTTTGAGACCAAGACCAAAGGTTGTCGAGACAACCGCAGAGATGATCGCAATGTATCCAACAGGCTTCAGATACTTTGTGGCAAAGAACGCGCCCAATATGTCCTCGTCTCCTGTTGAGCCTCGTTGTCGAAAGGCTATCGCTTTGGCGATACCTGCCAAAATACCCCCAAAGATGACGAGTAAAATGCGCTCATTTTCTGGTTCTGGTTTGGCCACGTGAAGGTCAGGTAAGATCAACAACGTCAAAATGACAGTGACAACGACGATCAGGCTCTTGATCGCAAAGGGTTTGCTAATGCTTCGATAGGCAAACGCGATCAATCCCGCCTGAAACACCGTATACAACAGAATAAATATCCAATCCTTTTGCACAAAATACGAGATGGAGGCGGCGATGCCTTCTGTCCCTGTCAAGATCACCTTCGAAGGGAGCACAAAGTATTTGAGCGCTGCTGCGTACAACAATCCCGCAGAGAGAAGTGTCAGGTATGTGAGGATGTTTTTGGTGAAACCTTCTTCTTTTGTATGTTCTGTCAAGTGATCTCCTGTGTGATTTGATGGGGGCGTTGGTAGGAGAGATAGTCACTCTTCAGAGGAGATGGAACCTGACAATTGTTTTTTGGTGTCCTTTGGGCTGTGTGTTGTTTTGAGCTGCTGTGAGGGGCATGTTTTTTCCATCCAGTGGCCTAACCTCAGCGTCCAAGCTGAAGAGGCATGGATTTGGAGGTGCTTGCGAGATCTTTGAGCAAGGTTTTGGCGAGCTTCAGTTCTTGTTTGCACTGATGAAGTGCATTTTGTTTCTCTTCTGCGCTCAAATTTGGGTTGTGTTTGAGCTCATGTTGCTTCTTTTTGAGCTGTGAGATCCTGAGCAGTAGAGACGTCGCATCGTCGAACAGCTCGCTACCTGCAGGTGTCGTTGTGAGGATGGTCATTTTTTGTTGTGTCTTGTTGTGTCTGTTTGTCATACATTCCATGAAAGTTTTGATTGTGACCATCTGTCCTTCTCCTTTTTTTGTGTGGGGTCTCTTCTTCGTGACACTATCCAGAATACGAATTCTGTGGAGAGAGGCAGTGTGTCCGGTCACAACACAATTGTCATATCGCTCACAGACCTTTTGTGAACAAATTCACACTTAAGGAGCCTCTTTCTCAAAGGGATGTAAACCTCTTCCAAATCTACAGTGAGCAGCAGGAGTGGATTCGGTGGGGGGAGGAAATCCCCTTTGGAAACATGCTTTTTTATAGATCTGTCGTCATATGACATATATACTTGGTATTTTTTGTGCGCGTACAGGAAGGAGTCGTTTTGATGAAATGGATTTGGCCAGCTTCTATGTTTGATGAAAGAGGGCAACAGAGAGTCCTCTCTTGCCGCTCTGACCTCGCGATGGCATTGGCTTCGGGGTCCAATCCCATGAAGCACAAAGCCTGGTGCAATGAGGACTCTCTCGCTGCACACGTTCTGTCCGATGAAAGTCTGCTTGTCGCTGTCGCCGACGCGCACTTTGGCGGTCGTGCGAGTGAATTGTGTGTGCAGCGATTGTTGCCCGCATTTCTCGCTTCAGAGGGTCTGTTGCATGAGCGTCTTGAGCGGACCGTTGAGCGGATTGATCAAGAGCTTTTGGATGACAAAGAGGAAACAAATGAACTCTCAGAGTCTACATGTCTGATTGTCCATGTCTCCGGGAGGAACGTTCACTTTGTCAACGTGGGGGATAGTCTGTTGTTTGTCTGTAAGGATGGTCAGGTCGATAAAAAGAACGCGTTGAGCATGAGGTTTTTGCCGCTACGTTACTCGATCGTAGGCCCTTCTTGGGATTTTGGGGCGTTTGAAGTGGAGGAAGGGAGCGTGTTGTTGCTCGCGACAGATGGCATTGAGGAGGAGTGTTCCAACTTGTTATACGATGAGCTTGGGACTTTCTTTCAGGCAGAGGACGAAGACCTACAGGACCAATTACGCAGTCTTTTGGTTCGTGCTGATGATCGGGAGCAGGGAGGAGGACGAGATAATCTTGGTTTGATCGCTATTCGGTGTTGAATGGGGTGCGGAGGAGCTGTTTTTTGTCTGCGAGAGATGCGAGCATCGGAGGGAAATCGACGGTGTTGACGGGGCGGCTGTACAAGTAGCCTTGCGCTTCCAGACAGCCTGCATCAAGCAAGAGAGCTGCTTGCTCAATGGTCTCGACACCTTCTGCGATGAGTGTGAGACCAAGACTTTGTCCCAAGGCGATGATGGCTTTCGAGATGGCGATATCATCTGCGTCTTCTGGGATATCTCGCACAAATGATTTGTCTATTTTAAGTTTGTGGATGGGTAGAGTCTTGAGATAGCTCAATGAAGAGTAACCTGTACCAAAGTCATCGATGGCCAGAAGGATACCAAGCTCTCGTAACTCTTCGAGCTGCTCGATAGCTGACGAAGCGTGTTGCATGATAAAGCCTTCTGTGACTTCCAATTCGAGTTTGTGGGCTGGGAGTCCTGACTTTTGTAAGGCGTATTTGACTTGGGTCGGGAGGTTACCTCGTTGGAGCTGGGGGCCTGCGATGTTGACGGCGATTCGTCCGAATGAGAGACCTTCATCCATCCATTGTTTGGCTTGGTGACAGGCCGCCTCAAGAACCCATTGACCGATAGAGTGGATCAGGCCTGAGTCCTCAGCGAGGGGGATAAACTGCACTGGAGAGATGAGTCCTCGTGTGGAGTGTTTCCATCGCAGCAGGACTTCGGCGCCGATGACTTCCATCGTACGCATGTTGATCTGAGGTTGATAGACGAGATAAAGTTCGTGGTTGTTGATGGCCTGTGAGAGTTGTTGCTCCATAAGGATGCGTTCGTAAGCCTTGGTCGTGAGCTCTTTGGTGTAGAATTGGTGTGTATTTCGACCTTCATCTTTGGCTTTGTACATGGCTGCGTCGGCATTTCGAAGGAGGGTGTGGGGGTCTTCTCCATCGCCAGGATAGACACAAATCCCCATGCTCCCTGTAATACGTACTTCATGGTTTTCGAGTCGAAAAGGGGCCGTGAAGCAAGAGAAGAGAGCGTTTGGGATCTCGAAGATCTTGGTCTCGTCTTCGATATGTTCGATCAGGATAATGAATTCATCTCCGCCGATGCGTGCGACTGTGTTCGCAGTGTGGGTGGCTTGGGTGAGTCTCGTCGCGACTTTTTGGAGGAGTAAATCGCCCATTGGGTGGCCAAGGCTGTCATTGACATGCTTAAAGTGATCCAGATCCAAGAAGATCAACAAGAAGGGATGTTGGGTCCCTTGGTTTTGTTGGATCGCTTGTTCAAGTCGCTTGGAGAGCAAGAGTCTGTTTGGCAAGCCTGTCAACACGTCGTGGTGAGCGAGGTGGTTGAGTTTTCGTTGGGACTCTTTGAGGTAGGTAATATCCGAAAAAACAGCGACGTAGTGTGTGGTGGTACCTTGCTCATCACGTACACAGCTGATGTTTTGCAGTTGGGGATAGATCGAGCCGTTTTTGCGACGATTCCAGATCTCACCTCGCCATCGTCCTGTTGTGTGAAGTGTTTCCCATAGCTCCTGGTAAAATGCCTTGCTGTGTTTTCCCGATTGCAAGAGACGTGGGTTTTCTCCCAAGACTTCTTCACGAGCGTATCCTGTTACTTCGACAAAGGCCTTGTTGACTTCGATGATGCGTGCATTTGCGTCTGTAATCAAGATCCCTTCGGAGGTGTTATCAAAGAAATGAGCGGAGAGTCGTTGGTGGGCTTCTGCCATTTTTTGTTCTGTGATGTCAGTGATGAATCCTTCGATGTTGTTCTCTCCCTGATAAACTGTTTGACGGCCTTGTTCCCACACCCAACGTTCTTCGCCGTTCTTGTGTTGGATACGGTATACCAGCGCGAAGGGACGCTTCTCTTCGAGCGCTTGTTGTACTTCCTCAAAGATACGCTCTCGATCATCTTGGTGGATCAGCGATGCGTATGAGAGGGTGTCATTGTGCATCAGTTCTTTGGGGGTGTAGCCTGTAAGCCCGAAACAACCATCGCTGACAAACTTCATTGTCCAATCTTCATCATTTTGGCACCTGTAGGCCATACCTGGTAGATTGCTCATCAAGGTGGAGAGCATGCGCTCACTCTCACAGAGTGCTTGCTCGTTGTGTTTTTGCTTTGTAATGTCTTGAAGAGTGCCAAGAGAGCGAGCTGGTCTCCCTTCTGTGTCATACACAATACAGCAACTCTCTTTGACATATCTGATCTGATCATCCTTGCGAATAATACGATAAGTCAGGTGACAGGATGTGTTCTGCTGCAATGTACGCAGGTAGGTGTCCTTGACCTTGTCTCGATCATCTTCGTGAATGAGCATAAGATAAGCATCACGTGTCCCCTCGAACTCTCCGGGAGCAAGTCCAAAGATATGGTAGGTTTGCTCAGACCACCATAATGTACCCTCTTGGATCTCTAGCTCCCAACTTCCGATGTTTGCTTGACGTTGTGATTCTCCAAGCAGCTCCAGCAGATGTTGATAGCTGAGTTGTTTGGTTGCAAATGTTCCACCCATAAAGTCCGCTCCCAATAGAGTTCCAATTTTTTGATGACCATACATCAGTATGGGCATTACGAGGTTGAACGCAAGATTCCTACAAGAAGAGGTCGTTTTTTGGCCTGTAGATGGAATGTATTCTTGTCATTCTATAGCTATGCATCTCTGGATGCTGTCACTTCTTGGAAGTGTCGATGACACAGGTGCTTTTGGTGGGCATTTTGAGAGAGGGGATGCGGTCGGTTTGGGGAGATTGTACGACCTTGCAACCAGCTTAATTGCCCCAAGGATCGTCGTAGCTCAGCTCGTACACACCCATATGGAATGTCCACGCAAAGGTCTTCTTCTCGAAGTCGACGAGGATCCAGATGTTCTCGTGGCTGGAGGTGATCATCCCGTACCAAGTCCCGCTGAGGTCTATTTCAAAGCGGTAGCGTTTGGTATCCTCGCCTTGTTGTTGCCAATTGACATGGGCTTTGGGGCGCAAGGGCAACCCAATACAGTTGAAGCCATGCTTGCCATCGAACTTCTCTTCACCTCCACCAAAATCGCTTCCATTCTCCCAAAACTCAGAGAGATTGAAGGTTTCAGAACCGTAAAATTCTTCGCCGTCAGGTTGAAGCTCTTCGCCGTTGAGGTAGAGCTTACCGACCCAAGAGAAGTCCTGGTTCCAGAAGTTGGTTCCATAGATTTCGCCAAAACGACGGTGGGGTTTGAAGTCGACTTTCTTCCACTTGAGGACGAGGTCGCCTTTGACACCTCTTGGCGTGTTAAACTTTGTTTCGCCTTCTTCGATTGCATCGAGTTTGCTAAGGTTTTCACCACAGGGGATGTCCTCCGGTGTGGGGAACTCTTTGCGACCTTCGAGCTGCAATAAGATCTCCCCTTCGGACCAGATAGGAAGGTCTCGGGCGACCGCTTCTCGAAGTTTTTGGCTCCACTTTTCGCCGGCGATCGCGCCTGTGGTGCTTTTTTTCACGCTCGATGAGATGGACCCTCCAGAGGCTTCGATGATCGCCTTCATCTGATTGCGCGTAAAGCTGTGAAGTTTTCCAGTCATCAGGAACTCTTTACCTTTAAAGAAGCCGAATGTTTTGCCTTCATACTCGGGAGGCATGTGGTTTTTGGGTTTGGGTGCCTCTACGACAACGGTCGCCTCTTGGTTGAGGATGGCGATCAATTCGTCTTCGGAGAGGATGTCAATGCCAAGACTCTCGGCTTTTTTGAGTTTGCTTCCGGCTCGCTCTCCTGCGATCAGCAGCGATGTTTTTGAGGAGACTGAGCCTGTCACTTTGGCCCCTCGTTCTTTGAGGGCTTGCTCGATATCTGCGCGCGTCATCTTGCTAAACTTTCCGGTCACGACGACGGTTTTGCCGTTGATGTCGAGCGCCTCTGATTGGCTGGAGAGCATCGCCTCGAATTGCGCTTCATCGATGACTTCGACGCCCAAGTCTTCAGCTTTTTTGAGCTTGCTGCCAGCTTTGTCACCTGCGAGCAAGATGTCCGTGTTTTTCGAAAGGGAGGACATCACCTTTGCGCCTGCTTGTGTAAGCTGTGCTTCGATCTCTGCGCGTTTCTTTGCAAACTTTCCGGTGACGACGATTTTTTTTCCTGCAAGTTCAGCCACGTTTTGACTCCTACGTGTGGTTCATTGTTTATCAGTCATCAAGTTCGAGGATGATGGGGGAGTAGCCTAGCACGAGTTTGTCACCAAAGACATTCTTGAGCAGCTCGACTCGTTCGGGGTCTTGTTTGGGATCATAGATGTAGTATTCGACTCTCTCAAGTGCGGGGAATGCATCACTCTCTGCGAGGATGCGAAGTCCTTCTTCATCCATTGGATTGTATGAGATATCGATGGTCTTGAGACGTGGGAAGGTCGTCTCTGCGATCAGCTTCATTTTGCGGGTGTCGATATACGAGTTGGAGATCAAGAGTGTTTCCAACGTTGAGGCGAAGGGGGCATCGCGAAGCATGAGGGTAAAGGCATTTGCGTATTCGGTCCAATATCCGTTGGTTGCAAACCAGCGGAGACCTGAAAGAGTCTCAGACTCGCGAATGTCTCCCAAGCCTTCTTCTGTGATGTGGATGTTATGGATGTCGAGTCCTTCGAGGGAGGAGAGCCCAGGACATTCGAGGATAGCTCGTAACCCTTCGTCGCCAAAGCGGTTCTCTCGGCAGCTTAAAAAGCGCAGGCCATCGAAGACACCTGCGTAAGACAGATCCCACATTCCTTGTGGTCCGATGGAGTTGCTTTGTAGATCGAGGTATGCGAGTGCGGGAAGGTCGGGCCATTGTTCGCTCAACATAAAGGCACCTTCGTCTTCGAGACTTGCGCCGCTGAAAGAGACACGTGTGATGTTTTGGAGCTGTTTGGCTTTTCCCCAATGTTTGATCTGCTTTTTACCAAACGCGATGCGTCCTTTTTCGCCTCGGTGGTTTTTGGGCCAGTTCTCTGTTTGAAAGCAGCGAACGATAGGCATCGCAGGGTGGGTACGTTGACCACGTTTCCACTTGCGTTTGATGAAGGCTTTGTCTCCACCAAGTAGGACGTCGGCCCAGTAGTAGGGGACGATACGCCATCGGTCTGGCCAGGAGGCCATGTGCGCGTTGGCGTACTCCACACCGACAGAGAGCGCATCGGACTCCTCCCATGTGTCGAAGAGTTCAACGATATCCCACCACAGGTCTTGGGAAGGGGGTTGGCTTACGAGATCCCTTAATGTTGCCAATTTGTTTGCTTGCGCCATGAACACTCCTCATTTAAAGTTCCACACAAGAGCTTGCACCACCAGGGCCACAACGTCAACAGGTTTCCAAATATTCCCCCTACAAAAAGTATCGTCTGGATACATCTGGAAATGGAGGTGTGGTGTTGCATTTTTTCGTAGGTTCGGGCCTTGTATCCTACCTAGACACTGTGTTTTTTCGAAGGGTCGGGCCTTGTATTCGATGTCGTCGTTGTTTTTTTTTGTAGGGGCGGGCTTTGTATTCGATGTCGGCGTTGAATTTTTTCGTAGGGCCGGGCCTTGTATTCGATGTCGATGTTGTTTTTTCGGAGATTCGGGTCTTGTATTCGATGTCGATGTTGTTTTTTTTCGTAGATTCGGGTCTTGTTCTCGATGTCGGTGTTGTTTTTTTTCGTAGGGTCGGGCCTTGTGTCCGACCTCTATGTCATGTATTTCTTTCACTGTTTGGACCTTTTTGAATTATGCAACTCCCCATTATACGTGTACAAAATAGGGATTCCGTAACTCGGAATCGCGTTTTTGGGGAGCAAATAGGAACTCTGGGGTACGGAATCGCGTTTTGGTACGTCGAGATGAGGATTTTTCGTTAGGAATTTCGTTCAGGCGCGTTTGGGGTAGGATTCTTCAAATCGAATTGGGATATTTGAGGTCTATATCGCGATTCCGAGGTACGGAATCCCTATTTTGTAGAGAGAAGACGTAATTCCGCACCTCGGAATCGCGTCTGGGCATAGAATATTGCAGTTCCGTGTGGCAGAGGTCTACGGCTGTTGCTAAATAACGGGTTTCGGCGTGGAAACTTCCTCTTCAAATTTCTCGTTGACATATTTTATACGTAATACTTGCAGGACCTTTACGACAGGAAAAAGATGTGGCTTCTGAGGCCATTACTTGTTCGTTGTAAGAAGAGTCTCCGTTCTTGGGGGAGGTCAAATAACGGATGACAGCGTGGAAAGAGGGGAGCTTCGTTGTGTAGCTCAAGGTTCTTAAAAAAAGAGGTAGATTTTGAGGGGAATTTGGGTATACTACCGAAAAAAACTTCGAATGGTGGACCTTTGGGGTACACTACAATATTCTAATCCTTCCACAATGGGGAGTGTATCATGGCTCAAGCTAGCGAACTTGTAAGAAATCGAGTCGAGAATGGAAAGTATGTGTGTAGTTCTGTGGAAGTACATGCGAGTGAGGTGTCGAAGTTGCTGGCACCGATGCTGAAGAATCTTTCGGAAGCGGAGATCAAGGCGGTGTTGGTCGGGTTGCACGATGTGTTGGATGAGCGAACGAAGACACTCAACAACAAAGAGCAAACGCTTGTCGCGGAGCGAGCGGATGATGAGCCCGTGCGGGGCGAACGGAATGATGCTGCATCGGTGCTTGCTGCGGGGATGTCGTATGTGCGGGGGCAGCTGATGAGTCTGCCGAAGGAGGGGTTGTTGCGATTATATGCAATCCCTTCAACATTTCCAAGCGCGCCAAAGCGTTTGTTGTCCGTGGCGCATCACTCGGTGCAGTTGTTGCTTGCAGATAACAAACCGATTCTCAATGATTTCCTGTATGAGCAATACGTGGATGAGGGCAAGTCAAAAGAGGATGCGAAGAAGCTCGCAAGTGTTATACCTGCGAGTCTTGGGCGCTTTCTGAAGAAGCGGGCTGACAAATTGGAGCTGGCGTTGGAAGCTGTCGCCAAGGAAAAACGCGAAGAGGAGAGCGCGCTTGTGGCTCGCGATCATTATCTGGAAGAGTGGGGCAACGCGTACCAAGGCGTCGCGACTATTTTGGAAGGGTTCTATCGACTCGCAGGGCTCGTCAAATTGGCGGAGTATGTTCGTCCCACAAACGCGCGTAAACGTGGTGAAAGCAAAGCGGATGAACCCATCGACACACCTGATCTTTCCGTGCCTGGAAATACCACAGAGAACGAAGATAGCTGAGAACGCCGAGGAGTGTGGGTTTGGTAGCGTTTTTGATACGGTTAAAGCAGCGTTTGCAATTTACGGGGTGGCTACAATACATCCCTTTGTTGGTGTGGGCTGGCTTGTTTGGGCTGCTTGGTTTGTTGTGTTGGTTCTTGTCACTCTCAACTGTGATGTCCGTCTTTCTCTCTCTCTGGTTTGTTTGTGGCGCTCTTTGTGTTTGATGTCGTGACCTTGAAGTGGGGGATTCGTCCGAAGGAGTCGCTGCCCCCTCGAAGGGATGATTTGAACGCTTTTGATTTGATGCGTGCACGTCGTTCATGCCGTTCATTTCAGGATCGGTTGTTGACGGACAAAGACCGAGAAGAGCTCCTTGGATATGTCAAAGAGTACAGTGAGGCACCGTATGGAGGGGCGTTGGGGAAGGCTCCTATTCGCTTTGCCTACGTCGAAGCGCCTTTGACTGTGTGGCCTGTCGTTGGTGCGCGTGAGTTCCTCGTGGCGATCGCACCCAAAGAGTACAATCGTTTGTCTGTTGTCGATGTGGGGCGGGCGCTTCAGCATATTGTCCACAAGGCGACAAAGATGGGGCTTGGGACGTGTTGGATCGGGCCTGGAGCGGACCACAAAAGCGCGATCGCTGCTCTTGGTGAGCGTTTTGACGCAGAACAAGACCATATCATCTGTTTTTGCGCGATTGGGTATGCATCTTTTTTGATGCCATTCTTCATCAGGACCATTGTGGGGATTGTACAGCGACGCAGAAAACCACTCTCCGACCTCTTTTTTCTCGGTGAGACGTTGAAGCAGCCACTGGACACGACAAGCGCTCCGTTCGATCAACTAGGGCGTACCTACGAAGTCTGCCAGTGGGCACCTTCATCATTTAATGCGCAGCCCACGAGGTGTGCTGCCATCATGGACGAGGCGGGAGAGACGATCGTCCGGTTTGACTTTTTCGCGACAACAGCGTCTCGGTATTACGCGCCTGTGGCGCTTGGGATCTGGTGTACGCAGTGGGAGCTTGGTTGCGAAGCGCTCGGGATACAAGGTCATTTTGAGATTCTTTCATCCGAGGAGAGAGGTGGGGCTGCGCAGGTGGTCTCGGTACAGGAGAGACAAGCCCACTACGATATCAGCTGGCTCCCCAACACCCCCCTTTGAGTCAGACACAAAACACAATCCTGCCTGATTTGCCTCCTTTTTTCATTTTTCTTCCGTTTTATTTTTATTTTGATAACAGACGTTTATGTGCGATGTTTGTCGAAATGTGACTTTTTTGAAACAAAATTTGAAACAACTTGTGAGAGGGGGGCACTTACTGGATGCGAACCCAATTTATGGTTCGCCACCTCCTCTGCCTGAGGCAGAGACATCACGACAATAGTGGAAGGAGTGTGCTGAGCTAACACTCACTTTGGTTGGTCTTTTTGTATCCAGACCACGCGTTCGAAGCCGTGCGTCTATTTTGCTTTGTTTCTCTCCTCTTGGAGGAGGACGTTCTTATCTCCCGACGGATAGGGTTTGCGAGCAAAGCGCAAGAAAGGTAGTGCTCTCATGAAGAAGCTGACTTTGATTTTATTTTCGTTATTGATGTCCATATCACTCGCGTTCGTCGGTTGTTCACCTACACAACCCGGAAGTGAGCAGACCACGACAGAAGATGGTGGTACTGTCAATGATGGTGGGACAACACAAGACCAAGACACGACGAAAGAAGAAGATACAACGAAGGAAGAAGATACGACGAAGGAAGAAGACACGACGAAAGAGGAGCCACCTGTCGCCGTGAACTCTTGTGAGTTCGATAAAGCGAGCGCTGTGACCATTACCTTGAATGGTACATCTGCCGATGTCAGCGACTCTGGAGTGAAGGCTGAAGGCGGTATCGTGACCATCTCTTCGGCGGGTACGTATCTGATCAAAGGGACACTCGCAGAAGGTCAGATCATCGTGAACACTTCGGATAAAGCGACTGTGAAGCTGCTCTTTGATGGGGCGAGTATCACTTCAGCATCTGTCGCCCCTGTTCATATCCAAAAAGCTGAACTTGTCGAACTTATTCTCATGGATGGGACGACCAATACTGTCGTTGGTGGCAAAACCACAGCTGGCGGAGAAGACGATCCCAACGCTGCAATCTACAGTAAAGCCGATATGACGATCTGTGGTAGTGGTGCTCTTCAGGTCACAGGCGCGTTAAACGACGGGATCACAGGGAAGGACACATTGACCATCGTCGACAGCACAATCGACGTGACCGCGACAGACGATGGGATTCGAGGAAAAGACTTTTTGATCATCCAATCCGCAAAGATCAAGATCACCGCAGGTGGTGATGGACTCAAGTCCGACAACGACGAAGGCGAAGGGAAAGGATACATCACGATTGCTTCCGGTACATTCGATGTCGTCGCGGCAGGTGATGCGATCACTGCAGAGACCGTTGTGACTATCCAAAACGGTACATTCTCGCTGAAAGCCGGTGGTGGTAGCACAAACCAACCCAGCGATACAACCTCAATGAAGGGGATCAAAGGCGGTACAAGTGTCATCATCAATGGTGGTGAAATGACGATCGATGCAGCAGACGACGGTATCCACTCCAACGGGACGTTGAAAATCACTGATGGCAAGCTCACGATTTCTTCTGGTGATGATGGTGTTCACTCCGAAACCCAAATGGATGTAAGCGGTGGTACTATCGACGTCAAGAAGAGTTATGAAGGGCTTGAGAGTCGTACTGTCATGAACATCTCTGGTGGAGATATCCATATCGTTTCGAGTGATGATGGACTCAACGTCGCTGGTGGTGTGGATGGCTCTGGTGGAAATGGTGGCGGTCGTCCTGGGGGTCCTGGTAACGTATGTGCGAGTTGTCTCATCAATATTACTGGTGGTCGGATTGTCGTCAACGCATCAGGTGATGGTGTCGACGCGAATGGCTCGATCAAAATGTCAGCCGGTGTCCTTATTGTGAACGGTCCAACGGCAAACAACAACGGCGCGATGGACTATGATGGTGGCTTCCAGATGACAGGTGGTTTGATGATCGCTGCGGGGAGCGCGGGGATGCCACAAACTGCTGACACAACATCTACACAGTACGCGACGCTCATTGGTCTCAACGCCTCGCAATCTGCCGGTACATTGTTCCACATCCAGGACAGCGCGGGCAATGAGATTGTGACCTTCAAGCCTACTAAAAATTACCAGACAGTCGCGTTCTCTTCACCATCTTTGAAAAACGGTGAGACGTACAAGGTGTACTACGGCGGTTCTTCGACTGGGACGGAGAAGGATGGTCTCTACGAAGGTGGTAAATATACACCTGGAACCATGGACACAACGTTTACGATTTCGAGCATCGTGACAAGTGTAAATGTTCGCGGTGGTGGTCCCGGTCGTCCTTAAGGTTTTGTGTCAAAGGGGCCACTTCCAACACTCCTGGAGTGGCCCCGTTTTTTCTTTCATTCGATCAGTAGTTGGGAGGTAGAAGATGCAGCTGGATTTTCAACGATATGAATGTAAGTACGTGATCCCCGAACACCTTCATGATCAGATTGTCGACTTTGTGCAGTGTTACTCACATCCAGACACCTTCACGGAGTCGAGCAAAGACAATCGTTACGTCATCACAAGTTTGTACCTGGATTCTCCCGACATGATCTGTCACCAGGCCAAAGAGTTGAAGTCCCTCAATCGTTTCAAGCTCCGCATCCGTACTTACGGAGAAGAGGCTGATGGCCCTGTGTTCTTCGAGATCAAGCGCAAGATCAAAGGGGTAATCTTCAAGCGTCGTGTGCAAACAAGGCGCTCCTCTTGGATGGAGTGTGAGTATGGGAGTGACAAACTCCTCAAGGACCCAAACGCGAGGAATGTCGACGTGATGTCGGAGTTTGTCGAGCTGGCCGAGCGCTACAATATGGGTCCGGCGATGCTCGTTCGTTACACTCGCGAGGCCTACGAGAGTGACATCGATACGTACGGCCGTGTGACCTTTGATCGCAAGATCGCCTCTCATTTTCCCGAGGGCTATCGCCTTCAGACTGATGGCTCTGGTTGGTTTAACTTAGATGATCCCATCGCGATGGGTGGATTGGCGACAGGGACGGTTTTGGAGCTTAAGTTTGCGAATCGGGCGCCGATGTGGATGACTGATCTCGTGCAACGTTTTCGCCTCCAGATGCGTGGCTTCTCGAAGTACTCGACAGCCATCAACCAGGGACTTGATTATTACTATCCAAAACATGACATTCGTATCCCAAAAGCTGCGTAATCTTTGGGGTCATATCGTCTATTCTTGACACACTCGTGTCGAATGGACTCGATGGGAGAGGTCGATGGAGTTTTTAGCGTTAAATTCGGATGTATCGCGTCAGGTTCCCTGGCAGTTGATCTTGTTGTCATGTTTGCTGTCTTTTTTGCTCGCGCAGATCATCGCCGTGACCTATGAACGCACTTATCAGGGGATGTCTTACTCTCGTGCGTTGTTCCAATCCTTGGCGTTGATCAGTATTCTCTCTTCAATGTTGATGTTTGCCATTGGAAACAGTCTCGCACGAGGTCTTGGTATTGCAGGTGTCTTCGCGATTATTCGCTTTCGGACCAACTTGCGAGATCCCCGCGATATTGTCTTCATCTTCGCCTCTCTCTCGATTGGGATTGGTTGCGGTATCCAGGCCTTTGGCCTCGCGATCGCCGGGACCGTTGTCTTTTGTGCAGCAGCCTTTTATCTAAGGTATGTGCCTCTTGGTGTGAGACAAAATTTCGATGGATTACTCCGTTTCTCTGCACCCTCCATGCCTGAGATCAGCGAACGTGTGGAAGGGATTTTGAAGGAGAGCTGTCAACGCTTCTCTCTCGTCACGATGAGAGAGGTCGCACAAGGAGAGCGTCTTGAGTTTGCCTACCAAGTGAAGCTCAAAGATACCTCTTATACAGAAGCCATCGTTTTTATGATACGGCATCTCGAAGATGTCCGGGGCGTCAGCTTGATGATGCAAGAGACGACCGTCGAGCTGTAGTCTCTTCTCATAACCTCAGGCGACTGCAAGCAAAAAGAGATAGAAAGAAAGCGCGCGAAGAAAGACCGCGCGAATCGAATCAATCGAATACATTCTTTTTTTTGAGAGCGCTTCTCTTTAGATATAGACAGTTGATGCTTCCTTAAGGGTAGTCTGCCTCCAACTGTGTCAAACGCGCTCGAAGCAATATGTGGATAGACCATGCAAAAGATAGATGAACAGACACCGCTCGAATCATTTGTGCCACCGTGGGAGCAGGTCACCACTGGACAACGTCTTATTCAGTTTTTTCACCAAACCAGACAGCTGATCTTGTTGGTCGTGTTGGTGGTCATTGCGTGGGTGTTATGGATTCAGGTCAGAAAGCACTCTCGTTTCCCGGCCTTTGCACGGCAGGATCTTCATACAATCGGTGCACCTCTGATTGGACGCCTGGAGTCGATTCATGTCCAAAAAGGAGATAAGGTTAAAAAGGGGCAGCTGCTCGCGAAGATGGGCGTAAAACAGCTCAAAACGGAATACGACATCGCGGCGCTTGAGAAAAAACGCCTCGAACAATTGCTCGTCAGTACGGCCCTGCAGTTTCAATTTTCTCAAGTCGCGCTTCAAACCCGACTCGCGTCTTTTGCAAGCCAAGCGAGCACGACATTGCTCTCTGAGCGAGCGCGATTTCGCTCTTCGAGAGCTGAGTTGAAGGTGTTGCGTAAAGAGCTCGCGTGGCAAAAGAAGATCCGTGATCAGCAATTTGGCCGCTCCAACGTACTTGGCTCTGTCGAGGCGAGAGAGAAATCACTCTCTACGCTGATGAAGGCCATGCCCTCGTTGCTGCGTTTGTATCGCCAAAAAAAGCGCACAGCCCGGCGCCTCTCCAAGCGCGCAAAGATCTCTAAGAAGCAGACCAAAGAACATATTGAAAAACTCCTCAAGCCCATCCAGAGTCAGTGGGCGATGCAGATCTTACGCATCAAGAAGTTGGCTCTTCAGCTCGAACGTATGGAGCTTCGTGCGCCTGCAAGTGGTTATATTATCGAAGTCCTTCACCACGAAGGGACGACGCTGACACAGGGCGCACCTGTGATCAAGATGGTCAAGGAAAACAAAGGGTTAATCCAGGCGTACGTCGATGAGAGCCTCGCCAGAAAGATGAAGGTGGGTATGACCGCACAGCTCAACCTGCGCTTTCCCGACAAAACGAAGGCTGGTGGATGGTTTCGCTCCCCTTACGTTCATTGTGCGAAGGTGACGGCAACAGGCGCGATTGAAGCGATGCCTCTTCGTTTTCGTAGTGTGCCGCAGAAGCCCGTATATGTCAGGCCTGTGATGATCAAGTTGCTCACGCCGACTGCTTTGATTCCTGGAGAGTTGATCTACGTCGAATTCTCCCCAAGCGCTTGCAAGGCGTCGACAAAGACACACAAGAAGAAGGGGAAGAAGGTATGAGAACGTTCACTTTTTTTTCTGTGATGGTCTTGTCTACGTCAGTCTTGTCCGGGTGCTATCGGCCTGCAAAGATGCAGCTCACGCCGCTGTATAAACCCTGGCTGCAAAACCCCATTCGTGGTGAAGATAAGCGCGCACAGAAGGGGGCTCCCTACGTCTCTGTTCTGCGACAAAAAGAGGTCATCTACCACATCCTTCATTCAAATGTTCGCCTGTATTTGATGCGCGAACGAACGAAGATCGCACAAGCAGGTGTTGGCGCTGTCGCCTTACTGGAGAATCCAGAGTTTCGCGTGATGGGTATCTCAGGCGCGTTGTCCGAGGGCGATGTCAGCAACTTCTCCCTCCGTCTTCGTTGGAATCCGCCTGTCCCGACGGTGTACGAAGCCAAAAAAGATTACGCCAGAGCGATGGCATCGGTCAGTCATCAGACCTTCTGGCAGGAAGCGTATCGCTTGTTGGCCGAAGCGCGAACACTTCACACACAGTGGCTCTCAACACTTGAACATATCGCCATCGCAGAAGAAGAGGTGAAGCAAAAAAAGGCGATGTGGGCGTGGGAGACAAAACGTCGGCAGACAGGCTTGACGTCCACATTGCAGTTGACCTCTCGAAAGCTCGCTTATCTTCAGGCGTGGTCGTCTCTTCAGCAGATGAAACGGAGAGCTTCACAATACCGTCTTCAGCTGATGGGACTGCTCAACGTACGTGGGCCGTGTGCACCTCCGCCAGCTTCAGTGACGGCGAGTACATCGCTGCCAGGTCGTAAGGAGGTCTTGTTACAGGCTTTGAAGCGCGCTCCTTCATTGGCGATGTCGCAAGCGCAATTTCAGGCACACAAGGCGACATTGTGGATCGAGAAGACAAAGTGGATCCCCTGGATTTCGTACATTCAGGTCTCACATGAGTTTGGTGAATCCAAATGGATGAATGGTTTTACGCTCGGTGTCGGCGTGCAACTTCCTGTCTTCAATCTCAATCTCGGACGTATCCAACAGCAAGAGACGCAGGTCAAAGCGATCCAAACACAGGCACGTCTACAAGTCGCGCAGATCGTCAACAACGTGAAGAACGCGTACAAACGCTGGCGTGTTGCAAAAGCACATGTCCAGCAATACAAAACGCAGCTCGAACAGACTCTTCTACAAAGCACGAAGCAAGCGAAAGATTCGCGCAAAAAACCGGGCGCACGTCCAGAGGATATCTGGAGGATTCAGGGGCAGATCATTCAATTGAAGAAGCAATACGCCGCACAAAAAGCACAATGGCAGCTCGCGAACATTGCCCTCGAATACGCAACCTCTGCGCCTATATGGAAAAAGGTTGGGGTGACGTTACGTTTCAAAAAATAGGCTCATCGAGAATGGAGTCAGTCTTTGAGGGGATTGGAGAGGGTGTGGGTTCTCAACAGGCGGTAGAGAAACTTTAGCAGCAATAATACGACGAGCATACTCGCTGCGATACCTGCGATGGTATGGCTTGTGGGGAGGTTCTTGATGTAGGACAGCGCCATACCCGCGAGTGTGATCGCCACACCAAAGAACGAAGAGATGATCAAGGTCGTGGGAAAACGGTTCCCAAACAGCAACCCGACAGCAGGACCAATCACGAGATAGCAGAAGGTGAGCAGGGCACCTGTGACCTTTGTTGAGACGGAGATGACGAGCGCGAGCACGAGAAAGAACGCCAATTCCCAGGCGGCAGTGTGAACACCTGTGACTTGTGCTGCGTCTCTGTCCAAAAATGTGAACAACGTCGGACGTAAGCCGAGCAAGAAGAACACAAGGACAGGTAAAAGTAACGACAACGAGACCCAAAAGTCCTGCTTGGAGGCAAATAGAAGATTCCCGTAGAGGATGACTTTGACCTGTTGGAGTCCGTGAGCGCTCTGGGCCATGACGAGGATGGAGAAGGCTGAGGCCGCGATGAAGATGATCCCAAGTATCGTGTCCCGCGGAATACGAGTGGTCTCAAATGGGAACGCCAAGAGTAGAGCTATGGGGACGGATAAACCGATGGCGCAGAGCTGTGGATTCCACTTCATGAGCAAGGCGATGGCGACACCGAGGGCGGAGACCTGGGAGAGTGTGACGCCAATAAAGACCACCCTTTTTGTTAGGACAAAGACGCCAAGCTGCGAAGAGACTGTGGCGATCAAGACACCGAGCAAGATCGGGTAGGTGAACAGTGAGAGAGATTCAAACATGTTTGTCGACCTCACTTGTGGTGTGGGAGTTGAGATAATCTTCACGTGAACAGAGCTGCACTCTCTGTCCCTTCACGAGGCAGATCTGCTCGGCGGGGACGACTTCAAGATCGGCACCATGAAGGGTCATGAACAAGGTCTTTCCATCGCGATGCAGCTCCATGATGATGTGCAGGACTTCTTCTTGTGTCTCCGTATCAAGCCCCGTAAACGGCTCGTCGAAGATAAACACCTCAGCACCACTTACAAGCGCTCGTGCGATGAGAACTTTTTGTTTCATCCCTCCCGAGAGGGCTGAGAATCGTTGATAGGCCGCCTCTTGCAGCCCAAATTGTGTGAGCAAGCCCTCGATTTTCTCCTTATGTTGGGGTTGAAGACGTCTCCACCATCCTAACTCTTTGTACAAACCCATCGCGATGATATCGTATGCTGTGACGGGATAGATTGGATCGATATGTCGACTCTGAGGGACGTATCCTGCGGAATGTTCATGGAAATCTGTGTGCAGTGTGCCCGAAGAGGTCGGGATGAGCCTCAGAAGCATCCGCAGAAAGGTCGTTTTTCCCGAACCATTTGGACCTGTGACAGCGACAAAGGCGCCTCTCTCAAAGGATACGTTGGCGTGTGCAAAGATCACGTGTTCTCCGTATTGAACGGAGATGTCATCGCACTGGATGAGCTTATTTGATGTGGGGGGTGCGCCCATTTGCTTTTCTCCTCTCGCGCTGGCGTACGTCGAGCATTTTGGGAGTGCTTTTGTACCAGAGATACGAGGAGAGAGCTTTGATCTCCATCAATCATCTCTTCGTCTTGATGGTTCTATTCGGCAGGAGTTGACTTACATCGTACATTTTCGAATGTATACATCACTTTGTGTCTGTGCTATTTTGGTCTTCACTCTGAAAATGTTGATACCAGTGGCCTTATCGCTGTTGAGAGGTGTCTATATGTTGTTTTGGAAACGATTGGTTGTTGGAATCGCTCTGTCGGCTATGTTGGGCGCTGTTTTTGTCTCGTGTGCTGATCAGAGTACGCCAGACGGTCGTGAGCCTGTTCATGATGGGATGTCTTCGATGGAGTGTGGTGTTGGGTATCTTGAAAAGAGTCCAGAGGAGCAGGTGAAGCAAGACGATGCGGCTGAGCAAGTGGTCGATGTTCCCCAGACTCCCGATAAAGGGATCGAGTCCACTGTTGAGGATGTTACCGAAACAGTCTCCGAACGGGATCGGCCTGATGAGCCTGCTCGTGAGGTGGTCTCTTCTGACGGGGGTTTGGTCGAGTCTTTTCCTGAACGTATTGTTGAAAAAGCACCTGAACAGAACGTCGTTGAGAAACAGGTGCAGGATACGACTCCACCTTCCTGTCAGACGACGATTACGTATGGTTCGACATGGATGAAGCCTGCTGGTCGAACATCTTACGTTGACGTTGTAAAGGACCGTGTGACGTGGGACGGGAAGTGTACTGTCGATAGCAGTGGCAACGGCTACGCGACGCTTTCAAACGGATGGAAACCATACTTCAAGGGAAAGACATGTGTCATCGCTTTGCAGTACAAAGGTAGCTGCAACGGACCCAAAAACTGTGTGACCCGTGTGACTTATGGAGGGGCTTGGATGCATGGACCCAACCATTCAGCACAGTATGACGATGCCGGTGGTGTCGTGACATGGGATGGGAAGTGTATCAACGACGGGAGTGACTCTTACGCCATTCTTTCAAATGGTTGGAAACCTTACTTTAAGGGGAAAAATGCCTGTCAGTTTTCGTTCCGATACGCTGGATGTGGTGGGTTGTATGCGAACCCTGTCTATCCTACGAATTGTCCGGATCCAGGCGTGTTAAAGGACGGAGCGAGGTACTACATGTCGTGTACTTCGGGGAATTATCGGTATCCCATTTACACTTCGACGGATCTTGTGCATTGGACAAAGAAAACCACAGCTTTTACGACAGCATCCAATCCCTCTTGGGCTTCAAAAGACTTTTGGGCGCCTGAGCTACACAAAATCGGCAATCGATATCTCATTTACTACAGCGCGAGGAGGAAGGTGAACGGTGTCTTTGCCATCGGTGTTGGCTGGTCAACGAAGCCGCTTGGGCCTTACAAGGACATTGGTAAGCCGCTTATCACAGAGCCGGCACCGGGTGTGATTGATGCTCATTACTTTAAGGCATCCAATGGAAAACACTACGTCTTGTGGAAGGTCGACGGAAACGCAGTTGGCAAGTCGACACCGATCAAGATCCAGGAGCTTGCGAAGGATGGACTCTCCGTGATTGGAAAGCCAAAGACGATCTTGCGCAATACACTTTCTTGGGAAGGTTCGCTTGTGGAAGGTGCCTGGATGATCCAACAGGGGGGCTATTTTTATCTCTTTTACAGCGCCAATGGCTACGCGAGTAGTCGTTATGCTGTGGGCGTGGCTCGTGCGACGAGTCCGATGGGGACCTACCAAAAGAAGGGCGCACCAATTCTTGTGAGTAAGGGGAGCTGGGCTGGACCTGGACATGGTTCGGTTGTGAAAGGCCCGTCAGGTAGCTGGGTGCATGTTTATCACTCGTGGTATAGCGGGAAGATCAAACAAAGTCCTGGTAGGGTTGTGCTCGTGGATCGGTTGCAATTCTCTGGGGGGTGGCCGTTGATGAGGAGCGCACCATCTTCTCTCTCTCAACCTCTCCCTTGAGAGGTTGGTTTGGTCCTATCAAAAGCGTAGACAAACCACAGCGCGAGCATGGCACCAAACAGGATGTCTGCGATGTAGTGTTGTTTGATCAGGACAGCGCCAGCGCTGATACCGATCGCTGCCACAAACAAAATCCCCCCCCATATCTTGGAAGCTCTGTTTACATGTAGGAAAATAAACCACGCCGTCGCGGCGTGCAGACTCGGGAAGCAATTTCTCGATGTATCCGCTGAATAGACGACTGAGATCAGCCATGTTGTAAAAGAGTTGACCTCAAAGTGTGGGCGGATTGTCTCCACAGGGAAGGCGATAAATACACAATACGCCGCGAGATTCATCATGACATACGTGACGATCAATCTGTTGAGATGTTTTTGGCTCTTCAAGGTAAAAAACGGAACAAGTGGAACGAGATAACAGAGGATGTAGGGGTAATTCATGATGGGGACAAATGGCAGCCAACGATCGAGGGGACTTTGTAGTCTCGTCGCGTCGAAGTGTGAAGAGACCCAAGCCATCAGAAAATAACCCACAATCCACAACACGTAGATGATGACCACAAGTCCAAGGTATCGCCGACGCAGTGTCGGTGTAATCGTATCGTGTTCATCTTCTTTGGATGTTCGCACCCACCCGGTGACCTTTGCTTGCCATGTCTCTGCAACCTGAAAGAGCCACATCTGCCATGTACGAGGAAGCAAAAGTGGTGTTTGTTGCCTGTACTCCTCATAGGGGGTACCAAAACGACGGAGTAGGTCGGGTTCTTCGATGTATACGACGTATGTGTACCACACGAGCAGGAGCAAAGAGGTGCTCATGACGGTCATCCAGACAGAGGCGAGTTGAATGGAGATGGCGAACCATAGCAGTGTATAGCCGACGTATAGGGGATGTCTTATCACAGCGTACAGGCCGCCTGTGACGAGGACTTTGGGGGCGAGCATGGGGACGGGAAAACCTCTCCCTTTGATGCGTAATTGGGTGAGCGCGCCGATCAGCAAGACGGAACCCGTCAGGATGGAGAGTGTGGCGAGTAGATGGGCTCTTACACCAGGTTCCCAGTAGAGTGGGAGGGCGCGCTCGACAGACCAGCCGAGGCCAAAAAGAGTAGCGGGTATGATCACCCAAAAGACCAGTTGATAACCGAGGATATCAACGGCCTTGATAAATGTTGATGAGGGAGATGTGCTCATGTCACGTACATGTTCCTTTCTGTGTCATGGACTGCGACGGTATGGGTCCATGTTTTTGTTGGCTTTTGGGGAGATATTCCAAAAGCGGGCCGGACAGTATACATCTCCTCTCTGTCCGCTCCAAAGAAAAACCCTGCGGGCCTTTGGCTTTGTGCATCTTTTGGTCTCGTATTCTTCCCGTCGATTTCGTTTTGCGTCGGCTTTGTGTTAGGCTTGAGCCTTTCCAAGGAAAACGCAACGATTCAATCGTTTAAAGGAGATGATATGAGATCATGGATGTGTTTGTTGGGTATCGTGGTAGGATTGCTTTTCTTTGTTCCCCAAGCATCCGCGACCAAGGTACACTACGTGAAGTACAGCAGTCGCGCGGACATCACAGCGTATGAAGTCAGGTACGCCAGCCGCGCCAATTGCAAGGTGTATCTTGTGAAGTATGCCAGCCGTGCGAGCAATAAAGATGATGGTCTGTGGTTTGTAACCAAATACAGCAGCCGCGCAGACAAGAAGATCTATTGGGCCAGTTCCAGTTCCAGCGCCAAGCTCAAAGTGTTCTTTGTCAAATACGCCAGTCGCGCAAGCAAGAGCTGTCCCTTTTGAGGAGCACATGAAGCAAGCACAAGATTTTCGAGATGAACACGAAGCCCTCTATCTTTTTGTCGATTCTCTCGATGAACAGGAACTCTATCAGCCCACGCAATACCAAAGATGGACAACAGAGGATATCATTCTCCATCTACATCACCTGAATCTCGCGGTTGAGTGTTCATTGGAGGGTGAGTCGTTGTTCCAAGAGAAGTATGCATTGCCGATGTTGCGGTGCATGGAGCAGGGGATGTCGATGCTCGAAGCGCAAAAACAGTCGATGCCTTCCCCTCGTGGTCGCGCGCTCATTGACATTTGGAGGGAAGAGGGACTTCGTATTGCCAACAAGTGTGCACAATTGCCGATGAAGACAAGGTTATCGTGGTTTGGTCCACCTATGTCGATTCGTTCGGCGATGACAGCGCGCCAGATGGAGACGTGGGCACATGGTCAGGCAATATACGATCGGTGTGGTGTCCATCGTGAGGAGCATGAACGTCTTCAAAACATCGCGCGATTTGGTGTGTTGACGATCCCTTTTGCCTTTCAAAATCGTGGTGAGACCCCACCTCCCCATCGTATTTACGTGTCTTTGCGTTCACCAAAAGGAGAGCTTTGGGAGTGGAACAGTCCTGATTCACCTGATGTGGTAGAGGGAAGCGCGGTGGATTTTTGTCGCTTGGTGACACAAACACGTCATCTCCAAGACACACAGTTGGCAGTGAAGGGCGATTTTGCAAAACGTTGGGGACAGATCGCACAGTGTTTTGCAGGTCCACCGATTGACCCACCTGTACCAGGCACACGCTTTTGTCAGGAGAGCTGACGCCACTCTCTGTATGGGCAACTTGCCCTTACTGGCGCGCTCCGCTTGCCCCTGCGACTGCCGCGCTCCGCTTGGCATTGTGGGCTGGCTGCCCACACCCGCTCGGGGTCATCGCCCCCGAACCCTGCGATGCTTCACATCGCTTTTGTTGCGCTCTCCGAGCGCTATGCGGCGGATCGCCGGCTCCCGCCTATGCTCGACTGTTGCTTCGCAGCACTCTCGCGGTGCGCGTCGTGACTTCCGTCACGAAGGGAATTTGAGAGGGAATTTGAGGAGGAAATGTGTGGAAAGTGAAAACACTCGGACTATCCAGTCCGAGCAATGCCAATGTCTCTGCAAAGAACCCATTCTAACCTTTTTTTTGTTGGAGTTTTTTTCTTGCATTGGCGCTTATGGGCTGCAAAGCTCTGTTTGGCGTAGTCGGCTGGCTGGACGTGCGCGACCCCGATCACGTCCGCCTGGGAAACAGCGCTTCCCAAACCCCGCATTCGACGCCTTCGGCGTAGCTTACGTGCGACTCCTGGTGAGTTGCAATGTTATTGCTTCGTGAGCCCATTCACACTTCGATTGTGCAATGTGTGATAGGGTTTACTTTGTTGGTTCCTGTTTGCATGATTGCAGTATATTTCGTTTTTTGTCCATCTACTTGTTGGAAGATCGGTTGAAAAAAGCAGATGTCTTTAACCGACTCCAAATCGTCGATGATTTTCCACTCTCCTGCCCAGCCACCAAATGTTGTCTTTTGTTCGTTTCCTGGTAGAGAGCCTGAGTGTGTTGTTGATTCCAGGTTGCCAAATCCGACACTGAGTCGGTTTGTTCGAAGCTCTCCTTGTGTGTGCACAAAGATGTCGATGTACATCGCTCCATCTTTTCCTGGAGGGGTCACAATGACGGGAGCACGGTCTGTGTGAATGCCTGCATCGATCCAGGTTTTTGTGAAGTAGCCAGGAGCATGTTGTCCCATACACATGAGTTTGTTGTTGTTTGTGCGAGAGAATATGAACAGTTTGTCTGTTGGTTTGTGGTGGTAGATTGTCGGTGTTCCAATGTGTCTTGCACCTGATTCATGCGGGAGTTTTCGCCACATACCAAAACTGTCTTCATGACGATAAGACCAACAGTAGTACAAAATACCATCATCATAGTATCGCTGAAATACCCATGCGTGATTGAGATCTTGGGCAACCACAGGTCCACTTTTTTCGGTGCATGGAGCTTGCCAATCTGTCCATTCTCCACTTACCCATCGATAAAGATGTTTTTGTCGGTTGATGGAGTTCTCCAAAACGGCGTAAATTTGTTTTTTGCCATGCCTGTATTCAACTGTGAAATGAGATGTGTACGTATATCCTTCTGGTGAGGGGATTGAACGCCATGTTCCAGGTTCGGAGAGAGTCTGCATGTACAGGTTACCACGTTGTGTTGTCTGATAACATTCGATGGGGCCGGAGGGATGTTTTGTGATGACAGGTTTTCCCACAAACTGTTCTTCTGCCGGAGGGAGTGGAAGTGGTCTCCAATCGTTCCAATTGATGGAAGACTCTGCAGGTGTCTCAATTGTGATCTTCTTAGTGAAGTGGTGATGTGCTTCGTCTGTAGCTATTACAACGCAATCTTGATGATTTGTTCTGTAAACTGTCGGTACATGAGGAACAGCAAAGACTTCTTTTGAGGAGCGTGTGTACTTGGAGATGGATTGCAGGGCAGCAAGAAATTCTTCTGCTGTTTGGTATCGATCGCTTCTTTGTGGTTCTATGGCTTTGAGGATGATATTGTCTATGGAGGAGGGAAGTGTCGATGAGAGCTGGCTTGGTGCTTTTGTCCATCCGATGGGGAGATGTCCGGTGAGTAGTTGGTATGCAATGACACCCAATGCGTAAATGTCTGATGTTTTTGACAGCTGATTTTCGCCATAGAGGTGCTCAGGAGCGATATAAAACAACGTTCCTGAGACATCATTTGCTTGTGACGTTGTGTGAAGCAACTTGGCGAGCCCAAAGTCCATTATTTTTGCTTTAAAGTCTGGCGTGACCATAATGTTCCCAGGCTTTAAATCTCTGTGGAGTACTTTCATTTTGTGAGCGTATGCGATCGCTTCCGCAAGATGTTCGATAAAGGTAAATGCTTCCTTTAGAGAGAAAAATGTTTCACCTGCGGAGCTATCCTCGAAAAAGGTGTGAAGGGGTTTGCCTGGAATGTACTCCATTGTGTAGTAAAGTAGATCTCGATCTTGCATTTTTTCGAGATTGTATGTTCTCACAATCCCTGGATGAGTGAGCATTTGCGTAAGTTTTAATTCATCGAGAAAGAGTGAGCGGATCGTTGCATTTTTGTGAAGTTCGGGCCTGATTAGTTTCAGCGCAATATCCCTTTCGAGCATTTGATCATGCGCAAGAAAAACTTTCCCCATGCCACCTTCCCCCAGAAGTTCTTTGAGTTGGTAGCGCTCGTTAATCGTATCACCTTTTCGTATGTTGTTGGTTCTGCGTTTTATCTTATGTGGTTCTTGAGGAGGGCTTGCATACGATGTCGCAAATATATCGGCAGGAGCATGTGAAGCGTGTTGTGGTTCTGGCGCTTTTTGGGTGTTTTGTTGATCCCACCTTTGCATGAGTGTGTTACGTAGCTCTTGGTATTCTTGCTCTGAAATGACGCCTTCGTAGTACTCTTTTTTTAATGAGATAAGTTCTTGCTTTATGGATGAATGCTCCATGTTTTTCTCCTCTTCTTTGTTTTTTGGGATTATACCGATGCTGATATATTTGGCAAGGTCGTTTTTTGTTGGTTCTGATGCTTGTCTTTTTGAGATATTTCTTTTTCTCCGTAGTGCTTTTTCCCTTTCCTCTTTTTGTGGAAGGTGATAGGCTGTCTTGCGATGATGCACCCTTTAGAGGAACAAAGATATGAAAGATGAGAGACAAGATCTTGAGCTAAGAGAAGGTGTCACGCCTTATTTTACGCTGCCACAATCTGCTTTGGTTTCGACGGAGGCGCTTTCTGCTTCCTTCAACAAAGTCACCAACTCCTACAAATTTTACTGGTTCCTCTCCATCCTCGAAGAATATACCACACACGATAATCCTATTATCCAAGTCGACGATATCATCGCCAGGATGCTCTCTCATGTTTGGTATCCTGTGACCTACTTTCGGCTTCACTTTGGCAAACAAGATAAACTCAGCACAATCGTCTCTGAGGTACGCGCTGTCTCCAATATCATCGATGAAAAAGACCCTGTGGCGATTCGTCGAGCGATCCAGGCGTTGCTCGCTGGCGAAGACTTCCTCCCGCAACAAAAACTCGTCCAATCACTCCGACGCTACGTCCCCACACGCTTCCTCACACCATGGTTCCCTGCCCAACTCAAAGGGGTTCGTGATGGACAAAAGGACAAAAAGATCATCGGACTCGCCGAAGCTGCCTTCAATGAAGCGAGTCAACGTTCTCCTCTCTATCGCTTCGTACAGGCGAACAAAGCCATCGAGATCCACCCCGATTGGCGTTATTATCTGTTCTCTCAAGTCGCGATCCTTAAAGGATTTTGCCTCTGGAAGTTGATCCAATACCTGCAAAAACACAACCCCAACACGCCAGGCATCTCCGAAAAATTGTTCCCACCCCAAAAACGTTCACTCAAGAGCGCCTGGGATTTTTGGAAGATTGTCTTCAAAGAACGTCCAACACCACTCCAATGTCTCTACTCACACCAAGAACTCACCCAACAGAGCGCGTCCCTCGACCACTTCTTGCCCTGGTCCTATGTGGCCCACGACCTGATGTGGAACCTCATCCCCGTCCTGAAGTCCGCCAACTCCTCCAAGAGCAATTGTCTCCCCGATCTCCAAACATACTTTGACGTGTTCGCCAAAGAACAATACAATGCCATCCAAATCGTCGGCAACACCAATAAAAAGAAGCTCCTCGAAGACTACATCATCCTGACCAAGGAGGAGAGCATCGAACAACTCCTCCAGATGAAGCAACATACATTCTCTCATCATCTCAAAGATGTACTCTCTCCACAACTCCAGATCGCCAAAAATATGGGCTTTGAAGAAAACTGGACCTACTCCCTTTCATCCTGAACATCTGGTAAGCGCGGCAGCAGCCAAAAAGACACTATGATAAGAGTGACTCAACTGCGGGGATGTCGGCAGGTGCCCACCGAAGGGAGGCGAGGTCTTTTTTGGCGACCCAACGTAGTGTTTCATGCTCTTTGGCTTCTGGACTCCCTTCTTTGATGTTCGCGTGAAAGGTCAACAGCCTGACGATGATATGCTCATACTCATGAAGCGTGTCTTCTACCTGTGTGTGGACCTCAATCAAACACCCCAACTCCTCCTGAATCTCCCTGACAATCGCCTTTTTTGGTGCTTCACCTGCTTCAATTTTTCCTCCCGGAAATTCCCATAATCCAGACATTGACATGTCCTCAGCACGTAACGCACACAGGATCTCTCCCTGCTCATTTGTGATGACAGCGCCCACAACTTCAACCGTTTTCTTCATCGTTCAAAAGCCTTCCTTTTTTGGGCCTGATGGCCTACATGTTCACCAAAAAAGGGTAGGGGAACCCGTCAATCTTTGCAAGATGTGTAAGCCCACGGTACTTTTTGCGTTACAATGGCGAGAACGTTTTTTTCAACGTAGATGAAGAGGATCGAAGCATGTCGAACACCAAAACACTGGCCATTACAGTCATTTGTTCAATCTGTCTATTGGCTTCAACAGAGACATTCGCCAAGAAACGAATGCCCCTGTTATCTGGTACACGCAAGCCAAAGTGTGTGTTCCAAAAGAAGCATCCCCTGCCACTTAAACGTATCCCAACATTTCGAGCGTACAAAGGATGTAAAGGGAGCCTTGTGCTTCATTATCTAGGAACAAAGGGGAAACTCCACAAACGTCCTGTGTGGAGCAAGCGTCGCAATACCTATTTCTCCAAGATCAAAATCCCTCACATCATTGGTATGTCCGAATGCAATCGATTTACGGCTCCACAAATGAAGCGTTACAAAGGACATTGTCTGAGATTCTCAGATAACAGGCTTGGGTGGAGCGCGCAAAAAACGGCGCTCGCCTTGTTGAAAGTGTTCAAGGAGGAACCTGATCCTGTGTGGTTTGTGTTTCCACGGATCATGATCTCCAAACATACGCTAAAGCCGAGATGCTACTTCAATGATCCCAAGTGTCTTCCTGTTCCATACACAAAAGCCGGCGCGTTGTCGTATCGACCCAAAGGGAGACGATTTCCAATCCGCGGGAAGTTTAAGGGGAGAGGGCGCTGTCAACATGACGGTGATTGTGTGAAGGGGGGCTGTGGCAATCACTGTGTCAGCTACAAGACGCCGGGATTTGCTGCGATTTGTCCGTACTATACGGCGCTCTCTCATGCGTACTGTGGGTGCGTCAAAAACCGTTGTATGTGGTTTAACCAACATTGAGAGGGAATGTTTTTGTTACATGAGGGGTTGCATATGCTATTGTACGTTTTCGAGTGATGACATACCATCGGTACAGAGGAGATATTACATGAAAGTTTACGGAAACAGACATGGCGAGTCAGGTGTGAAATTCTACGAGTATGGAGAGGATTGGATCAGGGTGGCGTTCACCTCCGGCCAAGTCTACGAGTACACACACGCATCCGCTGGAAAAGAACACATCGATGAGATGAAGCGTTGCGCAGACGAAGGTGAGGGGTTGAGCACCTATATCAGCCAAAATACCCGGAATCTCTTCGAGAAAGAAGTGTCGTAATTTACGACATTCCCAGGGCTTTTTTGATATGTGTAGGGGTGGGGTAGACCTTCTCTGTGGGGAGGAGCTTTTGGGCGTGTTTGACCTTACCATTGCGAAGATGTGAATGGATTTTTCTCACAAGTGGGGTGATATCTTCGATGTCGATCACCCACTCTTCGACATATTCGCGGATCAGGTGGCGACTGATGCCCACTTGGAGCGAACGGTGGTTGAGCTTGTTGCCACGAATCGAATACTCAGGATCCCACTGGACATGGACTTTTGCTTGCTCAAACAGCGACTCCCATTCTCCTTTTTTGGGATATACGTGCTTCTCTGGGCTGGTGAGGATGGCTTGTGAGAGGGCCTCTTCCCAGTGTTTGCGCGATATCCGAATGGCGAGGATGTGTTCCTGGCCGGACTTTTGCGCCCATTGACTGCGAGCCATGAGCCACAAAAACGAGGGTTTGATCCACGTCATCCTGTGCATCGAGAAGGGGCGTTGGAAACGGTTCGTTTCGGCGGCGACTTTTGCGATCGCGCTGTTGAATGCTTGGTAGACGACAATAGAGTCTTTGTTGTAATCGGCGCGGATCTCATACTGATTCATGTTTGTTCCTCGACGCGAATCGTTCAATTGATTGTATCCCCAACTCCATTTTGACACGAGCGGAGGTGTTGGCTGAGTGGACTTTGACATGAGGTGGGCTAAAGCCTTTCGTCACAACGGCCTCTTCCAACCATAAGATGACATCGTACCCTGTCCCTCTCTCATCATCGCCAAGATCGTGATCGAGGCTGAGGTGTGTGACGTTGCCTGTTTCGAGCAATGCGATGGCATCTTCTGGCCAGCGCACAAGACGCCAGCCTTTTGGCGGTGTTCTTTCGTCGTCGAGATAGACCTTCATGCTCCCTTCCTCATTGAGCTGGATGTACAAGCTCTTCTACGATCTATCCGTACAAAATGTTCGCAGAGAGGTCAATTGCTGGCGTTCGTGGTGTGAGAGTTGGGGCGTGTTGGAAGGAGCAGGGAAGGGGTGATTTCAGCGTTCGACGTTGATGGTGTGTTCGATGGGTTTCTCCTCGAACATCGCGGCTTTGTCATTCTCGTCGTACTGTCCGTTGTCATTGCTGTCGAGGTATGCGGCGAGATGGAAGGTATAGGAGCCACTTGAGAGTTCATTTTCGGGGCTGAGTTTCACGAGGATATTGTATTTGTTGCTGAGTTTGAGGTCCAGGGTTTCGAGCAGCGCGCCCTTTTGACCATCTTTGTCTGCGTAGACTAGCAAGAAGGCTTTCTTGGCCATATATCGATGGATGTATATCTTTCCAATTTTGAAGTCGTTTCTGCTCGTCGCTTGGGTGCTCTCAAGTAGCTCAACGCTCGTCAGGTAGATGTCGTTTTCGACTTCGATCTCTACGGCTCGTTGGAGGAATCCATCATCAGCGATGGGATCACTCTCATCAAACTCGCTGTTCTGATTTTGATCGAGGTGGACGGCGAGGTGGACTGTTTGTTTACCAGGGACAAAGGTAAAGTGATCCAGGATAATCGTGAAGGGGCTAGGTTCTCCTGTCTTGATCGCATCGACTTGTAGGATATCGCCAGGTTTCCCATCTTCGTATTTTCTCATGACAAGGAAGGCACTTTTTGCGATCTTGGTGCTGATGTAGATCTTTTGGATTCGGAAGCGGTCGATTTTGTCGGTCTTGATGAGCTTTGGAATGGTATATTCGATGCCACCACGATCCGAGCAGCCGTTACCCAACAAAACACCCGATATGAGCATCACCACGATGAAACAACGTTGTAATAAGCCAGACATACTTTTTACCTCTACAGTACGAAGGTTGTGTTTCTGGTATGTCAATCGTTGTGTTGGCTGATTTTGCACAACGTGCTGTTATTTTTTGCGATGGTTTGGAACGTAGGAGATGGTGGGATTGTTTTTTGTCGTTGGATTCACTGATGTTTGCTCGTTGAGGGAGCGTCGGTTACTTCGTCGCCAAGGAGTTGTCTCAATGTTTTGATTTCCAGCGCAAGCTGTTCGAGTGTGAGCGTGATCGCTGCGCCAGCGTTGCCTTCGTGAGCGGGAAATTCTTGCAGTTGTTCAAGCTGCGTTTGGCGGATGGAAAGCAGATGTTGGAGGGTGTCTGTCTGTTCGGTTTGAGGGAGATCATCGAGGTGGGCGAGCAGACCAACAAGAGGAAGCACCGGAAGTTGTTTGTCCTTCGCACAACTCCTCAGCAAATCAAAGTAGGCCTGTTCACCTTGTTCTGTCAGGTGATAAATTTGTCTTTCTGGGAAGTTAGAGTCTTTTGCAGTCTCGAATTGCACCCACGCGTGCTTCTCAAATCTCTTTAAGATCGCGTAAATCGTAGGTTTCGTAAGCCCAAGTGTCCACCCCACGCCGTGTGTGAGCATCGCTGTGAGCGCATAACCGTGGGCTGGATGAGCACGAATGGTGCTGAGCACCATCAATTCTTTGAGTGCTTTTTGACTCATAGACGTCCACTGACAGGTTGTAAATCGTACATCTCGAAAGACTCGATGATGGCGTTCATATCTTCATCTTCTCCGTGATCTTTCTTGCCTTGATCGGTCGCCAAATAATCGTACAGCGTTTCCTTTTTGTCAAATGTAGCCCACACGATCACCGCCTGACGCTCTCTATCGACGCTGACCTGCCGCGCGATGAGCCCGTCGACTTTTTCGTCCATGAGCTCTGTTGGTTTTTTCGCGATGCGTACCAAATCCTCCAGCTTGCCTTCTTTTGCCTTCGAAACACTCACGAATGTGTAAGTAGGTTGTTGCATGATCAAAACTCCTTTTATCCTGTTTGGTTAATTTGAACTAGTCAAAATTGACTATGCATGAAAAAGTATAGTGTTGTTTGTGGAGATGTCAAGCAAAAGGATATTGACGTGGGATAGGGCGTCCGCTATGCTACATCCCCGTTTGGAGACGGGTGGGACACAGTGTCACGCTTGTTTATGAAATAGTAAGTGTTTTCAAGTGATTGCTCGTGAGGAGCAAAAGGAATTCGAGATGAAAAAGTATCAGGTGGTAGGCATCGGAAATGCACTCGTTGACGTCTTGACTGAGGTTGAGGATGCATTTCTTGTTGAGAACAACATCGAGAAGGGCATCATGCAGCTCGTCGACATGGAGCAGGCAGTTGCCCTCTACTCTAAAGTCGGACCATCCAAAGAGATCTCTGGTGGCTCTGCCGCGAACACCATCGCTGGCATCGCACAACTTGGTGGAAAAACCGCGTATGTCGGAAAAGTCAAGAACGACCAGCTTGGCGAAATCTTTGCCCACGATCTTCGCGCACAGGGTGCTGTCTACGAGACACCGATGGCATCGAAAGATGTTGATGTCGAGACTGGACGCTGCCTCGTCCTGATCACACCTGACGGTGAACGTTCGATGAACACCTATCTCGGTGTGACAGAGCATCTCTCTCCTGCTGATATCGACGAAGCGATGATGGCTGATACTGAGTGGATTTACCTCGAAGGCTATCGTTTTGACGGTCCTGAGAGCCACGAGGCTTTCGACAAGGCGATCAAGGCTTGCAAAAATGCAGACGGTAAAGTCTCGATTACCCTCTCCGACCCTTTCTGTATCTCTCGTCACCGTGAGGCTTTCCGCGACATGATCCGCGACCATGTGGATCTGCTGTTCTGTAACCGCGCGGAGATGCTCTCTATGTACGAGACAGAGGATTTTGAAGCTGCGTTGGCACAAGCTGCCAAAGAGATCGGTATCGTTGCTTGTACTGATTCAGCGAACGGTGCACATATCCTCTCAGGTGACCAACGTTGGCACGCTGCTGCAGTTCCCACAGACATCAAAGACGCAACAGGCGCTGGTGATCTCTTCGCAGGTGGCTTTTTGTGGGGATTGACCCACGGATATGACCTCGAAACATGTGGTCGCATGGGGAACATTGCTGCTTCTGAAGTCATCAGTCACGTCGGTGCCCGCCCCGAAACAGACCTCAAAGAGCTCTTCAAACAACACAATATCCTTTAAGTTTCGACCACAGGTGGGAGGCGGGTGAAGCTCGCCTGAGAGGGGGTTTTTGCTTTTTTGTGTAGTGTCATGGGGGAGTCAGTTTGCGAATGCAATGATTGAGCTCATCGACGACATACAAATGGCCTTTGCTGTCGAGTGTGATGTGTTGGGGGGTATGGAATTGGGCCTGGATGCCTGGGCCATCTTTGTGTCCCATTTTGCCTGTGCCTGCGATTGTCGTGACATTCCCGACTGCATCGATTTTGCGAATCGTGTGGCTGCTCGAACCACTAAAAAAGAACGCCCCCTTTCCGTCCGGAATGATCCCATAGGGCTGAGCTAATTTCGCGCTGCTTCCTTTGCCATCAAGGCGACCAATGGTGCTTCCTGCTAACGTTGTAACGTTATCAGAGGTGTCCACTTTACGGATGAGATGGTTGTGAAGGTCCGCAAGAAAGACATTGCCAAGACCATCAAATGCGATCCCACGAGGATAGCCGAGCTGTGCCTGTGAGCGTGGCCCGTTGCGCAAACAGTTTATGTATTTGTTGGTGCTTCGATCGATGGTGCACTGTCCGTCCCCAAGGTACGTGATGACAACTCCACTTGTGTTGATCTTTCGGATTCTACTGTTCATCGTGTCAGAGACAAAGAGATTTCCTGAAGGATCGAAGGTGAGGGATTCGGGTCTGTAAAATTGGGCTTGTAATCTCGGTCCATCTTTGAAGCAATCAATATATGTTTTTGTTGCCGAATCGTATCGACACTTTCGATCACTTGCGAAGGTCGTGACGTTACCTTGTGGATCGATTTTTCGGATACAGTTGTTGTGAGTGTCTGCGACGTAAAGGTTGTCCTGTTTGTCGATGGCCAGACCATGTGGGTGCTTAAACTTCGCGCTTGTTCCCTGTCCATTTGCGAAGCCAATCGTGGAGCCTGCAAAAGTCGTTACACAATAGCCTGTGTAATTGGAGGTTGTCTCACAGGTTGCGTTTGTCACATAGCTGATCTTGCGGATCTTGTGGTCCGCTGTCGATACAAAGAAGTTGCCCTTACTGTCAATCACGATTCCACGGGGAAGGTAGAACTGTGCCTGCGCAGCTGGACCATCGCGAAAGCAATCTATCCATTTTCCCTGTTGTGCGTCCCAATGACACTTCGCGTCACCAAACACTGTCGACACTGTCCAACCTGAGGAGGTCGCACAATTGCTCAAGCCTTCATCTGTCTGGCCATCACAATCATTATCTTTTCCATCGCAAAGCTCGGCCTGTGGACGTGTCTCACTGGTACACACACCGCTCCATTTTCCGAGGTCACATGCTTCTACACCATCTTTGCATTCACCTACACCACGTGTTCCGGCTGGTCCCGTGTAGCACGCCCTGATCGGGTTACTGGCACCACACATGCACACACCATCTTCATCGATCTGTCCATCGCAGTCGTTGTCTTTGCTGTCGCAAACCTCTTTACTGGGAGCGACCGCGCCAACACATGCTCCCCACGTCCCATTCTGACAGGTCTGTGTGCCATATTTGCAAACACCTGTGCATGTGATTGTTCCATTTGTGCCTTTGCTGCAACCTTGCGGGGGGCAGTTTTGTGTTGCACCATTTTGGCAACCTTGGCTCTGGCAGAGACCATCAAGGCAACTCTCTCCTGTGGCGCAAGCATGATCACATCGACCACAGTGGTTGGATGAGCTCTTTGTGTCGACACACAATCCTTCACATACTTCGAGCCCTGAAGGGCAGACACAAACACCGTTTTGGCAGCTTTGGCCTTGTGCACATTGGTTGTTGCACTGGCCGCAGTGGGCGGATGTTTGTTTGGTATCGACACAGACACCGCCACAAAGTGTTGTCCCCGATGGACACTGACATGTTCCTTGGACACATTGTGTTTGCCCTGTGCAGCGGTTTCCACAACGACCACAGTGGAAGTTGTCCGTTTGCAGATCGACACATCCGCCGTAACAGGCTGTTGGATTTGTCGTTGGGCAATTGTCGACACACTTTCCTGCTGCACATCGTTTTCCATCTGCGCAAGGGGTATGACAGGCACCACAGTGGAGACGGTGTTGTTGTGTGTCCACACATGAACCATCACAGAGTGTCGAGTTGGACGGACACTTACATGTACCCTGTGTACATTGCATCAATGTCTTGCAGCGATTTCCACACGAACCGCAATGCATGGGGCTGCTCATTGTGTCAAAACACCCACCAAGGCACACATCTGGTGTGGGCTTGGGGCAGGAAGCGACACAGAATCCACCCGCACAGCTCTGACCGTCTTTGCAGGCTTTGCCACATGAGCCGCAATGTTCGCGATTTGATTCGATGTCGACACAGCCTGCACCGCACTTTTGTTGTCCTGTTGGACATGTACACCTGCCTTCGCGGCAGACCTGACCTTCTAGACATGCGTTGCCACAACTTCCACAGTGCTCCTCATTGTTCATTGTGTCGACACATCCGCCATAACAAAGCGTAGATGTCGAAGGAGGGCATGTACTCAGGCACGCACCTGTTGCACAGACTTTCCCATCCCCACAGCTTTTGAAGCAGCGACCACAGTGTTTGTTGTGATTCATTGGATCGATACAGCGCTCATCACACAATCTCTGCCCTGTGGGGCAGGTACATGAGCCACCATTGCATCGCTGACCGGGTTTGCAGGTTTTTCCACAGGCACCACAATGGTGGGCGTTTGTGTTGGTGTCGACGCAGGATTGTCCACATGTCGTGGGTGTTTGGACCGGACACTGACTTACACAAGCGCCTGCAGCACAGAAGGTCCCTTGAGGACACACATTGCCACAGGCACCACAGTGTTTTGGATCTGTTTGTAATGCATAACATCCATCCGAACAGGCTGATAAGCCAGGGTCGCAAGCGCACTTCCCATCGCGGCAAAACTGTCCTGACCCACAGGGCTTTTTGTTGGGGACATCACAGACATTCCACCGGCCATCGTTGCCGCAAGTTTGTGTACCCTTCGCACAACCTGTGTCGTCATCGATGACACACTGCCGGCTGTCTCCTGGGCGGCAACCTTGGCAAAAGTTTTCTATACAGAATGGAGTGGAGGGATTTTGACAATCCTTGTCGACGATACAGTCAACACATCCGTTTTCCCCCGCACATTGTTTGCCTGATGGACAGTCTTGGGCGCTGTTGCAGATACATTGAAATTCTTGGGTGCAGATGCGAGTTGGGCGGTCTGAGCTTCTACACTGTTCATCTGTGAGGCAGGCGACACAACGGGAACGTTCGTCACCCAAGCCTTGTAAACAACGCTCAGGGCAGGACGCACAATCATCCCGTAACGTCGTCTCTCCGCAACCTTGCACGTTCAGAAACATACTGATGACGATCACGCATCGACAAACGATGCCCAGCAGATATACATGATGTCTTATATTCATACGCACCAAACATTCCCTTTTTTTCTTGGGGTAGCCTTGAGTTACAACACCTATGACCCTCTCAAGATAGCCCAGGTCTCATCTCAGTACAAGAAAAGAAAAGGATTTTCCCCCATCTGTAGGGTCTGAACGAGAGAGCACGTAGCTCACAGACTGCTCGTCTCTTGTTGGGGGATGTCCGGAGATGTGTTGGGGTGTGATGTTGGTGGGACTTTGTTAGAGACTCAGTTTGGCACGAGATACTTGTATATCGCAAAAAATACAATGAGTAGAATGACCCACACGATAAGTGTGACCGTTGGCTTCGCTTTCTCTTCTTCTGTGGATGGAGTTTCTTGCTCTGTTGAAGAGTGTGATTGCGCCCAATCGACAGTGTCCACAAACTCTTTCGCCTCTTTGAGACCGAGCCCTGTCTGTTCGCGGACATATTTGACTGCTTGGATCATCTGTCCTGCTTGCAGATATTGCGCAACTTGCCTGTGCATATCTTTGGAAGCTGCTCTATCCTCGTGACTCTCCGCTTCCACCATGTCAACAAACTCTTTTGCCTCTTTGAGAGACATCCCTGTCGCGTCGCGGGCGTCTTTGACGGCCTGGATCTTTTCGTCTCGTTCGAGTCGAGTACGGATCTGCTCGATCAAGATATCCGTGTCTGTATCAGAGGTCTCATCGAGACTCTTCGTCGTTTCAATGCGAGGTGGGACAGGGGGAGCTTCTTCTGTATGATTGGTGGGACGTTCTTCTGTCGAAGCTGTGGTGTCCGGTGTTGAAGACTTGGATGGCTGTGTGAGCTGTTGCAAGAATGTCTGACAGTCATCTTTTTCAAAGCTGGAGACTTCGAGCTGTAGCGTGCTCCCATCTTGCTTGGTCAAAAGGAGGAGTGTCTTGAATGTGTCTTCTTTGAGTGTGGGTCGTTTGGTGCGAGAGAGTGGTATTTCGACAAATGGTTTGAGTTGCGATTCACGAGAGAAGAGGTGCAAAGTGTCTGTTTGGAGGAGGAGACTTTGCCCAAGGGAGCGCTGTATTCCTGCACGTAACAGCAAGTGTTGCTTGATGTCCGAAGTGTCAAATGTTTTGGGCAATTCTCGAAGAAGGCTCTCTAGCATATCATCATCCCTTTGATGTGATCGTTACGGACGCTATGGGTTTATATCGATCTTAGGCGTTGTTTGTGAGGAGAGAAGGGGGAGGTCATGTGTCGAGGGGGGAGCTACTTCTCTGTGTAGTTGGCTTTGAGGTAGTTCTCGACGGCCTCAAGGGGATTGTATTCGTTGATGGGTTGGCCTTTGACCTCGTTGAGGTAGACCTGATAGACATCGTCGTTGGGGACGTGCGCTGTGCGGGTCCAGCCGAATTGTTTGGTGGAGGCGCCTTCGAACTTCATCACGAGATCTTCGAGGACTCTCTCGTTGGTGAGGTTGCGGACAGCGTTTTGTTCGGTCTGTGTGGCGAGATCTCTTGTGTAATTGCCTGGACCACCTTTTTCAGTGCTTGCATAAGAAGGTTTGGGGACTTCGTAGGTCGGCAAGAAGGGGTTGAAGGAGCGCATCCAGGTGTTGTAGAAGCGAGTCGCCGGGTAAGATGATGTTTTTTGCTTGGAGTGCTTGGAGCGAATGCGGTTTTCACCGCCTTCGATGAACTCTTTGAGCAACTCGCGGCCAAACACGCTGCCTTTGGGAGCACTTGCTTCGACTTGTTCGAGGAGTTTGAGCTCTTCATCTTTGTGAATGCGTCCATCAGAGACCGCGGATTGGATCAATTCGTTTGCGGCAGCTTCGTCGAGTGGGCGTTCACCGGAGATGATACTTTGCGCGATGTTGTTGAGCTTGGGAATACTAGGCATGTGTGCCTCCCTTTGTGTTAATCTTCGTCTGTTTCGATATATATGGTTTGTTTGAGATAATCTGCCACGAGGGCAAATGAATCATTTTGTTTGAGCGAGGCAAGTGTCGTCTTGTCGAACAGCTCGGAGAGTGATTGACGAAGCGCGTAAAAAGCCTCGGGGGATTGTCCGTCACAGTGTACTGTTTGGTTGGCAAAGGCATGTGCCAGACGGTTGTATGCTTCTTTCGGGAGCTGAAGTGGTGGGGCGTCAAGCTCCCATCGTCTCATCAAAAGATATTGTGCAAAATCTTGTGAGGTGCGGCCATTTCCATTCGTAAAGGGATGGATGGCGAGGACACCAAACATCGCAAAGGTCGCGATGTGAAGGTCATCTTCGATGGAGGTGGAGGACTCCCAAAGGCCGTGAAGTTGCTGCAAGAAGAACAGCAACAAAGGCTCGACATCAAGGGGGTGAGGGAAGTAGTGCTCATCTGCGAAGACGACCTCGCCACGAAGAGGTTCATGCACCTCGGTTGACGCTGTGTGTAGCGCCGCAATACGTGAAAGGGCGATCGGTAAAGGGACCTGTTGGTCTATCAATTCTTTGAGCAGCGCCTCATTTGGCTCGCCCATTGTCATCGCTTTGAGCTGGTGTAACATCCCGTCTCCTTGTGTGATTGATGGGGGGGGATTATAGTGCCTTTTCACCAAATTGCAAGTCCTGCGACCATGCGTTGTATGTGGATCTTTGTGGACTGCACTGTCCGTAAGGGAAGGTGAGATCTTTTGGGGTATCGGACTATTTGGAGAGGGTGCAGGAGGCTTTCTTTTGGATGCCCTGGAAGTGCGCTTGTTTACTTCTTTTTGAGCAGATCTTTGAGGGAGTCTTGTAAGTCTTCTTGTGGTGTGACTGGAGGGGTGTTTTTCTTGGGAGCCTTATTGGCAGAGTGGGTGAGAAAGAGCGCTAGGAGGAGAAGGATGACGACCAAGCCAGCGAAGACCGAAGATACAATCACAAGATATCGCAGCGTCATGATACCCGAGATGGATGGGAGCATGATGAAGATACGTACAACACTGACTTCCCAGATCAATGCGCCAAGCAGCCACACCTTTACGTTATCTCCTCGACCCGACATCTCCGTGTAAGCCTGGTAGAAGCTACCGTAGGCGACGACGTAGAGAATCGTTGGGAGCAAAAAGATACGGATACTGTTGCGTAGAACCGTCGGGAGAAAATGACCTACAAGTGTTAATAACCCCGAGAGTAAAAAGCTTACGAGCGCGACTTGAAGGAGTGTTTTTGTCCGAGAGGGAGAGGTTTCTTGCTGAAGCAACAAGGCCGCGAGCGCAAAGAGGAACGCAGAAGCCCCATACAAAAAGAAGTTGTTACGCATGAAGAAATAAAATGGACTCATTGGAATGAGACGAAACGCTGACTCCAAAAGTGGGAGCTGAAGAGTGTGTATGAGCTCAACAACATTGAAGAGGAGATAGGAGAGTTTGGGCACCAACGAGATCAGGAGCGCGATGATGCACAACCTGAGCGATTCTTCTATTTTCGCCTGCGTTGGGTAGTGAGCTTCGTTCATGAAAGTACCTCATTATAAGTGGTTTGGTTGCAGAGCATAGCCAATTCATCCTCGATCTGCAAGCGATGTGACCAAGGCTTTTCCCATGTGTGAGGCTGGACAAAAGGTGTGTATGAGGGCATCTTGTTGGCAGTTTTCGTCGACGTTGTATCCATAAGTGAAGGATATCGTCGTTGTATTGTCTCGAAAAGAGGAGCGGAGAGTCTGATTCATGACGACTGAAACCCAAGATAAGCGAAAGTTACTCACGCAAAATCTCATCGCAGGGACGACGACCGCCGTGATGTTGATTCCGCAAGGGATGGCATACGCGTTGGTCGCTGGAATGGACCCCATCCATGGTCTGTATGCTTCGTTATTGCCGTTGTTTGTGTACGCCCTGATCGGTCGCTCCCGTGAGTTGGCTGTAGGACCCGGCGCGCTCGATACGTTGATCGTTGGGACGACGTTGAGTGGTTTGGCCTTTGTGACCAAAGGGAATTACGCCATTATTGCGGCGATTTTGACCCTCCAAGTTGCGGCGATCCAGTTGATTTTGGGGATGTTGCGCTTTGGTTTTCTCGTCAACTTCCTCTCACGTCCTGTCATCAGTGGATTTACCTCGGCCGCGGCGTTGATCATCGGCTTCAGTCAGATGAGGCATCTGTTCGGCTATTCAGCCCCAAAGAGCGCGTACTTTTATGAGCTCTTGTGGCAGACGATCAAGCATCTCCCACAGACCAATATCTACACAGCGCTCATCGGGATTGGGAGCATCATCTTGCTGACCGTCCTCAAGAAGATGAACAAGATGTTTCCAAGGGCGTTGGCGGTCACACTGCTCGCGACGATCATCGTATGGGGGCTTGGTCTCGACGCACAGAAGGTCGCGATTCTCGGGAAGATCCCTGTTGGTTTTCCGACCATCTCCGTCCCTCGACTGGATTGGAAGACATTTTGGGGCCTACTCCCAACAGCCTTTGTTATCGCATTTGTCGGATACTTGACGATTATCTCGATCGCCAAGACCTTCGCCAATCGCAATCGCTACGACATCTCTGCCAATCGCGAGCTGTTGGCGATTGGGGCGTCGAACTTCGCGGCTGCGATCAGCCAGGGGTTTCCTGTGAGCGCGAGCTTCTCCCGTTCGGCTGTCCACGCGAGCGCAGGGTCGACGTCTCCGTACACGTTGATGATCGCCGCGACGTGGATAGGTTTGACGTTGGCGTTCTTGACAAAGACATTCTACTATATGCCCAAAGCGGCGTTGGCGGCGATCATTATGACTGCGGTCTTTGGGTTGATTGATGTGCAGATTGTCAAGCATCTGTACAAGGTGAAGATCGCCGATATGTGGCTGTTGATCATTACATTTGTCGCGACGTTGGTTGTTGGGATCGAGCCGGGGATCTTGATCGGTGTCGGGTGTTCGTTGGCCCTCTTTTTGTATCGCTCGACGCGGCCTCATGTCGCTGTCTTGGGACGTGTTGGAGACAGTGTTGACTTTCGGAACGTTCGCAATTACGAAGACGCGAGCCCCTATCCTGGAATGGTCATCTTGCGGTTTGATGCACAGTTCTACTTTGGGAACGTGACCTTTTTGAAAGACCTCTTGAAGACACTGGAGAACGAAGCGAACCCACCGCTACATACAGTCATTATCGAGGCGTGCAGTATGACACAGCTCGATAGCAGCGCGGACGCGGCTCTTCACGATATCGCCGATGATTACAGCAAGCGTGGGATCCGGTTGATCTTTGCGAGTGTGAAAATGCCGGTGCTCAATGTGATGAAAGCCTCTGGTCTGTGGGATAAACTGACCCCACAGCACTTCTTTATGAATGTTGAGGATGCTGTACAGTTTGCGCTTGGGCAGGAGGAAGAGCAGTCCGAGACGTGAGGGGAAAAAAGCTGCTTAGGGATAGGCAAGACAAGTACGTTGACATGGTCCATTGTGATAATGATACGTACTGCAAGGCTCTTGGGAGATATCGCACTTCACGATCCGATGAGGATGGAGTTGCGTGTGGTTTTGCGTTCGTCTTGAACACACAAGAACCCTGTCTTGCCTATCCAGAAGCAAGATCATAGTGTGTGGACCCTGCCATATATCAAGATGCGTACCATGATGCCGTGTACATCTTTTCTCTTTTCGTAACAGTCGATTGGTTGGATTGTACATGACACGGGAAGAGGCGGAGTGTTCGATCGATGACTTGAAAGTGTACAATCAAAGACAAGTCAGTCATTGATCGATGACTGAAGGGGATGTGTTTTCAGATGTGTTTTCAGGAGTGTTTGCTTTTGAGATCATCAAAGGCGTCTTTTAATTCACTGTAGCCATCTTCGCCTCGGGCTGTATCGAGTGCGATTTGGGTACGTAGTTCTTGTGCGATCTCTTTGACGAGTTTATCCCTGCTAAATCCTGTGATGGCGAGCTGTCCACCTGCTTTGATGATGGCGAGGGCGAGTCGAGCGAGGGCGAAGAGGATGATGAGGGAGATCATCCACGCGAAGAAGTAGGCAAAGTCGATGGGTTTGAGTCGTTGTCTCTCAATTTTGATGACCTTCATACCTGCAAAGGGAGGTGCTTTAAATGGAGGGGGCTTTGCGACAAACGCGACCTTTTGGACCTGCTTCTGTGTTTTTTTGGCTTGTGTTGCAGCCTTTTTGGGCTTGGCTTGCTTTGTAGCTTGTTTTTGTTTGATATCTTTTGTGATTTGTTTGGCTGCCGCGAGGAGCTTTTCGACCATCTGCTTGCCTTTCTCTTCGGCGGTCATGGCTGGGGCTTTGGTCTCCGCCTTTTTGAGTGTGCCGAGGAGGGTTTTTGGCGATGGCTTTGCTTTGGTCTCTTGTTTTGTCTCTTGTTTCGCTTCGCGTTTGACATCCTGTTTTCGTTCCTCTTTTACGGGTCTTTTGGGAAGAGGGGGATTGTAAACGTATTTGGTTTGTTTGTACGCCAACTTGTAGCGTTCATGAGCGTACTTCCAGCGCAGTTCATCTTGGTGTGTCAGATATTTGATATTTCTGTATTTTTGGGCGACGTCGCTGAATTCAAGCATGAAGGCGTGGATGCCTTTATTGATCTCAGTTTCGTGTTCGATGGCTTTCGCGAATGCTTTAACTTGTTTGGGTTCTTTGAAGAGTGAGTAGATGGTGGAGCCGACTTTCCAGGCACCCCAAAGGCCTCCGAGGATCATAATGATACCGAGGATGCGGACGGCGATGTTGCCGTACACGAGGGCTGCGACTTCAGGAGATGAGCTAGGTTCGTTTTTTCTCATGTGTATCTTCCTTTTTGTGTGGGTCGAAAAGGGCGCTCCGAAAGATACACAGTGTCCTTTTATGATGTCAATGTGGTTGGTTTATTCTGGAAAGATCCGTGTGAGGACAGCGTCGATCCATTTGTCTGGGAGGCTGTTGAGGAAGAGGCGGAACCACTTACCTTTCGTCACGATATAGCGTGTCTTTGGTGAGCGTGAGGTGATCGCGTGTTTGATCACACGGGTGACAGTCTCGACGGGGAGGCTTTGTTCTTGACCAGCCTTGATCAACATTTTGCCAGCTCGTCTCGCTCGGTCTTCGAAGGGAGAGCCTGCGTACTGTAAGGTTTCGGGGTCTGTTTTGTCCCAAATCGCGGTTTTGATGGGGCCTGGTTGGATCGCGACGACTTTGAGTCCAAAGGGACGAAGTTCCCGACGCAGACCATCTGTAAAGGCTTCGACGGCGAACTTGCTCATTGCATAGGGAGCCATGAATGGCATGACCATACGTCCGGCCATTGAGCTGATATTGATCACACGCCCTTTGTTCTTGAGCAGGAAGGGGAAGCACGCTTGTGTCAGCTCGACGAGACAGAACACATTCACCTCGAATTGCCAACGCAGATCGTCGCCACTGACGTCCATGATCGGTGCACCGACGGCGATGCCAGCGTTATTGATCAATACATCAAGACCATTTCCGAGGGCTTCGATGTGTTTGATGGCTTCGTCTCTGTCTTCTTGTTTGGTGACGTCGAGGCGGATACCAGTGACGTTATCGAGGGCATTGAGTCGTTCGATGTCGCTGTCTTTGCGTGCGCCAGCGATGACATGCATGCCCATCTGCCCGAGCTGTTTGGCGGCGTCATAGCCAATACCAGTGCTTGCGCCGGTGATCAAGATTGTTTGGGGATTTGATTGTGCCACGTGTACACTTCCTTTTGTATGGGGGATTGCAATAGCCTTCATGGCATGGTTTGGGGGAGCATACTGGAAGTGTGTTTGTGGGTCAATTTGGGCGAGAAGGTGCGGTGGTTTTGTGTGGTGTTTGTGGTGTGGTTGTGAGCTGTTCGAGTTTTTTGAGTCGTGATTCGAGTGAGAGGATGATCTGTTGTTGTTTGAGCACGAGTGTTTGAAGTTGTGGCAGGCTCATGGGTTTTTGTTGTTGTGCTACGTGTGCCTGGATGTTTTTGTGTTTTTCTGAGATGTGTTGTGGGATGGTGAGGCTGTATCGACCACACAAGCGGGTGATGGCGTTGGGGATGTACTTGTGAGTTGTGGAGGGGATCAGGAATTGGACTTGTTTGGGGTTCTCTTTGCCAAAGCTCAGGACAAGCAAGCTCTTTTTTTCGATAAAATCGACACCCTGGAGGCCTTGTTTGGTATTGAACAGGATCCCTGCGTGTGGTGTAAACAGTCCACTATATGTAAGGATATAGTGGTTCTTTTTGTCGGCCCATTCGAGGAGGATTTCGCTGCGTTCTTTTTTGCGTTGTTCAAAGTCGAAGGCTCGGAATTGCTTCTTTTCGCGTTGGTACATGTAGGTCGCGAACAGTGTGATCAGGAGTGAGGCAATTGCGACAGGAAGGGACCACGCCGACGAGATAAACAGCCAGCTTGGGAGGAGTCCAAACTTCCATTGGAACAGCCCTGTTAAGCCCAGGAATGCTCCTGTGATGGCCAGCATTGCGTACAAGTAAATCATTGACATTCTCATCAATCGCATCATTTCCTCCCTTGGAGATGGTGTTCCTTCTATCGAAATATGACGTGCGGCTTGCTACCTGCCGTACTTTGTCGACGTGTGTTTGTATGTGCATCGGCAGTGCACATCCTGAATGCCCGGCATGTCATATCTCGACATACGACTCTTTCATGCTTGTCGCTGTAGACTTTCTTTTTTAGGAGCGGTCTTTTTGGTGATAAGTTTCCACGCTGTGAAGAACAAGTTGAGCACTTCTTTTTCCTGCTTTTTTGGCCTTGACGAAGGTAGAAACAGGGCACACATTGATGTTCGTCGCAAAAGGCGACGCTGGGGACAAACAAAACAAGGGGAAAACACACCTCTCTTTTCATATCAAACATTCGGTTACAACGACAAGAAAGCGGATATTCGTCTTCCTTGTTTGTGCCTTTCGACTATTTTCTTTTCGTAGAGACCGAGCGATGGGGGATTCTTCATGATAGAAGAACAGCAAAACAAGTCCATTATACTGACACCATGCATTGATATCGTGTTCAAGCGCATCTTCGGGGATGAGCGCAACAAACGATTGCTCCGAAGTTTATTGGATGCGGTACTCATCCCAGAGGGGGCTGCACCAATCGACGAGATCGACATTCTGAATCCAGAATCGCAGATCGAATGGAGGACCGACAAACATCCAGTGATGGATCTCAAAGTCCGCGACAAAAAGGGAAAGCTCTATCACGTCGAAGTCCAGGTCGCCAACGAGAAGTTCTTCGCGGAGCGAGTCTTGTACTATTGGTCGCGCTTGTCGGCTTCACAGCTCGAAAGTGGCGAAAAGTACGACAAGTTACAACCTGTGTACTCGATCGTGATCACGAACTTCGCGATGTTCAAGGACAAGCCAGGATATCACCACTGCTTTTTGTTGCTCGAACAAAAACAGCATTTTCCATTGACAGACGGGATGGCGATCCACTTCATCAGTTTGGCGGGCTTTGACACGACACCAGAAAATGCACATACTTTGCTCGACAAGTGGTTGTGCCTGTTCAAGGAGGGTACGAAATTGGACAAAGACATCATCAAAAAATGGGAAGAACAACATCCCGAATTTCAAGACGCATACCAGGAACTCGAAAGACTCGGTGCCAATGAGGAATTTCGCTGGGAAGTCGAAGATCGTATCAACGCCATCCGCCGTTGGCTCACTGGTTTTTCTGCCTCCTTCAAAGAAGGCCTACAGGAAGGACTTGAACAAGGTCGAGCCGAGGGTGAGCAAGCCGGTTTTGAAAAAGGTGAACAAGCTGGTCTTGAGAAAGGTCTCGAACAAGGCCGAGTCGAGGGCGAACAGGCAGGTCTGGAGAAAGGCATCCAAACAGGCGAGCAAATTGGTCTGTTGAAAAGCGCAAAGCTGATGCTTGAGGCCAACGTACCAGCCCAACAAATCTCTGACATCCTCAACATCTCTCTCCAAGACATCGAACAACTCAAAGACTAAGGCTTTTTCCAAACGACTTTTTTGCTTGGAAGACCCCAAAACCCCTCACAACTCCAAACGTCGATTTTCCTCACCCGAAGCAACTCCCTCAACAAGCGTCCAGAATCAAGCAGTGGGAAAACTCCAAAGGAACATGCTTATGGTATTTGTTCCGGATATATTCGGCAGTTGATTCTCTCTTGCCCACCCCCTGAACGGTTATGTTGAGCAGATGCTGTTGCGGAATCATTGTCCCCCAGAGAAGTGACAACGAAGATGAAAGACCAAAGTCGGTGTTGAGAAGACCAATAGATTTCGGTATTGTAAACACAAAAAGAGAAGGAGAGCACGAGGTGAGCAGTTCAAGTAATGATGTTGATTTGTATCTGGATACTTCGTCCGTTGGGGGACTTCATTCTGCGATCAGCAACCGACTCCAACCATCCAACTCTTTGTTGTCCGTGTCTCCTTTTCCTGAGGGGGTTCAACCCTCGGCCTACAGCTACATCCAGTATGAAAACTACTCTTGCCAGGTCTCTATGGCTTTGGAGGAGAGACTGTTTCTGTCTGATTTTTGGCGCGATGGTGTTGCCTTTGCAAATGGCCAAACTTCGAGCCTTGAAGATACAGTGATGGCCATTGAACGCTGGGTTTTTCAACACTGCGACCTTGATCAACTCCAACAGCTTTCGTTTGTAGAGCTACAAGAAAAAGCTCGGATCTACGACGAAGGCAAAGAGGTCGAAGCCCAGTGGACGATGTATCTGGACACGATGGACAAATCCTCCCCTGCATTGTTCCCCTTTGTTGAGGAGGCTGCAAAGCACACCCAGTTGAGGCTGTTGTTCCCCTACACGAGCATGAACAGATTTTGCTTGAGCCGATGCACTGGCTATCCGTACACAACTGATATTCCCTTTGTCGAACCTTTGTTGGACGGCTCATATGATGTACGTACACACAATGGAGAGCTTCTGGGAAAGGGCGATGCGAGCGAGTCAGTGAGCCTCGTGATTGCAAATTTGCCACCAAACTGTGGTCCTGCTGTGCGTGGGACATCTGATTCGTGCTTGTAAAAAGCCTATTTGGGGTGCCAACAAGCTACAAGGATATACTTCCTCTGCTAAGGACCCCCTCTACATTTCTTTTTGACTTGCAAACTCCAGAGAACAGTCTGACAACATTCTGACATCTTTTTGAGTTTGAGAAGAGGTTTTTTGGGGAGAGTGGGAGAATCGAGGAGGGAATCAGGTACACACACCAGCTACACAGACACACACACTGTTACACTCTTGGGTGCAATCTCCAGTTGTACAAGTGAACTGACAACTCGTAGAGTCTGCACCGCAAGTTTGTTCGCAATTCCCTCCAGTACAAGTAAAGTTACAAGTCCCACCCTTGGGACAGGTTTGTTTACAACCGCCGCCCTCGCACGTTCGGTTACAGCTCGTGTTCTCAGCGCAAGTCTGTGTGCAATTGCCAGCCGTACAGGCTTCGTTCTCCTCCTTCTCGGTATTTGAAGTGGTATCAGGAGTATTTGAAGTGGTATCAGGGGTGCTTGAGCCACCATCTGTTGTGCTTTTCTCAGTGGTCGTTTTTTCGTTGGTTGTTTTGTTGTCACCACAACCCGCACCAAACGCGAGTCCCAAAATCAACGATACAATGATCAACATTCCAGCTTTTTTCAACGTCTGCATGACATTCTTCCTTTCATTGTGATTTGGTTACAAAGGCCAAATCCATTCTGTTCGTTGCGGACTTTTTACCGAACAAATGGAAACAGTTTTGCCTGTTCCATTGTAAGAGACTTTTGCTTTGGCATAAGGGTTGCCTGAAAAACAAAAAAATCCGTCAAATTTGCCAATGATGTTTTGTTTCGCACGGATACGTCAACCACGCCGAAGGCGTCAACAGGAAGGGAAGGCAAGCGAAGCGCGCCAGGGGATGCCCGTGCATCCCCGTTAGAAGAAGGGGCAAGTGGCAACTTGCCCAAAAAAGCGCGGCAGAAGAAGGGGCAAGTGGCAACTTGCCCAAAAAAGCGCGGCAGAAGAAGGGGCAAGTGGAAGCTTGCCCAAAGCAGGGGCAAGCAAAGCGTGGCAGAAGAGAAGAAGGGGCGAGTGGCAACTCGCCTGTATATAAGGGCAAGTGGCAAGTGGCCCAAAAAAGACATCCCAAAAAAGGGAGTCAGCGTTCTTTTGTAGCTTCTGATGTTTCGACAACACCATCGCAATTGACACGGACGTAGGTTCCTGGTGCGTCTTCGAGTGGGGGATACTTTTCTGTGCCCAGGACATTACGCGCTGGGATACTTTCTCCTGTAAATGAACGCACCCAATCGTTCCAGTGAGGCCACCAGCTTCCCTCATGGGCTGTCGTCTGCTCAAACCATATATCAGGTGTCTTCGCCAACTTCTCTTGTGTCCAATACCCTCGTTTGTTTTTGGATGGATGGTTGACCACGCCTGCAATGTGTCCGCTCTGCCCCAGCACGAACGTCTTTGGGCCAGATAACTCAAGCGCACCTGTATAGGTCGTTTTCCAGGGGGCGATGTGGTCATTGATCGCCGAGAAAAAGTAACATGGTGTCTCTATATCCGCTAACTTGATGACCTCGCCCTTCACCTTGAAGGCTCCCTTGATCAGCTTGTTCTTCAAATACAATGTTTGGATATACGAATTGTACATCTTGGCCGGAAGATTCGTGGGATCGGAGTTCCAGTACAAGAGGTCAAAAGGAGGAGGGGTCTTACCCAAGAGATAATTGTTCACGACGTAGGACCAAATCAGGTCGTTTGCTCTGAGCATGTTAAAGCCCATCGCCATCTGCTTGCCTGAGAACACACCGTCTTTTGCGACTTTTTTGGCGCGTTTGCTGACTTCTTCGGGGGTCAAAAAGACATCGACCTGTCCTGGATCCGAAAAGTCCAACAACGTCGTCAAGAAGGTGATCGACTCCAGTGGCTTCTCTCCTCTTTTGGCCATCCAGGCAAGCGCTGTCGCCGTCAGTGTCCCGCCTACACACCACGAGACCGCGTTGATCGTCTCTTGTGAACAGATATCCTTTGTCACCTCGATCGCCTTACACACACCTTCTGTCACAAATTCATCCCAACCTGCGTCCTTGAGGTCTTTTGTTGCATTCACCCAGGACATAATGAAGACCGTGTGGCCTTGCTCCGTCGCCCACTTGACGTATGAATTGCTCTCCTTGAGATCGAGCACGTAGTATTTGTTGATACAAGGTGGGATGATCAACAGTGGGCGTTCGTGGACCTGCTCGGTTGTGGGATTGTACTGGATGAGCTGAAAGAGGCGGTTTTGAAAGACCACAGCACCGGGTGTTGTCGCGAGATTGTCGCCGACGTGAAAAGCCTCTTCGTTGGTGAGCGTGATGCGTCGTTGTTTGACATCGCTCAACAAATTCTGAAATCCCCGAAGCAGACTCTTGCCTTTGGTGTTGACGGCTTCTTGGATGACTTCTGGGTTGGTCAGGATGAAGTTAGAGGGAGACATCGCGTCGACAAAAGACTGGGTGTAGAACTGGACCTTCTCTTTGGCTTCTCCTTGAAGAGGTGTTGTCTCCGCAATCTTAATGTATAGTTCGGCTGTTACGAGGTAGGAGCGTTTGATAAAGTCGAAGGTGGGACTCTTTTTCCAGGCTTTGTGTCGAAAGCGTCGATCTTGTTTTTTGTGAGCGTGTTCATCGTCTTTATCGTTGAGTTTGAGGACTTGCTCCCACCATTGGAGTTGTTCGTATTGGTAGGCTGAGGCAAACTCCAGCCAGAATTGTGTGAGCAGCGCAGGTCTTGTCCAGACTTGCGCCCAAAATTGCATCATCGCCTCTGGATCTTTTGGAATCGTCGAGAGGGCTGTTGGGAGCCATTTGGCACCAGAGGACTTGACCTTCTGGAAGAGGCTACCGAGGGTGCGCTGTACAAGCGGATTGTCTTTCTCTTCTTGTGTTGTACTCATCCCATGCTCCTTTTGTGGGTATATGTTGAGATGGTATATACAATGGGTGGTATTTTGTCGAGGTGTTGCTGCATTTTCGGAGAACATTGGGAATTCATCTAACAACCTGTACCAAAAGGGCAAACGAAGTGCGGCAGTATACGCCGAAGGCGTCAACAGGAGGGGAAGGCAAGCGGAGCGCGCCAGGGGATGCCCGTGCATCCCCGTTAGAAGGGGCAAGTGGAAACTTGCCCAAAAAAACGATCCAGAAGAAGGGGCAAGTGGCAACTTGCCCAAAAAGCGCGCCAGGGGGTGTCTGCGCATCCCCGTTAGAAGGGGCAAGTGGAAACTTGCCCAAAAAAGCGAGCCAGGGGATGCCCGCGCATCCCCGTTAGAAGGGGCAAGTGGTAACTTGCCCAAAAAAAGCGCGGCAGAAGAAGGGGCAAGTGGCAACTTGCCCAAAAAAGTGGTGGGTTGAGTTGACAAAGGCGTATAGGGGTGGTTAGGTTCCTGCATGATTTTTGTGGCAGTGTTTGTGAACAGAGAGGAGTGAGTTGATGTCGAATCCCGCGGATACATTGGTTTTGGTCACAGGTGTAACAGGTTTTATTGGTTCACACATTGCAGTCGAGTTATTGCGGCAAGGGTATCAGGTTCGTGGGACGATGCGAAAGCTTTCGCGCAGTGAATCGATCAAGGAAGTCATCGGAAAATCCGTTGGGACGGAGTTACTCTCTTTTGCACAGGCCGAGCTCACTCAACCTGAATCCTGGGATGCGGCGATGGAGGGGGTTGATTATGTCCTTCACATCGCCTCTCCATTGCCACGGGCTAACCCAAAAGATGACCAGGAGTTGATCGTCCCTGCACGAGATGGTGCGCTCAACGTTCTCAAGGCTGCTGAACGACACAACGTCAAACGCATGGTGATGACCTCGTCAGCTGCGGCTGTCGCATATGGTCACGAGGAAAAGAGTCGACTCTTTACGGAGAAAGATTGGACCAACCCCAAAGACTTGAAGGACACAACGGCCTATATTCGTAGCAAAATGCTCGCAGAGAAAGCCGCGTGGGATGCGTTAGAGGTGAGTCAATCAAAGCTCGAATTTGTGACCATTTTGCCCACACTTGTCCTTGGGCCGCTATTGGAGGAGGATTACGGGACATCTTCGTTGTTGGTGAAGAAGATGTTTGATGGTGATTTTCCGGCAGCACCAAAGCTCGGCTTTGGGATCGTCGACGTGCGAGATGTTGCAGACCTGCATATCCGGGCGATGACGTCACCTGATGCGCCTGGTCAGCGCTTTCTTGCGGATAGTGGGTTCCGTTGGGCGATCGAGGTCGCGAAGTATCTACGTGGTGCCTATCCCACCTACAAGAAGAAGTTCCCGACATTTGAGGTGCCTAATATCTTTGTTCGATTGATGGCGCTCTTCGACCAAGAGACCCGGATGGTGTTGACGGAGCTGGGCGTCAAGCGCGAATACGATCATACAAAAGCCAAAGAGGTCTTGGGCTGGACACCACGCCTCCCTGAAGAGGCGATCAAAGCGACCGCTGACAGTATCCTCGCGCTGGGGATTTCAAAGTAAGGCTGCTCCTGAAAAATAGGTGGGTAAGAAGAAGACAAAGAACAAATACACCCCATAATACACAGGCAAAATGTACATCAATAGACTTCTCATTGTGTGCTCCTCGATGTGTCAGTGTCCGTTTGTAGACCCCACTTGCTGTAAACGGCTGGCAGCACGAGCAATGTGAGGATGGTTGATGTGAAGATCCCTCCAATGACAACGGTCGCGAGTGGGCGCTGGACTTCTGCGCCGGCTGAGGCTGAGAGCGCCATCGGGACAAAGCCAATGGCGTCCGTGAGAGCTGTCATCAACACAGGACGCAACCGCAACATCGCGCCTTCTTTGATCGCCTCTGTTTGTCGCTCTCCTGTGGATTGTCTTTGGCGGATCGCGCTGATCAGCAAGACACCGTTCATGACGGCGATTCCTGATAGGGCAATAAATCCGACGGCTGCGCTGATACTGAGGGCCATCCCTCGTATCCACAACGCGAAGATCCCACCGCTTACTGCGAATGGTACATTTAGGTAGATCAACATACTCATACGCACGGAGTTGAAGGTCATTTGTAACAAGACAAAGATCAACAAAAGTGCGAGAGGGACGACAAACAAGAGCCTCTTAGAGGCACTCTCAAGCTGTTCAAATTGTCCTCCCCAAGTAAGAAATCCACCCTCTGGGAAGGAGATGGTTTTCTCTTGAATGGCTTTGTTGACGCGCGTTTTGGCTTCTGCGATGAAAGACGCCAGATCCCGACCGCGCACATTGAGCTGGATGGTCACGCGCCGACGTCCTTGTTCTCGCTGGATCTGGAGAGGGCCGTCTTCAAACCAGATGTGGGCGAGCTGACCAAGTGGCAAAGATTGGCCACTCGCCGTCTTGATTGGAAGGCGGCGAATCGCGGCCAAACGCTCTCTATCCCGCTTTTGAAATCGTACACGCAACGCAAAACGCTTCTCTTTTTCGAAGATCATCCCAACGGTCTTACCTCCAATGGCCTCGATGGTATCGAGAACCTGTTTGTCCGAGAGCCCATGTCTGGAGATCTCTTTTCTGTTGAGCACAATGCGAAGGTATGGAAGCCCGATACTCGGTTCGACGAGGACATCACCTGCGCCTGGGATCTTACGTAGAATGGAGGCGATCGCGTTTGCGCTCTTTGGCAGTTGTTTGAGGTCATCCCCAAAGATTTTGAGGGCGACGTCTGCACGTACACCAGAGAGCAATTCGGCTGTGCGCAAGGCGATGGGTTGGCTGAATGAGTAATTGTTGGCTGGACTTTGTCGTTTGAGGAGCGCTTGCATCTCTTTGACGAGTGTCTCGTTTGTCAACCCGGATCGCCATTGTGCCTTTGGCTTCAAGGTAATATAGATATCCGAGAAGAACACCCCCATTGGGTCCGTTGCGACCTCTGCCCGACCGGTTTTGGAGATCACAGAGGTGATCTCCGGGAGCTGCTTTAAAACGCGCTCAATACGAGTCGTGTGGCGGATCGATTCTTCGAGAGAGACAGAAGGCAATCGGTTCGCCTGCATCGCGATCATCCCTTCATCGAGTTTGGGCATAAAGTTGGCACCCATCCCAGACACAACCCAAACGCTCACGAAAAAGACAACCACAGCACCTGCCATTGTGACGATGCGAAAGCGCAGGACCAACGACAAAAGAGGCGTGTAGAGCCAGCGGAAAAAGCGCATCAAGAACGTCTCTTGACTTTCGATTGTATCTGGAAACACGTAGGTCGCGAGCACAGGCATCAGCGTCAGGCTGAAGAGTAAGGCACCCGCAAGGGCGAAGAGTAAGACCCAGGCCATCGGGCGAAAGAGTTTTCCTTCAGTCCCCTGTAAGGTGAGGATGGGGAGGTACACGATCATGATAATCATGACTGAGAAGATGATAGGGCGTGCGACTTCGTGGGCAGCAGCTTTGACACGATCTGTCCGTGTGCCTTCGATGACGTGGGCTGTACCAAAGACCAAGACAATGTGTTCAATCACCACAACGGAGCTATCCACGATGATGCCAAAGTCGATCGCACCGAGGCTCATCATATTCCCGCTCATCCCTGTCCATCTCATACAAATAAACGCGAAGAGCATCGACAATGGGATCGTCATCGCGACGAGAACACCCCCTCGCAGATCACCGAGTAACAAAAAGAGAATGATGATGACGAGCAAGCCGCCTTCAAGGAGGTTATAGCCGACCGTGCGCAATGTTCTCTTGACCAACGCAGAGCGGTCGTAAAAGACGTCGACAGTGACACCTTTCGGGAGTCCTGTTTTGAGGGTCTTGAGGGTCTTCTTAACGCGCTGGATGACATCGGCGGCGTTGGCACCTTGTAGCATCATGATGGTCGCTGTGACCGCCTCACCACGGCCATCTCGTGTGACGGCTCCCTGCCGAATCATCGGGGCAAAGCGCACATTCGCGATGTTCCTGATGTAGACAGGGGTGCCATGGGCAGCGGTCTTGATCGGGATGGCTTCGATATCTTCGCGTGTCTTGAGTAGTCCTTCGCCACGGACGATATACTGCTCACCTGCTTTGGTAATATACCCGCCTCCAACGTTGAGGTGGCCTCGACTGAGGGCGTTGTAGACCTCTTCAACGGAGAGCTTGTACTGTTGGAGTTTTCGCGCATCGAGCTGGATCTCAAAGGTCTTCAGTTTGCCTCCAAATGAATTGACCTCGACGACGCCTTTGACGAGCCGCAAGGGTGGGGCGACGTACCAATCGAGGATGCTTCGTAGCTGCATGGGGGAGTGGGTTTTGCTCTTTAACTCGAACTGAAAGATCTCTCCAAGCCCTGTCGTCATCGGTCCCATCAGTGGTGTCCCCAAGCCTTTGGGGATATCCTCTCTTGCGACCGCGAGACGTTGTGAGACTTGGATTCGTGCCCAGTCGATATCCGTTCCTTCTTCGAAGACGATGGTGACAAAGGACAGACCAAACTGACTCATTGAGCGCAACTGTTGGAGCTTTGGGATCCCTGACATCGCTTGCTCAATGGGGAATGTGACGAATTTTTCGACCTCTGTGGGCGCGAGTCCTGGAAGTTTTGTTAAGACCTGCACTTGAGCGTTCGTCAGGTCGGGGACTGCGTCGACAGGAAGTTGTTGAAATGATTGCCAGCCACCGACGATGATCAGTCCCGTAAAGATCAGGACGAGGAGACGGTGTTCAAGAGCACTATCGATCAATGTATTCAGCATGATTCTCTCCTGTCAGTGGGCGTGTCCATGACCACCTTCCAGGGAGGAACGTAGCAGCTCTGATTTGAGTATGAATGAACCTTTGACGACGACTTTATCGCCCTCTTTGAGTCCATACAGGACGCGGACCTGACCTCCTGGTGCTTCGACAGTCACGACTGTTTTGGCTGTGAAGTGGCCTAGTTCATCCCCTACGATAAAGGCAATATGTCTTTGTCCAAGTCGCTGGATGGCGTCTTCTGGGAGCAGAAGTTGTTTGGTGTTTGAGGTCGTTTTCTTTTCATTTCCATCGATAAGTGCGTAGACAAATTGGTTGGGGCGTAGTGTCCCTTTTGGGTTGGGAAGAGAGACACGCGCTTCAAGTGTACGTGCACCTCTGTCGAATCGACTGGAGAGATACTCGACACGACCTTTGCGGTGAGATTGGATGCCGGGTCCATAGATATGCACTGATTGTCCGACGTGAATGTAAGGGACATCGCGAGCATAGACTTCGAGTAAGGCCCACACCTTTCGTCGATCTTCGATGTGGAGGAGTGTATGTTGTGGATGAACCCATGCGCCGAGTGTTTTGTTGAGTCTGGAGATTTCACCGGCTTTGGGTGCGCGGAGGATAAAGCGTCCAGAGATCTTTTGTGTCGTGTTGGTCGGTGTCGCGATGCCGAGGATATGGAGTTGTGTTTGTGCTGAGCGGACGTTGATGCGTGCTTTTTCCCGTGCCATTCTTGCGGCGAGTCGTTGTCGTGATGAGGCGAGGCCGATTTTCTTTAGGCGCGTCGTGCGTTGGTACTCCGTATCCGTCAACTTGTACAGCGCTTTGGCGCGCAAGTAAGTGGCTCTTGCGCGGCCCGCTGTTGGGCTGTCGAGGAGGGCGAGGGACTGTCCCTTCTTCACCTTTTGTCCGAGCTTGACGTACCACTTGAGCAGGCGACCTTCGACACGAGAGCCGACCTGACTGAGTGTGGAAGGTGGAAGGCTAATCCTTCCTACTGCCGCGACCTCTTGGGTTGGGTTGCTTTTGGCGCGCAAGGTATAGGTGGTCAGGGCGATCTGTTTCAACGCCTCCTTGTGGAGAGTGATCTCGCCTTTGTGTTCGTCGTGACCTTTCTCTTCGTGTTTGTCTTCTTTGTGTGTTTTGTGGTCGTGGTCATTATTACGTTCTTCACATCCAGCGAGCGCGAAGATACCGACACATGCGAAGAGAAACAGAAGCAGGTGCCGGAGTGTGTATTTTGTCGATGTAAGCGTTATGTTTTGAGGTTGCATCTTTATTGCTCCCCTTCAGGCTTGTTTTTTTGGGTGGACTTGTACCTTGGCAGTGTGCCTGTTGCCTGATGAAGTTTGATGTAGTTGTCGTGTGTTTTTTGCATATTCTTAAGTGACTGCAAGTGGTTTTGCAGGATGCTTTTTTGTGTCGTGAGCAGCTTCATGATGGAGATTCCGCCCTGTTTGATTCCGCCCTTGAGTAGCTTCTCGTTGCTCTTGGTGGTCTGCAGGCGTTTTTGAAAGAGGCGGTTCATTCGTTTGTTCATGGAGTAGCGCATGTAGCTCTGTTTGAGCTGTTGTTGGAGAATGAATTGTTGTCTTTTTAGGGAGAGTGTGGCTTGCCTGATGCGCGCATGTGCCTGTCCGATGTTCCCTTGGTTTCGCCAAAAGAGCGGCAATGGGATGGAGAGTCCTCCTCGAAAGACGTGGTTGTTGTCTTCTAGTGCGTATCCGAGTGAGACCGTTAGATCGGGGATCGCGCGGGATTTTGAGAGTCCGAGTGATGCCTTCGCCTGTACGATTGTGCTGTGGGCGAGCATGAGGAGAGGGTGTCGTTTGTTGATGCGTTGTAATAATGTTTTGAGAGGTGGCAGCTTTTGCGGCGTGGGGATCTGCCGAATGTTCCAGGTGAGCGGCTTTGTGGCGTCCCATCCGATCAGTTGTTTGAGTGTTTGGCGCAGTTGTTTGTGGCGAAGTGTTGCGAGCAAAGCTGCTTGTTCTGCTTGGAGTCGTGCGTTTTGTGCGAGCTGTAGATCCAATTGGATGGCGTCGCCATGTTGGAGTCTTTGCTTTGTGTAGCGCTCTAAGGTTTGGAAGAATGACACCATCGCCTGTCTTTTTTGGCGTATGTGCCAGTTGATCGCGATACGATTGAGCATGAGATGGACATTGAGTGAGAGCTGAAGCCTTCTCCACGTGCGTTGCTGCTTCATCCATGTGAGTCGCTGTGTCGCGAGGGTTTGTGCCTTGTTCCATCGTCCACCGATGGGAAAGGCCCACGAGAGATTGGCTTCGACACGTGGAAGGAGAGATGTCGTTCCTGACGCTGGTGTTTGTGTTCCTCCACCACCTGAGAGGACGGGGTTTGTCGGAAAGATCTTGGTGCCTTTTCGTCGTGCATCTGCTTGTTGGATTTGGGTCTCAAAGACCTGCAGTGCGCGGTTGTTCTTTAGGGCGAATCGTATGATATCTTGTCGATACGAGAGTGTGCTTGAGCGATGATGTTCATTCGCCTGTGCGAACGATGTGGTCGATAGGATAGATAGGGCGATCCATACAACCCGATGAGTGTGCATACACATGTGCAACTCCTTTTTGTAAAGAGCATGTGGACCCTCTCTATCCCCACGACTGCTGTGGGGTGAACGTCAAGCAGTGGTAGAACTACGAGTTCTTGCTCGGGCTGAGAGGGTTTTGTGGATGTTTTGTGGGAGAACCTATGCTCTTATACTTGGGGAGGTCGGAAGAGTGAGTTTGTGGGGGCATCTTTGTATAGCGAGTTGACAAAGGGGGGAGGTGGTGTGGGTTGTATTGGATGTGAGGACGCACAAGAGGAGCAGGGGATGGCGCAGCCGCAAAGACTGCAAAGGCTGCTTGTGCATGGCTCGGGTGCGTCTGGAGAGTGTGAGTGTTCTTGCCCTAGATCTGGGGAGACGTGTTGGCAAGATGCGGTGACAGGTGTGAACATACAATCATCACACAATGCGCCGAGGCTTTGTATCAAAAAGCCGATCGCGATAAGTCGAATGATGATTTGTTTGATGAAGCGCATGTGTTGATCCAATCCTGTTCATATCCACCACAGAGCGTAACCCTGTAGTGAGGTACAAGGTCAAGCGCAATGTTGAAGGAGCTTGTTTTTACTGTCTTATTTTTCCCTCATCGGATTGCTTTTTGAAAGGCCAAAGACCTTGGGGATTGCATTTCATCATCCACACGCCGAAGGCGTCATCAGGAGGGGAAGGCAAGCGAAGCGCGCCAGGGGATGCCCGTGCATCCCCGTTAGAAGGGGCAAGCGAAGCGCGGCAGAAGAGAAGAAGGGGCAAGTGGCAACTTGCCCAAAGCAGGGGCAAGCGAAGCGCGGCAGAAGAGAAGAAGGGGCAAGTGGCAACTTGCCCAAAGCAAGGGCAAGCGAAGCGCGGCAGTAAGGGCGAGTGGAAACTCGCCCGTATATAAGGGATCGCCCAAAAAAATCATCCCCAAAAAGAAAGCAGCCAGATAAGTTTTTCCGAACAATAAGAGCGTGTACAATGTCCTTATGTGAAGGACACTCACCTGCAAAGCCCTTCCTGTACACATGAGGTTCAAGAATGCATACACCAATATCCACACAGCTTCAGCCCCTACTCCATACACTCTCAAAGCTATCGAACACTCCGGATGATGAAGCGCTTGAACAGCTCGAAGCGCTTCGTCTGTTGATCCCTCAATGCCACCAACCCGAATTACTGGAGACAATCGTTGACACCATCCCATCATCGATTGGACGCCTCTCTTCGGAGGTCAATCTGGCGTTGGTACAGGTTGCGGAGGTGTGTCCACCCAATCAACTACAGATCCCAGAAGACATTGATTCTTTGCCTTGGGCACTTCGGCTCCGATGGCTCCGGTTGTTGTTGACAAAAGTGGATCTGGAGACATTGGAGACCTGGGAAGAGCAAACCCTGCTACGGGTTGTCACAGGTTGGTCCATTGCGTCTGTTTTTGCGCCTGAAGCCATCCTGTTACGCTGTGTCAGGGCAGATGAACCCCGTCTGCGTGTGTTCGCCCTCGAACAACTGGAAGAGGCTGTCATTGGCTTGGGGATACACGTCGATGAAGCGTTTGCGTGTCTGACACCCTTGCTGACAGATGAGAAGGTCTCCATCCGAAAAAGAGCTATCTCATTGCTCTCAAGGGGATGGCTTGTTGGTCTCTCTACTAAGGCCCAAAAGCTCCGTGACAGTGTGTTGAAGACTGCGCTCTCAGATCCCTCGCAGAAGGTCGTAGAGGCTGCTGTTCAGGTGTGCTGTGCGTTGCGGCTTGGCTCCTTACTGAGGGAGGTCATGTACGATGATGTAGATGACGTGGTACGCGCTTGTGTCGTGCGCTCCGCGGGTGCCTTTGCCCAAGATGAAGACCTCTCTTTTGTGCTCACACTGGCGCTTGATGAACCCCTTGTGTACGCGGCTGCGGCGAAATCCTTCTTGCTTGAAGCGCATCGTCATGGCGTGTTTTTACGAGAGGAACACCTGACGGATATGCTCACGTTCTTCGACCTCTATACGCTTTGGGAGCCGGAGGCGTGGAACCGCGTGATGTATATCGCGAGAAAGGCAGCCCTTGAGGAGCTGATGACTCTTCCCCTCCATGATCCTCGCTGGAAACGTCGAGTTGCTTTACTCACCGAACAGATCGATGCCTCGATCCCATCTTTTCTCGCAAACTCTCTGTCATCTATCTGCGATGTTGAACTCGCAAAGGCTTTTTTGGATGTGGCAGCTCGTCACCCATTCTTTGTCGACGTCTCAACGTGCACAAAGTGGCTGGACGAGCTGCCGCGTGAGGTGATGTTGCTCTTACGTCTGAAAGGAGGTGAGGAGAGCGCGACATTACTCAAGCATTATATCGACGAAGAGACACGACCTCGTTCACTTCGCAGGCTTGGAATGTCGACTCTCTGGTCTCTTTGTGAGGACCGAGGACAACTGTATCGGGGTTGGATTGAGCGATTTGGTCCGACGGAGATGGGGTTGTTTCGTCCATTCCTTCCACAAGCGCGAAGAGACGAAGTTGCGCAGGCTGTCTTAGAACAATCTTGGGAGGAGCACGAAGACGACAAGATCACGCCGATGGAGCGCCTTCGTGTGTTTTGTAAGTCAGGCGAAAGACACTATCTCAAGGAAGTAGAGACGTTATTTCGGGGTATCTTTGCGTCTTACGTCAAGAAAGCCTTGGAGGGAGATTTTTCTATCAAGCGTGTGTGTATCCCTGAGCTTGAACAGATGATCTTTCGGTATGGTCGTTCACTCATTCAGAATGGTTGGTCTGTGAGACGTTGGCATCATGAGAGTCCAGAGACGGGCAAAGATCTACTGTGGTTGTTTGTGCTCGATTGGTTGTATGAACAGCCTTCTGCGGCGATGACTGTCGCGCTCCTCGAAGTCTTTGTTCGTCATCAGCCGACTGGTGTGGTGTTGCGCTTGATCGAACCGTATTGGCGTCATTCTCACACAAACGTCCAGCGGGCAGCGCTTGAGGCGATTATCGAAGGTGGCGAAGAAGCACGCGGGCTTGAGCTCTCTCTCTGTCAACTGACACAAGACACTGAACCCCGAATCGTCACGCAAGCGTTGCGAGCGCTTGGTGTCTTTCAAGCCCGGTGGGCTGAATCTTACGCAACACAAGCCCTACAACACCCATCCATGGCAGTGAAGAAAGAAGCCGCCATCGCTCTGGCTGAAGTCGGTTCGGGTCAATCCGTCGAGTCTCTCGTCTTTTGGCTGGCTTACCATGACAACGTTTCTTTTCGTTCCCTGCTCAAATTGGCTCTAGAGCAGTCGGCTGGAGAAGCCTACGGGGCTGTCTTACTGAAGGCTTATTGTGAGGAGACCACACCACGCCGAAGGGACCTCCTTGCGCAGGCGATGGATGGGGCGTTACGGACGAGTGCCATCATGAGATTGGCTCACAAAGGGAGCTGTGATGAGCTGGTAGAGGATTGTTTGCAGGGGTATGTGAGACTTTCCGATGCTTCACATGTGGAGTTACAAAGGCAACTTTACCGTGCGCGGTTGTTACCACAGGTCGACCTGGATGATCCCACACGTACGATGCGCCTTGATGGGTTTTCGCCGGAGGCCGCGAGAGAACTGCTTGAGCTTCGAGAGAAAGAGACCACACACAAGGGGAACATTGACGCGCTGATTCGCGAACAATTTGTCCAGTGGCTCGCGTGGTTGAGAGATGAACCTTCTCAAAAGCGTGCAGAGCTGCTTCTTTCGCTTGCAAAACCACGTCACAAAGACCTCTTCGAAGGACTTCTCGACATCGTCTCGTTGTACCGAGAAGACCTCTCACTAGAGGTTATCTTCTCCTTTCTGCGGAGGTGTTTGGCCGATGACAAGCTCCCCTTGCCGCTGAGAAATAAGGGACTCCGTCTCCTGCGTTCGCTACCTGTCTCTGGTGATATGACAGGCCTTCAACGATATGAATTACTCCAGTCATTAGGGGGGGTCATCGAGTTGTCCGATCTACGTGTATGTCTTGCGACATGTCGGTTGGCGCCGGACGTTGCACATGAGACATTCGCTTTGTTGTCGAAGGCGTTCTCGATCCCTGCGGAGCGACGAGGTGAAGACGAATCCCTGACAGCGCTTCGAGAGGAGGCGGAGTCGTGGTATCGCTGGGAGGAAGCGCGTGCGAGTGAGTGGCTCGAACACACTGCAGAGCTACGTCCTCTCGGTGTGGCTGTGGTTACGCCGTTTGTCGACAGCTCAGGGGGAGGGGACGTCTCTCGTAAGGAACGATATGATCGGATGGTGAAGTTGCTTCGTGAGGGAGCTTTTCAGGAACGTTCACATGCTGCGGAGCAGTTGCTGTCTTGGCCTGAGACGAGGGATGTTTGGGAGAGTCTTTTGACGTTGTATCTCAATGGTGAAATCGACTTGCGGAGGGGGCCGCTGTTGAAGCTCACTGATTGTGTGAAAGAGTGGCCTGCTGAACCGTCAAAGTGGGAGGCTGCGGAGTTCTTTTTACCTCATATACCGAAGACATTAAAGCGTCAGTTTGCGAAAGAGTGGTTAGGTGTGTGGTTGGAAGGGAACGTCGAAATCGCGCCTTATCTTCGGATGCTTCCACAAGAAGTCCTGTTGCCGCTATGTGCAGAATGCATATCCAAAGGCCATTATCAAGCGATTCGATTGTTGGCGTTGGATGGCTCTTATGCCATTCGTTGCTTACTTGATGAAGTCGAACGCCACGCGCCTGAAGAGTTACGTTCACTGACGACGTTGCCAGCCTCAAATGAAGAAGAAGAGCCATCTTTGGAAGATGATTTTGTCGATCCAATCGAAGGTAAAAGTGTCGATGGGCTTGCGACGTTGATCCGTGAAAAGAGTGTCGAACAGGGACTGGCTGTTCGTGGTATTCATGCGTTGGGTCGGCATGGTGAACGGGGTGTCGATGTGCTCGCGACGTTTGTCACAGATCCACGTCCCCAAGTGCGTTCGGCGGCGCTTCGGGCTTTGCGTAAGCATGCGAGTCGAGAGCGTGTTCTTGAGGCGGCGACACAAGCGCTGCGGATGGAGACGCGAAAGGATGTGATCTGTTCGTTGATGAGGACACTTGGGCATCGTCGTTATGAGCCTGCCTTTCCGCTCTTGTTGAAGAACATGCAACACAAACAACGAAAGATCCAACAAACAGCGAGGCATTTATTGTTGGCATGGGGGGATGAGATTGTCCCCATGGTGCGTCACGAGATGAGACGTGCGAGGCCAGATGTCCGGAGGTTCTATGAGTCTTTTCTGGATGAGCTGTCCGTCGATGAGGCCGACCAACAACCTTAGGGTGTGAGTTGTTCGAGAGGAAAGAGGAGCAAGACGATGATATCCCACACGAGGTGTGTGAGGATAGGGGTGATGAGATTCTGGCTCCACAATCTGATGATACCCCACGTCATCCCACATACAAGGGCGACAAGACCAAGAAGGAGTGAACCCTGTCCCATTTGTGCGAGAGCGTATAACAGGCTGGCAAAGGTCAGCCAACCGAGCTGTGTTTGCCAGCCTGTACGAAGATTGTCTTTGTGGAGTGGGAGTGTCGAGAACAAGAGCCCCCGCCAAAGAATTTCTTCGGCGATAATCACGATGATGAACCAATGTAGATGTCTGGTGGGGCCAGGGGGCAGATGAAGTTGCTTGTACAGAAGCATGACTTCTGGTTTTGCCGAGGGAAAGAGGATGATGAAGATGTTGTACGCAAGATACGTCGCGGCCGCCATGATGAGACCAAAGATGACTCCCAAGATGATCGACTTGAGGGTGGGGATGTAGGCATCTCTCCACACTGGTCGTTCCCATATGAACGCGATGAGCATGGCAACAAGAGCGTACAGACCAAGTGGCTGAAGGACACTTTTGAGTTGGTTTGTGTAGACAACCGTAAACCATCCTGCGGAGACGAGGAACAGGAAGATGAGCGCTGTGTACGAGGGAACGAGCCTCCTTTGGGAGGTGGTGTGGGTCATGAAGAGGCCTCTGACTTTCTGCTGAGTTTACGAAGGATGGATTCGATCATACGTTCGTTAGGAGAGAGCTGTGCGCGACTCTCTTCGAGGGCGATCTTTGCGGCCTCATCAAATGCTGTGAGTTGGTATCCAGGGAGGATATCCCAAAAGACATCTCCGCTCGCGACAAGATCGCCTGTAAAGCCCAGGACGAGCTCTTTGGCGACCTTGAAGTCGGCTCTTGTGACGAACCTTAACCAATAGCTTGAGAGTTTGGGGGAGAGGATGGGGACGCTGACAGTGAGTGGTGCGACCCCACGGAGGCGAGATACACGCAAGATAAGTTCTTTCCCTGTCATCTGTTCGGGGCCAGGGATGTCGTACCATGCGGAGTTCTTTTGTGATAATTCGAGTGCGTGGAGAAGGGCTGTGACCACGTCATCGATGCTGATTGGTTCAGAGCGATAGGAGAGCCACCGTGGGAGCAGCATGGCGGGTAGTCGGGCGGTTAGATCGCGGATGATGTTCCAGCTTTCGCTGCCGGCACCGATAATCATACCTGCGCGCAGCTCGATGGTTGAGACATTTCCACTGCGGAGGATTTCGCCTGTCACTTTACGGCTACGCAAGTGTTTGGAGAGTTTACCTTTGGGGAGGACGCCACCGAGGTAGACGATGCGTTCGACACCACAATCTTCGGCTGCCTGGATGAAGTTGTTTGCGGATTCACGCTCTCTACGCTCGTAATCACCATCGTCTGACATGCCGTGGATCAAAAAGAACGCAGCCTTGATCCCCGTAAGGGCCGGGCGTAGAGTCTCAGGACGTTCGATGTCCAGCTCTACCCATTGCCTCGAAGGGTACGTTTGCCGTGCTTTTTCAACGGAGCGAGTTGCGCAGATGACATCGTACCCTTCGGACTGAAGGATTGGGTAGAGATGTCTGCCGACAAAGCCTGTTGCGCCTGTTAACAGCACGGGACCTTTTTTGGGTGCAGTGTGTGCCTCCATGTGTGCCTTCTCCTCTTTTATTTGTTGAGCGCTTGAGAGCCGTTTGTGAGTCAAAACGGAGTGATGTTCTTTTCCCTTAATGTACGATGGGGATGGGAGGAAGGAGATGCAAGAGGAGCTAGCGCAGGTGTCTTCTATACGAGCAAAGGCAGAAGACCCTGTCTATCGAAGGATGATGTTGGCTTGAGCGATCTCTATAGAGCCGATGTCTACGAGTTTGTTGATTGTACGTGCGAAGAGCTCGATCAGTGACTTGAGGATCTCTTGGTCTTTGACGATGCCTGATGTGGCGAGATAGAGCTCATCCACACCCACGTCAAAGTGTGGGCCAAAGAAGCCTTCATCATCTCGGATCTCAAAGCGAGTATTCGGCATGGCGATCAGAAGGCCTTGAATGTGTTGATCCAGAAAGAGTTGCTCAATTTGATGGGGGTCATTTCCCTGGATCATAAATTTTTGGTCGAAGTCGGGGTCGCCGATTTCGATATCTTGCGCCCCAAGGAACTTCCAAACCGGTGAAAAGATGCCCTCGTTGAAGATCGTAAATTGCAATCCGTCTCTGTTGACGAAGGGAGCCCGAACGCGGGTGTAGGAGTAGCAGACTTCGCCGATTTTTTCTGTATAGGTGTCGAGCAGAATCTCCCAATTGCCGTGTTGGTATGTGAGGACGTCTTTGCCCCAAAAACCGCCATCTTTAAACTCTCCACCAAGTTCGTGTGCGACATCAGACCAGATCTCTTCTTTGGATGGACCGAAAAAACTCATCGTTGTGCCTCGTATTGTGTTCTTTTGGGACGAAAAGTCATCCAATGTGGCACAGATTACATAGTTCTTGGAATCATATCAAGGATCTGCTATACAAAGCCGTCTTTCACATTCAGACAAAGGTACTTCAGGCGGACAAGGATGTCCTGGTCGCCACGTTCGTCGTGGTTGATGAATAGGAGAAGATCGATGAAAAATGACGAGATGATCTGGGTTGAGATCGAGACCAAAAGAGGCGAACACTCATCATCCTTTCGAGGTCGTTTGCTGCGTAAGGACTTTGAGCTCTTTCAAAGAGGGACATTTGGTGGGGAGAAAGTCTGTTTACGTGATGTGTTTTGGGCAAAAGAGCTTTTGCGTGAACAGAAGACTTCACACACTATCGCAGTGACGCGCTATGGAGCCAATGGTGAACATAAACACTTCGACGATGTGAAGCTCTCTGCGAGTGAAATCGCCTGTGTGTCGATGTTGCATGAGTTAGACATCTGTTTCTTATCTCACCCCCACGCTTGAGCAAATGCCGATCCCACCCACAATAAGACGAAGATAACAGCAAAGATCAAGCCCACAACACCCCAAGGGTATGCTCCGATATCCCCAAACCACAAGTCTTTCAAAGATCTTTCTTCTTGTACTTCAACTGCGCCTTGTGTCTCTTGATCTTCTGGAGCGGGACCTGGCAGCAAGCTGATAGGGGCTGGAGGGACGGAGGTCAGTTGGTAGGCGACCATCGCGAGCGCGAAGTAGAAGAGTCCGGCAAAGGGAGCTGCGCTTGAGGTTGGCTCTGTCGCTGTGAGATAAGCGTATAGCACGACCAGTGGGGCACACAAGAGGGACCACACACGCAGCGCTTTTCCTGTCTTAAAAGCAATGGCTGCACCGATGGGTACGATGAGATGGTATGCAATCAACAGTGATGAGGTGAAAAAGAAGGAGGGTCTGATCGCGACGTCTGCAAAGTAGAGTGTGTTCATGTTTCGTCTTCTTTGGTTCGTTGTTCTATCTCATGTAGTACGGCGAGGTGGGTGGTTAATTCTTCTGGCAGGGAAGCTGTGAGTGTCCAGCCATTGGGGAGGACAAGAGTATGTGCGTGGAGCCATAAGCGACCGGGGAAGCCTGGTACTGCGCGAAACTTTTTGGGTTTGTAGCGTTGGTCACCAACAAGCGCGTGCCCGATACCTTGAAAGTGCTGGCGGATCTGGTGTTTTCGCCCTGTCGTGGGTTTGACACTCAGGTAGGAAAATCCCGCATCGCAAGAGAGTTGTTTGTAGTGTGTCTTGGCTTTCAGTGATTTTCTTCGCCGACGATCGAAGAGCGGTCGGTTGATCACCCCTTTTGGTCTCGTCACACCGTACACCAGGGCTCTGTACTCTTTCTCCACCAATGACTCTGTAAACCACTTCCCAAATGCACCTCTGACGTCTGCGGAAGGAGAGCACAACACAAGCCCAGAGGTCGCGCGGTCGAGCCGATGAATGGGGGCCATCTTCGCATACCCATTGGCCTCAATCCAGCTCATCAAGTCTGGGATGTCCGGATCATTCGTGGGGTGGACGGCCATCCCTGAAGGTTTGTAAAAGACCCAGACATCATCTTTTTGTTCGAGCAAAACAGGTTGGTTCATGGGGCGACGGTCCTTTTGACGAGACGGATCTTGTGGTTGGCTTGATCGGCGATATAAAGGTCTCCGTTGCTATCTACATGAATACCTGAGGGGGTGTCAAATTGCGCGAAGAGAGGGTTATTACCATCCGAGAAACCCTGTGTACTCCCTGCGATCGTCGTCACGTTTCCTTTTGGATCGATCATGCGGACTCTATGTCCAACAGCTTCGACAACAAACAGGTTGCCTTGTCCATCAAACGCTATCGCGAAGGGGCCGGAAAATTGAGCCTGGGCTTTGGGTCCATCAAATGAGCCTTGTGCGCCTGTTCCCGCAAAGGTCGAGACGTTGCCTGTGTTGACGTCAAGTATGCGAATACAATGGTTGAGAGCGTCGACGATGAGGAGGTTTCCGTTCGGATCCAAGGCCACATCAGAGGGCGTGTTGAGCTGCGCGCTTGTGCCGTTACCGTTGACGAACCCTGCGCTACCTGTTCCTACGACTGTGGTGACGTTTCCTTGTAGATCCACTTTGCGAATGGCGTGATTTTTGGAATCCGCGACGTAAAGATTGGACATACCATCAAAGGCGATGCCTGCTGGTTCGTTAAATTCGGCGACACCTGCAGCGCCATCTTTGAATCCACCTGCACCACTCCCGGCGAGTGTTGTGACATTGATCGCGCCGTTGGTGTATGCAATTTTGCGGATCTTATCACCGTCAAAGTCCGCGACAAACATGAAGATCCCTTGGCTTTGTGGACCCCAGGCGATCCCGGCTGGTGAGCTAAATTGTGCGGTCGCTTTGCCCCCATTTACCGTACCTTTTGTCCCGGTTCCTGCGAACGTCGTGACAACTCCTTTGGCGTCAATCATACGTATGCGATGATTTCCAACGTCGGAGATGAAGGTGTTGCCTTGAGTGTCGATGAGTGTGCGGATTGGACTACTAAATTGTGCTTGGAGTTTGTCCCCATCTGCGTATCCATCTGTCGTCCCTGCAAAGGTACTGACGGACCAAGAGAGGGTACATGAGAGCCCTTCGTCGACCTTTCCATCGCAGTTGTTATCTTTGTTATCACAGACTTCATTGGCGGGCTTTTTGCCGTTGCAAGCGGCCCACGTTCCTGCGTTGCAGATCTCACTGCCTCTACATTCGCCGATGCCGCAAGAGCGAGCGAGGTTGTCGTCTATTTGTCCGTTGCAATCATCGTCGAGATTGTTGCACGTCTCAGTTTGTGGCAGCGTGTCGCCTTGACATGTATTCCAGATCTGGTTGACACAGCTCTGTGTGCCGTCTTGGCAGGTTCCGACACCCTGGGTGGCTGCTGGACCTGTGTAGCAAGCTCTTGTGTCTCCGTTTGTACAGGGGATACGACAGACACCTTCGAGGCATAACTCTTCGCTTTTGCATACTGTTCCGCACTTTCCGCAGTTGCTCTCATCGGTTTTTGTATCCACACATCGTTTGTCGCAATCTGTTTTGTCTGCACAACCCTGGTACACACATAGGCCCGAGGCGCATGCTTCGACTTCTGCGCAGGTCAGTCCACACCGACCGCAGTGTTTGGAGGAATTGGCCAGATCGACACACTCTCCCTCGCACAGTTGCAGCCCTGTGTTACAAGAGCATACACCTTGTTGACAAAGCTCTCCTGGCTGGCATCTGTTGCCACAGGCACCACAGTGTTGGAAGGATTTTTTCACATCGACACATCCACCATCACAGAGGAGCGTTGAGGACGAACAAGTGCGTGTACATTTGCCACCTGCGCATACTTCTCCGGCTGGACATCGATTGTCACACTGGCCGCAATGAAGGCGATTTGAGAGGACGTTGACGCACTTGTTACCACAAAATGATTCCCCTTGCAGACAAGCGCACTTGCTCTCTGTACAGACCTGTTGATTTTGGCATGTATTTCCGCACTTCCCGCAGTGTTGTGTGCTGTTCTTTGTACTAAAACATCCTCCATAACAGAGCGTTGAGGTGGTCGAAGGACAAACGCCCACGCAGCTTCCTTGGGTACATTGTTGACCCTCTTTACATGCATTTGCGCACTTGCCACAGTGTCCTGGATGGACGGTCACATCGACGCACGCGCCGTTACATTCCTGTTTACCTTCGGGGCATTTACATTGTCCGGCCTGACAGGTTTGGTCGACTCGACAGGCTTGTCCACACTGTCCGCAATGTTGACGACTTCTTTGTGTATCAAAGCACCCACCATAGCAGGTCTTTGGTGTATTTTTTGGGCAGCTCGATAGGCAAGCGCCAGCTGCGCACACCTGCCCGGATTTGCAAGTGTTTCCACAGCTTCCACAGTGTGCTGTGTTATATGTAGGGTCGATACATTGGTTGTTACATTCGATTTGTCCTTCAGGACAGACACATGTGCCCCCACGACATTCCTTGCCATCTTTACACGTATTGCCGCAGCTACCACAGTGAAAGAGGTCTCTGGACACGTTTGCACACGAGCGACCACACTCTGTTGGCGTCTCTGCGGGGCACTCACTGACACAACTTCCAGCCGCACAGAAGGTCTTGTCGGGACATTTGTTGTCACATTTTCCACAGTGATTTGGGTCATTTCGCGTGTTGAGACAGAGCTGTCCGCATCGTGTAAGCTCGGTACGACAGAGACATTCTCCTTCTCGACAGAACTCACTCGCTTGACAGGATTTCTTGCTGACGATCTGACAATTTTTCCACTGTCCGTCAGCGCCGCATGTTTGTGCACCTTTTGCGCAGAAGGTGGGATCTGTGATGACACAATCGCGTTTGTCTGAGGTTTTGCAAGCGACACATACACCGGAGGAACAGATGGGGGCGCTGGCGTTTGTGCAGTCTTTGTCGTCGGTACATCCGGTGCATTGTCCAGTGGTTTGGTCACACTTTTGTCCGTCAGAGCAGTCTTTGTCGGAGCCACAGACACATTCGAACTGTGCATTACACTTTTTATCGGGACTGGAGGGGGTTTGGCATTGCTGGTCCGTGAGACAGGTGACGCACTTGTACTCGGTCTCGCTGAGTTTGAGACAGCGGTCTTCACAGGATTGGCAGACATTTTTATAAGTCGTTGGATCGTCTGGACACCCTGTCAAGAGAAGGCCGCATAAGGCCAGAAGAAGTTTGAGATAGTATACACTGTGTGGGGAGCTTTGCGTGCTCATTTGATCCTCTCAGATGTCCGAATTTACAAGATAAAATGTGATGGTAGACTGTTTGGTGGGTGGTGTCAATGGAACCACAGATTCTTTCAAGTTGACGAGGGGATGAGGGGCTCAGGGGAGACTGATGCGACGGATGTATTGTGATTCTCCCCTCTGTGTGACGAAGAGTGTCTTTTGTTGGAGCAAGAGTCCAGAGGGGGTATCAAACATTGCGCTCGAAAGCAGGCCGTCTCTATGTCCTGGAGAGCCTATACCTGCGATCGTTGTGACGTTTCCCTGTGCGTCGATTTTACGTATCGCGTGGTTCTCTGTGTCCGTGACGTACAGGTTGCCAGAAGCATCCATCGCGAGATCTTGTGGGCTGTTCAATTGAGCTTGTGAGCCTTTGTCATCTTTGAACCCTGCTGCGCCTGAGCCTGCCAAGGTTGTGACGTTGCCTTGTGGGTCGATTTTTCGGATGCGATGGTTTGACATGTCAGCGATGTACACATTTCCTTTGTCATCGAGAACAATTCCCCAAGGTCGGTCAAACTGGGCCTGTGTACCCTGTCCATCCTTGAAGCCCTGGCCACTTCCAGCGAAAGTCGTGACGTTACCCTGTGTGTCGATTTTTCGGACGCGATGGTTTTGGGAGTCCGTGACATACAAATTGCCTACACTGTCAAAGGCAAGCCCCCGTGGTGTGTCGAATTGTGTGGATAATGCCTGTCCATCTTGTGTGCCCTTTGTGCCATCACCGGCGAAGGTTGTGACGTTGCCTTGTGGGTCGATTTTTCGGATGCGATGATTATGTGCATCCGCGACGTAAAGCTGTCCTGTGCTGTCGAGGGCAAGGCCTTTTGGGTTGTCGAATTGAGCGGCCACACCTTTACCGTCTTTGAAGCCCGACGTGCCGTCTCCTGCAAACGTGATCACTTGACCGAATGCGCTGATTTTTCGGATGAGATGGTTTTTGGTATCCGAGACATAGTACCCACCATCAGGAGCTGAGATGATATCGTTTGTGTTGTGGAATGAAGCTGTTTCACCTCTGCCGTCTTTGTTTCCTTTTGTGCGGTTCCCTACAAAGGTTGTGACGTGTGGGAATGTAAATTGTGTAAGCCTTCGTATGCGGTGGTTACCGGCCTCTGAGATGTAGAGACGACCTTGTTTGTCGGAGGTGATACCGACAGGTGAGTCGAGCATGGCCTTTGTGGCAGGTCCATCGAGGAAGCCTGCGGTGTTGACACCTGCGATCGTCTTGACATGACCGTTGATGTCAATTTGACGGATGACATGGTTGTTTGTGTCGGCGACAAAGAGATATTGTTGCGAAAGGTGAAGCGCGTACGGAAAACTAAATTGTGCGTTTGCGCCCTTGGCATCTTTGTAGCCTTTTGTGCTGCCAGCGAAAGTGATGACGTTGCCTTGTGGATCAATTTGGCGGATGTTGTGGTTTTCCGTGTCTGCAATGTAAATATGTCCAAGAGTGTCTAAGGTGACGCCTATAGGGTTGTTGAATTTTGCGCTTGTACCTTGACCATCCTGAAAACCCTTTGTGCTACCTGCGATGGTTGTGACATTACCTTGGGGATCTATTTTGCGGATACAGTGGTTGTTTTTGTCCGCGACGTAGATTTGGTTGTCAGTGTGAATACCCATTCCTGCAGGGTGAAAAAACCGAGCCTGTGTTCCTTGAGCGTCTGTTTTGCCGTTGGTTGCTTGTGTTGAGCCTGCAAATGTTGTAAGCAGACCTGCCAAGTCGAGCCTGTGGATTTGGTTGGTAAACAGAGTGGTGAAGTAAATATTTCCGAGTGTATCGACGACAACTCCTACAGGATCATCTGCCTGATTGGGTGTTCCTACATTGATAAGGGTCGTGGTGGTCCCATCTGGAGTGACTTTGCGTATGAGGTCATTTCTTCTATCTGTGACGATCAGGTGATCATTTTTGTCGAAAGTCAGCCCGGTAGGTTCGTGAAAAAGCACTTGTTCAGCCTGGCCATTTTGTACGCCTTGTAGATATCCTGCTGTGGTCGTGACACTTCCGTCCTTTGCGACTAACCGAATGAGATGGTTGAGTGTATCTGCGACCAGTACCCCGCCATCCTTTTTGACGTGGATACCAACAGGTACGCGGAACTCAGCCTTGTCCTTGCCACTGTCTTTGTATCCTTTGTTGCGGCTTCCAGAGAAGGTTGTGACGACACCTGATGCGTCGATTTTGCGTACACATTGGTTTCTGCTATCGGCGGCGAATAGGTTCCCTGACGAGTCGATAGAGAGGTCAGTGACGTTATTCCAGATGGCTTGTTGACGTCCACCATTTTTGAACCCAGACATTCCTGTACCACTGTAAGTCGACGTTACTCCCTGTGGATCGATATAACGGATCGCATGATTTCGGGTATCTGCGACGTAGATTCCACCGCTCGCGTTGACGACAATGCCTTGTGGTGTGTTGAAAGAGGCTGTTGCTCCCTTGCCATTTGTGAACCCTATGCTTCCGTTGCCTGCGATCGTTGTGACATTTCCGGAGGTGTCTATTTTGCGAATGGCGTGATTCTGTGTGTCTGAAACGTAGATGTTGTTGTTGGTGTCAACTGCGAGGTTGCGGGGTCTGAAGAATGTTGCGTTTGTTCCTCGTCCATCGACAAATCCTGAAGTACTGCCTGCGATTGTGGTGACATTTCCGGAAGGATCTATCTTACGGATACGGTTGTTTTCAGTATCCGCGACGTACAGATTTCCGGCCGCGTCTATGGTGATACCGTTGGGAGTATTAAATTGTGCGCTTGTACCTTTTCCATCTTGAAACCCAGCGACACCACTGCCCGCGAAAGTTGTCACGTTGTTGTTTGTGTCTATTTTGCGGATTCGGTGGTTTTTTGTGTCTGTGATGTAGATATCACCAGAAGAGGTCTGTACGACATCTGAAGGTCTATTGAATCGGGCCTGACGTGCAGGTCCGTCCTGATAATTGCTTCGAAGTCCTGCGAAGGTTGTGAGCGTCCAGGTTCCATGTTGGTCACAGTCTTCGTCGACAACACCGTCGCAATCATCATCTTTTTGGTTGCAAGCTTCAGGTTGTGGGATGACCTGGCCAATACATGCTCCCCACCGACCAAGAGCACACACTTGTGTCCCTGATGTGCATACTCCCTTGTTCTTCGTGGAGGCGAATGCCTCGTAACAGCTCCGTGTCTGTCCATCCTGACAGAGGGCTTTGATGCATACTCCAGCATTGCAGATCTCGTTTTGAGGGCAGGCGTTATTGCATCCTCCACAGTGTCGATTATCGGATTGTATGTCTGCGCAGTCTTTACCGCACTCGGTCTTTCCGGCCAGGCAACCTTGGTAGACACATACCCCAGAGGTGCAACCTTCGATTTCAGCGCAGGCATTGCCACAGCTTCCACAGTGTTCGTTAGAGGTGTCAAGGGAGACACATTGTCCTTCGCAGAGTTCTTTGGTGGTGTTGCAGACACATGTTCCGTTTTGGCAGACCTGTGTGGAGGGGCAAACTTGACCACATGCTCCACAGTGATTGACGTTGGTTTTTGTGTCAATACATCCACCATCACAAAGCGTTGTTGGTTTTGGGCAATATAATACACACTGTCCTTGGGCGCAGATCTCATTTTCTTTGCACGATTGGTTACAAAGTCCACAATGCAAACGATTTTCATTGAGCTGGACGCAGCGATTTCCACAACGGTCTTTGTTATCAGGACATACACACTGTCCACTGTCACATAACTCTCCTGAAAGACATGTGTTTCCACATTCTCCACAGTGTTGTGTGTTTGAGAGTGTCTCGAAGCATCCTCCATAGCACGCCTTCGGTGTCCTCGAAGGGCAGCTTTTGACACATTGGCCGTTGGCGCAAAGTTCGCCTTTTTTGCAGGCCTGTCCACATTTTCCACAGTGGCTATAGTGTGTGGTGACATCGACACATGCACCATTACACTCTTGTCTACCTTCGGGACACTTACATTGTCCGGTTTGACAGGCTTGGTCGACTCGACAGGCTTGTCCACACTTTCCGCAATGTTGACGGCTTCTTTTTGTATCAAAGCATCCACCATAACATTGGGTTGGTGAACTTTTGGGGCACCTGGACAGGCACGCACCGCTTATACATTGCTGACCAGATGGGCAAGTCCGTCCACATTGTCCACAATGTGTTGTGTTGTGCGCTGGATCGATACATTGGTTGTTGCACTCGATTTGTCCCTCTGGACAGACGCAGAAACCTCCACGACACTCTTTGCCATCTTTACACGTGTTTCCGCAACTACCACAGTGAAAGAGATCCCTGGAGATATTCACACACGAGCGTCCACACTGGACAGGCGTATCAGCTGGGCACTCGCTGACACAGTTTCCAGCCGCACAGAAGGTTTTGTCGGGACATTTGTTGTCACATTTTCCACAGTGGTTTGGGTCATTTCGCGTGTTCAGACAGAGCTGTCCACATCGTGTAAGCTCGGTGCGACAGAGACATTCGCCCTCTCGACAGAACTCACTCGCTTGACAGGATTTCTTGCTGACGATCTGGCAATTTTTCCACTGTCCGTCAGCGCCGCATGCTTGTGCACCTTTTGCGCAGAAGGTGGGATCTGTGATGACACAGTCGCGTTTGTCTGAGGCTTTGCAAGCGACACATACACCGGCAGAACAGATGGGAGCGCTGGCGTTTGTGCAGTCTTTGTCGTCGGTGCATCCGGTGCATTGTCCTGTGGTTTGGTCACACTTTTGTCCGTCAGAGCAGTCTTTGTCGGAGCCACAGACACATTCGAACTGTTCATTGCACTTTTTGTCGGGACTGGAGGGGGTTTGGCATTGTTGGTCCGTGAGACAGGCGACGCACTTGTATTCGGTCTCGCTGAGTTTGAGACAGCGGTCTTCACAGGATTGGCAAACATTTTTGAATGTCGTTGGATCGTCTGGACATCCTGTCAGAAAAACACCACAAAGGAGCAAGAACTGGAGGATTCGATGAGGTTGTAAAGGCGGAAACATGTTTCTCCTCGTGGATTTTCAAGTGAGTTGTGACAAAGTGAGGATATGTGGATTAATTCTTGGTGTCAACGGTGGTGTGGATCAGTTTTGCGTGAACGTTCTCTTTGGAACTGACACTGTATACTTTGTCAGCTTTCATTTTGTCTTGCGGAGGTGTATATGCGAAAGAAAAAGCAAACAGCGTGGAAAAGAAATCGGAAGTTTGGTGATGTGTATGGTGGACGCTCACGTCTCAAAATAGCCGATCGAATATGGGCACGTGCGCACTCTATAGAGAGACCAACCGACGCCGATGAGTGTCCTATCTTTCTTGTGGACAATCCCTCTCGTGACTTCTTTTTCCCGCTCTCAGTCGAAGAGATCGAGTCAGAGCTTGCGCAACTTCCAGAGTTGGATGTGGACGGTATCACACACGTCTGGCTCAAACGTGCGAAGAAGACCGGGTATCAAAAAGGAGAGTACCCACTCGCCGAGTTTATCTGCGGCAGTGGCGTTCGGTTGATCGTGCTGTACCCTGCACCGATCGATATGCGTTTGTATCTTGGGAGCCGAAAGCCAACACAAGGAAAGTTGCAGATGTACGCTCCTTACACTGAGCAGGTTGAATGTGATGAGCATGGATGGTACGTCGTCTTCGAAGAGAAAGCGCTCAAGGACTTCTATGTGGAGCAGCTTCTGTACCATGAGGTTGGGCATCATATTGACTGGTATTTTCGGCACTGGTCGAAAGCCAATCTCAAACAAAAGGAGGAATTTGCCAATCAGTATGCTTTTGAGATGACGACAATGCGCCGCTCTTACGAGAATTTGTTGACGGATGAGTAAGATATCGTACAGGAGGGATGCGAGGATTCGAGTTGAGTGATGCCTTCCTTGGTGATGTGTGTATGATGAAGGGACAATTCGCGTAATGACTTCATTTGAGCAAGCCACGCAATCGCTTCGTTCCCGATGGGGTTCTCTGATAGATGAAGGGTTGTCAGTGATGGCAGAGATTGTATGTACAAGAAGATGTCTGTGTTGACCGAACAACCTCGCAGTGACAACCACTTCAAACTCTGTATACGCTGAATGGACGCAAGCGTGTCAGTTTGGAGTGGGTTGTCTGCCAGAGAGAGCATCCTCAATTTTGTGAGACCCTGTAGATACTGTAGCCCTTTCCCTGTCAGTTGATTTCCAGCCAGTCGCAACGTCTCCAACATTGTTAGAGACGATAGATACACGAGATGATGATCTTGGAGCGCTGTACGGCATATGCTCAGGTGACGTAGTTGTGGAGCTTTTGAGAGGGCTTCCAGTTCTTGTATACTGATGGGGGGGTCAGACCATTCGATCGAACGGTTTTGTGGTTCGACAGCTCTAAGCGGAGCGCTGTGTGATGCTTCATCGTGTTTGGGGGACGAGATGGGAGTCTCTTCGTATGTCCGCGGAGTGATCGTCTTTTGTAGCGCTTGTTGCAGAGCTGATGCGTCTTGAAATCGATCTTCTGTACGGTACGCAAGGCACTGTGTTATGAGCGTATCGATTTTTTCCTGCTGTGGTTGCGGGAATGTCGTATGGCCATGTGTCTGTAACCAAGCGGAGGGAGTGGGTAATTGTCCCCCTATATGTGGTGCGCCTGTAACGAGTCTGTACAAGATCAGTCCTAACGCATAGATGTCTGTTGCGGCAGTGAGCGCGGTCTTCGACTGCCATTGTTCTGGTGCCATACTGGGGGGTGTTCCTGCTCCGCCTGTTGGGAAAAGCGAGATGGCAACGGGACGTGCAAGACCAAAGTCGATGAGCTTGGGTTGTTCATCCATCCAAGCTAGACATTGTGTTGTGGTTGTCGGCATTTGTAAGGGGGCTGGGTTCTTTGGTTCCTTTGGGGCAAAAAGAATGTGTGAAGGCTTGATGTCCCCGTGGATAATTCCTTGTGAGTGGATGGCTTTGAAGATGTCTAGCAAGGATGTCATCAACCTTTGCAGTCTTTCCATATCCAGAGCTGGGTGTTGATTGTGCTGGTATAGACATTGGAGAAGGTCTTCGAGAGATGGGCCTTTGATCAACGCCATCGTGAAAAAGAGTCCCCCTGTCTCCGGGTCGATATCTGCATCGTATGTTCTTGTGATGCCGATGTGGGGGACGCGTTCTTGTAGAGAGAGTTCTCGAAGAAGCTGTGTTGAGGTGTCTTCTCCCAAGTGAGGATGAAGTTTTTTGAGCGCGACATCTCGTCGTCTGAGTCGATCGTAGACGTGATAGACTGAGCCCATTCCGCCTTGACCAAGGAGCGCTTTGACTTCATAGCGTTCTCGAATGACATGTCCGAGAGGGAGAGGGGAAGGTGGTTTGTGGTACATCACTATCCTACATTTGAATGAGGAACTCTGTGTGTTCGATGTCTTCGATCAGTCTCCTGAAGACACGTTTGGGAAGTCCAGTGGATTCGTCTTGTTCCATCATCAACGCGAGCAGCTTCGTCATTGTTTGGTGGACTTCATCGAGTTGGAGGAGCTGAGAGAGATGTCTCAATTTTCCGATGATTTGGATGAGCGCTTGCTTGTCTTGTGTTTGGGCATACGCCAGATCGCGGAGCGCATGTAGCTGTGCGAGCAGGATATCCTTTTCATCTCGCTTGGTCTTTTCATCGATTTGTTCGAGTACATGAGGAAGACCATGTGTATGGATTTCGTCAGCCAGCAACAACGCATGTTCTTGGAAGAAGGTACTCTCAGAGGCCAACAATCCGAGCAGTGCGTCGAGTTTTTTGAGGTCTGGGCGCAGACCATTCATTGTAAATTGCAAGAAGGGGATACTTTTCTCTTTGAGCTGTGGTGTCATATGCCCTGGTTTTTGTGGATCTTGTAAGAACGAAATAAACGTCACCTTGGCAGGATAGACCTCTTCACGATAGCGTTTGAGCATAGGCGCAAAGTACAACCTGTCCTTTTTGTGTTTGGCCGGTGCGACCTTGTTTTCTTCTTCATCTGTCACGATGACAAAGTGTTTGACAAGCTCTCTATTACGAAGAGATGGCCATAAACTTGCAGCAGGTGATGTCATCCCAGAGGCTTTGACCTGCTTCACAATCCCCATCAGGTCGTGAAGACTGGTTGGTTGAAAGGAGTTCTTTCTGTCCCATGACATCAACTCGTGATTGAAGAAGCGGATCTTAGCCCCTGTTAAGGTCGCGAGCATCGAACCGATAATGGTCGAGACGCGGATCGCGACATTCATACTCGATGACGCATCACCGAGCACAACAACAGGTGATTCAAGTGGGAGCTTGATCTCTTTCAGTCTGCGCTCCGCGATGGGGACGAGCGCTTTGTAAAAAGATGCTCCCATCTTTTCAAACAAAAGCAACCGCTCGACGAGCATTCCGTATCCAAACGTTGGAGCTTCGCCAGACGTCAGTCGGTCATGGATGTGTTTATCCACTTCATAGCATGCTAACTCTTCGTAGTACCAAAGCAGGGTATCGAGTGTTTCGTATTGGGCGATTCTCCCTCGTAGAGCTTCGCGGATAGGTGTTGTAAAGGACCGACGAATAAAAGAATAGGGAGCGTGCCACTTGTTGATCAGCTCTGGCAGATCGCTTTGTGTCGCGTTGAGGCAGGCTGCGGCCATGCTCTCAGCTGGTGGATCTTGACCGAAGACGACGGGAAGGAACCAATCGAGCTGAAAATCATCTGCGCGCAAGTGAATCAAGTCGGCTAATTCTCGCCAGGGCTCTGGTGGCATACTCAGGGCGTAGAAAGAGAGCTTTTCCTTGGGAATACGATTGATCCAACGCTTGAGTCTTTTGGCGAGCGCACCGGAGAGGCTTCCGAGCTGCTCTTCTTTTTGTAAATCCTGAATCGTCGAACGAAGCTGTCCAATTGTCGAAGGTTTGGCAGATCCTTGTGCCGTCAGACGTGTGATGCGTTTTTGGAGCGCTCTGATCTGTCGTCCTGCGTCGAGATATTTGAGCGCCTTGACGACCTCTGGAAGAGACCATGTTTCATGGTCCAATAAGTAGCTGGCGATCTCAAAATCACGACGTGCCCAACATGCTGCGAGGACACGAGCTTTGGTGGCATGACTCAACGAGACACCTTGTTGTAAAAGCAAGAGCAACATCCCTGTGTATTCGGCATATTGATCCGTCTGTGCACGATAGTGCTCGATCAGTTTGGCTTCTCGGAGGAAGAGTTGTTTGACGTCCATGATGATACCACCGTCTCATACAAAAACACCCCTTCAGGCAATGAAGGGGTGTTTTTGTACCAAAAAATTTGATTGTATATGGAACGTAGTCAGTGTTTGTTGACTGTCTACGAGTATAGAAGGGCGGCAGTCACAAATATAATAATGGTTGAGTATAGCTGCTTTCGGCTCAGCACCCGAAGATGTTTCTGCCAGTGGCTCGGAATTGCGAGTATCGAATGAGGCTGAAACACCCGCTCAAGTACACAGTCTTCGCTCGACTGTAACTTCATTGAGCTGATTATATCTATGACCACCATCATTAGGCGGTGAAGGAGAGTCTTTTGAGACTTACTTCTCTCGTCTTTGCATAGTCATACGCAATGACCTCAAAAGAGGTTCACAATTTTTTCAAAAATGATTTGGAAGGAGGGGTCAAGGAGTGTACGCGAAGGCATCGATCTCTTGTTTACACGCGTTACTCGTATTGTACACGCCAGCCTTGCTGTACTCTTTTGTCCAGTTTTCCAACCATGTACCTTTGACGTTGACTGTTTGCTGAGCCTGGCTTTGCTTGCCTGCGAACCATTTCATCGTGTCGATACAGGCCTGTGCTGGGTTAAAATTGGGATCATCTGTTTGGCATTGACTCGGTGTTCCTTGGACTGAAGCGCCGTAATTGCCAACATCCGGATCGGAGAAGCGGCAGGGCTGCGCTGTGAAGTTACCAACTGTCTGGCAGCCGATAGAGACCCCATCTTTGCTGGCCTCTTCGATGAGCTTTTTGACGCCAAATGTTTCGGTGCCTGCGCCTGTCCCTGCCCAAAAACGCTCGGCACAGTTCCACAGCGCGATGCCAGTGTTGTTGTGTCCAAAAGTGTCGCGACTGTATCGATACAACGCGAGAGGAAGATCACAGTCAACCTGTGTACGTGACCAGAGGCAGTGTCCTGCTTCGAAGAGGATAGGCGCGTCAAAGGTGTCCTGGTAGAGCTTCATGATATCAAAATACGATTGATGGAAGATCTTATCGCCAGGGTATGGGAACGTTGAGCGATCTGCTCGAAAGTGCAGCTCCGCGCCATTGGTCATTGTGGTGATCGTAAAGTACACCCCTGCGACAGCTTTATGTCCATTGATCACAGGAGCGAGATGGGTTGTGAGCGCTGTTTTGAGATCTTTTTGATAATTCGTGTCCCAAGGTAAACAGATGTCTCCAGAGAAACGACCATCTTGAAGTTTCCATGTCTTACAACGAGTGAGCCACGATGGTGGGAGATTGATGCCCTGGATCAACATGACAAGCGCGCGTCCGCCTTTGGCCTCGATCGCGTCGAGGTTCTTCTTGATAGTCGCCGCAAGGGCTGCGATGTCATCACCACACAAATTCATAGGAGCGCGCAGTAACAGACCGTCGGGAGCATTCCATGTGACCAGATCACCACATTGGCGGACTGGTGAACCAGACTCAAACCGACCTCGGATGACTTTACGCTGGGGAGGTGCTGTGTCTTGGGTGACTTGTTCTTTAATAGGCTCGTTTCCAGTCTCTGGTGGCGCTGCATCTTGTTCTGCTTCGATCGGTGGCTCTTGAGTCTCCGTGATCTGTTCTGTTGTGGAGTTGGATTCCTCTGGGAGACTCACTTGCTCTTTGGGTGCTTCTTGTGAGGCCTCTTTTGACATTTCTGACTGACTTGTTGTTTCCTCTGTGGAGTTCGTGACTCCTGGAGAACATTGACAGTGTGTGCTAAGTAAGCTGATACATACGAGTGGTATGAGCAGTGAGGCCATACGTGGGGAATTCATGATCATCTCCTGTTGCATGTGTGTGTCGTCATGGTCATTTGACGAGCCTGAAGGGGCGTCTGTTTCGCTCACTTTTAGATCTCTCTGCTCGTCAGCTGTGAGCCCCGTGTTATGCGCGTCCTGCGCACTTCTTTGGACTCGCTTTGTGTCGTTGGGTCTCATGTTTTTTTGAACATGAACACCCTTGTCAGCGCATCCCGGTAATGATATTGAAGTTTTTTGTTCAATGATATTGTGAGAACGTTGGGTCATTGAAGATGCCTGCACATTCTCATGCTCCAGGGAGGTCTATCTTGAAAAATCGAATGCCCACATATGCATTTCTTCTATTTTGTAGTGTCTTTGCGCTTGTACACGCTTGCGCACCATCAGAGGTGACAAAGGAGCGTACGGAAGAATCTGTAACAGGTGAAACTGTAACGGAAAGCAATCGAGAGACTGTTGATGCTGCAGGTGAAACTGTCGCGGACGTACAGCAAGAGCAAGTTCCTGAGAAGACGTTGGAGGATACCAACACGACAGAAGAGCGTGTGGAATATCAACCGGACGCTACTGCGTGTAACATTCCTTCTCAAGTGAGCGATCCAGAGGCCATCCGGACTGAATATGGCTGGCTTGTGGGAAGCAAGGTTGGAAATGTTCGCGTGTTCAAAGGGATACGATTTGCCAAGGCGCCTAAAGGAGCTTTACGGTGGAAGCCGCCTGTTGCGCCTTCTTGCTGGAGTGATGTTCGACAAGCGACCTCTTACGGGGCACAATGTCCCCAGGTGGTTGCTGCAAATGGTCAGGTCATCGGTGATGAGGATTGCCTGAGCTTGAATATTTGGGCACCGGCGAGCGCGACGTCTGCTTCGCCTCTCCCTGTCATGTTTTTTATCCACGGAGGCGGGAACATTGGGGGTTCTTCTACACAAGCGCTCCCCAATGGCAAGCTGCTTTACAACGGCCAATACTTGGCTGAACGCACTGGTGTTGTTGTTGTGACTGTCAACTATCGCCTCGGCCCTCTTGGTTTCTTTGCGTCGAGCGCGCTTACAAAGGAGTCACCTGACGGTAGCGCAGGGAATTATGGTATTCTCGATCAGATTGCCGCGTTAAAATGGGTAAAGGAGAACATCAAAGCCTTTGGTGGGGATGCTGATAAGGTGATGATTTTTGGAGAATCTGCTGGTGCCGTGAATACATGTGTTCATGTGGCCTCTCCACTCTCCAAGGGGTTGTTTCACGCGGCGTTGATGCAAAGCGGTGTATGTACAGGGTCAACAACATTAAAAGAAGCCGAAAACATCGGTGCGCAAAGGATCGCAAAGACCTCTTGTAAGGGGAAAAGTGATACGTTGGCTTGTTTGCGTGGGCTGGACGTGACGACGCTGTTGAAGGAGATGCCTGGAAGTGTCTCTCTTGGCCCTGCGCGGGTTGGAAATAGCAACGCTTTGCTCGAAAGTTTTGGTCCTGTGATCGATGGACATGTTCTCAAAAGCTCACCACTTGTTGCGATTGGGACAGGAACACACAACGATGTTCCACTTATTGTAGGAAGCAATCTCGAAGAGATGGACTTGTTTTTAACGACCCCTGTCAATACTCCAGCTGCGTACGAAGCGATCGTGAAAGCCGCTTATCCTCAGCTCTCAGCGGCTGATCTACAGACGCTCTTGAAAGAGTATGATGTAAACAATTACCCTACTCCAAGAGCCGCAGCGGTCGATCTCTTCACGGATGCTTTGTTTACCTGCTCGGCGATCCTCACTGTGGCGACTGCGAGCAAGACGCAAACGTCCAAAGTCTGGCGGTACTTCTTCCAGCGCCGCGCCAAGCTGCCTAACGGCGAAGCTCCCGCAAGGCATGGGGTTGAGTTGGGGTATGTCTTCCGCACGTTGGTAGATGTCCCTCTCTACACACCTGTGCAAGATGATCTTACACTGGCCGATACGATGATGTTGTACTGGTCTAACCTCGCGAAGACAGGCAGTCCAAACACTGGCAAGGTGCCGACACTGTGAACTGCGTATGATTCGACAAACGATCCGACTCTGCTTTTGGATGCTCCTGTGTCCGAAAAGAAAGGCGTGCGTCTCGCTCGTTGTCAACTGTGGGCCAAGTTGCTCGGCTTTACGATCCCCTAAGCAGTTAGAGCGCTGGCGAGCGTTCGTGGTCCTCTCGCGACAAGGACATACTATATTGAGGTCAGACACCAGGCCCAATCCTACCGAAGAAAATGTAACGTCATACTCATGCGCTTACTTCCTTTCCCAATGTCACAATGAGACGTTGATGTGTTCTATACATCCTCCAGGGTTCACAAGTCATGCGTTGTCTGGTAGACAACCATGAGCACGTCGAAGAGACTTTGGCCTATTTGTACGAATTGAGGAGTCATGATGGATATCGAACGCATTAAGAAAATGGCCCGAAATGTAAGCCGACACACTGGTGTCCCCCTTGAGCGGGTGTTGGAGATCTTCAATGAAGCGCTTCAGGCTGTTGTCAAGAGTGGAGACCACGATCCCGAAGTGCTCTCAACACTGCTCAGTGGGCCAGGGATGCTCAGCCTTGTGATGGAGACGGAGGGGCTCGAAGATGCAGATGGTATCCGAGACTTTGGTTGTGGCCATGCTGATTTTGACGCACTGTTTATGTCCGATGCCCTCATCCAGGGGGACACGCCTCTGTCCCCACAAGTCCAAGAGGTTGGGATGCTTGTGCTCACTTCTGGGCAACTTCAAGTGTGTGATCCCACCAGCGGTGCAGGTCCACTCGTTGGTGAGGTGGCACCTGGGAGCTATCCTGTGCATGTGAGTGTCTTGATGGGGAGAGTCGCCGCCGCAAAAGTCACCTTCCAAGAAGGGGATGTGACGCGCTGGGAGATGGCCCACAGACATGAGCAAGATCCTTTCGAGCTTTCCTCCAACCAATTTTTTGGACACGGTGTTGACTCTGGACGCAGTTGTTTTTGTGACGCGACTCTCTCTCTTGAACAACATGATCTTTACGCTTCTGGGTTTGTTGGGCTTTACCAAAATATTGAGCTGAACGATACAGACGGTTCCAATGTGGTGATCTTTGACAGCGGTTGGGGGGATGGTATGTATCCCAGCTATTGGGGGATGGGTGAGGATGGGAAGCGTCTTTGCTTGGTCACGGATTTTCAGATCGCGGTCTCTCCACTTTACAACGTCTATCAAATCGACGGCTTTGTGGGGCAACCTCTCGGCGAAGCTGTTGAGATCGATACTCCAGATGGTCCCATTGCCCTCACTGTTGCCGAGATCGAGAGTGATGGAACAGAAGGGTACAAATGGGGTATCTCCTACCAACAAATCGGTGGAGAGGAGTTTGCCTTGGTAGATGTTGAGGGGCAAGAGGTTCCTTGTTCGACCACCGGAACGTACACTGGAGATGACGTCATAGAAGGGTTTCTTTTGGATGAAGCACCTGAACAACCTCTAACATTGCGTTTAAAGCGTTCAATAGGGCTATTGCCTTACCTTCGACTGGACGGCTTGGAGGAGCAGGGGCGTGAGGCAATGAGTGCGTTGCAAGCGGAGCTTTTGAACGATCTTCCAGGTGACTTTGATAGGATGCTGTCCCTTGCCTTGAAGCTCGATCTGGCTTCTTTGTCTCAAGCACGGCTTCGTCGTTTTGTAGAGGGACTCTCCTTTCATCCTGCTTCAGGTGAGCTCTTTCATGCACTCGCAAAGCACGCATTTTTACACGATGAGGAGAGAGGCGCTGGGGCGTTGTTATGGGCAGCTGAGTATTGTTCGCCAAATGACCCATTTATCGGTCTCGCCAATAAGATGATGTCTCTCGCAGAGGTGATGCACGCGGAGCCAGCGCAAGCACACCAAATGTCTTCGATCGCGCGGGGAGTATGTCTTGCACCAAGGCCTGGTGACACACACCCTCCTGTGACGCAGGTGTACTTGGACGGTGAGGTCGAGAAGCACACAGACTTTCTCAAGGGACTTCCTGAAGACATGGGCACCTTGTCCCCATCTTGGGAGCGGATCACTGTGCATGAGGGGCTTGAGCTTCAGTTCCTCTCTTCGCCACTACCCAAGACATATCATCAACTCGATCTCAACGCTCGTGTGCTCGATGGATTGTCTCTTGAGCAGGTTGATCTTCGTCTTGCGCGCTTTGGACTCTCCACATTTCACGAGATGCGTATTCGCGCATGTGATGTCTCCTTCGGCAATCTTGTGAAGACGACGTTTGAACGTTGTGTCTTTGAAGATTGTCGTTTGTCTGGTGCGGATTTCTCGGATGCTGCTGTGGAGGGGGGACAGTGGAAGAAGTGTTTGGCTGCTGGCGTTGATCTTGAGAGAGCGCGCTTCGAAGGTGTTCACTTCGTCGACTGTGATCTGTCTGATGCTAGCTTTGTCGAGACGTCCTTTGTCAAGTGTACCTTTGAACGTTGCACTCTCGCTGGAAGCCAAGGAGAAGGAGCTGTTTTTGAAGAGTGTGATTATATTGAGACGACGCCTTTTTCTTCCTGAAAAGAAAGTTGTGTGACACTTTACCACTCGGATGGGTGTATGATGGGAGTGAACCACAAAACAAAGGAAACGTGAATGACAAAGCTCAAAGGAAAAAAGGCTGCGATCACTGGAAAGTTCAAGAGCGCACCACGTAAAGAACTCAAAGCAAGGCTTGAAAAATTGGGGATTGCTGTTTCAAGCAGTGTGTCCAAGAAAACGGATTTTTTGGTTGCTGGTGCAAAAGCTGGCTCCAAAATGACGAAAGCCTACGAAAATAGCGTCCCCATCTTGTCCGAGGGGTATCTCAATATGCTCCTCAATGAGGAGAAGGAACTTGATGAGCTATATGCGCTCTCCAAAACTTTTTACGACGTGGACTACAGCAAGGAAGCTCCAACCGAAGGGGTCTACAATTATGTCGGTGGTCCAGCGCCTGGTTTTGGTGAAGAACGTTGGCCTGACAAAAAACGCCACCTGTTCTCTCTCGATTTGTCGACGATGCCTGCATTACAAGCCCATTACCCCGATTTCCGAAGTGTCTCAGTGTTTGCTGAAAATGATGTCGATATGTACGGAATCGACTATGCTTACAATGCGACGGCTGTTTTGTTCTCCACACAAGAACAAATTGACGAGATCGGTGTAGGGACACATCCAAACGCGCTCAAAGCATATGCTCAAAAAGAAATCCTGATCACGCCCGTCGAGTGGAAGACGTTTGCTGAGCTGCAAAACCACGACAGCTTTGGTTACACACGTATTCTCGGGATGCCTTGTTCGCTTCAGTCTGAGATGGACCCAAGTGGTTTTATCATGCAAGGTGGAGAAACGTTGGGATTATCAGGGGATGGATTGTTGTATCTATACGCTGACAATGTCACTGCCCAAGTGACTTGATTTGATACAACTCTTCCTCAAAATGAACGTCTTGTACGCTTGCTTTTGGAAGAATGTGAAACCTTATTCGTTGGGGATAGAGAGGGCCATGACTCCAAAGAGTTCTTCTTGATCTGTCCAAAACACATCTCGGACAAAGCCTGCTTTTTCTGCGATGGCTGCAAGTTTTTCTGGCGTATGTTTATAAGAGCACTCTGTGAAGATCGTTTCACCTTCCTCAAATGAGAAGGTGCGCCCTGCAATGGACACTTTTTGGGGACATCGGCTCACGAGGTGCATCTCGATGCGACTTTTGTCTTCGTTGAAGGGGGCATGATGTGCAAATTGCGTAAGCTCGATATTAGCGCGTAGTTCTCTATTGATGCGTTCGAGCAAATTCATATGAAATGCTGCTGTGACGCCTTTCTTATCGTTGTACGCGGCTTCCAGGCGTGCTTTGTCCTTTTTGACGTCAAAGCCAATGAGAAGACCACCTCCAGGTCCAACAAAATTCGACAGCCTCTTCAGAAACGAGACGGCTTCTTCTGGAGGGAAGTTGCCGATGGTCGAGCCTGGGTAGAAGACAACGATTCGATTTGGTGTCTGCTCCAAGGATGGAGTTGAGAAGGGGCTCGAATAATCTGCGACGACAGGTACGATCGGTATGTGTGGAAAGCGTTTTTGAAGCCTCTCCGTCGAAGCAAGTAGGTGTTCTCGTGAGATGTCGACAGGGACATAGGCTGCTGGTGTGTGTAAGTGGGGGAAGAGTGTTTCGACCTTCACACTGCTGCCCGCTCCAGGCTCAAAGAGCAAGGCATGTGGACCAATCCATTCGCCCATCTCCGCGCCACGTTCTTGCAGGATGTGTTGCTCAGTGCGTGTGAGGTAATACTCCTCAAGTTCGCAGATCTGGTCGAAGAGTTGAGAGCCTTTTTCGTCATAAAAGTATTTGTAGGGGAGTGTCTTTTGTGGGGCGGAGAGTCCTGCAATCACGTCCTGCAAAAACTCCTGGTGATCGGGGATGTTATCTTTCGATGTAAATGTTTGTGTCATCTTGGTGGTCTCGTTGGGTGTGGGTGATGGAGAGAGTTTGCTGATGTGGTGGTCAAAGTGGTGGATTAGTGAGCATCTTGCGCGAGACGAATGCCTGAAAATTGCCACCGGGCTGGGGGATGGAAGAAGTTTCTGTAGGTCGGACGTATGTGGTCGTGTGAAGTGGCGCAAGAACCACCACGAAGGACCATCTGGTTACACATGAACTTTCCGTTGTATTCGCCAACTGCACCAGAGGGAGGTGTATAGCCTGGGTAGGGAGAGTATGGGCTTGAAGTCCACTCCCATACATCGCCAAAGAGTTGCTGTGTTGTCTGTTGGGGAGCACTTGATGCGCCACGTGGATGAAAGTGACCATCGTCTGCAAAGTGTCCTTCACATGGGTGTTGGGATGCAATATGCTCCCACTCTGCCTCTGTTGGGAGCCTTTTTCCCGCCCACCTGGCGTACGCATCGGCCTCGTAAAAACTCACGTGGCAGACAGGTTCGTGTGGATCAACAGGACGAGGACCAGAGAGAGAGTAGAGCCACCATTCATCGTCTCTTTTGAACCAATACTCCGGCGCAGTCCACTCTGTCTGCTGCAGTGTCGCCCACCCGTCAGAGAGCCAATGTGCGGATTGTTGGTATCCTCGATCATTGATGAAGTCCATATATTCGCCGGCTGTGATCAACCGTGAGGCGAGGGAGAAAGGTTGTAAGAATGCTTGATGTCGAGGGGATTCGTTGTCAAATGCGAATGTATCCCCCTCAAATCCGAGCCAGTGAACACCTCCATCATGAGAAGACCAAGACAGCGCAGGAGGTGCTTCTGAAGGAGAATGTTTTTTCTCATGGAATGATGGCTGTAATGGCTGATGTCCAAAGACATGCTTGATGTCTGTCAACATCAACTCTTGATGCTGTTGTTCGTGGTGAAGCCCTAACTCCAACACGCCAAGTCTCTCAGGGGATAGGCTCTCAAGCTCCGATTGTAGTAACTCGATCATCCATCGATCGATGTGTGCGCGGTACGCGCGGACTTCTTCAAGCGAAGGGCGTGACAAGAATCCTCGCGCAGGTCGAGAGTATTGTGGTCCCACGGCGTTGTAGTAGGAGTTGAAGATGAAGCAAAATTCTGGGTGAAAGGGGGTATACTCGGGCCAGCATTCGCTGAGAATGAAGGTCTCAAAATACCAACTTGTGTGTGCGAGATGCCATTTTGTGGGGCTGACATCGGGCATCGATTGGACGAGCATATCTTCGGCTGTGAGTGTGGAAGTGAGCTGCTCTGAGAAGCCTCTCACTTGTTTGTATCTTTCGAGTAGTCGGGCTTGAAAAGCAGATTTTTGATTGGGAGCGATTGGCGTTCGCATGTAGATCACCCTTTTTTGGGACATTGAAAGATTTTTCGAGCAGTGTCTCTATCGTGGGTTGTATGACTGATCTTTGCAATGGTTGGGTTGTGACATTTTTGCAAACGTCTCTTGATGTGTATTGTCGAATATCTCGGTATTCATGGGTTTTCTTGCAGTTCGGGGGTTGTCTGAAAATCGATTCATGGTGTGGGAGGAGGGTTGGCTGTGGTACAAAGGTTTCGAGAACATGTGAATGCACTCAATTGTTTGATCTGTTTTGGAAAGGAGCGAGATGATGAGTTTGGATGTTAAACTGGTCTATTGGCCTGTGTTGCAAGGACGTGGAGAGTTTGTGCGTTTATGTTTGGAAGATGCTGGCGTTGCATATGTAGATGTCGCGAGGCGACCGAAGGAAGAGGGCGGCGGCGTCTCCGCTGTTATGAATGCGTTGAAAGCCTCCGAGAAGGGAGGGACGCCACTCGCACCACCTATCCTGGAGATCGATGGTCTGGTGCTTTCTCAGACCGCCAATATTTGTTTGTATCTCGCCAAACAACATGGTCTTGTTGGAGAGGATGATCGCTCCTTTTTCTTGGCCAATCAATTGATGTTGACGTTGATGGACTTTGTCTCCGAGATCCACGATACACACCATCCTATCAGCAAAGCGCTCTACTACGAAGATCAGAAGGAAGCCGCGAAAGAGCACGCGGCGCTCTTTTTGGAACATCGACTGCCCAAGTTTTTGCAATATTTCGAGACGCTCCTGGTCGGTGACGGACAGGGGCAGCCGTATGTCATGGGAGAGACTTGCACGTATGTCGATTTGGCGATGTTCCAGGTGCTCTCTGGGCTTGCGTATGCGTTCCCCAAAGGATTTACACACATCACGCCGGAGATCCCAAGATTACTCGCGCTTCGTGAGGCTGTCAGCCAACGTCCTGGTATCGCAGCATATCTCTCGTCAGAGCGACGGATTGAGTTCAACACACATGGTATTTTTCGGTACTACCCAGAGCTCGATTGGGAGGGTTGAAAGGGAGCTGGTTTCAGGGACAGGTCTTGAGTCCTTGAATCCAGGCTCGAATGAGGGCGCTCGCTTCGGCGTCGACGAGCGTCGTACCGAGCTGTGGCATCTGTCCTTCTTGGCGGATCGCCATGCGCACGTAAATTAACGAACGCACTGGATTGCCTGGGATGAGCAGCTTGGCACCTGTGATGCCCAAATCACCTTTCTCTGGAGTGGTGTTGCAAGCCTGCATTTGGGATAGAGGTGTCGTCGCGCGCAAGTCGATTTTGGCTGTCCCTGAGACTTGGGGACGGTGACAGTTCGCGCAATTGCTATGGAGGTAGGCGCGAGCTCTTTTTTCGAGGGAGACGGTTGTGTCCTGGATGGAGGGGAACGCCTCATATGTGTTGGCGTTGGCGAGTGGCTGTGTAAACATTCCGATGTGGTCGAGTGTGCGTAGTTGGTTGTCCGTTGCGTTTGTGTATGGGTGGCTTCGGTTCATTTGTCTTGTCTCAAGACCGAGGACACGCCCTGCACCTGCGGTGTGGCATGTCATACAATCGGCGCGACTGGGAACTGTATGTTGGATGATGGCTGTTCTGTTGGTGCTTGTGTCTTTTTGATAGACGGTCGTCTTTCCGCGTCCATCGAGTAAATAGGCTTCTGTTTGGGCGTCATTCCACATGTACGTATATCCTCGCCAATCGCCCTTGGCCTTGAGCAAGAATCTCGTCTCGATATGTCTTTTTGTACTTGGATCGCCTTTGATGGCGTTCATTGAAAAATGCTTGATAATCACAGAGCCGTCTGGGAACTCCCACGCTTTGTCTGGGTGGAATGTTATCTTCGTTGTGTCAGGTATCCCAAACCATCGCTCTTTTTGAAGTCCATCGGACCATAGGGGGGTGTTCACACTGTATGGGAGCAAACCTGTGACAGGTTGCATCGTTTTGAGCGACGTAAAGCATTTGGTGTCGCTTAGTTTTGTGGGGAACGTCGTTTGATTTCCTCCTGGGGTTTGGGGTTTGAGTCGGTAAATACGTCCATCAAAAGAGGTGAAATACAACTCACCGGTACTATCCTCCCCAAAGGAGGCGATCTTCTTGTTACTACTCGTGAGTAATTTGTGATCCGTTACGCTTTTTCCGTCATAGCGGAGCGCCCAAATATTTCCTGTGACAAAGTCTGCGTAGATATATGCACCGTATAATGTCGGAAGCCGTGTCCCTCTGTACACATATCCACCTGTGATGGATTTGGCCTCACCACGTCCGTGATCAATGATAGGTGGTATGAATCCTTGTTTGTTGCATGCTGCTGTGGCTGGGTAACAGTGGTTACCTTCCATCACATTCCATCCGTAGTTGCCGCCTTTGACGATGATGTCAATTTCCTCATAGGCAATTTGACCGACATCGCCTGCCCACATCGTCCCTGTGAGTCGATCAAAAGAGAAGCGCCAAACATTTCGAAGCCCATAAGCCCAAATTTCCTTTCTTGCTCCGGCTGTTTGATAAAAGGGGTTGTCTTTGGGGATGGCGTACTTCATTCCTGGATCTTGTTTGTCCACATCAATCCGGATGATCGAGCCAAGGATGGTTGACAGGTTTTGCCCATTTTTGTTTGGATCACCTTTTCCTCCACCATCTCCAAAAGAGATGTACAGGTATCCATCTGTACCAAAGGCCATCATTCCGCCATTATGGTTACTCGCTGGTTGATTTTGTTCGAGCAATACAAGCTCTGTCGACATGTCTGCGACATCGGGGTTGGTCTTCGAGACTGTGATCCTGGAGACAACTGTACGTAAAGGATTGCCTGCTGTGTAGTTGATGTAGACATAACCGTTGGTCTTAAATTGTGGATGGAAGGCCAAACCAAGTAGACCAAGTTCTCCACCCCGTACGATGCGGTTGGCGATGGAGAGGAAGAAGGTTGTGCTTGTTGCGTTCGGGTCGTTCTTGAAGATCTTGATCCAACCGTACTGACTGACAACAAAGATCCTGTTGCTGTTATCTGGCGGGACGACAAATTGGAGTGGGTAGGCAAAGTTCGGTAGTTTGGGGAACGCGTCTTCGATGGTCATAGGTAACAAACTGTCTGGACCGTCCGGGAATGTACACGTTTTGAGAGACGGACGGCTCAGCAACCCAAATGGTTTGGGCTTGTCGGGGAGGGGCTCTGGCATGGCTTCCCGTTCAGGTGTTGTTTCTTCGGGAGTGGGCTCTTGTTTGTCGGGTGTGGCTGGCTCTGTTTTTTCTTCCTTTTGGATCGTCTCAAGTTGCTCTTGAGGAGGAGGCTCGGGAAGGGTTTCTGCATCCAAAGAATCTGTCCTCTCTGAAGAATCTGTGATGGAGATCTCCTGGCGAGCTGATTCTTGTTCGTGTGTCTCTGTAGGGCTTATGGGAGGCGTACATGAGGGGGTACCAAACAGTATGTAGAGGGACAAAAGGGTGCACACAAGCAAATGACCACGCATTCGATAACCTCCGAAAGAGAAAAAGTCAGTCTTATTCAAATATAGGACATTTTCTTGCGAAGTCAATCGACGATGGCATCGGCTTATGGTTTTGTCGTCGGTCTGCTGGTTGCGGCTTTGGGAGTGCCTGGGATTTTTTGAGGACGCATGAGAAATTTCATCAACACGACTTGAGGAGTTGGTGTGGATGAGAGCTGGATGAGGAGCCCCGTTCGGTAGTGTTTTTTGAATTGGAACCCAACAATCCATCGATTGGGTTGGGGGCGTCTAAAGATGCGAGATGCTATACAGGTGCCGTATTTTTTGGCGAAGAAGCCAAAGAGTTTTTGGAGTTTTGTGGCGGGGATTTGGCTGAGAAAGGCTTTGTGATAGAGAGCCTGGATCTCCTTTTGTGTGACCTGTTGTTTGAAGAGACCACAAAATCGTTTGAAGAAGGCTCGTTGGGATGTATTTGTCGCGACGGGAGCTTGCTTTTTGGCTCCTGAGAGTTGGCGAATCATGCTGTTGAGAGCTGTCACTGCGATCTTGTCGCGGGATTGTGTACAGTGACTTAACATAATGAGGCCAACCTGTGTCTCCGGTGAGAACCCTACAAATCCGTATGAACCGCTCACTTTTCCGTTGTGCATCACGAGCCGGGCTTTGGTCCCTTGGACAGGGAAGATCGTCCAACCAAGACCAATCCCTCCGATGATACGGCCATTACTGATACCAATGACCTGGCGTATACGTTGCATCTCCCGAAGAGTTGCGCTTGTGAGGGGGCTTTTAGCATCTTTCTTCATCTGGAAGCTTACGAACTTCGCGAGGTCGTTGAGATTGGATATCCATCCCCCAGCAGGTGCGAGCGCCCCAAAGTTCCATGGAGTCGTTGGGACGCGACATTGTGGCCCTGCGAAGCCTTGGGGGATATATCTCTTTTGGGGGGTCATAAAAGTATTGTTCATCCCGAGGGGGTGGAGGATGCGCTCTTTGACGAGAGCTTCGTAGTTGCGATTGGCTTTTTGCGCGAGGGCGACTCCCAGAAGCCCCATTCCCAGGTTCGAATACATGTATTTGCGGCCGATAGGGAGAACAAGTTTTTCGTAGGGGATTCCTGAAAAGAGTTGTTTTTTCGTGTAGCCGTTGTAGGGATCGCCTTTTTTGGGAGTAATGTTTGCGGGCATTGAGGCCAAGCCAGAGGTGTGCGTCGCGAGGTGATGGAAGGTCATGTAAGGCCAACCACCTGGTTTGGATGGCAACTTGACTGCCTTCGGAAGTGTTGTGGAGACGGGGGTGTCAGGGGTGACTTCGCCACGCTGCCACATCTGCGCAAGCAGCGATGTCGTGAGGACTTTCGAGATGGAACCGATCCTGTAGTAGGTGTTGGCGTTTGGGTTGCTGCCTTTTGTGCCCTTTGGTTTCTTGTGCCACTGCCAGACGAGTTTGCCTTTGTATACGACACCGACGGAGGTGCCTGCGAGTTGTCCATTCTTGTGTGCTGTTTCCAGTCGTGATTGGAGCTTTTTGATGAGCTGTGAAGGGAGTGTCTTCGTCGCTGCATGTGCTTGGGAGTGAACGACTCCAAACATACAGAGTCCAACCAATACAATGTATCTCATGATATCTCTCCTGTGGGATCTTTGATCGAGTACCAGCGGACTATAGCGCAATTTGGTGTAGATGTCGTGCCATCTGTTTGATGTGTTCATGGTATATCTGGAATAGTGAACACTTTTGAAGGGTTGTTGTATGTATATCTGCAATGACCGTTCCTGTTCGTTTCTTGTTGAAGCCAATGGTCCAAGAGAGAGGAGTCAACATGTTCATCGTTCACTTCATTACAACGGTTCGAAATGGTACAGGAAGTTTCTTTTGGCTCTTTGTGTTGCTCGCTGTGTGGATGTTTGCGTGTTGGATGCGTCTCTTTGTGTTGTTGTTTCGGTATCGAAGAGATTTGAAAGTGGCGGCTACAAAAGATTATGAGGAGGTCGCGAGGAGAGTCGTCGATGAAGAAGGAGACGAACTTCTCAAACCTGCAAGTGTTGTGGAGGGTGTTTTTGTCGAAGTCCTTGACGGACGACATCCAATACGCCCACCTTTGGATCTCTTGAGATTGGTGGATGGTCGTATCTCTCCAGGGTTTCGTGCTCTCAGCCATTTACGCTTTATCACATGGACATCCCAATTGGTCGGTTCGATCGTCGTTGTCTTTGGTTTCATCGTGGGCTTCTCTGCGTTGGACGCCGCGACTGCCGATCAAAAGTCCAGACTACTCGCACAATTCGTTGGTATTGGTGCTCTTCTGATCGGTCCGATGGCAGGGTTGATGCTTGCGATCGCTGCTCGTGCGTCAGGAGCGTTCTTTAAACAGGCGCTGTTACAACTGCGGTCGGACTGGATGCGCGCCTTGTTCCATGCAATCCTTGCATATCGATTGGACTCCGAAGACAAGGAGCATGAAGGAGAGTTGGACGAAGAGCTCGCCTTTCGCACACAGCCTGTGTCAGCTTTTGATCGATACGCTCTCATCGGACTGCTGTTGTTTTCCCTTGGTGGGGCGTATGTGATGAGTAAGATGCCACCCCCGAACCAAGCCCACCGTCCCACAGTTGATCTTGTCGACTCCAAAAAACGTCCTTTGCTTAGACCTATCCCCGAACGCTTCGCGATGTTGATTCTCCCTCACAAAGCGGCTGAAGAGAGACCCGAACACAAAAATCTACTCATCCACGATTACCTCGAATGGCTACACCTACGCTATCCAAGTATCGACCTGCTCCCACAAGATTGGCACAAGTGTCTCGACACACATGCGCTCGGACTCTGGAAAAAGGATCTCTCGCTCTGGCAAGAACTCCGGCTTCAAAAGCATCCTGTCGGGAGAAAGGCGAGATTGTATATGAAGCTTCATGTTGTCCCTGATGGTCTGTTGAAAGGCCTCAGGGTATACGAGCGCGCTGGCATGCCTGGAGATAAAGCACTGAAAACCAACGCCTACAAGGCGATCGGAGACTGTTTACTCAAACTCTTGCAAACACCACGAACCTACAACAACAAAGATGGACAAAGTGTCAGCGGAAGAGCTACTCTGTTCTCACCACGCACACGCCCTCTCTCCCTCGATATCCCCCTCTCTTTTTGACACCTTCTCGTTCTCTGCTTTGCGAATTTCCTTGACATTTTTTTCTCCTTGTTTATGTTTTTAGCTGTGGCTAAAAATAAAATGAACTTTGATTAAAAAGGAGAGTGTGATGGAACCAGAGTTGGTGTGGAGATTGTTGGTGGGTCAGTTGTTTTTTTTCATGATCTCGCTTGCTTCTGTGTTTCGCAGTGGAGGTGGTGAGGCGAAAGGGGATGTGGATTTGGGGGGAGAGCCTTTGTGGATTTTGGTGCCGTTGCGGATCGCAGGTTTGTTGTTGTGGGGTTCGGTGTTGGCGTATATTTTTGCGGGTGACATGATCGCGTGGGGGCGTTGGTCGCTTCCGTTTGTTGTGAGGGTGGCGGGGTTATTGTTGGCTTTGGCGAGTTTACCGTTGGTGATGTGGATGTTTAAACATATCGGGCTGAATTTAACAGTCACGGTCAAGACGAGGCGAGAGCATGATTTGATCAAGACAGGTCCGTATCGTTGGATTCGCCATCCATTGTATACATTTGCGGGGGCAACGTTTTTGGGCATCGCGATCGCTTCGGGGTGTTGGCTTACGCTGGTGGGATGGGTTGCGGGGGGGATCTTTTTGGTGCTCCGTTTGCCTTTGGAGGAGCAGGGTTTGATCGAGAGATTTGGTGATGAGTATCGGGACTATATCAAAGAGACAGGCGCATTTTTCCCTAAACTTGGCTAAAAATGAGGTGTCGAACATCATGACTGATGACAAACAAAACAAACTGATTTTGAGGCGTGTTTTTCAGGTCCTTCTTTCAACCTCTGTGTGGGGAGGGATTTTGTTGCTCTCCGCTGGTCAATGGAATTGGCCGAGAGGGTGGTTGTGTCTGGGATTCTATATCGCGAGCTTTCTGGTGAATTTCTTCGTTGTCTTCACATTCAATCCTCAAGTCATCGCAGAGCGCGCAAAGGCCCATGAGGGGACCAAGACCTTCGACAAGATCTTTGGTGCTGTGTTTCTCCTCTTGGTTTTGACAGTCCCCGTTGTGGCTGGGCTTGATATGAGATTCCAATGGACGAACGCTCCCTTCTGGCTCTTTTATCCGGGGCTGGTATTGTTTGTGTTGGGGAATATACCGATCGTGTGGTCGATGGTGGTCAATCAACACCTCGAACAGACTGTTCGTATACAAGAGGATAGAGATCACAAAGTTGTTACGACAGGGCCTTATGCGTGGGTGCGACATCCTATGTACGTCGGGATGATTCTCGAATACTTGGGGCTGCCATTGATGTTGGGTTCTCATTGGTCACTTGTGCCGGCTGGCCTTGCGATTGTTGCGATGATTGTCCGTACATATCTCGAAGATCAAACACTCCAGGAAGAGTTACCTGGGTACAAAGAGTTCACGCGGAAGACGAAGTTTCGATTGCTTCCTGGTATTTTTTGAAAGATATCTTTGGGGGGTGGACCTGATCTGTCCAGGGTGTGGGTATGCTATAGTGCGATCGTTGGTTGATGTTTGTTTGGTTCCTCCATACAACTCCCCAATGCTACCGAACTTTGTGGGCAAAAAAGGCCCACAAGCATATACTCAGAGGGTTTGATCATGAGCAACAAGTTACGACAAGAAGAGCTCCAACTATTCACCAACAAACATCCGTTCCGTCAATGGAAGACCTGGAAGATCCCACAGACAGACTGGACGATCACGGGTTACTCTCGTTCCAACGACAAGACATTTTTCCACATCCCGCAGCTCAATTGTTGTATTGACGCCGCGTTGTGTGAAGGTCGACAGCCCGAACACGTCTTACTTACACATACACACAGTGATCATTCGGCTGATATTGAGTATCTCGCAAGTCGCGACGGTGGGGCTTCGATCTACACACCTGAACGCGCTGCTTCGTATGTGGATGCGTATATCCGAGCGAAGCGTGAGTTGAACCACAACGCTGTCTTTCGTCCGGAGCTGATGGATAGCATTCATATCCATGGTGTGAAGAGTGGGGATACTTTTTCGATCGGGAAGAAGAAAGAGATTGAGGTCGAGGTCTTTGAATGTATCCACAAGGTCCCGTGTGTAGGATTTGGTTTTTCACAACAGAAGACACGCCTCAAAGAAGAGTTCCAAGTCAAAAAGGATGAGCTTTTTGCACAAAACAAGCAAAAGGAATTTGGTCAGTGGATGGCGTCTCTTCATAAGGATGGTGTGGAGACCAAAGAGTCGTATACACAGCCTCTCTTGGCTGTTCTTGGGGATACACATGCAAATGTGTTTGATTCGACACCTTCGTTGTTCCGCTATCCAGTGATCATGACAGAGTGTACGTTTTTGGATGATCAGGAGCGCGAGCGTGCCGAACAAAATGGCCATACTTTGTGGAGCCAATTGCGCCCCATCGTGAAGGCACATCCCGAGACGTTGTTTATGTTGACACACTTTAGCTTGAGACACTCAGATCGTGAGGTCGTTGCGTTTTTTGCTCAGGAACGACAAGAACATGGACTCAACAATGTTATGGTGTGGGCACACGCTGAGAGTCTGCTCCCAGAGTTACACCAAGCCCATTCCAAGTGATAGCTTTTTGCTTGCCACTGACTGTCATGCAAGTCGCCGGAGGTGAGGGCAAGTTGCGATACTCTCTCTGGACGAGTTGCCACTCTCTCTGGGCGAGTTGCTACTCGCCCCTACAGCTGCCGCGCTCCGCTTGGCGTAGTGGGTTTGCCACCCACACCCGCCTGGGGTCGATGCCCCCAGACCCCACGATGCTTACGCATCGTCTGTGTTGCGCTCTTCGAGCGCGATGTAGAAAGCAAGAACCCTCTCAGACTGTCTTTGCTTCTATCGGGTAAATGGTCCCTCCTCTTGAAAGGCTTGAGAGGAGGGAAGAGCCGAAGGCTCAGGGTGGTGAGTTTGTTGAGGCGGATGATTGCAAGTGAAGACGCAAAAAACCCACTGA
>PCBK01000109.1 GCA_002731275.1 Deltaproteobacteria bacterium | reverse complement strand
GCGAGGATGACGGGAATCGAACCCGCTTACGTCTGATAGACAGTCAGATAGCCTACCTTAGGCTCTCATCCCCAGTTTTGCTCGCGTAGAAGGATTCGAACCTTCATCTTCTGGGTCAAAGCCAGACGTCCTCACCATTGAACGATACGCGATTGTTATATTTTTTGAATCTGTTTTGATTGTTAGAGTGTTTTGATGGCTGACTGATTGTCCGCCCCCCGGGATTCGAACCCGGAACTTACCGGTTATGAGCCGGCGGTTCTACCGTTGAACTAAAGGCGGTTGTGCTGTGTCTCGCTACGTATTCGCCTTTGTATCAAAATGTCTAACCAGTACATCATGCTATGTGTGCCTTGTGAATGTTTGGTATAGACCAAAAAAAAGCCGCCTGTGCTTTCGCTCAGGCGGCTTTTCGAGTTCTATGAAAGAAGCTTCGATTTATCCGTCTGAGCCTTGTCGTCCTTGCAGGACGAGAAGATCGGCTTGAAGAGCCGCGTCAATATCGACAATAAGGTCAGTGGCATCAATATGTTGCCATGCTGCGGTGGTGGTATGCCACGCTGCTGCGAGGATGCACGCGTCCCAATCCTGTCCTATTGTCGCTACTTGCTGTATGCAGACGGTGTGGATTTGCGTGTTCATCTTCTTCGTTCCTTACTGTGATACGTTGTGGTTTGTTTCTTTGAAGTGACTTGTTTGTTCTTTCGTCGCTTCATGGTTGTCTACGGCTGGCCAAAAGAAGAAGTTCAGAAAAAGACACAAAAAAGAAAAATGAAAAATAATGTCCAATAAAAACAGTGCTTTGTGTCTCTTGTTTTTTCTGCATAGACAGAACCTTTGTCAGCACGTTCAGAAAAATGATCGAAGTGAGCACACGATAGAGCCTCTCTTTGTTCGCCTTTTCGAACCTTTCCATCATTATATACGTAGGAGAGTGCATGGTGATCATTCTCGGTGATCATCCTGATGATCTCTTTCACAAACACGTTGGAGTGTACGATGTTTTTCTACTTTTTGATCCCCTAATGCCCTCCTTCTCTTGGAGCACAAAAAGCGAGAAAAGACACCAACGACCGCACGTATCTTCGTGCGAATATGAAGGAGAGCACCATGCCAAAATCCAAACGGCACAAGCACTTCCCACGCGAGAAATCGGCCTTGAAAGTCTGGTTACGAGATCGACGTGTGGGGTTGTATATCAAAAAACAAGCGCTACAAGAGATCGCCCGAACACGCCCCACTGCGATCCTCGAATATCTACTCAAACACCACGTTGACATGACCCTTCGCTCCGAAATCATGGAGCTGTTACAAGAACATCATCCAGCAAGTCCTGTCCTTCTCGATCAACTCCTGATGGACCTCAGTTCTTTACATCACAGGCGGGTGAATCGAGCGCTGACGTTCCTCACACAAGCCCTCACGAGCTACCAGACACACAAACAGGAGCTCGATGCTGGAGAACGGGCGCAATTGACTGCTGTTGATGTGAGCTTTGAAGCTGCGCTCAGACGAAATGGTTACCTTGTCGTCCGCGCCGCGACACTGCCACAACCGTACTGGCAAAGAAACCCAATGACTTCAAAAGTCCGTGCGTTCGGGCGCGAGCTCGTATCATGCCTGGGAGAAGGAGCCTTACCAGCTCTACATCAATGTCTCTCTTCGCTGTATGACAGGACATTTCGTACTGCTGTACGATGCATCAGTCGTATCGAAGGTGGAGACAAACAAAAGATCTTGGAGACGATCGCGAGTCATGCACGCTCTCCCTTCGATGATGAGCGTGTACAGGGGGTGTATGGACTCGGGTGGATGGGCGCAGAGGCACAGGACTATATCTCCGAAATCATGCTCCTTTGGACACAACAAGCGTCTCTGGCCAACCCCGATGAACGTATCGTTTATCTCGTCGCGATGGCCAGAATGCTCCCCCATGATGAGCGTCTGTTGGAGATCTTTCGACGAGAATTCCAAAGGGCACAAGAACCCTTTCTCTCCTGTGCGAGGAGACAGCGTCGGTGGCTCAACGCGACGGCTGCGTTGGCGCTCTCCAAAGAGGCTGCGGCTCCGTTACTGCTCCTTATGCTCGACTCGCTCCCTAAGAGAACGTTGACTTCGATGAGAATGGCCTGCTTGGTGATCGAGCGTTGTGGTGTAAAAACTAAAGAGGTTGAAGCCTTCTTGATGGGAGTGATGGCGTTGGGAGATAAAGAGGATGTCTCTTTTGCCTGCAAAGCATATGTAGAGTGTGGGTATGTGAAAGACGAACAGGGGCTGCTCTCCATTCTCCAGGAAGAGGAGATATCTGTGGCGGTCAAGCTCCAGATCGCGAGAGCCTGTGGCTGGCTTTTGGAGCGACCTGGAAATGTGTTCTTGCAGATCGAGACCAAAGATCCGGGATTGCAACGAGTCCAAGTTGACGTGTTGATGAGGAGCTTAATGGGTGTGTTGGATCGTCACTTGAGGAGATGGCAGACGCATTACGAGGGGGTATTGTACGAAGTTGTTTGATACGCGCATTGTTGCGTATCTCAAGGGATACGTTTCACACTTTCGATGAGTTGTTCGAGTTGATGGTGAAGTGTTTTGGTGTGTTCTTCGAGGTGTGTGGCGTCCATGACCATATCGAGGATGTTCATCTTGTCCTCTGTCTCTTCGGTCAGCTCCATGAGATGTGCGAGCTCATTCATGGTGTTGGAGGCCTCATCTAGAAATGCTTGGTGAGGGGGAGGGGTGTTGTCTACTTTTTGGAAGACATTTGAGAGCTGGTTGTTGAGGGGTTTGAATGTTGTTGTCGCAGGGGCCGCAACCTCTTCCTCGTCGAATGTAACCTCATACAGTGCGGTCAGATCGACGTGAAGATTATATCCCTGGTCATTTGGGATGATGATGCCTTCGGAGCGTTGTCCTCTGATCTTCGTCACAACAACACGTTGATCGACGAGATACTTGGTGACCTCCAGTTTGTCACTGAGAGGCGTGAGAAGTCGTGCTCCTACAGGGAAGAAGATCACGTGATCGCCGACATGATATCGGTTTTTGGGGATCACACATTGTTGTGTTCCGATTTTGGCGAGTTCGAGTCGATCTGCGCCATGATGTGGCAAGATCTCTTCGATACGAACGACTTCAACTTTTGACAAACCCATCGCAGTGCTCCTCGGGGGACAATCAAATCAAGAGTAATGACACACAGTCTACACATGGCAGGGTGATATCGTGACATATGTGGAGGTCATTGGAGGAACGAGCATACAATCGCGCGCCTGACTTGTCCAGGAGCTGACCTCTTTCCTTGGGTGGGCCTCAGCGAAGCTCCTTAGAGGACTTTCCGAGCAATTGTCTTGCGATGATCAACCGCTGGATCTGCTGTGTGCCCTCGAAGATGTCTGTGATTTTACTGTCACGTGCCCATTTTTCGAGCATTAACTCTTCACTGTATCCGAGGCCACCACATAGCTCGACGCATTTGAGAGTGATGTCATTTGCGCTCTTGCCTGCCTTGGCTTTGCACATCGACGCGTGCATGGAGTTGGGGATGTTGTTATCAGCCATCCATGCGGCTTTGAGTGTGAGCAGCCTCGCGGCTTCCCATTCAGCTTCCATACGGTAGATCTCGGCCTCGATGGTGTGGCTCTCGTAGAGGGACTCCTGGTATTCGGCCTTGATGCCTTCTTTGCGAAGCAACTCACGGGTTAGATCGAGGGCTGCCTTGGCGACGCCGAGCGCCATCGCGGCGACTGCCGGGCGTGTGTTGTCGAAGGTCTTCATCGCCCCCGCAAAGCTCTTCTTCACGTCGATCTCTTCGCTACCAAGCAGGTTGTTACGTGGGATACGACAGTCGTTGAGCAAGATCGTCGCTGTATCGGATGCTCTGATTCCGAGCTTTTTGTCGAGACGTGCGACCTCAAGGCCAGGTGTCCCTTTCTCGACGACAAAAGATTTGATCGCCGCGCGGCCCTGTGCTTTGTCCAGAGTCGCCCATACAACGACAAGATCGGAACGTTCACCACATGTGACGTAGATCTTTTCGCCGTTGAGTACCCACTCTTCTCCGTCCAGCCGTGCTGTCGTTTGGATATTTGCGGAGTCCGAGCCCGCGCCAGGTTCGGTGATGGCCATGGACGCCCACTTTCCTTGAAAGCGTTCTTTTTGTTCGGGGGTCGCGACTGCTGCGATTGCGGCATTGCCGAGCCCCTGTCCTGGGATCGTGAGCATCAGCCCCAGATCGCCCCAACACAGCTCGGCGACGTTGAGAACAGTCCCCATATTTCGGCCATTTCTGTTCTTGTTGTCCTTCTTTTTGTCCTTACGGCTAAGGCCATCTGCGCCGAGTTGGCTGCCTCCTTCGTCGAGGCCCTGTAAGATCGCACCAAGTGTATCGAGCTCACTTGGGTAGGTGTGTTCTGCTTTGTCGTATTTTCTTGAGATGGGGCGGAACATGCCTTGGGCGATGTCGTGGGCCATACTCGCAACACCTTTGAGGTGCTTGGGGATCTCCAAATTGATCATGACAAATCTCCTCTCGGTGTGGACGTTATACTGGAAGTGAACCTTGTAAGACGCCGATGGCGCGTATTTGTCGATACCATCGTTCGATAGGATGATCGCACACAAAGCCTGCACCGCCGAGCAGTTGCACGCCATTGGTCCCGATCTGCATTCCTTTATCGATACATTGGATATGTGCGAGATAGGCTTCTTTGTGGAAGTCGAGTCCTTGCTCGGCGCGACTCGCTGCGCGAAGCGTGAGCAGCTGCATACCTTCGAGTTCAATGGCCATCTCGGCGATCATAAAGGCGACAGCTTGTTTGTGACTGATCGGTTCACCAAAAGCGACACGAGCGTTGCAGTAGTCGATAACGTATTCGAGAATGGCTCGACAGGGACCGACCGCGAGCGCACAAAGACCGATCTTGGAGAGGTCGACTAAAGATGGATGGTGATAAGGGTTTCCTTCACCGAGGAGGGCGTCTTTTGGCAGCGCGACATCTTGAAATCGAAGTCTGCCCAGCGCGGCATTTTGCAAACCCATGGTGGATTCGGCTTCGAGGTGGACACCGGGTGTATTGGCTTCGACAAAGAAGGCACGTGGGCCATGTCCTGGACATTCGGCAAAGACGAGGAAGACATCGGCGAGATCGTGCAGGACGACGAGGTTCTTTTCACCCTTCAGGAGGAAGCCTTGACCTGTGGGCGTTGCGATTGTCGCCATATGATCGGTTGTAAAACGCAATTTGGGTTCCATCAAGGCGAGGCTGGCGTACAGTGGCTCGTCTTTGGCGAGGGCTGGCAGGTAACGACCTTGCTGTTCGAGTGAGCCGTATTCCGTCACAGCGTTGATAAAGCCGAGTGTTGAGAGAGAGGCGAGGGCGAGTCCCATGTCACCGTAAGAGAGAGACTCCGCGAGGAGTGCGCTTGTGAGGGGAGTCCTATGTTGTCCTGCACCACCGAGAGCTTCGGGAATGGCGAGCAGAGGTAACCCCAACTCTTGCAATTGGTGAAAGTAGTCCTTTGAAGGACGACCTTGTTTCTCCGACTCTTCTGCGTGGGGACGCATGACGTCTGTGGCGAAACTCTTGAGCATCTCCTGTAGCATTTGCTGTTCTTCGGTGGGGTTGAGATCAAACAGCGAGGAGGGAGAGGAGGTTTGTTTTTGGAGCGTCTGCCCTGGGACGAGGTTTTGGATATCTTTAAAGCGTCTCTGGAAGGTTTTTCCAACCCGCGCGCCTTCGCGGGTGCCCTTGTAAACGAGTTGTTGGATGGTGTCTCGTAATTGGAGCCGCTCAGCGATCGCGGACTCCGAGAGGTTACTGAGTAATCGAAGGCTATATTCGAGGGGGGTGGCCATGGGATCATCTCCTGCTTTTGAATCTGTGTGCAAAAGGGTAGCGATGTTGTGATTCGAAAGTCAAGGTGTTATTGACAACTTCCCTGTTTCTTGGGGGGGACGGAGTGGTTGGAGATGCGACAATGCTGAGGAGACAAAATTATGTTATGTTTTGTTTTCTGTCTGCAATAGTTGTTTGGAAGAGTGTCATTTTCACGTAAAAAAATGTCGTTGTTGAAGAACATCTCCTACTATATACTAAACTGTTGACTATGGAGTTGTATGATGTCTAAATCTTTTCGTATTTTCTCGCGCTGTTTGTGGTTGTTGTTGACCTTCGGCATGTGTTGGAGTTCGAATGTACTCGCGCAGAGTACGAGCACCACAGGGTTTCAGCTTCAACGTTTCCGTCCGTGGGGAGATCCTGAGGGGATGCTTCAGACACAATCAGGACAAACACTCGGGCAGTGGAAGTTCAACGTTGGTATCCTGTTCAACTATGGACTCAACCCCTTAACAGCACGCACTGCGCAAGATGTTCAACATATCATGTCTCACCAAATCGGTGCCGACATCTACGGAAGCCTCGGCTTGCTCTCCTGGCTTGATGTCTCACTGCGTATCCCCATGACGATCTTTCAGGTGGGCAAGATTCCTGACTCACAAGATTTTAACCAAAATGAACGCAACCGGGATCTCTCTGGGTTTTCATTTTCCGATATCCAGTTGGGTTTAAAAGCCCAGATCCTTCGTGAGAATCAGCATTTTGTGAATCTTGGATTACAACTCGCTGTTGGGTTCCCCTCTGGAAACAACGAAGCCATGAATGGTGAAGACGGTGTGCAGGCTGAGGCCGCGCTCTTCGTGAACAAACATGTTGGACAACACAGCTTCGCTCTCAACCTTGGGTATCGCTACCTCCCACCTACCGTCATCGGTCCACTGCTGATTCAACACGAGCTCAACTATGCGTTAGGTGGACGATTTGGTCTCGTCCCTCAAAAGTTTGACCTCATCGCAGAGTTGACAGGTCATTGGGCCTTTGGTGGACAGACCGGGGCCAACAAAATTCCCGTCGAGTTGGCCGTTGGAGGTGTGATCTTCCCTCTCGCGACCAAGAACCTGTCCTTACGTGCTGCTGTTAGTGCTGGACTCCTCGGAAATTACGGAATCCCTATGTTACGCGTGATCTTCGGTGTCGCATGGACCTCGAAAACATCCGATCAGGATAAAGATGGTGTGGCGGATGGAGATGATAAATGCCCCAAAACACCAGGTCCTAAAGAAAATCGTGGATGTCCATGGGGTGATACTGACAAGGACGGTTTGAAGGACAATGTCGACAAATGTCCCAACAAAGTCGGCCCCAAAGAGAACAAAGGTTGTCCATGGCCCGATACCGATGGCGATGGGCTCACAGACAATGTTGATAAGTGCCCCAAGAAAAAAGGTTCGCGTGAGAATCGTGGCTGTCCTTGGGGGGATCGCGATGGTGATGGACTCAAAGACAACGTTGACAAATGTCCGGATAAATCTGGTCCCAAAGAGAACAAGGGTTGTCCATGGCCTGACACGGATGGTGATGGTGTTCTCGATAAGGATGACAAATGTCCCAACAAAAAAGGCCCCAAAAAATACCAAGGGTGTCCAGATAGCGATAACGACACAGTCCTCGACAAGGATGATAAATGCCCCTACGTTCCTGGTGTGAAAGTTGCCTCTGGAGACACAAAGCTCGGTTGTCCAAAGGTCGTTCTTGTCCAGGTGACCAAAAAAGATATCAAGATCCTCAAGAAGATCTTCTTTAGAACGGGAAGTGCACGTATTCGTCGTCGTTCCTTTGTTGTGCTCGATCAAGTTGCGCAGGTCATGAAGAGCGCCTCTCACATCAAAGTTCGTGTAGAAGGACACACCGATAATGTCGGAGACAAAGACTACAACCTCAGACTCTCGAAAGAGCGCGCACGTTCGGTTTACAACTATCTCATCAAAAAAGGTATCTCCAAAGAGCGACTGAGTAGCGAAGGCTACGGGATGAACAAACCCCTTGTACCCAACAACTCCAGAAAGAACCGTTCGAAAAACCGACGCGTACAATTTACCATCATAAAGTAAGCCCCACCTTCTCTCCAAACCTCCTCCCCATATCTTGTCTGGAACTCCATCAACGGACCTCTTTTGTCCGCTTTTTCCACCCTATAGTTTTGTTTTTTGAACGAGATCAAGCCCACGCAGTCTCGCTTCTTCAGGGGCGAGTTAGTGGGCAACTTTTTGTTTTTGTTTGTGTTGTTGTATTACTCTT
>PCBK01000108.1 GCA_002731275.1 Deltaproteobacteria bacterium | reverse complement strand
TCGTATGTTCGGGTGCACTTTGCGAAGACACAAGTGCAACTGCCCCTGGATCAAATATCAAGCTAAATACCGCGCATTTCGTCAAATTATCCCCCTTCCATTCTCCAGAGGATGGAGAGGAAGGGGGAAGTCACGAAGTGACAGGGGGATGGAGAGGTTTGTAGAAGGGGCCGTTGCAAAGTGTATGAAGCAAATGACAACCGCATATGTTGTCCGAGCAATCGAGCGTTTGAAGGATATTGCTTGCAATATCCGTATTGTAAGAGAGGGATTGTATCGTACATTCGGGTGCACTTTGCGAAGGCACAAGTGCAACTGCCCCTGGATCAAATATCAAGCTGCAGGATCGAGCTCATGAGTCTGTTCACGGACAGGCAGTTGTGAGATCGGGGTGGGATGGGCAAAGGATGGCGTGGTATCTTCGAGTACACGCTCGGGACGCAAGAAAGACTCACAAATATACATCAAGCGTGCAGTTGTGAAGCCATCACCGTATGGGTTATGTGCCTGCGCCATCTCATCGTAAGCTTCCTGAACGGCGAGCAACCTCGTGGCTTCTCTCACAATCGTCTGCTCACATGTACCGACGAGTTTCACAGTTCCAGCCAACACAGCCTGTTGGCGCTCTGTTGTATCGCGCATCACCAAGACAGGCTTACCAAGGCTCGGAGCCTCCTCTTGAATCCCTCCAGAGTCCGTCAAAATCAGCGTTGAACGATCCATCATCGCGACAAATTTATCATACGCAAGAGGTTCGATAATATGGATGTTTCCCGACCATTGTTTGGCCGAACCAATCTTCCCAAGGATATCAAAAACGGGTTTGCGAACACGTGGATTCAGATGGACAGGATACACAAATTGCACTCCAGGGAATCGTTTGGCGAGCCGCGCAATCGCACGACACATAGAGGCAAAGCCTTCTCCAAAATTCTCTCTTCGGTGTCCCGTGATCAATACAAGAGGCTGATCACTTTCGTATAAACCAACAGGCAGCCCAGGAATCGTCACCTTCGTCTTTTCCAGGCGCTCAGTCATCCACAGCAACGCATCGACGACAGTGTTCCCTGTGACAAAGATCTTCTTGGAATCGATCCCCTCTCTTTCGAGAAATTGAGCCTCCATTTGTGTTGGCGCAAAGTGAAGATCCGCAATCCGCGAGATCAACGCACGATTCCCTTCCTCCGGCCATGGAGAGTACAAATTAAAAGTCCGCAAGCCAGCTTCAAGATGACCCACTGGAATGCGCTGGTAATACGCAGCGAGTGCCCCCACAAACGCTGTCGCAGTGTCCCCCTGCACCAACACAAGCTCAGGCTGCTGATCACGTAAATACTGATCTAACTTCTCCATCAACCTCGAACTCAATCCACCAAGAGTCTGATTGGAACGCATCAACGCAAGATCCACGTCCGAGGTCAGCTCGAAACAATCCATCACCTGATCGAGCATCTCACGGTGTTGTCCCGTCACACAGACATGAGGCTCAAAACGCTCGGACTTACGCATCGCGCGAATCACTGGTGCAAATTTGATGGCTTCTGGTCGTGTCCCAAAAATCAATGAGACCTTCATTTTGTTGTCTGCTTGCATGTTTCCTTCTCCGTATTCCTGGCGTCCCGTTGAAGACCAAAGACATAGTGAATTGATGAATGCACCCTCTTTCTGCACAAACAGTGCCAACATATAGAATCAAATGTCACACACAAAAAGACCCTCTTCTGCCGGACGTAGAAGAAAGAAAAACAACAAGTAAGCAGTCATAGAAACACACAAACAGGACAGTCTCAAATGACCCCCATAAGTCACAGAAGACCACAGGCTTGCGGTTTCAGCAACAACCTCCTGTCTTCGTCTCATTTTCCATATCCTTTTTTCATCTGGCGGCCTTATACGTAAGGCGCGATCCAAGACTCGACCTCAAGGCTGCGAGCCCCCCAGCCTTCTGATGCGACAGCCGAATAAAGCGCCTGTTGTTGTGGTGGCTCAGCGAGAAGTTTCTCAGCGGCCTTGATAAACTCGTCTTTTGTATCAGCGATCGCAGCGAGCGGTTCGTACTTAGCCACCTCAGGTAAATTCGTCGAAATCACAGGGAGTCCAGCGGCAAAGTATTCGCGAAGTTTGAGTGGATTGACGGCTTTAGTGAAGGAGTTGACCTCAAAGGGCAAGATCCCAATATCGAAACCCGCCGCGTAGTTGGGAATATCTTCGTAGGGAACAGCGCCCAAGAGGTGGATGTTGTCGAGTCCATCGAACATCGACAGCTCCACACGAGAAGGCCCAACGATCGGAAATTGCCAATCAGGTCGCGACTTCGCGACTTCAGCGACAAGCTCCAAGTCGAGCCATGTATCAAGCGCACCAAAAAACCCAATCCGTGGCCCTTTGATCTGTTGCAAATTGTCAGGCACACCAGAGGGAGTACGGAACCGTTCAAGATCGACACCGTGAGGCAACACTTTGATGGGTGTCCCTGTACCCACAAGATGGTCTTTTAGATGCTCAGAGCTGACCATCACAAGATCGGACATTCGCGCTAGCTCTTGCTCTTTTTGACCGATCACATCTCCATCGACACCTGGCATCTGTGCAAAGTCATCAAGGCAATAATACACACATGCACGCGGATTGAGCGAAGGGATCAAATCGACACTGTTTGGCAAAGCAGTGATGACGAGTGGATTGCGTATCCCAATCCGCTTCATCGCTGCACGGATCTGAAGACCAAAGACATGCTTGTTCATCGTTTGGACTTGTGAAATTCGCTGCAATGGCAAGACCAATGGCTCAAGAATCCAGGTGTGTTCATTGACTTGCTTGGGGGAGATGTTCCGCGCTAGCTTAAGCGCTTTGGCGAACACCCTCTTGAGATCGTGACCGTTAAGCTGAGGTGTACGCATCCCAATCGAGTTGATCCAGAGGACACGGTGCTTTGCAGACAATCGGCGAAGCAAATGATGAGTAGAGGAAGGATGTCCGAACCAATCACTCCCAAAGCAAACGATGTCGTAAGATGATGCGCTCATTTTCTCTCTCCGTGTAGTGTGAGATATCCTATTTTGTGTGTGATGGATACTGCATGATTAGAGTTCAACGTTGGGTAAGCGTCCAAAGCTACCAATGACTTCTGCATCAAAGATGCCAGAAGCTTCGCGACTGCTTTTGACAGACTGATCTGAAAGCTCAGCGATCGCGATCAACAAGATGGACAACATCATCGACGCGACAAAAGCCCCGCCGAGCACGATAGGCTTTTTAGGCGAGACGGGGAAGAGCGGTAAGACCGCAGGCTCAACGACCAAAACCCGGCGCGATGAGTCGAATATTTCCAGCTCTCGCCGGAGTAAAGATTCCTCATAGAGCGTACGCAGTTTGACGTACAAATTACGCGATATCGTCGCCTCTCTCTTGAGTTTTTCGAGACGTTGCTCCCGCTTTGGATACGCGGACATACGCTGCTTCAACACGGAGAGCTTTATCTCGTAACCCTTGAGCTTCTTCTTGAGGACGACGATGTCGATCATCGCCTTCTGTAGACGCTCGAATGGCGTCATTGTCCGCGCAGGTTTATCTCCAGAGGGTGCCTCTTTATAGATCGCGTCAGCTCCACGTCCCCACTGCATGAATTGTTCGATCTCTTTAAGCGAGCGTCCCTTTTTAGGCGTGTGTCGACGGATCGCGGCGCGAAGACTCGCGAGCTTGGCTTTCAAACGCTTCATGAACGGATGGCGCGATGTATAACGCATCTGTGCCTGTGAGATCTTGATCTGCAGAGCTGTCTTTTTCTGTTTGAGGCGATCGAGGACTGGATCGGAGAAGCGCAACTTTTGGTACAGAAAGTCTCGACGACGTTCAGCAGACGCCATCTTGATCTTCGCCTTCATCATCTGCTTGCGAAGGTGGATAAACGCATTCAGGTTGACCTTGTACGTCTCGGGAAGCTCAAGGGGATGCTTTTGTTTGTAATTCATCAACCTCGACTCCGTGTGCTTGAGCGTGTTTTTGAGTCGCTTGATTTGCTTAGACAAAAACTCCGAAGACCGCGTCACGGCCTGCTTTTGAGGACGCAATGTCTCGGTCATAAATTGATTGAGGATGAAGTTGAGATTGTCGAGGCAGACTTTCGGCACACGGCAGGCAAACTCAAGCTGCACAAGCCCTTGACCGAGGTACATGATCTTGATTTTACGCCGTAGCCCCAAGATCGCGTAGTGACGCTGCCTTGGGTCGAGCTTCTTCTTCGCGGCTTTTGCATCTCTGTCAACGATACGACCGAGGACCTGATGACTCGTCACAATGTTCGTCAACAGCAAAATGCGCTTTTTGAGCCTAGTCGAGATGGTAAAGCGTTCAAGGAAGGGGTTGGAGTGCTTGGGCTCTTCGATCACGATCTTGGTGCTGGATTTGTAGTTCTTAGGCAACTTCTTGAAGGCCATAAAACCACCAGGAATGAGAACAAAGGCAGGGATCAAGAGCAGGTCAAAGCGTCTCTTTAAGATATCGAGAAGCTGCTGGATGATTTCCACTGGGTTGATCGGCGTCATGGCTGTCTAACCTTTCCTTCAGGCTCTACACAACCACCCCAAAGACACCATTTTGTTGTACCCATCTGCATGTTGGAGTGGATGCGCAAAACATAGAATGTGCGCCTCTCTCACCCAACAACCGACAGAACAAGAGAGGGTCACAGCTTCATTTCTATGGGTGACTTGCTCCAATGCAAAAGCCGATCCAACATATCCGGATGATGGGAGTGCGTTCTCTGTACATACAGCTCGTCATAAAGCGCAGCGTGTTCTTGCGCCCAACGCTGGAGGTGGTGACGGTTCACAATGCGCTTTCGCGCCTGTTGCCCAAATGCACGCGCAAGCCCCGAGATCATCAACAGCGAATTGATCTGCCTTGCAAATGCAGACAAATCATCAGAAGGCGCGAGCAATCCAGCAGGGATACAACCCCCAAGCAGTGTCGACATTCCTCCGACGTCCGTTGACACAACAGGTAGCCCGTAGGACATCGCCTCCAAGGCGACCATCGGCAACCCCTCCCTCTTCGAAGAGATCACCAAGACATCGGACTTTTCATAGAAAGGTGTGGGCTCCATAAAGCCGTGTAAAGTGACATGCGAGGACAAGTTCCGCACACGGATATATCGCTCGACTTCTCCAAACAGTGGACCATCGCCAACGATATCAAGGGTCACATCAGGGACCCGCTCTTGCACCTCTGCGAAGGCGTCGATCAAAAAGAAAGGAGCTTTTTCCTGACTCAATCGCCCAACATACAGAAGCTTTCGGGGGTTATTTCCTGGATAGGAGCACGACGATTTAGACGGAATGGGGATACAATTATGAATCACCCTGGAGAGGGTATCATTTGACCCTTTGAGGTGCTCTGCGACTGGAACGATCGCATCCATTTGCTCAGAGAGAACACGCTCGACCTCTTCGACCATACGCTCACGTACATGTCGAGAGAGTACACCGTGGCGGGTGAGGAGGACTTTGCAGCCCGCCATACGCGCAGCAGGTAAACCATACATCGCCGCTCTGTAGCCGTGCACATGGAGAATATCAATACGCTGCTTTTTGAGTCGCATCGCGAGCTTCAGGATCTTGGTGGGTTGCAATCGACCTCGATCGACATAGCGCAACCAAGGGACTTGGTGCTCTTTGAGCATTTGGAGAAAGACATTCTCATCCTCATGCCCTGGATCGAGAACACCAACACAGGCATCAATCCCTTCTTCCCGAAGTGCCGGGATACCGTTGAGTAATACGCGCTCAGCGCCACCAAAACCTGCTGTTCGTATCAAATGGAGCACTCGCATCTTCACTTTCCTTCCTTGTCCACATGGGGTGATCAGATTGATAAAATGTCCAATAGCTTTAGAGCGCGCTCATCCCTTTTAATAATCCTCCTGCAAAGCGCATCGAGCGGGTAGGGAACTTTGCCCGCAAGGATCGCTGGTAGACATCGAGATACTGCTCAACCATTGCATCCTGTCCATACGCGCGCTGCACCCACCGCTGTGCTTGTGCGCCCATATGACTGGCAAGATCGGGTCGTCTGAGGAGGCCATTGAGCTCACTCGCGAGTGCCTGTGGGTTCTTCGCAGGGAACACCCCACCGCCCCCACTCTCTTTGACCACTTTAGGCATCCCTCCGACATCAGAGACAACAGCAGGAATCCCCGAAGACATTGCCTCAAGCAGCGCAAGTGGTAGCCCCTCTCTCGTCGAAGACAACACAAACACATCGAGCGCAGAGAGCAGCTGTGGGATGTCACGTCGTGCACCCAAAAAGTGCACGTGCTCGTTCAATCCAACCTTCCGGGCGCGCTGTTCGAGACGCTCCCGTTGTGTCCCATCTCCAATGATAAGGAGATGTGCAGGGCGATGAAGCATACTCATCGCAGCGAGCAATGTGCTGTGATCTTTTTCGGGCTCCAAACGCGCGACAATCCCAATAACAGGCGCATCATCACACAAACCAAGCTCTCGCCGGATCGCGTCCTTGTCGTATTGACCGTGAAAGGTTTGTGCATCGACACCGTTGCGAATCACTTCAACCTGGTTGTCGGCCATCGAAAACTCACGAGCTAGAAAGGATTTGAGCTCTTCATTGACTGTCGTGATCGTCTCACTGCAAGAAGCCAGCGCAGCGAACATCAAACGATGCTTGGCCCGTTCAGGTGGCAAGTGCTCACGAGAGTGCATCGTATGGATCAGCGATGTCCCCGTCATGACCGCCCCTGGAACAGTATAGATAAGTGGGTTAAAGTGATGTGTGTGTAGTACATCAAAACGACGTTGGCGAAACACCTCTGCCAACTGCAGCGAAAAAGATGGAATGTACCCATCCGGTTTGTCGAAGTAATGCACGGGGATCTTCATCGAACGTAAACGTTCGTGCAAAGGTCCATCTTCGTACGCAATCACCTCAGGTGTATGACCGCGCTGTTTGTAGGCATCAGCCAACCTAACGACGAGCTCCTCCAGTCCACCCATACGCAAAGATTGCATGACCAGACCAATACGCAACGAGTGCCCCTGTACTCTTTGAAATGCAAATGCTTGTTTACTCATTGTCTTCCTCTACATCGTTTACGTTGTGGAATGATCTAAGATCCAGGGAAACCAACGCCGCAACATCGGCGCAAAGGTGTCTTTCAATGCCTGACGATCTGATATTGTGAGCATTGGTGTCGATAGCAAAAAGGATGCCAGCAAGACGACAAAAATCGTCGGCTTGATCAACAGCCGCGCGAGAATCGGCAGAGAGTGTAGAGGGATCCATTCGATAACAACGATCAGACCCAGAATCACCAGCGCGAGATGAAACAACGCACGAATGGGATAAACTTCTGAGATGGGAGCAGACACCCCCTTCGCGGTCAGCCACACATGAAGCGCTGTCGCAGTATAGTGATACAAGACCATCCCCAACACGACCCCAAGCATCCCGCCCCAGGCCAACCCAATAAAGGCAAATGAGCACACAAAGACCGGCTTCAAGAGACCTGTCCAGGTCAAAAATCGCTCATGACCAATCGCTTGCAACATCAACCCATTGAGGAACGCAAAGGTCGGGATCAACCACACAAAGATCGAAAAGATGGCAACACTCTCTGCGTACTTTGCAGAGAACAAAAACAAGATGAACTCCGAACGCACCAGAAAAAAGATCCCAAACACCGGAAATAGCAGAAGCGCAGTACGTCGAATGGTTTCGCGGTGGAGTGTCAACAGCTCCTTCTGCTGTTTGGCCGCATAGAACTCCGATAGGCGAGGTAACACAACACCACAAACCGACGAAAACACCATGTCCACAATGGGAATCTGAAATGCCCCCACTGTGTAAACAGCAAACATACTCGTCGCGAACATCGCCATCACAATATACCGATCGACATTGATCTCGACGAGATGTGCGAGCGCTTGTAATGTCAACGGACCCGCAAACTTCAACTGGTTCCAAAACAACGACGGCCGTAAGCCAGAGAAACCTATTTGGTAGCGCTTGCGAAAATAAAGCAGCATACCAGCCGCACGAAGCACCCCCGCGATCGTCATAAACCACAAAGACAGCGCCAAGTCGTGTGTCAGGATCGCCGTAAACAACAACAACGCACCACGTCCGATATCCCACACCACAACAAGAATGCCCGCAAAGTGACTCCTCGACTCGATCAAAAGAATGCTCTCAAAAGGTGCAGTGAACACCATCAAACCCGAAAAGACTCCGAGTACCAAGAACAATCGCGAAAACTCAGAGGAGCCTGTGTACAACAACGCGACGACTCCACCCACCAGGGTCAAAAACAACCCGATCGTGCCCAAAAAGATCAACGTCATCGACAAAATGGAGCGGGTGTCTTCTTTGTGCCTGGGGATAAAGGACGGCAGTGCCACACTCATCCCAAATTGCATGATGGTGTAGACAGCATAAAAGATGAGAAAGAATTGGCGGTACAGACCAAACTCGTGCTGTGTAAACAAACGAGCGAGCACAACGGGAAGAAAGAACATAAATGCAAACGCAACCATCCGCCCCGAGAGTAAAAACAAAACCTGACGTCCGAGTGAAGATGTACTCATGACAGTGTTCCTTATGCTGCTTCAGGTTCAGGATGGGCAGCAAGCCACTCGTCGATATAATCACGCGCTGTGGTCGCGGCGATGACGATAGCAATTTGCACATAGAGGAACCATGTAAATGAATTTGAGAGAAATGTGCCACACACACACCACGCGACAAGAGACGGAAACATCGAACGATAGATCGCTTCGACAAACCAATTTCCCCGGCGCGAGATGCGCGTTTTCAGCGCCCACTGGTCCAACTCGTAAGCTCGTTTAAGCGAGACGCCAATCATTCCGAAGAAGAAAAACATCCCGCTCATACCAAGTTCGGCGATCACCTTGAGCCACGAACTGTGGACGGCTTTCGGTTTCCAGTCGACGGGGTTGGTCACGTAGGAGAGATAGTTGTAGGGATAGCATTCGTACCCAACACCAAAGAGAGGGTTTTTAAGAAACATCCGAATCGCGGCTTTCCAGGCATCCAGACGTCCCTGCGCGGATTCATCGATCCCACCATCAGCAGACGATGCGGTCGCACGATCTGCGACCATCATGAAGACCATCCCCAACCCTCCCATCACTCCCCCTGCACCCATCAACACCACAGGCGACATCCTGCTACGCATGATCAACATGGATGACGCTGCGAAACCCAAGAATCCCCCACGAGATCGGGCCATAAAAACCCCTGAGACCACACTCAACATCCCCACAATGAGTACAACCTTGAGCCACTTCTTCGGCGCAAGTAAGATCGAATTGAGAAAGTACGAGAACCCACACGCCAACAACATCTGCGCGTAATCATTTGGATCCCCAAACAACGATCCCAACCCCACGCGGTTCCCTTCCACAAGTTGATCGGGCGTCGCTGTCAGTCCCTTGTGAAGCCCCATCAACCCTAAGATGACGGTCAACCCCATCAACGTCGCGACGTAAATACTCAAGGCGCGTGGTTTGATCAGCAGGTGCGAGATGGCAAAAAAGAGGATGACGAGTTTGAGCCAGACCTCATTGAGGTACTGTTGGGAGTGACCTGGAACCGTGCTCTTGATAGAACAGATCACGATCGATGCGGTCAATGCAAGCATCAACTTGGCGAGGATATCACGGGTGATGTGACGGCGATTGAGGAAGATAAAGTGGATAAACCAAAAACCCAAACAAGCAAGCGCTGTGAGCTTTCCGAGCATCAGTTTCTCGAAAGCCGGGTGGATCATCTCACCAGGTCGAAGGAAGAGTACAATCGAGAAGAACATGGGGCCTGTCACGCCCCAAAGAATGTAAGAGAACAGCACCAACACAGCGATCGCTGGACCCGCTGCCGCTAGAGGGTGGACCTTGAACAAGATCAAGAGCGAAAAGCTCGCGCCCAAGAACGCGAGGAGTCTCATCTTCCACTTGTGACTCAACATAACTCGTCTTTTCCTTCCGGCCATCTCGAAGAGAGAACGGTGCGAGATGACGCATGTGGGCTGTGTCTGCATGTCGCCCATATACAATATGTCTGAAATCTTTCATCAGATTTGTATCCTATGACCCAAGGGGGGTCGTATTAGACTTAGGTCGCTTCAAAAAAAGCTGTCAGAGAGCAAATCAGCGTCGATGGGTCTTTTGTGTGACGTCGCGGTGTAGTTTCGCGAGCGCGACAGGTAGGCCTCGTGGATCGTGTAGGTCGATGCGCGTCTCTTTGTCGATGATAAAAACAGAGGGCTTCGTTTTTGACGCCCAACGCGCAGTCTTCGACCCCTTCACAACAGCATAGAATGTGTGAATACCTGGCTTCAGGGTCTTTTTGCACTCACTTTGTGGTCGAACCACACAAAAGAGCTTCTGATCCACATACACCCGAATGGATTGCGTCGTGCGGAAGCTGCGATGTCGGATCACAAAGTTAGGTTGACAACCCATCGACAACACCGCCACAAAAGCAAGTGTCATGGCCAACAAAACATGTCTCATCGTGTGCTGTGTGTACATCGCTTTGTCCTCATAGGGATGGATCGAGTTCACGAACATCCATCTCAATCGTATCTGTTCTTTCAGGCCTTGTAGGAGGTTGTTCAGGAGGCTTCTTCGAAAATTTCGAGCGAAGCTCCGCCCACAACACACGCAGTCGGAAGAACATACGCACGATACGTGCTGGAAAGTTCCACCAAGCTACCTTTTGGGAGAGAATGGAGCCACCGTTGATCAACAACTTGACGTCATTTGCGCCGGCCTGTCGAAACAGCTCGATTGCGCTTCGGATCTCATCCGAAGGTGTGATCTGCTGCTGGAAGACCAACAATGTCTGATCGAAGAAGCTGCTTAAGATCACTGGATCAAGAGCTGTTGCGCTCTTGACACAAGGAGCCTCAACGAGGATGACATCGTATTGCTCGCGATAACGACGAAGCTCATCGCGAATAAACTTGAACTTCTGACTGTCCTCCATGTCTAGCAAGAGTCGTTCCACCCCTTCCACCTCAGTTGACTGGATGGCAAAATTCTTCGCGATGTTTGGTGGCAGGTCTTGGGGAAAGAGCCCTCCCTCTTTTTCATTCAGTCGTATCACGAGGATTTTCCGGCCTAACAGATGCCCAAACGCATAAGCCAGATTGTTCATGAGTTGTGTCTTACCTTCTTTGGCAAGGACGCTGGCAAACATCACCATCTTCCCAGGGATGTCATCGGCGAGGATCTGGTGCGCGGTTCGTACGACTTCGACAGGAACATCCCACATGTGGAATGTCTCTTCCTTGCCACGTGTCCCTGGCAGTGTAGAGGAGGGATCCTGTCCAATCGATGCTGATAGTGTTGTCATCTCTTCTTCTCCGCCTTTAGTTGGAAAGTGTGACCGCCAACAAGACCACGCTGCTCGTCACAGACGTCACGGAGATCGCGATCTGAAGGATAGTTTGGATGTCTTGAAGTTGTTGTGGCTTGCTTTGCTTTTTTGGGACGTACACAAGCCACTGGCCGCTCCTCATGTTGGGCAACCTGTGTGTGTTCCCTTCTCGTAGTGCCTGCTTGAGATCGACGGTCTGGTGGATCGTAAAGTTGTTTCCCTGTCGGACAATGTTCACAGCGCGAAGATCGGCGTTAGACGTCGGGCCTCCACTGCGTGCAAGCCACCCCATCACCCCCTTCTCGGACACACCACGCCAGACACCTGGCTTCGCGACCTCCCCAAGGATACGAACGGGTCCTTTTCGACTCGCCCCTATTGGATGAAATGGTACAAAGACAACACTCCCGGCAGCCACTTGTGGAAGTCGACTCGAACCTTTCTGTTTACGCCAGTATGCCGCAAGATCGTACCACTTTGTCCGACCAGAAGAGGAGGTAATCAGGATCTCTCTGAGACTCGAAGCGCGCACTGTCCCTTCGGCCATCGCAAGAGCTTGCAGTACATTGACTCGGCCAAAACAAGGAAACACTCCTGGCTTCTTCACAGCTCCGAGCACAGCAATCTTCGAGACGCCAGCAGCAAAGACCCCTGCCTTGCTTCCAGCTTCGGGTGTCGCGCCCTTTCCAACAGGGACAAAGACGACACTGTCCCGCTTCAAGAAGCGCAGAGGCGTCTTCCCGCTCTTTCTGTAATACGAAAACAAGTTCACCTTACGTGGTTTGCTTTTGGGACCGTACACCCAGATTTTGTCCAAACGCGCCCCATCACGTGCCCCACCAGCACGACGCAACAACATCTCGACATTGTCCTCCCACCCCAGCAGGTGACGACCGGGTTTCTTAACCCAGCCACGTATCCAGACGTACTTGCGACGTTTATAGATCTTTAATGTAAAGGATTTGAAGCTACGAAAGTAACCAGAGAGCCCCGAGCGTAGTTTCTGACTCGCCTGTGTTGGTGTGAGCCCGACGATGAGCTGCTTGCCAATATACGGAAGCTCAATCATCCCACTCTCATCGAGACGATAACGTTTGCTTAAGGTAGGATGTGATGGGACATCAAGCTCAATCTCATCCCCCGCACCAAGTGGTGCAGGGTTTGCTGCAAGCGCCGATGACGCCATCATCATCGACATCCCCACTGTGACCACTACCTTCAGGAACGAACTCCAAAGACCGCCTTGTTTGGGTCGTTGGCTGCATGTACTCCGACCTGTGTTCATTTGTGTTCTCCCCAGCGTATCGCTGTATCCATCCAAGCATCATCTGCTTAGTCCTGTGATAAGGGGAGTCCAATCAAGCGAAGTAGATATCGAGAGTGGAATCCCCAGAACAAAAACCAGAACAGCAAGATCGGTGCCCAATTGAAGAAATCGAATCCTTCTCCTGTCGCAGAACAGACACAGCCTGGCATGATGATGCGCGGACCGACGGGTTCAGCGCTCTCATAGGCTTGGCCATTTTCCTTGTCGATCACATCTTGTTTGGTTTCTGAGGGACAATATCCACTTGGACATTCAGTTGTACATGTGAGTCCTGGAGGACAATAGGTCGTGGGGTGATTGCTTGTGTTGCTTTTCTTTTCTGATGAGAGGACTTCAACGTTCCACTCTTGTCGGGCACATGCACCTTTTTCATCGCATACCTCTGCGACAAAGAGGACGCGCTTTCCGGCGAGTGCGGTCGTGACTTTCCACTGGATGGTGTTCTCATTCACACTCGCGCCGTCTGGTTTGACATTGAGTGTATAAGAGAGCGCTCCGGATGAATCGGGATCTGTAGCCTTCAACACATACAGATATGTAGCGTCCACGTTGGCGTATGCGTCAGGTACGGACAAGATGGTAGGAGGCAAGTTCTTTGCAGACTCGAAGACCTGGACTTTCCACGCTTGTTTGGCACAGAGCGCGGCGATATAGCAAACCTCAACACCAAAGTCTTTGGTTTGCCCACCAGAACCAACAGGAGGTGTCCAAGAGACCTGACCTGTGCTCGCGTCGATCTTTGCGCCTTGTGCAGAAGAGGTGAGCTTCCAGGTCGGTGTCAACGCAGTCGGTGCGTTTTGCACGACAGGTTGGTAAGTATAAAGCACCTCTTCTTTTGCAGAGTTCGGAGGTGTCGAGGCGATGGCGAGAGCACCAGAGAGGGTGAGCGTCCATAGCTGGGAGCGACAAGACAACTGAAGATCACAAGCGAGCACTTCCCAGGGGATCTTTTTTCCGGAGTCGCTGGCTTGTGTACTCCATGTGATGTCACCAGTCAGCATGTTGAGGGACGCTCCCACAGGTCCATTTTGGAGGACATAAAAGACGTACTTATCGTGAAGATCGGGGTCAACTGCGACAGCCTTGTAGGTGTATTTTGTCGTCGCGACGATCGCCTCTGCAGGCTTGGAGGAGAACTCTGGTGGGCGGTTGTTTGGCAACACCCTCACTGTCCAACGTTGTGTCTGGCAAAGCTTCACAGCATCACAATACTCAAACTCGAATGGAAAGGACTTGTCGACATCGGCCGTGCCTGGTGTCCAAGAGAGGGTCTCATTTTTGAGGGTCGCGCCAGTCGGCCCGTTCACGAGCTTGATGTTGCCTCCAGTGGGAATAGTCACATCGATCTGATATGTATAGGTGTCACCTTGGAGAACATACTCTTCAGGTGTCGAGCGTATCGCAAGTGTTGTGCTTTTAGAGAGGACGTTGACCTTCCAAGACTGACTGGCACACGCTCCAAAAGGGTCACACACTTCGATCTTGAAGTTCATAGGTGTACCGACATCAGAGGGTTTGACATTCCACTGTAGCTTCCCATTTGAAGGGAAAAAGTAGACGGTCGGTCCGAGCTTGAGAGACCAAGTGTATTTGAGGTCTTTCTCTGGTTGCCAAAGAGAGGGAACGTACACATAAGGAATCCCTGCGATCGCAGAATCTCCAGGTGTCGTAGCAATCACAGGAGGCTGGTGAATCCCCACTAACATCTCCCATGTTTGTTCGACACAAGCGCCTTCGAGATCACAGACCTCGACAGTAAAAAAGTGTGTTGTCTCTTTGAGAGAGGCATCAGGCGTCCATGTCAGGATACCTGTATCGGCTTCGATTTTTGCGGAAGAAGGGCCTTTTTTGAGGCGGTAGGTCAACACATCCCATGCATCAGGATCTTCTCCTTTGACGACGTAACGGTACACACGAAGGCTTTTGGCCAGATAGACAGGTGTGCTTGTGATACGTGGTGCGTTGTTCTTTGTCGAAGAGGTCACAAGTATTTTCCAGCTTTGTTCGGTACATTCGCCCTTACTGTCACAAACTTTGATCGTAAAGGGCCAGTCCTGCCCAATAGCACTTGCAGGTGGCGTCCACTTGATCGTCTTCGTCGCGACATCGAGGACCGCAGTGGTATTCGGCGCTTCGAGCGTGTAAGTCAGCGCATCACCGTCAGGATCGGAGGCTCGAAAAGTGTACGAATACGCTTTGCCAACGACAGCGTAGGGGATGGGTAAGGTCGAAAAGACAGGAAGTTGGTTAAAAGGAACAACTTTGGCGTTGACCAAAAACTCGGCGTATTCGAGGACCATGGACGCACAACAATCGTCGAGTAGCGTGATCACGACGTCATTGGCTTCACCCATCACAAAGTACGAGGCGATGTTTTTCGTCTCCCCCGATCCCATCCACGTCCCTGTCGTCCTCATATCAGAGAGAGCGAGGTAACCGGCACCAGCGGGTACGACGCCATTCGGGTAGCGTGAGTTGAAGATCGTGATGCGGATACCATCATCAACAGCCCACGCGCGGATTTTGAGGACTCCTAGAGTGTAATTCTTTGGGAAGGTCACAGTCGTACGAAAGTGAACAAAGTCTCCGGCCTTTAGGCACTCTGTTTGTGTCCCACAGTGACGTGAAGCTTTGCGGTAAGTGATGCGTGTGGCGCTCGGCGCAGACTGCCACAAAGGTGAGTTGGAAGGAGGGATCGCTGGCGCGTTTGAGAACGAGTTGACATCACCATGTCCTGTTGGGGCTTTTGAAAACGCAATCGTGCTGGCATATTTCGCCATCCGCCACGGACGATACGTCTGCCCTTCCGCTCTCTGCGCAAACAGTGCCCCCACCCAAAAAAGACACCCCAACAAGAGAAGACCTGTGATGTGTTGTGCGCGTGACATGAAAACCTCCTACCAGGATATATAAGTGTCATACTATTGCATGTGATTGGCTTATATTTGTTTTTCAAAAAGCGTTCCAAACATCTCAAAAGTCAGCCAACACCCAGAAAACCACAAACACTCCACTTTTGTAGGCTTTTTACGTAGAACATTTCCACGTACTCCCTGTGTGATAGACCCATGTGGGTACTCTTTGACAACCCTGGGTCAATACAGACAGATCGATCTTTTGGCTCGCACCAACAGCTCAAACAGGCTCCCAAAGTGGAGCACTGCATACAGATCGACTCTCTATATAGATCGTTACACCGAGGAGCAAACGACAAAAGAAATCATGGCATTTTGCTTGCATAATGAAGATGCAGAACCATGCAGTCAAAGGGACATCAACTCCCAGCAAAAGTCTATGACACCGGAAGGAAAAAACATGACTAAAGCACTTATCGTCGAAGCCGCGCCGACACTTGGGGGTTCGTTGACCAGTATCGAGTTGGTGATTCGTCATGGCAAAAGCATGAAGTTGGAGTTTGGTTTGATGAGTCTATTTGACCCCCAACCCTACCTCGACATTCCACTACGAAGCTACATGATGAGTGATACAACACATGTCCACCATCAGATAGAGCAGTTTTTCTACGTGCTCGATACACTGATCGGTGAATCCTACGATGCGCTCATCCTCAACAACATCGTGGATGCAAACTTTCCAGCGTTGATTGCAGGGATCATGGCGAGAAAACCCATTCTACAGTTTGTGCGTGCGTTTGAAAGAAAGAGCAAATTATGGAGCGCCCTCTCCCCCTTTGTGGACACATTCGTCGCAGTCAGTGAAGCCATCAAAGAACACTTGCTGAGTATGAACGTCCCTCACGAAAAGATCCTCTTGGCTCCAGAAGGCATTGCATACAAAGCCCGGAAAAGTGAATGGGACGCACAACAGCTCAAACAATCTCTATCCCTCCCCCAAGAAGCCAAAACGATCAGCTTTTTAGGCCGTATTGTCCCCTGGAAAGGGACGGAGCTATTCGTACAGACAGCGCTCCAGAGTATCGAACAAACGCCCCAACTTCACGCGCTCATCATCGGCGAAGCTCCCCCCGAACAAATGGACTACATGCGCTCCTTACAGGCTCTTGTAGCCCAACGTGGAATGCAAGAACGCATTCACTTCTTGGGCGCAGTCCCCCCCGAAGAAGTGTACCCACTGCTCAGAGGGACAGATCTCATGCTACACACCTCCATCGAGCCAGAACCCTTTGGACGTGTCATCTTGGAGTCTATGTCTGTGGGCACACCAGTGCTCTCCTCTTCTTACGGAGGGCCAGAGGAGATTATCACACACAGAGAAGACGGATTATTGTGCCCTGGCGCTGACGCGCAGACGCTCGCAGCACAAGTCAATTGGTTCTTTGCCACACCAGAACGTAGAGAACAAATGGGAACCAAGAGCCGCGAAACAGCGCAAACAAAGTTCAGTGAAGCGAGCTGCGCTTCTCCAGTACTTGAGTGGCTCACAGATGTTGCACCCACCCTCGACAAACACTTCAAAACACAACGCTTGATTAAGATGCTACCCCTCAAGCGCTTTCTCCCCAATCCACGCTTGTAATCTTTTCCTCTGGAGTTTGATATCGGACAATATACACAGGGGAATGCTGCTCCGGCGGACGTTGCACCAGCGTAGCGCGCTGAACCGCTCAACAAGCCCTCCTCCCTAAGTCTTCGGCTCTTCCCTCCCTTTAGAAGACTTTAAAGGGACCACTCTACCGATATATACGGGGTTTCGCTTGGAATCTGATCCGGCAGACGTTGCACTTGTGTCTCCGCAAACTCCCCTGACTCCACCAAATCATCCCCTTCTTTCTGGCGGATATAGCAAGCCATATCCTTGGAAAGCTCGGTTGCTTGCGGATTTGTAGTGGGTTTTTTGCGTCTTCACTTGCAATCATCCGCCTCAACAAACTCACCACCCTGTCACTTCGTGACATCCCTCCTCTCAACCCTTTCGAGAGGA
>PCBK01000107.1 GCA_002731275.1 Deltaproteobacteria bacterium | reverse complement strand
TGGGGGCAACGACCCCAGGCAGGTGTGGACGGCAAGTCCACATAGACAACACAAGGAGACAAGCGGAGCGCGTCAGTAAGGGCGAGTGGCAACTCGCCCGTAGAGAGCGAGTGGTAACTCGCCCAAAAAGACAGCAGCCAAGGACAAGCAAAGCGCGGCAGACAGGGACAAGTGGAAACTTGCCCTGCTTTCTCGCCTGATGAGACAGGTAAAACGGAGAACTGACCTCTCACAAAAAACACGCGTAATCCTGACATTCCAGACACCGACCTTCCTCAAAACGATGCTTGACATGCTAATGACAATTCATTATCAAAAGCAGGCTAAAAAGATTCCGGAGAATCAAGTTCATGTCATGAGCGTGACAATCATCCGGGAAGAAAAGGACGAGGAAACAAGTCCGACAGATTGGAGGTTGTCTGTGTGGTTGTTTGTTCTCAGTATTGTATCGTTATGTATTGGTGTCTTGGCATTTCCATTGCTGCGTCGACGTGGTGAATGGTTGGCTTTACTTGATGGGTTTGTCTTGGTCTCAGTTGGGGGGTTGGTGCTTGTACACGTACTACCACACAGTCTCCGAAGAGGTGGTGGATGGGCAGTCTTCGCGCTCTTTTTGGGGTTACTTTTGCCCATCCTATTGGAATGGGGGGCTTCCAAGGGACTTTGGCAGGGAGGCGCGACAAAACCTTTGGGATGGCTGGTCTTCTTCGCCGTCGCGATCCACTCGATGCTCGACGGCATGGCGTTATCTCTCGTGGGGAGCAAACACACAGACTGGAACATGTTGGCATTGGGAGTAGTGCTTCATCGCGTTCCTGTGGGGATTGCGCTGGCCTGGTTCGTGTATCCTGGCAAAAAAAGAAGTGGGGCATGGCTCGCGGTCTCTTCGATCAGCCTATTCACAGCGTTGGGATATCTGCTTGGGCACGAAACATTCTCCAAGCTCCAACAGGAATGGCTTATGGTCTTTCAGGCGATGATGGCGGGGATGTTGTTGCACGTCCTGTTTGGGCATGAACCACCAACAGTGGATATCCACTCATCAGACAAGAGACGCTGGTCTTTTGGGGGTGTCATGTTGGGGATTGTGTTGTTGGTGGCGATCTCGTGGAACCATTCATCAGCACACCCACAAATGAATGTCCTGACGATGGAGCAAACTTTTTTGTGGCTGACGTTAGAGAGCGCGCCTGCTTTGTTGTTGGCGTTTCTGGGGGCTGGTGCGCTGCACGCCTTCATCCGTCCGGCCTCTATGGCCTGGTTGTGGCGTGGTTCCTCACTCAGTCAAAGTCTTCGTGGTATGGCGTTTGGTCTCCCACTTCCCATCTGCTCGTGTGGGGTTGTGCCTTTCTACCAGAGTTTGATTCGTGCAGGTGCGCCGGGTACAGCAGCGATTGCTTTCTTGATCGCGACGCCGGAGTTGGGATTTGACGCGATCTTACTCTCTCTACCTCTACTTGGTGTCGAGCTGACGGCACTTCGACTTGTCACAGCGATCATCGCGGCTGTTGTCGTCGCGCTTCTTGTAGGACAGCTCTGTATGCCCGACAAAGAAGTACAAAGCGAGACACAGGAGCAACCGACAACTCCTCTTATGATGCGCTTGAGAGAAGGACTTCACTATGGGTTTGGGGAGATGTTTGATCACATCATGCCCTGGATTTTGTTTGGATTGTTGCTCGCAGCGCTGCTTGAACCTGCGATGCCGCTAGGTTCATTATCAAAACTCCCATCGATGTTACAGGTCCCTCTGATGGCCATTGCCGGGATGCCTTTGTACGTCTGTGCGTCAGGGACAACGCCACTGGTTGCGATCCTCCTTCATAAAGGTCTCTCTCCAGGTGCCGCGATCGCCTTTTTGCTCACAGGTCCTGCGACCAATATCACGACCTTCGGACTGTTGCGCTCATTGCATGGTCCCCGTGCCGCCTTTGCCTTTGCAGGTGCGATGTTTGTAGTCTCTTGTAGCCTGGGTTGGGGTGTCAATGTACTCTTCCCCATCGCTCAACATGCAAAAACGCTACACACTTCGGCCCATCAATCCCCTGGCATCATCAACATCACCAGCTTCGTCATCCTTGGTGTCCTCGTGCTTATGTCCTTGTGGCGGTGTGGCCCTCGCTTTATGATTGGACAGGTGTTTCAGATCGCGGGACATGACCACGACCACAGCCACGACCATGATCATAGCCACGGACATAGCCACAGCCACGACCACTTTCACGTCCACCAAAATGACGAAGATGACCACAGTCATGGCCACCAACACCATGCTCATGAACATAAACATTCCCATCATCATGGAACTCGTGACGGACATGATCATGCACACCACTCAGACCACGATCATGACCATCAACATGGGACTTGTGACGGACACAATCACGATCATGGACATGAGCACGACCATCAACATGGGACTTGTGACGGACACACTCATGACCATGAACATCATGAGCATCAACACGGGACTTGCAAAAGCCACAGTCATGAACACAAACATCATGATGATGAACACGAAACTTGCGACGGACACACTCATGACCATCAACACCGTGAGCATCACCATGACCATGACCATGAACACGGGACTTGTGACGAACACACTCATGACCATGAACACCATGAGCATGGACATCAACATGACCATGACCATCATCATGAGTAGAAGTAGCCAATACACCATCATGGAAAAGGACGAAAAATGGCCGCAAGGAAGAAGATCTTGAATGTCCCGACAAACATCATCACGGGCTTTTTGGGTGTTGGAAAAACCTCAGCGATACTACACCTGCTAAAACATAAGCCAAAGCACGAACGATGGGCTGTTTTGGTCAATGAGTTTGGTGAGATTGGTGTGGACGGGAGTCTTTTTGAAGGCCAGCAAAACGAAGAGAATGGGGTCTTCATTCGCGAACTTCCTGGTGGTTGTATGTGTTGCACGGCAGGATTTTCGATGCGTGTCTCGCTGAACATACTGCTCGGACGAGCACGACCAGATCGGTTGTTGATCGAGCCGACAGGACTCGGTCACCCCGTAGAAGTGTTACAAGTCCTCACAGGCGAATATTACCGCGACGTATTATCGATGCAAAAGCTCCTTACACTCGTCGATGCACGTAAGCTCGCGGATAGTCGCTACACAGAACACGAGACATTCAACCAACAGATCGCGATCGCAGATGTCATCGTGGGAAACAAACGTGACCTCTACCAGAAAGGGGATGTGGAGGCGTTGGAGGCATACACAAAAAAGCGGGCTCCAAACGCACAGGTGTTCATCACAGAGCAAGCACGCTTAGAGCCATCCTGGTTGGAGGGTCCGACTTCTTCTGTCGCACGAGAGGGTCATGCTCACCATCACCACGAAGAAGATGAGCCTTCGCTCTACGACCTCCCTATCCCTGCATGTGGATATGTCAAAGCGGTGAATGAGGGCGAAGGATTCAAGAGCATTGGTTGGCGAATCACACCACACAAAGTCTTCGACCGCGACAAGCTACGAACATTCTTTTACAGCCTTGATGTCGAACGATTGAAAGGTGTGTTTATCACAGATGAAGGGGTCTATGGCTACAACTTGACGTCAGATGGCTTAACTGAGGTCGAATTGGACGACTGCTTGGAGAGTCGTGTGGAAATGATCGCGACCGAGCTTGGTGAAGGGTGGGAAAAAACATTGCTTGGCTGTGTTGTCTCCTCAAGTTCCTGACACAAAGAAAGTGGATATATGTAGGCTTGCCTTTTGTATGTGGGCTTGCCTTTTGTACGTGGGTTTGCCTTTTGTATGTGGGTTTGCCTTTTGTATGTGGGTTTGCCACCCACACCCGCTCGGGGTTTTCACCCCGACCCCCACAATGCTCACGCATTGTTTGTGTTGCGCCTTCGGCGCTTGGAAGAGCATGTGCTCAACCGTCGCAACGCGACGCTTTCGCGTAAACACAAGAGGAGCAATCCGTAAACCCAGCCACCAAACAAAGACAGGCTCCTCTCAAAAGAAACAACCTAATCGTGGGCGTGGTTTTTGTTTTAAAGACAAGACCACACACAAAACGGAGCATCATCACGATGACATTCTCTCACAGCAAAAACAACCCCATAACAGATAGCGAGTGCATTCGATGTTGGGATATTTGTACATTTTGCAAGGTATCCGAAGAGGCCTTCCAACGTTCTATGATTGGTACCACCTGGTAAATCGGAACAAGGTCGTTGATCCACTTACTCACCCTATTTACGAGTCACTGTTATCTTCCACTTCTTCTTGTGTCTCGAGATCAGCTTGACTCCACACTTCTCTTTCAAATTGATCTGTACCTTGTTTCCAAGTTAAGCAATCTATCCCATAGTTTTCCGCCAGTTGAAGAGCTTGTGCGCTAAATCCCGTTGATGAAAACAGCATCATATACTTTGCTTCCCATTGGTCACTTATTTCTTTCGACTTTTTACTCACATCCTCCACAGTAGAGTAGAATTTCCCAATCTCATTCGAGTTGACCCTTCTTTTGTAATTTTTGAATTCAACCCAAACGTGCTCGTCTATTTTCCCCTTTGCATTGGTATAAAAGAACCCCCCCCCCAAAAAAAGTATCAACGAAAAGCTTTTTCCTGCGATACCAAAGATACTTCCCAAGTCCCTCATCAATCCAGCAAGTGCAGGAATCGACTCACCAGCAAACAACGCAAGAAATGAAACGACACCAACAAAAGTCGCAATCTTTGCAAACTTCATGTACTCTCGATTTGCAGATAACGCATGAACACGAACTTTGTGTTCCTTCCCTTGCCCTTTCACTTTCTCGTTTTCCCCTACAATTTCGTAGTGATGCTTTCCAAGCCATTCCATCGCAGCTTTTTCGTATTCGGACATTAGGGTCTCCTTTGTGGGTTACTGAACATACCAACTTACTTGTACGCTCTTAATGGATTTCAGGTTCGCGCCATTTGCTTAGTGATAAAAGCAGCTTTGCAAGAGATAAATCCTCAATGTTTTTTTTCAGTTAAAGCAAGTCAAGTATCTTTTTCCAAGCCAAGGTACGATTTGGACAAAAAGACTCTACAATCCATCAAGAGTGTGCTTGAAAAGGCTTATACCATATATTTTCCTCTTATGCTACAGAGTATTGCCATCCTCCCCTACCATTTGAACTTAATGCCGTTGCTCTACTTGCCTTTGATTGTCCAACGAGGACATACTCCATCAAGGCTATTTTTGCGGGAATTGGAACGAATGGAAATGATAGGACCATCCAACACGCGAGGACATCCTTTCGGAATACTTTGGGGAATGCTCCCGACTTCACGAATGCCCTTTACTCCCCTGTTATGCCATAGGAAACAGGATTCCATACTATCTCCTCCCCCTGGTATGCAAGCAGCATTTCCCAGCTGATTTGCTTGCATGCCAGAAGACTTAAGTAAGAAAATGATGGCATCGATCGAAAACGTTGAACCTCGCAACATTGCATTCTTAAACACAGCCTTTCGAAGCTTATTCTCCCAAAAAATCGCACCTTGCAGTTGGGAATTTGAAAAGTCTACGCCAGTGAGAATCGCTCCTCTGAAATTGGCGAGTCGACAGTCTGTTTCTTTAAGATTGGCACCTGAAAGATCAACTCTCTCGAGCTTTGCACCTCTCAAATCGGCTCCTTGTACATACTCTTTTTCAAAATCGCTCTCTCTTTCGCTGTAGGGAGTAAACCTCGGGGGTTCTTTGGTTGAAATAGCAACAACGACAGGTTTTCTTGGAACTCTACCAAGTTGAGCTCCTTGCAATTGAGCGTCCTGTAAGTTTGCTCGACGCAAATCAGCCCTCTGAAAACGAGCCTTTCGGAGCCATGCCCCTTGCAAGTTAGCTTGTTGCAAATTGGTTTTTTGGAGATGAGTGTACTGTAAATTTGCACCCTGAAGATATGCTCTCTCCAAGTCGGCTTCCTGTAGATTCGCACCTTCAAAGTTCGCCCCTCTCAGATCAGCTCCTTTGAGTTTCGCATTCACAAGGATTGCATTCGTAAGCACAATACCACGAAGATCAATTGAACGGTTCAGACCTCCGCCTTTTGCTTTTTTGCCTTCCTTATTTTTTCGCATATGATTTGCCGAACAATCCAAATTTGTAATTCGAATCGTATGTATACCTTTCTTTGCATTCAGCTTTCTGAACAGCTTCGATACGTCGTGTTTGACAGCAACATGATACATCAGCTCCAACATACGACATGAGGCTTTCCCTCTGATCGTTTGCAACATATCCGTGAGTCGAATCAGAACACTCTTCGCCTCAACTCTCCTTCTTCTGGATTCATCTTGCGCGTCCTTTTGCTTTTGTTTTGACTTCCCTTTTGACGAAATGGTTTTTTCACTGTTTTGGAGTGTTTCTGAAAATGCCTTAAAGTAAGAGACAGCAACCCAGAACTTCTCTCTATTCCCACTAAACGCCATATCGATGTACTTGGTGACTTCCGAGTTAATATTTCCCTCTCTTTGCGACTGTAACTGCAAGATAAGGTTTTTGTTTTGTTGAGAAATGAGCTCATTTTGTCTTTGGATTTTGACGTTTTGAATTTTGGCGATAGAGTTACCTTTCCAAGTAAGAGCCGAGTTAAGGAGACTTCCAAATGCCATAACAAGGCCAAAGACAGTGCTGATAGCAACGCCAACAACCACCCACCACCCATAGCTTGCAATCACGGATTTTGCAAGCAAAGTCGATTCGTCTTTCATTCCCTGCACATCCTCCTGTTGTATCGCACGAAGGAGGTTTTTGAGATGTTTAAGGAGTTCAAGAATGCTCTGCTTACCTGGAATATTCCACGTTTTGAATACCCACTTACGAAACCAAACAAGCACCACCATCACAAAGACGACAAGTCCGATGAGCAACAGCCTCAAAAAAGTAAGGAATGTAACATTGTCGGCAAGTGTATATATCCCCCACATCGCAAGTGGAACACCCAATGTCATAGAAAACACAAAACCTAAAATAAAAAAACGCCACTGTGCCTGCAGTGACTTTTCATTTTCGAGTTGTTGCTCGTCTTTCAAACGATTCGATTCCGTCATGAAGCATCACCTGTGAAATTACAATCTACCGGATATATTTTGAACCTTGCATTTTCTCAACGCTTATCGCTGCCAATAAATTCCTTTGCTGTTTGAAGAAAAAACCTCCAAAATACACAGAACCCAAACAACCACCAAACCCCTAACAAAACAACATCCAACTTCTCAAAAGAGCGAACATTCGACATTTGCCGCCCACACCCGCTCGGGGGGTTCACCCCGAACCCCACAATGCTCACGCATTGTTTGTGTTGCGCTTTCGGCGCTTGGAAACACATGTGCTCAACCGTCGCGACGCGACGTTTTCGCGTATTTACAAAAAAGAAAGATAATCAAGTCAAGACCTTGGCTTTACTCTACGTCATCGGCAAGAATGCCCCCATTACTCTCCCACTCTTCCAAGAAAGCCTTTTCCAAAAAGCTTCTATCAATGGTTGCTTGGTCAAGGATAGCACCTGACAGATCAGCCTTTTCTATAGTGACCTCGTACAGGATAGCACTTTTGAATCGAGCTTTTGTACAACATGCTCCAGTAAGATCAGCTCTAGTAAGATCCGCTCCAGAGAAGTTCACACTTTGAAGGTCTACTCCAGAAAAATTTGCATTTCCAAGGTGGGCATTCGCAAAGTTGGCCCCATCAAAGTTGCTTCCTGCCAATTTTGTATTAAGGAACTCAGCCATCGAAAGATTGGCTCCAGAAAGATTGGATTCACAGAGATTGGTTCCTTCGAAGTTGACGCCAACGAGGTTGGCTTCTTTGAGCTCCGCTCCTTCCAGATTTGCCTCAGAAAAATTCACACCCATAAGGTTCGCGTTGCAAAGGTTGGCTTTGCATAAGTTGGCTCCATCGAGATTCGCATGTTCCAAATTCGCCCCTTGCAATTTGGCCTCTCTAAGATCCGGTTTGAAGTCAGGTTCTTTGTCAGTCTGTTCATCAAGCCAATCGTTCCAGATGCCGATGTCTTTCGCATCCAACGCCTCTTGTAATTTGTCCAAATGGAATTGATTTCCCATAACGCTCCTCCTTTTTCAATGAGCTCATAACCGGACACTTCTCTCTCAAAAAGACAATCTCATCGTGGGTGGGTTTTCATTTTGAAAGCAAGCCCCACTCAATACAGATCACACACTCCTGATGTTCCAAAGACCGACGCAGTCGGAACGCAAACGATACGGAGTATCGTAGGGGTCTGGGGGCAACGACCCCAGGCGGGTGTGGGCAGCCAGCCCACTATGCCAAGCGGAGCGCGGCAGCCAGAGACAAGCAGAGCGCGTCAGCAAGAGGCAAGCAAAGCGCGGCAGCCAGAGACAAGCAGAGCGCGTCAGCCAGAGACAAGCAGAGCGCGTCAGTAAGGGCGAGTGGCAACTCGCCCGTAGAGAGAGAGTGGCAACTCACCCGCAGAGAGAGTGGCAACTCACCCGTAGAGAGAGAGTGGCAACTCACCCGCAGAGAGAGTGGCAACTCGCCCGTAGAGAGAGAGTGGCAACTCGCCCGTAGAGAGAGTGGCAAAAGTCCTCTCCAGGCCTAGCGCTCAAGAGCCGTGGTCAAATCCCATCGTCAGCGTATAATAACCATCCTCCCCAACCACACGACACGAAGAAAACATCTCGTACCAGCGATCGAACTTGTGTGACTTAACCAAGAACAACGTGTCGACAAAGTCTCTCAAAGTGGGCGACGCGCACTCTACTGACGACAAAAAGGGAAGTCGCAGCAAACAATGATCCGAGCCCCTGTGATCGGAGTTCACACCGGAGAAGTTCTCGACAAGTAGTGCACCATCAAACAGCACCTCATCCGCTTTTTGGGGCAAAGACACAAACAATGCCTTGATCGCTTCGCGCTTGTTGTCCTTATCGACTTCGAATCGATCAAGGAGGACCTCCACTTCATCTTCGAGGTTGATACCCCTCCACGACCACAAGAGTTTGATCTCACTTGAAGGCGCACGAATCCTCTTCACAGATGCGAGCGGACATTCACCGGCGTCGTAGAAGGTGTGGTTACAGTGCAGTTTCTTATCAGCGCTCTTGTCAACATCAATCCCCCAAGGATTTGGAAGCTCAAGATACTTCTCTCCTTTATATTCTCCCCCTTCAAAGGAGACGATCTCGTAAAGCAATCTGCTCATCATTGAGAGCGCTTCTTCCTTGTCAACGCCAATGGCTTCAAATTGTGTGAGGATATCTGTCTGTTTGTTTGTTTGTGTGGACATGTCTATCATTCTCCATCGTGTAAAGAGCAAAACATTGGCTCTGTGTGATAGAGACCAGCATAGTTGGAAGACACGTCAAAACTTATCACAGCCACGACACAAGAAGAGAAGTCCAACACATCAGCACAAAAGTGTGCTTGTCCAGTGGATATCATTCTCACCAAGCCATACACGACAGCTTCTCCCCAACCCAAAACCGACAAGCCAAGAGAGTATTCCAAAAACCGACGCAGTCGGAACACAAACGATACGAAGTATCGTAGGGGTCTGGGGGCAACGACCCCAGGCGGGTGTGGGCAGCCAGCCCACTATGCCAAGCAAAGCGCGGCAGCCAGAGACAAGCGGAGCGCGTCAGCCAGAGACAAGCGGAGCGCGTCAGTAAGGGCGAGTGGCAACTCGCCCGTAGAGAGAGTGGCAACTCGCCCATCGAGAGTGGCAACTCGCCCGTAGAGAGTGGCAACTCGCCCATCGAGAGTGGCAACTCGCCCATAGAGAGAGTGGCCAGAGGCAAGCGGAGCGCGGCAGCCAGGGCGTGCCTGCTCCATCACCTGCCTTTTTGCGGGCGCTTTCTTATCGCCAACGACTTGACTCCGACATGCACCCAGCCACGAGAACGTTTGCTCTCTTTATCCACCGTAGCCATCGCCTTCCACAACATCTTTGTGTCCACCCACACAGGCGGGTATTTGTGTGAAGCGACGTCCAACACGAGCATCTTGTCGCTCTTCTTGTGATACGCTGCGATAGGAGAGATATGACCGACACCAACCTGCTTGAGGGCCTTTCGAGCATAATTCACGACCAAGAACACGCGCTCCTTTGTCAACACCTTGCGCGCATGTGTGCGAAAGTCCTTGAGTGTCGAACGATCTGCATGAAAATGCTTCACCTGTATGTTCTGTCTTTGGAGCAGCTTCGCAAGCTGTTCGAGTGTCATCCCCGTGAATAGGACCTTCCAAAAAGAAACCGTCCCCTTCCCACGTTGTTGAAAGAAGGTCTCCTGTGTTATCTTTGGCGACCTCACAGCGAGCGCGTTGAGTACGATCGTGCTCGACGCAACGCCACAAAAGGAACGTTTACTTTGTGGCACAAAGTGACGCTTCAATCGAGGCCAATCCCCCTTTGCTGTGCTCGACGCCAGCAGCGCTTTACCACGAGGACTCTCAAGCGAAATCAACGCCGCATCCAGAGGTAATGCTGTTCCTCCGGGCTTCTTCATCACCCACCAAAGTAGACCTCCAGCGACTGACAAACCAAAGAGCACAAATAACGACAACGCAATCCCCAACAACCTCAGCAAGACACTCTTTTTTTTTGCTTTCATCGATGTGCCCTTGTTCCTTTCACAACATCAAAAAACCAACAAGACCCCTGCATCACGAAGTCCCATGATAGACCTCGCATACCAAAATCCCTCAAAATCTTCAAATTGCTCCTCGTACTCGTCTCTCACCCGACCAAAAAAACAGGGCCGCGATGCTGTCACAGCACACCGCTCCAACAAGTCCGCAAACCATTCCCCCAACGTCCGCTCAAAATCCAACCCAAATGAACGCGTCTTGTCATGGATGATTAACTGCACCATCTCACACTCAACACCCTTCTTCATCGTTGTGTAATGTATCAACATCGGCGGCGCTCCGAGCCAGAGGACACGCGCACCAGACTTCATGGCAGGCAACCCCTCCGCAGCCAAACAAGATTCAATAAAGTGTTGCTTCACTTGTGTCCGCGGTACGCGAAAATCAAACCACGAGCTGAGCGGCAGGTCAAACCCCACACCGTGCATATAATTGTACAACGATGTCTTTAAGCCCTGACTAAATTTGTCATGATCAATCCCCGTTGAGTCTTCGAACATCACGTCGTTATCGGCGAATGTTATCTCCGCACGTTGTGGAATCACACCAAACGCATCAGGATCCAATCCAATCGGACTGTGCGCTGTCAACGCAAATTGATGCCAAAACCCCGACTGCAAAATCCCCAACGCAAACAATTGCCGCGTCATCTCAAGACTGTCGATCGTCTCTTGTTCGGTCTGTGTAGGATAACCGTACATCAAATACGCATGAACCATGATGCCAGCCTCTGTCAGATTGCGCGTCACAAGCGCGACTTGCTCGACAGAGATCCCCTTGTTGATCAACTTCAGCAGCCGATTGGATGCGACCTCCAGTCCGCCTGAAACCGCGACACATCCAGACGCTTTGAGCAAGAGACAGAGAGCTTTTGTGAAGGTCTTCTCGAAGCGCACATTGGTCCACCACGTCACCACCAATTGACGACGAAGGATCTCAAGCGCGACATCACGCATCAACGCCGGCGGCGCAGCCTCATCCACAAAGTGAAACCCCGTCTCTCCTGTCTGCTCGATCAACTCCTCCATCCGATCGACCAACAACTTCGCTCTCACAGGCTCATAACGCTTGATATAATCGAGCGAGACATCACAAAATGTACACTTCCCCCAATAACATCCATGTGCCATCGTCAGCTTATTCCACCGACCATCACTCCACAAACTATGCATCGGGTTGGGCATCTGGATCACAGAGATGTATTGATCGAGCAGCAAGTCGGAATAATCAGGTGTCCCAACATCAGACTGATTGTAATCCGAACGTGTCGATGTGTTCTCGTAGAGGACCTCACCATCCTCACGTAAAAAAGTGCGCTTGAAGACACGCTCATCAGCCGAAGGATTGGAGATATAGGACAAGAGCAGCTCAAGAGGTAATTCGCCATCATCCAGCGTGACAAAGTCGACGTAATCGAAGACACGAGGTTCTTTCAGAGAGCGCAGTTCAGTGTTTGGGAATCCCCCTCCCATCGCGATCTGACTGTCTGGAAAGTGCGCTTTGATCCACTGCGCACAACGAAAAGCACCGAACAAGTTGCCAGGAAAGGGAACGGAGAGACACACGAGTTTGGGGGTCCACCGCTCCATCTGAACACGTAAGAGGTCGAGCGCGATACGATCGATGTATCCGCACTCCTGTTGTAGATGCTCATGTAGCTCATCGAATGAGTTGGCGCTACGTCCAAGACGTTCGGCGTATCGGCTGAACCCGAAGTGTTCATCGATACATTCGATGATAAAGTCGGAGAGATCCCCTAGATACAACGTCGCCATATATCTGGCTTGATCTTGCATCCCCATCATACCAAACGCCCACTCCGTCTCTTCGATGTCGTTGAAACGTTGCGCTTGAGGAAGAAACCCACCACTGCATATCTGTCTGGCGAGTGTGTGCTGTTTTCCCTGCAAAAAACGCATCACGCTGTCGATCGTCCGCACGTACTCCTCTCTCAGAAGCACAATCCGTTCGGAATTTTCGGAGGTGATGTTGCCTTCATCAATGGCCACATCGAATAAAGCGTCCAGACCTGACGACGAGAAGAGCTTCAGGATGACCTCGATCCCCAGATCCATTTGGAAGACATCGATCCCCTTTGTGCGGAGAAACCCCTTCAGATAGGCCGTTGCAGGATAGGGTGTGTTCAATTGAGTGAAGGGAGGGGTGATCAGCAATACATCTTTCAAAGCACGATATCCTTGCGCAAGAAGAAGGCAAAAAGACATACACGCCGAGATAACAGATGCCGTGTTCTGCTACCAGTTTCGACGAGAACACACCTTACCACACTTCTCCCACAGAAGGTGATCAAAGTCACTCCAAGTCATCCACCAAAAGCATCCGATCGTTTTGAAACATGGAACAGCACGCCCTCTCAATAAGAGCGATACAAACGAATGTTCCCCAAAGAGTCCCCTGTCACGAGAAATTGACTGTCTTGTGAAAAGGCCGCCGCATAGACTTTATGAGCTTTCCCCATGAACGTCGCGAGATGCTTTCCATCACAAATATCCCACAAGGAGACGCGGCGACCGCTCGTCGCGATCGCATACGTCGCGTCCGATGACAGCGTCACATACTGGAATCCTTTTCGATACGAACGCAGCGGTTTCCCAAGCGCGCTGCCGTCCTTTGTCTTCCACAAACGGACAGTCTGGTCAAAGCTCGACGTGATCAGCATCTTCCCATCAAACGAGAATGACGCTGAGGTCACTCGTTGTGTGTGGCCTTTGACGAGCGCGTGAAGCTGTCCAGTCTCAGCGTTCCAGATGCGAGCGTGGTCATCGAGGCCTGTCGTCACGAGCTGTGTCCCATCCCGATTGAATGAGGCGGAGATCGCCCAGCTCCAACGCGCCCTTAACTTCGAGAGCAGCGCCCCTGTCTTGAGATCCCAACGATAGATGTATTGATCCTTCGCGGCTGAGACCAACGTCTTCCCGTCCTGTAGAAAAGACAACGTCAGGAGCGCCCCTTTGTGTCCCTTTAAGACAGCGTGCAGAGCGCCCGTTTTGCGTTTCCAAAGACGAATGGTCCGATCAAAGCTGCCCGTCGCGACATAGCGTCCATCATGTGAGATCGCGACGGTCGAGAGGGGTTTTTTATGGCCTTTGAGCAGATGTAACAAGCGCCCTGACTTCGCGTGCCAGATGCGAGCATTTGGCGTCTCATCAATCGTCACAATATGCTGACTATCAGGCGAGAAGACCGACTTCACGATCCCCTGGCTCTGGTTCCAATGAGGAGACGATTCGAGCTGTTTAAGGCTCTCCCAACGCATCCCTCTGATGACTGCTGGCACAGCGACTTCAAGTCTTCGCCGACTTGCATAGGATCTACGTGAGCGGATGTAGAAGCTCTGAAACCGCAGCGCCTTTCTGCGACGCGCCTGACATCTTGGTGAGTTCATTTTGTTCAGAGGTGGGAGTGGGATCAAACGTCTGGGATCTTTCGATACGATCGCAGGTCGCGTCCCTTTTTCACGAGGCTGGACAGCGCGCTCTTTGGGTCTCTCCACAGAGGGCGCGACCCTGATGGGCACTTTCGCGACCACAATCCGTCTTTTCGTAGGAGCAGGTCGGCGCTTCACAGCACGAAGCGCCACTTTTGTAGACTTTCGGGAGTGCTTCGCCTGAAGAGGCTTTTGTTTGCGCGCACGCCGCCATTGACGCCTTGGGACAAGACGCCTCTTTTGCACAAAACGTTGCAACGAAGACTCCAACGTTTTGGCCCGACGCCACAGATGTTTGAGTTCCTTACGTCGTCTTGCGTCATGTGCCTTCTGCTTCTTGATCGTCCCTGAAAGCTCGGACAAGACGCCTTGCATCCGCTTCATCCAGATCTTCGTCTGTGTGTGAGCGTCCCGCTCTCGCCTCGCGACATCCTGAACACGCTCCATTCGTTTTTGTAAGCGGTCATATCGATCCCATAACACGCCAATCACGAGTAACAACGCGAGCGTCACAGCCATCCACATCAACTGCTGTGGAGAGGTCCATGTAGACGATGTGGTTTGTGTCGGTGTCTCGTAGCGGATGTACCAATCCAAAAAGGCCAGACACGCTTCCTTCTCGCAGCCGACCCACACAACGGTAGGTCCATCGTGAAGAGGCAGTGTGTCCATCGAGGGTGTAAAACGAATGTCACGAAAGTCAGGCAGGTCTTGTCGGAGCTGATCGACCTCAGCGAAGTTTCCAATGGGCGCAAAGAAGACGCTCTTTTTGCCTTTGCATTGTTCGTAAAAATAACGCAGCTTGGTCTCGATCTCAGCGACAGGGCTGAGAAAGAGTTCGGGTGTGGAGGGACTTAACGTACCAGATGCCCAGATCTCATCGACGTGATGGAGATGTGTTGTCTCAGCAGTCTGTGCGTAGAGGGTCGCGAGCAGCGTTGTGAGGTTGGCAGATGAACCGACGCGGGTCAATTGTGCTTGTTTGTAACCTTGTTCGGCGTGAGGACGCCACGATATCCCAGGCCAGTTGTTCTCAAAGCGTCCCAGTAAGAACATGGACTCCCACACCATCGAAGCGTTTCGTACACAAAACGCCTTGGGGAGTCGTTCTCCCTCGGTTTGATCGATGAGAACTTCGCCAGTGCCGATCGGTGTGTGCCCTTTTGTACATGGAAAGACAAATCGCATGGGAGCCACTCGCGTAGGGTAAGATGTGGATGAATGGGGCGTTTCAGATGTCTTCTTTGGGATAAATCACATAGCGAAAAGGTTGTGTTGAAGGGTCAAAGCCGAGCAGCTCGGCATCAAAGACGACCTCCCCTTGTGCGTCAGTCCCGAGCAGATCGTCAAAGTCGGGCTGCTTCTCATCGGACAAGAAGGCGGCAAACCACCATCCTCCCGCAGTCACACCGTCAGATTTCCATTTGATCCGCAACAGACCGCCTTCGGCTTCGCGCTCCAAGAAGATATCGCACTGCAAACGCCCGCCTAGATCGAAGAAATCAAAAGCTCCACGTTCGAGACAATGTGTCGACGCAACAGGCCACTGGATCTCACGTTGTGGTCCTAACCAATCGGGTTCTTGCAACATCGAAGTGTCAAAAGAAGCGTTCGCCCAAAAAGCATCGTTCTCTTCTTCTGGTTCATCGATGGAGACGGGAACAGACACAACAGGTTGTGGTGTCACAACATCGACAACTGCGCTTGTTCTCTCGATTGATTCGGCGTCAGCGATCGCGTCGAGCAGCTGATGAAGCTCCAGTCTCACCTGTGTCGGGAGGTCTGAAGGGGTCTCCTCTTCATCTGATGTGAGCGCATCGAAGTAGGCAAAATCATCCTCGGAGGGGCGACGATCTTGCTCGGCTTGCTCGGCGACCTCCTGTAGCAGACGACGGCAGAAGGCATATTCATCACGCATGTTCAAGCTCCTCTTTCAGCCACTTGACGAGATCGCGCACAAGTCGATGTTTGCGTACTCTCAATTGTCCGGCTGAATAGCGTTTATTGGGCGTGTTGTTGTTGGATTCATTCATCTCTTCCGCGATCTCACGGTAGGAACGCGGTGGATAGGAAAAGAAACGTTCGATGAGCAACGTCCGATCGATTGGTTTACAACGTAGCGCGATCCAGCGTTCGACAGCGACCTGCATGGACTCCCACTCCCAGGAATCCACATCGGGCCAGAGTTTTTTCATCTCATCGATCAGGGCTTGTTGTTTGGGTTGTTCACGTCGTTGTTGTTCGCGTTGTTTTTTGCGGATCAAGTCGACGAGGCAATTGCGTGTGATCACAAAAAAGTAGGAGCGTGCGTGCATAAAGCTCGGGAATTCGACATCAGGCCAGCGCTTTTTGAGCCTGTTGATGAAGCGCAGCGTCCCTTCTTGGCAGGCTTCAGAGACCCAATCTTCGGCGCGTTGTCCAAGCGTATAACCTCGGGCAGGTGAGGTCGCATAGCGCAACAATCGTCGCCACGCATAAGCGTAGAGTTCTTTCTCAAAGATCGATCGCGAAGAGGCGATGGAGAGAGGATAGTCTCCCTGTTTGGATGCCTCCGCGAGAGGTTTGTGTGTGATCACCTTCAGGTCAAACATAAAATCTTCGAGCCACAACGCACACAATCGGCGGTGGACTTCAGCTTCATCAACGGACGCACCCACGAGCTTGTACTCTCTCACTTCCTTTTGAGGCGTCTTTTGTGGAGCCTTCTGTAGAGCTTGTGTTGCGTGTGATGGAAACGAACACGCAGGCAACGAGGCTTGACTCTCTGAGACGCATACTTCAACCAGTCCATTCATCTTTACCACCGCTCCAATATATCCAAGTCACACGATTTTGGGAATGACTTCACACCACCACAGCACATCCCATTCACGATATGCCCTCCCCACAACGCACAGACGTTACACACCCCACATCCCCCCAAACGTAACGACCCCACGTTATCCCCTGCGACTTCCACACCACACACTTCTCTTTTTTTTCATCCAACGACCAGAGGTCAAAGAGACCTTATACAGGAGCCTTTCCCATGCAAACAACTCGAAGAATCATGTTAAGTGTGTGTCTCTGTTTTATGTTCTTAGGCTGCGGTGCAAGCATCGCGTCAGCACAAACCACAAACAACAAGGCGTCCGAGACACTTCAACCTGTCTACGCCAAAAAGACGATCTTCACATTCGATACGAGGACCATCCGTGGTGCCACAGACAATCCAGGCGGTGAGATCTTCACAGGCCGTCCCCCAACCCGCTTTCGTAGCCTCCTCAAGTTACGTAGTCACTGGAGAAAAAAACTCCACAACTCTATTCATGCGTTGTAAATAGGACTGCCGCGCTCCGCTTGCCTGGCTACCGGGGACCGGAGGCGGTCCCCAAGCGCGCTTCGCTTGCCTCCCCCTCCATTGGCTGCCGCGCTCCGCTTGTCTGGCTGCAACGCATCAGCCTTCGCAACGCGAAGGCCGATGCAAAGAGAGAGATGAGAATAGAAGAGAAGAGAGGGGAATATGTTCGAGGAGTGAGGGGAATATGTTCGAGGAGTGAGGGGATATATTCGGGTTTAGTGGGGCTTGGGGCTGTGGATTGGAGAGCAGCGTAGATAAGAGAGCGGTGACACGATCAGTTACTTGGTGAGAGTGTAATGTCTACGGACAACTCTTTGTCTGCGAGGACCTCAACTGTTTGCTCCGAAGAGATCCACGTCACGATCGGTGTGTCATCGACATCGCGCTCGATCCCTTCGAGAATGACGAAGTATTCACCAGCAGGTAGATCATTGAGTGTGATGGTCCCGTCTTCGCACTTCAGGACGCGATCTGTCTCGCCTTTGATCTTGACGACGACCTCTTCGACATCTGCAGGACAGGTTGTGCTGCCGTCAAAATCCCAGTCGATGGTCAACGTCCCTGTGGGAGGTGTGACCGTGAGGGGGATGTCGAGAACGGCCTCGTTTCCAGCCTCTACGACGACTTTTTGTTCGATCGTCTCGCCAACAATGCCATCTTGATCGTCGAGCATTTGCAATGTGACGAAGTATTCACCGGGCGCAAGATCGACGTAGGTCGCGACGCCTTTGGCGCAGTCGAGCGTTCGGTCATCCATCCCTTTGATCTTCACGACGATACCGGAGACTTCGTTGCCACATGTTGTGACCTCTGTAAAGCTCCACTTGATAGTCATCGAACCGACCGCCGGAGCCATCGACTTCAGTTCGATCTCTGCGATGGTCTCCACGTCTATTTTGATGGTGACAGACTCGCTTTGTGACTCCCATGTCACCTCGTCTTTGCCCTCTGTGTTCTTGCGAATGCCCTTGACGACGAGGGTGTATGTCCCTGCTTCAAGACCATCGAGACCCAGTTGTCCCTTGCTACACTCAGCGATCTGATCATCTTGCCCTTGCAGCTGAACGACGATCTCATCGACATCAGCCGGACACGCAGTGTTCCCCTCAAAGTCCCACTTCACCAACAACGAGCCTGTTGTCGTTTGGTTGTTATTGTTGTTGTTGTTTGTATTTGTGTTCGTGTTGTTATTGTTGTTTGTGTTCGTGTTGTTATTGTTGTTGTTATCGATGGGGCCAATGAGACAGGCTTGTGTGCTCAAGAGGACAAACATCAGGGCCAACACTTTCCAGCAACGTATAACTCTTTTCATCGCTTACTCCGCAAAAAACGTAAGGGTGCATCCTAAGGATGCGCATGGGTGAAACAGATTGACATTGGGGCTTTGAAAAGAGGCGAGTAAAGAGGTCGTGTTTTTACGGGATAGACACGACCAAAACTGACAACCTCGGGGGCGCTGTGTCTGTGCTTTGGTGGAAGAAAGAGCCAAAACCAAATGCGGGCGGGCGAGTGTTTTGGAATATCCTTCGTGTACATAGCGATACCAAGCAAGACACAACATACATGGCTGATAGTATCTATCAGACGCAAAAAATGCCAGAAGATTCAAAAAAAGAATGGGCTCCCCAAAAAGCAGAAAATCAAAAGGGATGTTGACATACACAGAGGGACTGTTGTAGCAACATATCTCCTTTAGGTGTCTCTGGATCCAGAGCACGAGTATGTTTGACGTTTACACCCACGAAAACGAGGCTGTATCCTATTATAGGTATGGCCTCAAAGACAATTGAGTCTGAAGAGAAGAGCATGACGAATTCGACAGAGAGCGCAAAGACCGACAAAACAGAAGATATGAACGACCTCATGAACGAGGCAGAGAAAGCTCTGGAGACATCTTCTGTAGAGCCAGAGACCAAACCACAAGACATCTCCACCATCCCTGAGTTATCTCAGGAGGAAGCTGACGAAGCTGCCGAATTGATGGAGAGCTTCCTGGAGAACTTTGAGCGCCCTCAAGAGTTCCAGGTTGGTGAGAAGGTCACAGGGACAGTCGTGAGCATCGACACACAGTATGTCTTCCTCGACATCGGCGCCAAGAGCGAAGCCTCCATCTCCAAAGAGGTCCTGCTCGAAGCCGAAGGTGAGTTGCCCGCGATCGGTGACAAACTCGAAGCATACGTCCTCTCAAACCAAAGCGGGATCGAGCTTGGCAAACAATTCTCTGGACACGACAACGCGCTGGAGCTGCTCGAAGAAGCCTACCACAGCCGCGTCCCTGTCGAAGGTTCGGTCAAGTCCCACAACAAAGGTGGCTTTGAGGTCATGGTCTCCGGTAAGCGCGCCTTCTGCCCGATCTCGCAAATCGAATACAGATACTGTGAGAACCCCGAGCAACATGTCGGACAGACTTACAGCTTCCGTATCATCGAGTTTAAAGAGAATGGACGCAACGTCGTCGTCTCCCGCAAAGCCCTCCTCCAAGAAGAGATGGAAGAGAAAGCCGCGAAACTCAAAGAGCAGATCGTCCCCGACTCGGAGTGGGCAGGGACAGTCCGTACACTCAAGGATTACGGTGCATTCATCGAGATCGGCGCGGGTGTTGAAGGTCTCCTTCACATCTCCGAGATCTCCCACCACAGAGTCCAAGACCCCGCAGATGTGTTGAGTGTCGGCCAACAAGTCCGCGTCAAGATCCTCAAGATCAACGAAGACAACGGACGCATCTCTCTTTCGATGAAAGCTCTCGAGATGAACCCCTGGGACAGCGCGGTCACAGAGTTCAACGAAGGTGATGTCGTAAAAGGTAAGATTGTGCGCCTTCAACCATTTGGTGCATTCGCAGAGATCGCACCTGGCGTCGATGGCCTCATCCACATCTCTCAGCTCTCCCACAAGCGCGTCAATCATCCCAAAGAGGTCGTCAACGTCGGCGATGAAGTTGATTGCAAGATCGTCAACATCGACCTCGACAAGAGACGCATCGGTCTCAGCCTCAAAGAGCTCGACAGTGAAGGACTCCCCGCAGCTGTTGAAGGTGAACTTCAGCAAGGACAGATCGTCGAAGGGATCGTCGACAAAGTCGAAACCTTTGGAATCTTCATGCGTCTGCCCAACGACAAACGTGGCCTGCTCCCCAACAAAGAGATCGACGCACCCTCTAAAGCTGACCTCAGTCGCAAGTTCCCTGCAGAGAGCCGCGTCAAAGTCATGATCCAACGTATCGAACGTGACGGACGTATCCGACTCAGCATCAAGGCGATGGAGTCACACAAAGAGAAACAAGAGTACAAAGAGTACGTCAAATCCAACAAGAAAAAGAATGAAGACACACCTGTCTTTGGGACACTTGGTGACCTCCTCAGCAAAATGAAAAAATAACCCCCCTCCTCCTCTCAACGCTCCTCCCACCCACCCTTCCATTGTCAACCTCACACAAAATCACTACACTGTCGTCACTCACCCACATACAAAGGGAGAAAGTGGATGGCGTTGCACCCGATGAAGCTGATCGCGCAGGCGATGCAAGAGGGTAAAATCACAGAAGAACAGGCCCTCCTGAGCAGCCAGCAACTCGGGGTCAATGGCGATCTGCAACAACTTACGTCCTTCTGGACCGAGCGACAGTGGCTCTCCAAAGCCGATATCCAAGCCTGTCTCCAAGCACTCAAACAGACAAAGCCCCCCTCCAAAAAACCTTCCTCATCGAGCAAGTCCAAGCGCCCGATCAGAACGATCGCCATGCAATCGACCTCCGACAGCTTCTCCGCCAAACCGACGGATGAACAAGAGCCGCTACCCACGATCGACGCACAATGGCACCCCGAAGAAGATGTCAGCAAACGCTACACAGAGGGCGTGCGTCTCGGCAGCGGTGGCCTCGGCATCGTCAAAGAGGTCGTCGATCGAAACCTCGGTCGCAAGGTCGCACGAAAGACCCTCCTCAAAGGAGACGCCGCCTCGCCCAAAGATCTCGAACGTTTCATTCAGGAAGCCCGTCTCACAGGACAACTCGAACACCCCAACATCATCCCAATCTACGAATTGGGGATCATGCCTGATGAGCAACTTTACTACACGATGCGCCTGCTCCCTTCGAGTGATCTAGACCAGGCCATTTATCACGAAGAGCGCTCTCTCCTCGAACAAATCAAGATCCTTCAACAAGTCTGTATGGGCCTTGAGTACGCTCACTCACAAGGCGTCATCCACAGAGATGTCAAACCCGCCAACATCCTCCTCGGCCAATTTGGCGAGGTCTACTTGCTCGACTGGGGACTCGCCAAAGCCGACAAACAGCAAGGTAAAGGTGTCAACTTTCAAACAGAAGCGCTCGAAGGCACCCCCAATTACATGGCACCGGAGCTTCTTCAACATGGAGACGTCACGCCTCTCACAGACCAATACGCGCTCGGTGTCATCCTCTACGAGGTCCTCACACACACCCTCCCCTTCGAGAGTCCCAATCTCTACGCGTTGATGAACCAGATCTGCACACAGGTCCCCATCACCCCTTCACAACGCGCACCAGCGCGTGACATCCCAGAAGACCTTGAGACCATCTGTATGAACATCCTCTCCAAACAACCACAAGACCGATATGATTCATGTCGTGCTGTCTACGACAAGCTCGAAGAGTTCATCGAAGGGACCAAGGAGAAGCAGCGCAAACAACGCGCTGCAAAGCAGCGCATCAAAGAGGCCAAACAGCTCACCAAACGCTACCACCAACAGCTCAAACAAGTCGAGCGCTTCTACGATCTGTGGCGAGAGGCCAAACGCGACCAGGAGCCCTGGGCACCGCTTCCAGAGAAGCGCCCCGTCTGGCAGATGAAGACACGTTACACACAAGCCAAACAAGAGAGCATTGAGCTGTTCCGCTCCATCATTAAGACCTACGAACAAGCCCTTGAACACGAAGCGCGCAACCCCATCGCACGTGAGGGCCTCGCGCAACTGTATTGGGAGAAGTTCCTCGAAGCCGAGCGCCTTCACGACACCTTTGGACAGGTTTACTACCGCGACGCTGCCGCATCCTACAATGATGGTCCACTCACCGCGTTGCTCAAAGGGGACGGGACATTTCAGATCAAGACCCAACCGTCAGGCGCCAACATCACACTCTTTCGCTACGAGGAAGAGGACGGAAGACTCGCCCCCTTCAAACTCAAGACGCTCCCCAAACGTTCGCGAAAAAGCAAGCTCCCGATGGGCTCCTACCTCCTTCACATCGAAAAAGAAGGCTACCAATCCTTCAAGCTACCTTTTCGTCTCGGGCGCTGTGAAGATGTCTCCCTCAATGTATCTCTTTACCCCAAAGACTCCTGGGATGAACGCTATGTATTGATTCCAGAGAGCTCGTTTTACGTAGGTGGTGACACAGAGGCCCAAATGCACCAGCCGAGAAGCCTTCAGCACGAGGCAGACTTCTTGATATCACGTTACCCAGTGACCTTTCGTGAGTATCTGGTCTATTTAAATGAAATACATAAGACATCGCCCAAACGCGCCAAAAGCCTCGCACCAAGGATACAACAGGAGACTTACGTCACACTTCAGGATGGACAATACATCCCCAATTACGATACCCTCTTTAGTGGCCCCATTACAAAACGCTACCCTGCAGGCCAAGGTCACGAGTGGACGCTGCCGGTGTTTGGGATCACGTGGTATGAGGCGGTTTTGTACTGCCGTTGGCGAACACAACAAGAAGGTCGTCTCGTCACCCTCCCCTCAGAACACCAATGGGAAAAAGCTGCCGCAGGCGCGGATGAACGCATGTATCCCTGGGGCAACCACTTTGACGCAAACTTCTGTAAAATGGGACGTTCGCGACCACCAGAAGAGCTCCAACCAGAGCCTATTGGGACATTTCTCTTTGATGAGTCTCCCTACGGTGTGTGTGATATGGTGGGAACGATCAGTGAGTGGACCCGACACAAAGATATTGAGGCACTCGCGGCGCTCAAAAAAGACCCAAAGTGGAATCCCATTCAACGTGGCGGCGGTTGGATCTGTTCAACGGAGAAACAAATACGGATCGGTTCACGACTCCCACGCCCGGAAGGTTCGCGCTCTTACAACTCTGGTTTTCGCGTCGTGATACCACTCAAACCAACAAAGAACGCCAAGAAAAAGAGCACCCGCGCGAAGAAAAAAACGTAATGCTCACAAAGATGTGAGGCCACAAATCAGTGAATGAATTGTCACGTATGTATGTATGGACCTTTTTTGTGTGAGAATGTGCCATGAATCAACAAATCAAACGCTCCCAACCCGAAAGCAAACTGGAGAATGTCATTGTCCTCCTCATGAATGCTCTCTTGTTGGTATGTTGCCTTTTGGTCGCCGGTTGTACGAGCAAAGGTTTTCCGTACGAGAGACCCACCCAGGAAGTCCTGACGGATGGTGGACAATCCAAAGAGGACGTCCCCACGGAGAACTCCGAGACACCAGAGTCAACAATACAACCAGAACAACCAGACAACACCTCCCCCAAACCCCCTGTTCCACCGACAGCGCTCCCCAATCTCGTCCGCCAGCGGTTTTGTCCAAGCGAAGCACGTACAACCCCCTTCTCATCGTTTACAGGGAAGCCCTGTGATCCAGCACAGCCACGTGACAAGTGCTTAGAAGACACGCAACGATGCCTTCCCGCCGGTCTTCCCAAAGCAGAAGACGCGGCGAGTGACTTCTTTGACCGCTGCAAAGACACCAATGTACTATGTGTTGGTCCCACACAGACGACCAAGACCCTCACAGACGCGCTGAAACAACTCCAGACAAACAGCAAGCTCGACACCTTGCTGATCGAGTCCGGCTTGTATCAAGAGAGCGTGACATTCAAAGATATCAAACGCCCCCTCATCCTCGAAGGCCAATCAAACGACCCACAAAAAGGCGTCCGCATCGAGGCACCAGTCCCTGCACAGGCTGACGCAACACACGCCGCGCTGCGCTTTGTGAATACGGACACCATCACACTCACACGGCTGGTTTTCTCGGGCGAAGGACACGGCGTCTACATCGAAGGCGCTACCAAAGCCACCCTCACACACACCACACATACAAACAACCGCCAGACAGGGGCGTTCTTCGTCAACAACAAAGAGGTCGACATCAGCCAGTGTAACGTCACCCAAAATGGCGGAAATCTCGTCACCGCAAAGGATACTTCCCCACAGCTCGCGCAGTTACACTTTGGATTGCAATTTGATAGAACGACCGCTGTCCAGATCGCCTCCTGTACAATCGAATACAACGGCGCCGGTGGTGTATGGGTCGCCCCCAAAGACCAGATCGCCGTCACCGTCACCAATGAACACCGCATCCTCTCGGATGACCAGATCGCCGTCACTGTCACCAATGAACATCGCGTGACGATGGACAAGGTCTCACTCGCCCATAACGGTCCGGCGTCGTACGCTCGCGCGACCAACCAACCCTCCGGCACGTGTAAGACCCCCTGTCCAGCGCAATCCTTTTGTGAGGCAGGGGTCTGTATCCCCCAACTCGTGCAACGTCTGAAGAAAAACCAACAAGGTACATTCGACATCTCCACAGACGGAAATGGACGTGAGAGCTTGCTCGGTGTTGGGGCCGTTCTGATGGGACAGGGAACGATTACATTACGTGGTAACAGTGTCTTTCACAACGATATAAGTGGTCTACTCTTTGTCTCTGCAGGTGAAGTGGTCATTCAGGAGAATGTATTTGCCCGCAATGGTGCGCGTGCTTACGCCAAAGACAGTGACTTGCTGCGAGAGGCTCACCCCGCGATTATCGGCTGGGGCATCCAAAAGAGCGCGTCCATGACGTACAACCTGATGATCGACAACGTCGCCCACGCCGTAAAGCTCAAGCACATGGCAGACAGCAAAGGAACACCTGTCTCTCTGCTGCTCCAACGAAACCACATCAGCCACAACGGTCACCACTTGCAGTCCACACAGCAAGCTTCATTTGCGTCGGCTGGTGTAGCATTACAGAGCGCAATAGATGGCGCAGGTTTTACGCTTGATATCAAAGAGAACGCGTTCTTTGCGAATGCACAGGCGGGTTTGTTCACAAGTGGCGCGTGTAAGGGAAGTATCCTCACAAACCTCTTTGAAGGACATCCACAACGTAGTCTCGTCCACCACGACAACAACAACGACGCTTACAAGGTCGCGATCACCAAGAACATCATACGTACAGGGATGTTCTTTGGTGTACAGGTACACACATCGACGGCCAGTTGGATATTTGATAACAACCTCGTAGAGCAGATCAAACGCGCAGCAGTGAGCAAAGACGACGAGGGTGATGGCATCAACATCAGCTCCGTCACCAAAGGGACAGTCCTACTGGAGAACAACATTCTCCGAAAGAACCAGCGTTCTGGTCTCTTTGTGGAGAAAAGCAGTGTCACAGCAAACAATAACTTGTTCAGTGACAATCCATATCCAATCGTGAGTCAATTTGCCCAAGTGGAAGGCACAAACAAAGACACAGTGACCAAGACAGACGCAACGCCCCTCCCCAACACAAAATCCCCCTGATAGAAAAGACCGACGACCCTACTTGATACGAAAGACAGGACTGACCCAATGGCGCTGGATAAAAGCGTCGCGACCAGAACCACGACGGTATCGCTTATAGCGGTAAGGGTGTGAGATATAATATTTTTGGTGGTAGGTTTTGTCCATGTAAAACGGTCCTGCCTTGCGGATCATCGTAACGATGGGGCGAGAAAAACGCTTGGAGGACGCGATCTGCTTTTTGGACGCCTCCGCGAGCTGACGTTGTTGTTGGCCGTAGTAAAAGATCGCGCTGCGATAATGTGGACCTTTGTCGACAAATTGGCCCTTTGGATCGGTTGGATCGATATTTGTCCAGAAGACCTCCAGGATGCGTTTGTAAGAGACCTTTTTGGGATCGTAGATGACGTGAATGGACTCCAGATGAGTCGTCTTGCCGTAAGCGACCTCTCTGTATGTCGGATTTTTCTTTTTTCCACCCGCATACCCGACAAATGTATAGACAACACCCGGCAGCTTATCGAAGGGAGGTTGAATACACCAAAAACATCCCGCCGCAAAGGTCGCTCGCTTAAGCCCTTTGGCCTTCAGCGTCGCGTCGTCAGGGATGGACGAAGGTGTCTTCGCGAGCTGCTTTTTGGGCGCCTTACCGACTTTTTTAGAGGTGCTGTTGTGCTGTGCAGAAGACGCAGAACCCGCCTTTTTGATACCTGTATTGGAAGAACTCGACGCGCACATATTGAGCTGAAAAAGAGACACTATCAGAGACAAACCCATGACGATTCGCATATCAAAACCTCGACAAAAAGGAGTGTTGTGGAACCTTCGCATCTTTCGCGAACGCACCATATAGGCCGCCGAAGAAAAAGAATGCGGCCTCACCGTTTCAATGGACACACAACGTACGTACTGTGTTCTCTGCTTGCAAGCACATAGACAAGACGCGAGACCCCACACATGTGTTACACAAACACCCTCCCAGACAACAAACATGAGGTGGCATCATCGACATGTGCTTGTACGGATTGGTTTGCTCCCCCTGGGTTTTCGAGTAGAATCACGTGCATCAGCTTTTGTACAGAAGAGTTCGTCAGCCGCCAAAACAAAGCAAGGGAACACGAAAGTTCCGTGTCCACCTCGGACAATCCGTGAGAAAAGGATTTTTTAGCATGTATTTGGACATCACCTTCAAGTGTTTGCGTTGGATGGTATGTTGTTGGGTGGTGTTGGCCCCACAGCAAGGGAACGCAACATTCACGGGTTTTTACCATAGACAAGCCAGGGTACGCGCAGGGCGACACAATACACATTCACGGCTCGGCACCATCAACAGCAGAGGTGATCATGCGCCTCGTCAAAATAGACGGTGAAGAGCTCAAAGAAGTTGCTCGAACGCAGCCCTTTACACTCTCCAACCTCCCCCTGCGATTTGGCTCCTTTTTGGAAGTGGATGGACTGACACTCTCATCGTACAAAAGCTTCACGGTTGAAGGCTGGTGGTATCCGACATTGCTGGGCACAGACACAGTCGTGATTGCAGGGCAGATCAGTCGCTCAAAGGCGACGGCGGGCCTGTTTGTCACAAAAGAAGGCAAGGCCGCGGCCATCGTCTCGACAACAGGAGCCTTCTCTCTATCACACGCAGCCATCGCCCAAAACCCCCTCACACTCGACAAATGGCACCACATCGCGATGACATTCGATGGAAAGAGTCTCATCCTTTACGTCGATGCCAAGAAAGTGTCCACACAACAAATCAATGGTCCCCCTGCGCGCACAGGCCTCCCCTTTCGCATCGGTGCGAGGAGCGAAGCACCTGGAGACATGACAGGTATCATCGATGGAGTGATTGATTCTTGGGCTGTTTGGCCACGCGCGCTCTCCGAAAGCGAAGTCACAGCCCGGATGAAACGAGGCCTCCAAGAAAAAGAGCCCGCGCCAGCCGCAAAAGATGTCGAGCTGTATCTCGGATTTGACGACCCATACGGCACAATCAAGGACACCTCCTCTCAAAAACGCACGCTCCGCGTTTACAACCACGGACATCCTCGCGTCAATGGCGTCCTACGTGATAGTGTTGGCTTCCGACTCCATCACGATCAACTCGTAGACGCACAATGGCCAAGCGCTGCAAAGATTTCCATCCCTAAGAACACCCCCTCAGGCATATACGGTGTGCAAGTGCTTGTCGGTCCAGACTTTCAAATCAAATCACCAAGTTCCGGCGAAATCATCATCGTAATCATACGACCCAAAGAACCAACGAAGGGAACAAAAATAGCGATTGTCGCGCCAGTCAACACGTGGATCGCGTACAACGCATGGCCAGGAAGCTATCCCCCAGACAGACCCATCGAAGGCATCACATCACGACCCAGAAAACCAGGAGACACCATTCGACACGGTGGAAACAACTCCGCATACGATGTCATGGGTGATGGCAGCTCAATCGCACATTTTCACGGCTGGAAGCGACCCAACAGACGAACGTGGTTTACAAACGTCGACAAACACGGATACAACATCCGCTCAACGATGACGGTTTATCTCGCACAGTGGCTCGATCAGCAGGGGCTCCCTTACGACGCCTATACAGACTGGGATCTTCACCAAGGCAACATCCCCAACGACGGCTCCTATAAAGTCGTTATCAACCACGGTCACAGTGAATACTGGTCCAGAGAGATGGTCCAACAGACCCATACCTTTGCAGAAAAAGGCGGCAGCTACGTAACGCTAGGAGGCAATCTCCTCACATGGAGTGTCGCTTTACAAGGCGATGTGATGGAGACGCGAAAGTGGCTCGCGACGCTCTGGAGAGGAGAACCCGATCGCCACATGGCGATAAACCAAACACTCGGTGGTCCTTGGAGCATCATCGATCTCTGTGAACAAACCAGTTGGTTCGCAATGTTTGGGACAGTCAACCACGGCGTCAAACCTTGCTCTCCTGCTCCGACCTGCTTTGGCAAGTGGACCGTCAAAGACAACTCACACTGGTTGTGGCAACAAGGTAAGCTCAAAAATGGCCGCGACTTCGGCGAAAGTCCCTCCGCAGGAGTATACACTGTAGGACATGAAATGGACTCTTTCCTTCCGTCATATCAACCGCCGGGCTTGAAAAGCGGCACAACCCCCAAGGTGCTCGCGGAAGGCCATCGATTCGGCCAGCCCCACACAATGCAGCTCATGAAGCTCGAAAATATCCAATCAAAATCGTGCCTTCATTTTTCAACACCGCCAAAGGAAGTCCCCTCTAACTTGACCGGACCGGCGACGCCACAGACTCGCTCTGGACATATTCTGTACTATCAACATCGTGGTGGAGGACACGCTCTCACAGTTGGAGCGTCTGCGAGCCCTTGGGCGCTAAAGTCCGATCCAGTCCTCTCCGCGCTCGTCAAAAAAACATTGGACTGTTTCGCATACCAAAAGAATTGTGCCCCAACGGAAGGCCCAGAAGTCCCTGCTGGCTGTGGTTGTGAGCAGCCTTCCCAACAAGGCAGCTCAGGGATGCTTTTGTTGGTGTTGTGTTTTGTGTTTCTTTACAGAAAAAGGATATCTCAGCTGCAATAACTTCCACATGAAGAGCTTCAACGCCCCGTCAGTTTGCGAACATTGGCCGTAACAAACAACCCCATGATAAAGACCCCCGTGAACGCCTCAAGTGTCGCGAGCATCCGCGATGGCATCGAACACGGCGCGATGTCGCCGTATCCCAACGTCGTAAATGTCACGAACGAAAAGTATAGACAATTGACGAAATACACAAAAGGCTCAACAGACGACCAGCCGGGCCCACAATCCTGTTCGAGAGACAAACCAAACGCAAAGTACCCACACGCACAGCAGATACACATCACCATCGAAAACCAAAACAGGCGCGATGGTTTTTCACCATAGCCCCAAAACAGATTGAGCATCCAGGAGATCACCCAACGTTTGTAAAGCCTCTTCTTAAAGAGCTCTTTGCGATTCATGACACACTGTCGATACATCGCCCAGCTCGCCCCTTGCTCATCCCCTACGGAGTGTAAATTGAGCCGCAAAGCCTTGTAGATCTCTGCCGCCGCAAACCAATCTTTACGTCTCTCTTCTTCGAGCTTTTTGGGGAAATGACGAATGTCAACTTTGGACTGTTCCCAAGAGACAAAGCGCATCGTCGTCCGAAGAAAGGTCGCACGCACCAGATTACACCGTGTAAAAGAGACCCCTGTCAGGTCACAGTCGATGAATTGACATCCACGTAGATAGGCATCGACGAAGTTGCTGACACTGAGTGTACAGCGTTCAAAGGTGGCATTTTTGAGATTGACATCTTCGAAATTACAGGACCAAAAGTTGAGATCCCGAAAGTGTACACCTCCCAGATCCACTCGATATCCAAGGCGTGAGAAATGAAACCCCTTTAAATCTAAACGATCGGCTGGATCGGTCTCGTGTACTTGTCGCGGGATGTGTTCATAAAGGTACTCACGCAACGCGAGTTGATTTCCGTGGTGCAATAACATCACGATGTGTTCGACTCTTGGCGCAGTCCATCGCTCTGTCAGGACGCGAAAACCTTGCCCCGGTGGGATCTCCTCGCGCACATCGTGAAGTCCATCAAGTGCCTGTACACGCGCCAAGCGCTGTTGGTAAGTGGACGTCTGGCTAGCACGCATCGTCTCCCGCTTCACCTGTCTCTTCTCGGCCTCAATCGAGTCCTGAAGATCGTCTTCTCGCTCGGGTATATTGAGCTCTTCACGTAGACGTTGCTGTGTCTTTTGGCTCAACGCTCGTGTAGGCACGGAGACAGGCTTTGTTTTCGGTGATTGAGACGAAGGATCTGGTTGTTGAGGCTCTTCGATGTGCATCCATCTGACTCCACGCAAACATACAAACAATCGACAGACGCGTCCTTAGAACGATCTGAATTCACACACACATAACGATGACAGTGTAATCCCATTCCACCCAATTGTGAAGAAAACACACAGACGCCCCTCGTCTCAGCCCATTATGAACGCTGCCCCGATAACATCGCGACATCTTGCCCTGTAGGTCGCTGGTACACACGCAATCCAAATGCCGGGAGCGCCGCGAGAAGGTGGTCGAAGATATCAGCCTGTGTGTTCTCAAATGTCGTCCACGCGGTCCCATTGACGAACGCATAGATCTCAACCCCGATCCCTTCAGGTCCGGGAGACAGGTGCCTCACGAGCAGCGGCATCCCCTTGTGAATGGCAGGATGGCGTTCAAGATACGCGCGTACGTAGTGACGAAACGTCCCAAGATTGGTCATACACCGGCCGTTCAACGCGGAATCCCCTTTGATACCGAGTTCTTCGTTGTATAGATCGATCTCTTGTTGTCTGTTGTCGATGTAACCTCTGAGTAGATCGACTTGCCGAAAGGACGCCAACATCTCCTCATCACAAAGACGCACACTCGCCTGATCCAGGTAAATCGCCCTCTTCAAACGACGCCCCCCACATTCGGTCATGCCACGCCAATTCTTGAAGGACTCATCGATAAACTTAAACGTCGGAATCGCGACAATCGTCATGTCCCAATTTTGAATCTTCACCTTGTGCAGCGCGATATCGATGACCGTCCCATTGGCACCGTACTTCTCCATCTCGATCCAGTCGCCGATCTTAAACATATTGTGTGACGAGATCTGAATACTCGCAATAAACGACAAGATCGTATCACGAAAGATCAACAAAAAGATGGCCGTCAACGCACCAATCCCACTGAGTACGGTGAGCAATGACTTGTCAAACAACAACGCCACGGCGATCAAGATCCCCGCGAGATACACAAACAACTTGATGGACTGTACATACCCCTTGATGGAGTGCTCTTCGGAGAGAGAAGAAGCGTTGTAAATCTCCTGGCCCGCGTTGAGTAAGCGCTCCAACAAGACCAAAAGGTTGTACAACACGTACAAAGAAATCATCCTGTGTGCGTGATGGGTCACTGTCGGGAACCAAAACATCCCATAGTACCAAACGATCGCAGGAGTCAGATAGGCGAACTGGATAAAGACACCATGTTCATTGAGGGTATTATCCCATGTGATATCAGTGCTCTCGACGAGTTTGTCGATCAGCTCCAACAAGACCATCTTGAGCAGCGTGTAGAGGAAGATACTCGCGCCAAGGATGAGACACACCTTCAATGTGTATGCTCCGGCCGTATGGCTCTGCAAGTATGTCAGAATGGTAGTGAAGACAGTAGAGAACATAGAGTGATTAACCTCCGATTTTGGAGAAGACTTTCAGGCGCAACTCCAGCGCCAATGAAGGGGGTGGGTTTTTGGGATCGAAACCGAGCAATTGCCCGAGTAATTGAAGTAAACCATCGCGCTCAATCCCCGAAACCTGCGTCGCGATCGCGATGAGATTCTCAAGGACAATCTCACATGTCAATGTTCCCTCCTTGACCTCTTTGATTGTATCGGAGGAGCGAGTGATTTCGACTTTGATCTCCAAGGACTGCAACCCCAGCGAGCCGAGCTGCGCGCCAGTGTCGTTAAAGACCAACATCTTGTACAACTTGCTCTTGGAGACAGCGTACGTCTTGCCCCCCTCCGTCACAATCTCCGTCTGATCAAAGGGACTGTCTGCGCCAATGTCCGACTTATCATTGTCATTGTGATCCGTCCCCATACGCCAGGGCTTGGACAACACACCATCAGCCACTTTTGTCTCAGGCAGCCCCAACATCAACCCTGGAATAAACGAAGAGATAACATTCTTGATCGTGCCATTGTCCGGCTTCACAGCCTCCAAATCCTTCGAATCCACCCGAAATGAGACAGCAGGGAGCGGCTCATTCCATCCTTCTTTCAGAAGACCAGAGGCTTTCTTCCACAACAACTCGGCCTGTTCATCCCGACGACTCCAGAAAAACGCCGTCGATGTCTCCCACAAATACCCAAACGGGAAAGAGGTCAGACTGCTGCGCTTGGTGGCGACGATCTCCAGGGGATAACGATAGACCTCTTTTTCGATCTTTTTCACGATGGTCAGGACCTCTTGGGTGATCGCCATCGCCTCCTTGATCTTCTTATCCGCGTCTTTGAGCGCCTGCTCACGTGTCGCTTTGTCGGGATCTGCCCCAACACCACCATCCGTACGACCCTTTCTCATCAAACGCACAGCATCATAGAGAAGGTGCGCGTGTTGGGTGCGCATCCAAAACAATTTGTATGTCGAATACAATTCGAGATAGAGCTTGCTCGCGACGGGATTGTCGAACGTCGCGTCTGCAGAGAGTGTATCCAAGATCTTTTTGGCTTCGTCTCTCATCTCTTCGAGGCGCGCAAAGTCCTCCTTCTCCCACGTCGCGAAGTCCGCAACAGGTAAATCCATAATCTCAGGAAACGCCCTCTTGGGACGACGTGCGTAGATCCCCGCTTGCTGCCCAATCTCATCCTGTGGCAGCTCACCGGCGATATAGAACATCAGCTCGGGATTTTCCTTGTAGAGTTTGTTGACTTGCAGCGTCGTCAACGCCTGGATCGCATTGTCGACCTTGCTGGCGTGTTCACCAAAGATGCTCGCAAAATCTTTCGAATACGCGGCCCAATCAGTTTTCCCATCCCACGTTAAGCGGGTGAGATGGTGGTCGTACTTCCAGTATCCCCACTCCATCCCAGAGGTAAAGGTCACGTGACCGCTGACCTCTTTTCCCTTCATAATGTCGAGCACATCGAGCGCACGAGAATACCCTGTAATCGGCAGCGCGAGCGGCAGATTGTTATCAAAACCCAACCACCACGCGCTCTCAGGGAAGTACACGACCTTGCGTTTTCCGTTGACACGGTTGAGGTAATCGGCTTGGTGATTGAAGTTTTTGTTGCTGTACACAGGCGCGGGGTTCTTCATGTCGTAGAACATCGTCGTGTGAAGGTAGGAGCCGAGTGTCTTATCGGCTTTCTCGGGGAGATGGAAGTAGTAACTCGTTTCATCGTCGGCCTTCAGCGCGCCTTCGATGTGGACCCAAGCGTAATTCTCGACCCCCTTCGCGGTCAGATACTTGCTCGCAGTGTTTAGCCACATCAGCGCCTGCTCGTCCTTGACCTTTGTAAATTCACTCGTGCCAAATTGCACGACGATGACAGAGAATCCACCTTTGAGTAGCTCCTCCAAGCCGCTCTCGATCTCCTTCTTTTGCTCGTCATCACTCGCCTGTACGTTTTCGAGCAGCTTGAAGTTATTTTGTTGTTGGTCGGCAAAGCTGATGGTCAATCCGAGCTTGATGCCGTACTCATCGACGAGTGTCTTGACCTTTTGCATGTATGGAATCCAGGCTTTCATGTCGACTGTCTTGAGCATATGCCACTGCAACAGATTCTGTCGATTTCGCACGAGCCACCGGACGTATTCACGAACGCGAGGCAAGTGTTTTTCGTCAGGTTCGAGGAGGTAGACGGACATCGGGATCGGGTGTTGTGTGTGGTGGTGAAACCCACGAAGCGCATAAAATGGCGTCGAGACCATCTTTTCGCCCATATGAAGAGTCAGGTCTTTGCGATTGGTAGGTGTGTATGTGTTGGCAGGGTGAAAGTATCGCACCCCCATCTTGCGCAGCAGGTCGTATAAACCATATTGCACTCCAACAGGCGCATTGGCCGCGATCTGAAAGACCTTCTTACCACCGACACTGCGTCCCCACCGTAGATAACCTTCTTCACCAAGCTCCTTCAGGTCTTCCTCTTTGGCAGGTTCATCACCCAACACACCGTGCCCAAGAAGCAAGATGACTGATTCGGATGCATCTGAGATAGAGCTTCCCCGTGAGACCTTGCGAGGTGCAGCAAAGGTCACGCCAGTCATCGCGCTCAAGGCACGAACAGCCTCCTCTGCGGCTTCACGAATACCGGGCTTCGCGTCCTCTGCATATACGACAAGGACATCAGCCTTCCCCTCCAATAAAATGGAGACATCTTCGACTGTATCGCCACAACCAAAGACTCCAAACACAAGAGGTAAAAGCAGGATAAGGAGGACCAATATACCGACACATCTTTTCATCACACACTCCGTTCTTTCGGATACACATCTGTTGCCGTGTAGGGCTGTTGGAGATAAGCGAACAGCTCATCTTCCGTATTCTTTTTTGAATCCGGCGGCCTAAGTGGTCCTCTCGCGAAAAAGACATACAACATCGAGGTCGGACACAAGGCCCGACCCTACGGAAAAAAATGTAACATCATGCTCATCCGCTTACTTCGCGAGAGGACAACTTAGGCCGCATAGATAAACCGTTGTATCATATCTATTTTTTGCCATACAACTTTTTATGAAGGTATTTTCTGATGATGCGGTCCCCCCGCCCCTTCTTCTATCTATTGAGGGTGACAAAAGAGTCACCGAGCTTCAGTCTTTGAAGACACACTTGAAGCTTTTGCACACAACCTCACGAACCTGACATTTGGCGGCCATGTAAGGGCAGCTATCTTTGTACCCCTGACAAAAGCGGTAGTTGACGTCATCTACGACGAGTTTGAAACTCTTGGCTTCATCTTTTGCGAGTGGGACTGGACATGTCCCCTGGCAATCCGTCGCGGAAGGTACGACGACGCAATCAGCGTCTTCTTCGCACTCATTCAAGCCAGCCTGATTGGCGTTGATTTTGTTTTGTGCGTTCTGTAAACGAGCTTCACAAGGTAACAACGTCACATTACAGGCCAAAGAAGCCGCGGACAACACAACACACACACATAACAAAAGACACATTCGGGACAAGATACCTTTTTGCATGAGTCACATGCTCCCTGCCAGGGTTATTTCGGGGGTTTTGTGTTAGACGATGATGAAAGCAAGTCTTATTCTTTGTCGAGGACTTCCTTGCAAAGCTCCATGATGGCAACTGTATTGAGCGCGGCTTTGGGCGTCAGTGAAGGTACATCGAGGTATTCTTGTTCTTTGGAACCATCTTCACTGTGCTCGGAGCAATGTGCGTTGGCCCCTGCTGGGCCGAGTCCATCGAGGACAGGAACTTTATGACAGATCAGGTTGCCATCGCTCAAACCACCGCGCTCTTGGCGAATGGCTTTCAACCCCATCTCCCCTCCCACGCGCTCCCAGATCGAGAACAGATGGTCCGTTCCATCGTTGATAGGCCACGGTCCTGTCTCGCGGACTTTTTCGACCTCAACACGACAGGAAAACTCACCGTCCGCGCTGGTCACACTGGAGTACCCATCGAGTGCTTCTAATTGTGCGACGCCATCGCGGAATGCTTCGCGATCGAACGAACGCAGTTCGAGCAACAGTGAGGCTTTGCTGGGAACGCTGTTAGCGACCGTCCCACCTTCGACGTGACCAACATTGAAGGTCAAATCACGAGAGTAATCGGTGATGGCTTCGATCTTTTGGATAACATCGGCGAGCTGTAAGATGGCGTTGGCACCTTTTGGGTGTTGTGTACCAGCGTGTGCGCGACGTCCATGTGCGTGGACATTGTAGACACCACGGCCTTTACGGGCAATGACCAACTGAAACTCTTCTTGATTGAAGTGGCCCAGCTCAAACACAAGCCCTGCGATGGTGTGTTCATCAAAGCGCGAGAGACAGACCTGCCCAAAGTGCGTCGCGTCGTCTTCTTCGCTGGAGTTGAGCATGACCTTCCACTCGATCGCGTCGTAGACTTCTGGAGCGTAATCTTGCAAGGCGGAGAGGATCATATAGATCATCACGGTCCCACCTTTGATATCGATCGTTCCAGGTCCGTAGATCCGGTCTCCGTCTACGCGCCAGGAGAAGTTGTTACGTGCTTCTTCTTCTTCTGTGTAGACCGTGTCGAGGTGGGAGATAAGCGCGATGGAGTGCTTTGTGGTGCCTTTTCGGGTCATCACAAGATGGTGTCCACAGCCAGGACACTCCGAGCGAATCATCTCAGAGGTGAAACCTAGCGGCGCGAACTGTTCGGCGGTCACTTCAGCGAGACGATCGATTCCTTCGGGATAGTAGGTGTAGCTGTTGATATCGACCTGTGCCTTCAAGAGGTTGAGATAATGCTCTTGATGTTGTTGAAAATAGCCTTCGAGCGTCTCTTGCCACTGCTTGATATCCATGCGCGCCTTCTTTCCATATTGTAAGAGGTATGCCATCACCACGTGTTCAGGCATGTGAGATGATACAAAACAAACACGTACATGGATACAGAAAGACCTGCATACTGACAAGTCCCTTCGGCTCCTCTTTTATTCCAAACGTGCAGAATCAAACCGATCATTGCGAAAAGTCTTGCCTTCCCTTATCCTACAAACACACCTTGCAGTTCATCGTTCTTAAGCGTACCAGGAGCAGAAACGGAAGGTCTATGACAAATCACACGTCAAAAAAGCCAAGAAAAGTACGAGACATCGGTCCACACGAGCCCACAGTTCAGGATGTCCACACGCCTATCTTCGACACATTTGTGCAACAACCCACCCAGGAAGTCGAATTCACCAAAGATCCGGAGTTTTCAGTAGAACCCGGTGCAGGACACATGGACCCTCCAAGCAAAGTGCTGACACGTCCGAGTATCACGAGATTTAAGTTCTCAGCTCGCTACGAAGACGAGGGGCCTATCGCGAGAGGTGGGATGAGCACCATCAACAAGGTGTTTGACCGAAACATCCTACGTTACGCGGCGATGAAGAAGGTCGATCCCCAGTTTGCGCAAGACGAGAAAGGAATCCAAAGCTTTCTCGAAGAAGCGCAAGTAACGGGTCAATTGCAGCATCCCAACATCGTCCCAGTCCATGAAGTGGGTAAAGATGAGCAGGGACAATATTACTTCACGATGAAACTCGTGGAAGGCGCAACCCTCCAAGAATATATCAAGTCGGAGGATTTCGATCCAAGCTCTTCGGCCGAGCTGTACAAGGCCTTGCAGATCTTCCTAAAGGTCTGTGATGCTCTCTCTTTCGCCCACCAAGCAGGTGTTCTGCACAGGGATCTCAAGCCAGACAACATCATGCTCGGTAGTCATGGACAGATCTACTTGATGGATTGGGGGGTCTCGTTATTGATGGGGGACTCTTCAATTCGAGCTGATGCACACTCCAAGGCGCTCAAACAAAATGGTGAGAGCAAAAAAGAGATAGAGTCCCAGCAAGGCACTATCGCGGGAACGATACAGTACATGGCCCCCGAACAAGCGCTCGGCCAGCTCGAAAAAGTCTCGAAGCAGAGTGACATCTTCTCGCTTGGTGCTATCCTCTACGAGATCTTGACCAAACGCCCTCCTTACTGTGGTGGAGACCACTACGAACTGCTCTACAAAGCCCAAAATGGTCTCTACTTTCCACCCCAGATGGTCGTCCCTGAAATCCACCTTCCACAGGGGCTTTGCAATATTGTTGGTAAAGCGATGGCCCTGCAACCAGAAGAACGATATGAGAGCGTAAGTGCGCTGAAGGACGATATTGAGCGTTTCTTGCAGGGGCGCCAATTTCCCAACCGAACATTTAAAGCCGACACTGTTATCATTCAGGAAGGTGAACATGGCGATGAAGCCTACATTATCGTCCGCGGACAATGTGAGGTCTACACAGAAATTGACGGTCGCAAGGAGATCTTTAAGACACTTGGGCCAGGCGAAGTGTTTGGCGAGTCGGCATTCTTCTCGACAATGGCTCGCTCTGCCTCTGTCCGTGCCATCGAACCTACGACCCTCAAAGTACTTAAGAAAGAACTCCTTACAGAAGAAATTGGACTCGACGCATGGGTTGGCTTGTTCCTCAAGACGCTCGTCGAGCGTTTCCGCGAAGGAAACAACAAACGCCTCGACCTCAAGCGAGAGCTCAATCAATCACAGCTACTCAACCATGTCTTCGCTTTTTACCAGCTACACGGACAAAAAACTCCAGAGGGACACAACGTCGGCAAGTGGTCGATGTTTTGCCAATCCGTCGGCCCCAAAACCAAACTCAACGCCACACAGCTGCACGAGTACATCCAAACCATCGGCATATTGGAAGTCGACCAAGAGAACGACACGATCACCCTCCCCAAAGCTGAACTCAAGCGCTGGATTCAACGCGAGAGTACACACCCTAATCTCACCTCGCTTCCCAGTTGATCCAGGGGGACGGAGAATGGAAGGGGGAGGGTTATACCGTATACACGGGGGATACTCGAATGCTGATCCAGGCGCAGTTGCACTTGTGTCTTCGCAAAATGCACCCGAATACACGTTACAATCCCTCATGGCAATGCGTATGTCGCAAGCGACATCCTTCAAATACTCGACTGCTCGGGCAACATATGCGGTTGTCATTTGCGACGCCACTTTGCAACCACCCCTTCTACAAACCTCTCCATCCCCCTGAGCCTTCGGCTCTTCCCCCTTCCTCTCCATCCTCTGGAGAAGGAAGGGGGAGGCTTATACCGTGTACACGGGGGAAACTAGATTTCTGATCCAGGCGCAGTTGCACTTGTGTCTTCGCAAAATGCACCCGAATACACGCTACAATCCCTCATGGCAATGCGTATGTCGCAAGCGACATCCTTCAAATACTCGACTGCTCGGGCAAGATATCCGGTTGTCATTTG
>PCBK01000106.1 GCA_002731275.1 Deltaproteobacteria bacterium | reverse complement strand
TTTGCTTCATTCACTTTGCAACGACCCCTTCTACAAACCTCTCCATCCCCCTGTCACTTCGTGACTTCCCCCTTCCTCTCCATCCTCTGGAAGAGGAAGGGGGAGGCTTATACCGTATACACGGGGGAAACTCGAATGCTGATCCAGGGGCAGTTGCACTTGTGTCTTCGCAAAGTGCATCCGAATACACGACAACAATCCCTCATGGCAATACGTATGTCGCAAGCGACATCCTCTTAACGCTCGATTGCTCACGAACTTGCAGCGGTTGTCATTTGCGAGGCCACTTTGCAACCACCCCTTCCACAAACCTCTCCATCCCCCTGAGCCTGCCGGCTCTTCCCCCTTCCTCTCCATCCTCTGGAAGAGGAAAGGGGACCATTCAGACCATATAAACGTAACTTTAGATTTTGTGTGTGTGTAAAACCCCATCAGTCCGATCGAATGATCGTCCATCTCCCTCTGTTCGACCTGCGCTCCGTTTCGGTCGACGAGGGGAGCGATGCATATCAAACGAGATGTCGCGATACAAACGAACATTCCGTATCTATCGGTTGGTTTTTCCCTCCTCTCGAAAGGCTTGAGAGGAGGGATGTCGCGAAGCGACAGGGTGGTGAGTTTGTTGAGGCGTATGTTGCAAGTGAAGACGCAAAAAACCCACTGCAAGTACGCAAGCAACCGAGCTCTAAAAGGATGTCGCCTGCGACATACGTCTGAAAGATGGGGACGAACTCGTGGAATCAGGGGAGTTTGCGGAGACACAAGTGCAACGTCCGCCGGAACAGATTTATAGCGAAATGTCGTGTATATCGATAGAATAATCCCTCCTCTCGAAAGGCTTGAGAGGAGGGAAGAGCCGGAGGCTCTGGGTGGAGAGTTTGTTGAGGCGGATGATTGCAAGTGAAGACGCAAAAAACCCACTGCAAGCTCGCAAGCAAAGGAGCTATCCAAGGATATGGCTTGCTATATCCGCCAGAAAGAAGGGGATTGTAGAGTGGAATCAGGGGAGTTTGCGGAGACACAAGTGCAACGTCCGCCGGATCAATATTTAAGTATCCCCTGTGTATAGGGTTTGCCCCGATGTCGCCATTTCCCCCGTGTATATCGGTAAAACATCCCCTTTTTCTTCTATTCAAGTCCATTCATAACGATGGTTTTTGTTCGTTCAACTTCGCCTGTTGCGCTGTTGATGCTACCTCTAGCTTCGTACAAAGAGGTTTTGCCATTGCAGTCAAGATCGCCGATTGCGCGAACCCAGAATTTTGATTTGACTCCGATCCCTTCGGATTTGTAGCAGTACTGGTAGTAATGTTTACGGCCTACCGCAAAGCGCAACTCTTTCCATGGCGTTTGGTTCCAAGCCGAGTAATTACGTGGGTATTTGGCTTTGCCTTTGGCACACGGTCTGGCTTTGGGAGTACAAATCCAGCCTTTTCCTCGGCCAGGGAACTGTTTGGGCATTGGATTTCCGTTACTGTCGGAGTGTTCTGCATCAAAGTATGCAACTGCACCGTGAGAGATTACGTGGATATTGATTTTCGCTTCAGATGTTTTGGAGCGTTTGGTGAATCGGTTAAAGGCAGGGATCGCGACAGCGGCAAGCACTCCCAATGTGGGACTGCTCAGTGGAGCTGCAGCGAGAGACGCGATCATGGCATATCTGGACATGTTGCGAGGGCCTTTGACCAGCGTGACAGGAGCTGGTTTGGTCTTCACAGTGGGGACAGTGTCTCGGATGTTTGTTTTTTGGAGCTTGACGTCGGTACTTGAGGAGATCTGGCTACCGTTGTAAGTTGATGTCAGGCTGATTCCAGCGATTTTGTTGATCCACATCGCTGCGCGTCTTTTGAAGCCGCTGTTGGGCATGCTTCCGACAACTTCTCTCAAAATAGCAGGTTGTATCCATGTAAAGTGTGCAGGGAGTGATGTAAGTTGTTTGTAAGCTGGCGTTTTTGCGAGCTCTGCGAGGGAGGCTCCTTTCCAGCCTGCGATAAATTGATCCAACGTCGCACGGTGCCCGAGGATGAAGACTCCGTTTTGATGCGTTGTCATGTAGATCGGAGCAACTCCAGGCATCGCAAGGGAGAACACTTCTTTTTTATCAATTGTTTGCTTGCTTGTTTGTAGCGCATTGAATTCTTTCAAGCCGAGACTCTTGAGCTTTGTGACCACACCTTGAAGTTGCTTGAAGTAAGCTTTGGCACCGGCTTCGTCTGCAAGCTCAAGAGCGACGAAGACACCTCTCAAGTGCCCTCTAAAGAGTGCGTTGGGGCCTCTCTTGATGCGCTCGATGCTGCTTTTATCCCACAACATGCCTGTGACGATACGGCCTGTCATCAACTTCTTCCATTTATCGAGGTTAACACCCATTCCACTCGCTTGCATGTTGAGCATCGCGGTGACCATTTGTAATTGCATATTCCCACGTGGAGGGAGAATACCCATTTTACCAATGTTGCTGATGAGTTGAAGCAATTTACCGACGTTGAGGTAGGCTTGGCTGACCCACGCAGCGTTTTGTGGGATGTTTTGAAGCCAACTCTTTGCTCCCTTAGGAGGCTGGAAGGGTTGGAGGAAGGTTTTTACAAGTGAGGAACCTCTGAGTTGAAGCGTCAGCTTTGCGCCGTCTTTGAGCGAGTAAGAGAGCGCAAATTGCTTTAAGAACCCACTGATCATTTTCATGCCACGAAAACGTTTGAAGAGGTTGTGGTTAGGAACAAATAGAAAGTGATCAATTGTGCGTGCTTTGAGCTTGGTGAGCAATGATGCTTTGCCTGTGGCTTTGATGAACGTGTAGGGACTGTTTGCAGGTTTTCCCACAACTGAGAAAAGGTCGAAGAGCCCTTTGTTTGAGTTCACTGCCATTCTTCTTGGGACATTTTTTAACGCGAAGGTGAACGTGGAGCCGTGAAAGACACCAAGAGGCGCGGAACGAGTTTCTTCGCCGAGGACAAGGATGTCAACGCCGTGGTGTTTGACGAAGTGTGGGTTGAGGCCGGATTTCTTGAGATTTTCGAGAAAGACAGCTTTGTCAGTGTTGACTACAAAGGTCAGAATCGGTCGGTGATTGACGGTCCATGCGTAGATACCGAATGGTTTGTTGAGATCGATGCCAAGAGGTTTGAGCATCGTTGGAAGCAGGGGGAGGAGTTTGTGTGGGGAGATGTTTGGCGCGGAGATGGATGTTTTTCGCCAAAGCTCTCGGTAGAGTCCCAGGTAGAGGCGTCTTGTTTCAAGTCCGAGGCCGAGCTCCTGGTATTGGATGAGCGATTTGAGCAGGGCTGTCGTGTTGCTCATCAAAGTGATCGCGCCGGGTTTGATCTTTGCCACGAGATGGTCGGCCTTTGACGGTGGCTTGGGTTTGGCGATTGCGTTGGTTTTGGATAACTGTGCTTTGGTCGTGGGTTTTGACGTTGCAGTGTTGTTCGCGTGTGCGAACGAGGTTGTGAGGAAAAATGCCGCGCTTATACAGAGCGCCGCTTTTTTGAATGTCATCATAGATCTCTCCTTCGTCTGTAGGCATGGATGACTGCGTCCGTAATCAAGACGCGAAATCGCCTATAGCAACAGCCTACGTTGGTGTTTCATTCCTGTGATGGTGTCGGGGATGGAAAGCTGTTGCGATACGGGTGCGGACAACGTACCAAAGCGCAAATGAGTGGTCAATCCACAAGCACAAATGTAGACTTGTGGATTGTTGGAAGTGGTTGTCTGGGAAAGGAATATTGTTGAGGAAGGGGGAGGGGAACGATGGAACCTGCAAGAAGCAGGCTCCAAGAAGGGATTAGCCTTCTTTTTCGTTGTATTCGCTGATGAGGTCGGCCTGGATGCTGGAGGGCACTGGACCGTATTTGCGGAATTCCATGGAGAATTCAGCTTTACCTTGTGTCGCGGAGCGCAGGTCGTTGGAGTATCCAAACATTTCTGCGAGGGGTACATCAGCTTCGATGACGGTCATACCAAATTTCATTTGGTTACCGATGATGATACCACGACGTTTGTTGAGCATACCGAGGACCGAACCGGAGAATTCTTCGGGAGTCTCAACGGTGACTTTCATGATGGGTTCCATGATGACAGGTTTTGCCTTTTGGAACGCTTCACGGAAGGCCGCACGAGAAGCGGTGAAGAACGCCATATCGGAGGAGTCAACGGAGTGCGCTGCACCGTCGTTGATACAAGCGCGGACACCTGTGACGGGGAAGCCGATGAGCTTTCCTTTTTCCATGGCTTTTTGGAAACCACGGTCACAAGAGGGCTGGTATTCACGAGGAATCACACCACCGACGATGTTGTTGAGGAACTCGTAATGCTCATCGTTGTCTGTGGGCTCGATGTAACCACCAACTTTTGCAAACTGACCGGAACCACCAGTTTGTTTTTTGTGTGTGTACATGAACTCAGCACGACGAGTGATGGTTTCACGATACGCAACCTGTGGCATACCAACTTCGACTTCGACGCCGTATTCACGCTTGATACGCTCGATGTAAACATCGAGGTGAAGCTCACCCATACCACCGATGATGGTTTGGTTGGATTCTTCGTCGAGGCGGACGGTGAAGGTGGGGTCTTCTTTTGAGAAGCGGTTGAGCGCTTTCGAGAAGTTTTGCTCACCTTTGCGGTCTTTGGGCTCGACAGCGAGTGTGATGACGGGTTCGGGGACAAACATCGTGGTCATGGTGTAGTTGACACTTCCGTCGGTGAAGGTATCACCGGAAGCACAGTCAACACCGAAGAGTGCGATGATGTCACCAGCTTGTCCGCCATCGATGTCGTGCATCTCGTCGGAGTGCATCTGGATGATGCGGCCAATTTTGTGCTTTTTGCCGTTGTTAGAGTTGTAAATCGTGTCTCCTTTTTTGAAGGAGCCTTGATATACACGGCAGTAAGTCAACTGACCATAGCGACCATCTTCGAGTTTGAACGCGAGCAAGACGAGGGGTTTCTCGAAGTCGGGCTCGAGGATAATCTCGGCTTCTTCGTTGTCCTGGTCGAGAGCTTTGTATTCAACTTCGAGGGGATGTGGGAGAAGCTCAGTGACTTTGTCGAGGAGCGCCTGCACACCTTTGTTTTTGTAAGCTGAACCGAGGCAAACGGGCGTAATTTTACGCGCGATGGTTGCTTCGCGAAGGACGGAGATGATCATCTCGGAGGGAACGTCTTCACCTTCGAGGAAGAGCATCGCGAGCTCATCGTCGAAGTCGGAGAGGTTTTCGAGAAGTTTTTCACGTTGTTCTGCACAGATGTCTGCGAGATCTGCTGGAATCTCCGCTTTGCGGATGGTCTCGCCGTTGTCGCCTTCGAAGAGGAGGGCTTCCATCTCGATCAGGTCGACGACGCCTCTGTGATCACCTTCGAGACCGATGGGGTGCTGGATCATGACTGAGTTGTGTTTCAGTTCATCTCGCAGCTGTTGGCAGACGTTGAGTGGGTCTGCACCCGCGCGGTCACATTTGTTGACGAAGGCGATACAAGGAACGTTGTATCGTCTCATTTGGCGGTCAACAGTGATGGATTGCGATTGTACACCTGCAACGGAGCAGAGGACGAGGATCGCACCATCGAGGACACGGAGAGCACGCTCAACTTCGATGGTGAAGTCGACGTGGCCGGGGGTGTCAATGATGTTGATCGCGTAGTCACCCCAGTTGGTGTACGTTGCAGCCGATTGGATGGTGATCCCTTTTTCTCTTTCGAGATCCATGGAGTCCATTTTTGCGCCAACACCGTCTTTTCCGCGAACTTCGTGGATTGCGTTGATTCGACCTGTGTAAAACAGAATACGTTCTGTCAACGTCGTCTTACCGGAGTCGATATGGGCGGAAATTCCAATGTTTCTGAGAAGTTTAAGATCTTTGCTCATGGTAAAATCCTCAAAATACCTTTCTTGATGATTGATTGGGTGGATACCACTTCATTCTCATTGTGTTAGCGCATGATAGGGTGGCTCTTCCATCACAGGCCTCGTTGTGTATAGCTCGTCTCTCTATCAGGTCTTGGTGAGCTTGTAAAGAGAGATGATTGATGTGTGCAAATCGATTCGTTGTGTGAGAACCGAAAGAAAGGAAATTCTTTGACAGGCCGTTTTTGCAAGGTCGTTTCCACGGCCTTGAATATGACGTTTCAGAGATTTCGATGGTTCATTAATCACATCATGGGAGAAAGATCAAGGGTTTTGTCAAACCTTTTGAAAGTGCTACTTCATTTACACGGTGGGGAGATCTTTGAGTAGCATCGTTGCGGGGTCGAGGATCAGATCACTTTCCGTTTGTTGGCCTTTTGCGACTTCGACATGGACTTCTTGGTTTTGTGGGCTCAGCCGCAGCACCATGTCGAAGAGATTGGCGAAAGGTTGCATCGTCGCGGGGAGCTCTACTTTCCCTTTGTCGTTGATTTGATTCGAGCGTATCGAGAACCAGATTTTCTGCTCGTATTTTTCGGCGAGGTCTTTTAATTGGTAGAGGGCTTCTCCGACCTGTTCGCCTGCTGGCAAACCATCAATCATAATGATCGCAGGATCAATGATACGTTGCTCTGTCAACTCAACCATACGCTCTTCGAGCTTGGGGACCGAGAAGCTGTCTACATGAAAAGTCATGATAAAGCGGTGTGAACGGATATGATCCCACAACACATCGTTTTGCGTGATGCCGTGTTTGAGGGCGATGTTTTGGAAGATTTCGTCGTACCAGAGCAGGACCTTTTGCACGGGGTCTTCGAGGCTTATGTGGAGAACACCTTCATTTCGAAGCAGACGATCCAAAGCTATCTGCACAAGCAGCGATGTTTTTCCGACGCCAGCGCGTGCGACAATCGCGCCAAATCCCCCCTCTGGGAGTATCGAGCCTGTATGAGTGCCGAGCATTCTCAACGGATTTCGCAACATCAACTCTTGTCTGACCATGTCGATTTCCTTTCCAATATATGGGGGGTTTGAACCTACAAAGGCGTCCGAAAGGTTGGACATGGCAAGCACTATACATGCTCCCCCCTAGAAAAGGAAGCCTGTCTAGGGAGCGTGGGTCTTTGAATGGACCTACAGAGTCTTTTTTGCAAAGGATTGAGCTGGAGCTATGGGCACCTTCATGGCTTTGTTTGACAATAACACTTTGTGTACGAGCAGCGACTATCGGTGTGTAGTCTGAGAGGGAGCTCTTCTGTGTTGTGGAGCTTGTGAGTCGGCCATCCTCGTTGACGTGTAAAGTGATCCACCATGAGCGCAAAGACCCCGTCGATCTGCTTTGCGGCTTCATGTTCTCCAAAAAACTCCGCAGTGCGTGCGATAGCTTCTATTGTAGAAAGGGACCAGTTGTTTGGGGCTTGCCTTAGACGCTCCGGGTAAATGTTTGGTGTAGGGATGCCAAATCTGGGCATATGGTGGACCTCTTTGATCCGCCTCTTCATGCGCTTGGCCTGTCTCCATGTCGCGTCAAGTAGGACGACTCTTTTGGGAGGTGTCTCCGGGAGTGGTGCGGATAACCCTTCGTTGTCCGGAAAGAGAAGCCAGGTGTCATCGTGGAGGAGTGGTGTTGGATCATAGGGTTTGTCCTTGACACCAAAATCGATGAGCGAGCAATTGTCCAGGGCGAGGGCTGCGATACGCCCTGTGTTGGATGTCTTGAGGACTTCTCGTGTGTGTCTGACGATCACAAAGTGCAGCGTTGTGTGGATGGTGGGTAGCTGCTCACACAGGCACCATTCTTCTTTGAAGAGGCACGTTTTACAAAAACCATTTAAATCTGAGGGCGTTCTCGAACGCATTGTGTTTACGCCTTATCCGTTGGATGCATTTGGAGCTGATGAACGTCTCATCTTGAACTTTCTACATCGCTTTCATTATAGAATACAAAAACCAATTTCTTTTAGATCATTTTGGTCATGCATGCGTTTGCACGCTTTTTCAATGGATTTGTGTATACAACATACCAAGTGAGGTTTCTATGAGTCGATACATTGTTGGTTGTTTGTTGGCCCTTGGAATGGTGTTGGGTTTTGCCTCTGAGAGCCAGGCAGATCTCCTCCCACGTCGATGTCTCAAAAAGTGTCCTCGTCATCACCGGCTTGATTCTCGTCGCTGTCGATGTCGGCCATTGATTCGTTGTCCACGTGGGTACGTATATCGCCATCACTTAAGACGATGTGTTCCCTTTGTACGGCCACGTTGCTCGTATGGTTACTACTACAGCGTGTTTCGCGGGCGTTGTGTCCCACGTTGTTCGAGTGGGTGGCGCTGGACTGGCAGTCGTTGTCTGAGAACATGTCGATATCCGTACGTTTGGAACGGTGCTCGCTGCGTCTATCGAGGGTGCTCTTACGGATATCGTTGGAATGGTCGAAGATGTGAGCGTATTTGTCGTGGTCGGTATCGTTGGACTGGGTATCGCTGTGTGTTGGTCAGAAGGTGTCCTGCTGGATATGTCTACAGCCACTATTTGAGACGCTGTCGACGTCCACCCAGAAGCTGTCCCTACGGTTATGTCAATCGTCCTGGTCTTGGGTGTGTCAAGCGATGTCCGAAGGGGCAGTTCTTCCGAACTGGTCAGTGTCGACCAGCCAAGAAGAAGTGCGGCGAAGGGTTCTTTTATAGTTACTGGAAGAAACGATGTATGCGACGATGTCGACGTGGTTTTTACTGGAGTTACAAGAACAAAGCGTGCAAAAAAGTCTCTTGGTAGCCGTGTTCCTTACATTGTAAAGGCGCTGAGATTTGAATCTTTTTTTGTTGTCATGGTACACTCTTTGACGAAGGGAGCTCACGCAGGTGAGCTCCTGGCTTTTTTGTGACGATCTGCCCCCGAGAATAGATCTCACAATGTGTCGATGTGTCCGGAAAGTTGTATTCTTCGGTGAAGGGTCAAACATGGCAGACAAAAAAAACGATGGCATCGATCTGTTTTCTGCAGCCAACGTGCCTCCCAAAAAAACGACCGCTCAGACAGGGGTCTTTCGTGTCCCTGATATCGTCGATCCTAACGACTTGATCGAGATCGATGAGGATGAGCGACGGTCTCCGGAGGACGAACATTTTCTCGCTCCACAGCTCTCCTCCGAGGAGCCCTTATTGCCTGAGATTGAGCTAGAAGAGATTGTTTTCAGTATCTCTCCAGAGCGTCTCTCTCCAGGTGATCACACTGCCTCCTTTCGTGTTTTGCAAGAGCCCGATCGAGAAGCAAGAAATCCCACCGCTTCTATGCCTGTCATCCCCGAGCGAGAGCGCGAAACTGCACCCGTTCCTGTTGTCAAACGGATCGATGAAGAGGCTCCTATCGCTGTGCTCAGGGGAAGAAACAACCCGACGATGCAAAACCCTGTCGTGACTCCTCCAACGGGGGACATTGAGGAGCTTGTCCCCACCGCAAAAGAGTTCGTATTCACTGAGCGCTCTGTGCCTGCGGTGGACGAGCAAATGCTCAAGGACTCGATGGAGTTGAACTCAGTCAGTCCGATATTACTCTCCCCAGAGATCTCCGAACGGCACACACCACCTTCCGATATCGCCGCGAAGATGTTGAGTGAAGAAGACGAAGTCCTCGAACTGACTGACGCTGAAGCTCTAGATGATGGTGTGGATGTCTGGGAAAGTGCCATCGCAGAGGCGCACGAAACAAGCCCTACGCAGCTGTCTCTGCCTGCGGCGGTCGAGCTCCCGTCTGTTGCAGAGGAGGACCCAGAGGTTCCTGGATTTCCTGATGATATCGATGAGGCGTTATTACTCGATTTAGAATCCAATACTGATCGACCGCTTACAAATCCACACATTGCGCTGTCTTCCTCTGTAAATGGGCTTGTATTTGACATCGAAGATACAGGTGAATTTCGCCGCAGTGTGATCTTGCCTCAAGACAAGCAACAGAGTGAGACCTCTCAACTGGAACGCTTTGAGAAGGTCTCTGTACTTCAACGTTCCGAAAAAGAAGAACATTTACTCGTTCGTGATCGTGACCTGCATCGACTTGTTCGCGTTGTTCGGCAATTGGAGGCCAGCAAGGGAAACCGTGATCTTTGGATGTTTACCAGACAGATCAGGCTGTTATCTCAACTCCATCACCCTGGGATTGTGCCTGTCTTTGACGTAGGGTTGGACGATGAAGAGCGTGTGTTTTATGTCATGGACTATGTCGAAGGCACGAGGATGGACGAGCTCATCTCCTTGCTCAACGTCGGTGATGTACAAGCTCACAGAAAATTCCCACCTCCCATGAGAAACCTTCTCTTTTTGAAGTTGTGTGAAATTGTACAATATGCCCACCAACACGGGATCATCCATCGAGATGTCAAGCCTGCCAACGTGATCATTGGTGAGTGTGGCGAGGTGTATTTGACGGGGTGGGAGATTGCAAAGGATCTTCATGCGTCGGATTTTTCATACGACACACAACAGGAACTGGTCGCCATCGTGCCGGAGCTTTATCAGGCAGAGTTGCGAAAGGAACGCGTGAAGGATGCGATGTATACAAGTCGTTCTTCGACGCTGATCGGAACGCCTGCGTACATGTCTCCGGAGCAAGCGCAAGCAAAGCATGCTGAGATTGACGAACGCAGTGACATTTTTGCTTTGGGAGTGTTGTATTACGAGTGGATGACATGTGTTCATCCTTTTGCGACGGCTTCTGATGAGAAAGAGATGACATCGCTTATTCGGGAGGGAGAAGCCCAAAACATGGCATCGATCAGGCATTCTTTTCAGGCTCCCATTCCAAGACAGTTCTCCGATGTTGCGGCGAGTTGTATGGAAAAGTCACCGCTACGTCGGTTTCAGTCAATGGCTGAGCTTGTGGAGGCATTGTCTGCTGCGATATCTGGAGACTTTGAGTCCAAGACGCCGCTGCAGTGGTTTGTTAAAAAGGTCTTTGCTGCTGGACGATTCGCGGAAGTGCGGCCGCTACTGTTCACGTTTGGTTTTGGTTTGGTGTGTGCGATGATGGGCTTGGGGCTCTATCAATTGGCTGTGTGGAGTTGGATGTTGTTCTTGGGGTGAATGTCTGATGGTGCGGGAGGGTCGGTTGTTAAATAGGGGTAGTTGACAGCTTGTGAGGAGGGTGTTACTTTTCCTGAAGTGAAGGGACGAATGAATTGTAGAGGGGATGCTTTGTATGTTGTTGTGATTCTATGTTGTACTTGCCGATCATATTGTTACATGCCAAACATTAACCTATTTGAGGTTCTATGATCCGAGTGTGTGGAATGGCCAAAACGTTTTTTGTTTGTTGTCTTGTGTGGAGTTTGGGCTGTATGTCAACGTCAGCCTACGCAAAGCCATCGCGCAACAGTAAGAGTCAAGAGCTCGATCTGCGAAAGCATCGAAAATTTTCCAGGTATTTGGCGACTTTATCTGGGTTGGGCTCTATGCATCACCTGGTACAAAAACAATCGAAAATCAAGAAGTTCCCGTTGTATTTGAGGCGTAAACGTTGGAGCAAGCGACAGTTGATCCGTCGTGTCTTGCGTAGAGCGTACAAGTACATCGGTGTGAGAGAAGCAACAGGTCGAAATGACGGTCTTCCTGTTCGTTTGTTTTCCAATGGAGTCGCCGAGCCTTGGTGTGCGAACTTCGTCAAGACAGTGATGATGGAAGCTGGAGTTCGGTTGCCAGGACACTGGCGTTATCTCTCTGGGACCAGCTATATGGTTGATGAGTTGAAGCGGTATGTCCCACTGCTTCGTTGGAGATGGAACCGACCTCGTCGTGGTGATTTGATCTTTTTTGCGGACAGAGGGCGTCCGGGGGTTCCTCGACACGTCGCAATTGTGCGAAAGGTGACAAGGGATAAGGTCTTTATGATCGAGGGGAATTTTTCCAATAGCGTCGCTGCACCGAAGTGGGGATACAGCCTGAAAACAGGCCTTGGTCCGAAAGGAAAGCGTCGAATTGTCGGATACATGCGATGGGTCAACAAGCGAGGACATTTCGTGGTTCCTCTCCACATTCACCGAAAGTGGAAGCAACATCGTCGCCAAATGTTGTTGACGCCTCGTCGGATGAGGCGTCTTCGCAAGCGCTATCGTTGGTTGATGAAGAAGCTCAAGAAGACGTACCATCGGTCTCTGTTTTATACGAAGAGATGGAAAAAGCGGAGGTCAAAACGTCTGAGCCGTAAACACAAGGCGAGCTTGGAAACCATCAAAACAGAGTACAAACAACAGCTCAAAAAAATCACTGTACAGACAGCGAAGAAATACGAGATATTGGCGGCCTCTTTTGCGAAAAAAATGAAGGGAAAGAAGAGGCCATCTTGCCATAAACGCAGATGGCGAAAGAGTAAAGTCTGTCGTATTCTTCGCTGGAATAAGCGCTGGAAGAAAAAGATACGCAAGTGGTCTTTGAAGAAGAAGTACATATTGAAGCGCTCTCTCCGTCGAAAGAAACGTCGTCTGCGAAGGTGGTATGCTCGCAAAAAGCGTGTCATACGTTGGATCTACCGTCGTAAACGAAAACGGTTGTCGAAGACTTACGCTCTCAACCGTAAACGTGTGACCAAGAACTACCGAACCCAACGCCAAAAACTTGTCTTGGCCTACCAATCCGAGCGCGCTTCTCTCCACGACATCTCCCACCTGTGGCCGCTTGCTCCTTTTCATCTCCAATCTTTTTAGCGACTTACAGTGATGCGAGTGTTGCTCTCTGTTTGTTTAAGGGGGACGAATGTTTGAGTGGGTGATCTTGTGTTTCGTTTGCCTGGTCTTTGTGTCCATCGTTATTGATACATTGCGATTGGGCATTTCACCGATGCCTTCGTCTTTGGCTGTGACCTCTGTCGTCGTAAAGCAGCTCCCCGTTGAGGTTGGACAATGTTGTTTGGAGGCGGGTTGTGGCTGGGGGACATTGCTCTTTGCGATGGCCAAACAACATCCTGATGTGCGCTTTGTAGGGGTTGAGGCGTCTATCTTTCCGTATTTGTTTTGTGTCCTCAGGAAGATGTTTACACGCACTGAGAACGTCGAGTTGTGTTGGCAAGATGTGTTCACGTACCCATTTGGTCGAGTTGATGTCCTCGTGTGCTATCTCTTTCCGGCAGGGATGGATACACTGAAAGAGAAGTGTGAAGATGAACTGAAACAAGGCGCGTATGTCGTGAGCCATACCTTTCGTGTGCCAACGTGGGAGCCTGTTGATGTTGTCCGGCTTCATGACCTCTACAATACGCCTGTGTATACCTATCAATGGGGCGTTCTGTCGGGGAGCGGTGACACCTCATCTTTGGTGGGCGAAAAAAACTCTTGAGTGTTTCTTCGCAGTTTATCGTGTTGATGTCCTTTTGGGTGGATGTCAAAACAAGGAAAGTAGTTGACAAATCGCGGCCATCGCGATTCAATCAGTGCTGGTCAAAGCACACGCAGAGGGTGCTTTTGCTCATTTCCACACATCGAGCTTTACGTTAGACATCGACTTGGTTTGGAGAACATCCATGGTACAGAGTGTGAAAGCCTATATTCAATCAACAATATCGTATTTTCATTGGGCTCTCTTTTGTTGTTTGGCGCTTTTGGTGATGACTCCCTCAAAGGCGGACGCTTATGCGCGTACGCTCTCCCAAAACATCACACAACAAGGGCAATTGTTCACCTTCAACTTCAACAATCTCCCTCCTGCAACCCCTTCAGGGAACGTGACGATTCGGGTTGACCTGTACGGTAACTACGATAGCTCCTTGGAGTATGCCGATGTCTACGCTGACAAAAAATACCTTGGAGTGCATAACGGCGGTTCGTATTGTAACACCAACGTGACAGGCTCTAACGCGAGGATGCGAAAGAGTTTTACTGTTCCTGCTTCTATGATCAATGACAACAGAGCGCTCGAAGTGCTCGTGTCAAACTCCAGCCTCGTGACTGCAAGCTGTTCAACACGCCGTGTGACTGTACGAATCAGCTACACAGAGACACCAGATCTCTTGATGAGCAGCATCAGTGTCCCCAATACAACGGGGTATGGCTCCACTTTGACGGTGACATACAACGTGCGAAATCGCAGCACAAGAGCTGCCGGGCAGTTTATCGTCGGCTTTTACTACAAAGACAACAGCGTTTTTTCCGGTGCACAGCTGTTGGGGTCGGCGACGATTGCTTCGTTAGGTGCCAACACAACGACTGGAAATCGAACCATCAACCTGACGTTGCCCAATACCGTAACAGCTGGTACCCGGTACATCCATTACTTTATCGATAGGACCAACGTCATCGCAGAGGGGATTGAGTCCAACAACAAAGGCTCCAAAGCCTTTTCCATCACAGGGAAGCCAAACCTTCGCGCACGTCTCTTGACAGTTTCACCCACTTCTGGATTTCCTGGTACAAATGTAACCCTACGATATCGCATCGATAACAGTGGTACAACGAGAGCCTCTTCTCCTTTCTTTATCGGCTTTTACTTTTCGAATGATTCTACGATAACGACCTCTGATACCTTTTTGAAAGCCGTAACACGAAACTCTCTCAACGCCAAAGCCTACTATCCGGGCTCGACGACGACTGCGAGTATCACAGTCACCATTCCTTCGAATGCACCTATCGGAAGCCGTTACCTTGGGATGTTTGTCGATTATGCCGGCAATATCTCTGAGACCACGACAGGTGATAACAAACGCTCTACGGCGTTTACCGTTGTCGCACCCAAGCCAAACCTGCGAATGCGCAGTATCAGTGTTCCTAACGCACGGGGATTTGGGAGCAGTGTCAATGTGAGCTTTAACGTTGAGAACAATGGAAATGGTGACTCTGGTCGCTTTATCGTTCGGTTTTACTATGGGGCTGGCACAGGTACAACAGGTCTGACGGCGCTTGGTGATTACACGATCAACAGCCTCCCCAAAGGAAGCAATACCGGGACACTCACTCGGACGCTTGTGTTGCCGAATACTGTTGTGGCAGGACGACGCTATATCCACTACTTTATTGACTACCTCAATGACATCGCTGAGACGACAGAGTCGGACAATCGCAGCTCAAAAGCGTTTAACGTGACTGGGCAACCAGATCTGCAGGTTGTCTTCCTCAACCGCAGTGTAAGCAGTGCGTTTCCTGGATCGCAGGTAACACTGACCTACCGATTGTACAACGCCGGGTACACGAGAATGCCCAAAAGCACAGTGGTTGGTTTTTACTTCTCAAATAATGGAACCATCGAGCTTACAGATTCACGGTTGGCGCAAGCCACTGTACCAATCCTCAACGCTCGTACCTACCGACCGGCTTCGGGAACGCTCTCTATCAACGTCACTCTTCCAGCAAGCGCAGCTGCAGGTTCTCGTTTCCTTGGAGCGTATGTAAACGACAAAAATCCAATCACCGAAGCTTCTACTACAAACAATACGCGCGCTGTGCCCATCAATGTTGTTGCACGCCAGTCTGACCTGCTCGCTGTTCGAGTGGTTTCACAAAATGCAACACCCGAAGCAGGCAAGACCTTTAAGCTCGACTACGAAGTCAAAAACATCGGCAATACAACTCTGACATCATACACTGTTCACCTGTATTTCTCGACAGATACGAGCATTACAACTTCGGACACACGTCTGGCTTCCTTTACCCGCAGCAATCTCGCACCAAACGCGACACACAAAGGCACACGTACACTAACCATCCCAGCGAGCGCGAAAGAGGGAGTTGCGTATATCGGCATGTTCCTCGATCCCGCAAACGCCATCAAGGAAGGTGACGAGACCAACAACAAGACGCTCACCTTTGTCAATGTACGTGTTGACAATGATGGAGACGGTGTGACCGCGGATAAAGATTGTAATGATAAGGACAAAACCGTTTATCCCGGTGCCAAAGAGGTCTGTGATGGGAAGGATAACAACTGTGACAAACTCGTCGATGAAGGTTGCCCTTGTGTCTCTGGGACCAAGCGCTCCTGCTACAATTTAGGTTCTGGGTGTGTGCAACAGTCGAACGGATCGTTTAAGTGCAGCGGACCCTGTAAAGTGGGCTCGCAAACATGTAACGCTGGGGTGTGGTCGGCTTGTGCAGGAGCTGTTGGTCCCAAAGCTGAGACTTGTGACAAAGTCGACAACGATTGTGACGGAAATATCGACGATAACCTCAAACGCTCTTGTTACACAGGTCCATCAGGGACAGACAATCTTGGGATCTGTCAACAAGGTTCCCAAACTTGCGCTGCCGGAAAGTGGGGAACTTGTTCTGGTGAGACGTTGCCCGCGAAAGAGTCTTGCAACAACAAAGATGATGACTGTGATGGTTCCATCGACGAGCAGCTGACGCGTGCTTGCTACAACGGCCCCTCTGGTACACGCAAGCAAGGCGAATGTCTCGATGGACTAGAGACTTGTGTACAAGGTGCTTGGGGAACCTGTCAGGGCGAAGTCCAACCTGCAAAAGAAGTTTGTAACAACAAAGACGACGATTGTGACGGGAAAATCGATGAGAGCATTTCCCGCGCTTGTTACTCCGGCCGAACCATCACAAAAGGTGTGGGAGAGTGCAAAGAGGGGACAGAAACATGTCAGGCTGGTGCTTGGAGTGCTTGCAAAAACGAAGTCCTTCCACAGTCCGAAACTTGTAACCAAAAAGACGATGATTGTGATGGCCAGGTCGATAACGGAACGTGTAAAGAACCCGATCCAGAGCCACAACCGGAGCCCAAACCAGAACCTGTCGTCGACGCGTCTGAGCCAATGCCAGAACCTGAGCCTGTTGTCGAACAGATTGCTGAGGTGGATTGTTATGCGAATGGTTGTCCAGGCGGAAAGATCTGCTTGAAAGGCCAATGCGTCGATGACCCATGTGAAGGTAAAACATGTGGTGATGGAGAATTCTGCCGTGGTGGTGACTGTGTGAAGGTCTGTGGTTGTGTCCAGTGTGCTGACAAAGAGTTCTGTGAAGACGGAGCTTGTAAGCCTAAACCTTGTGATGGTAAGTGTACGGCAGGGCAAAAGTGCGAAAATGACACCTGTGTAGAAGACGGCTGCGCGACGATCAAGTGTGGCGCTGGCACTGTCTGTGTTGAAGGCCAGTGTATCGATGATCCTTGCGCGAATGTGAAGTGTCCTGGTGATATGACATGTGCGCTTGGTCAGTGTGTTGGTGGGACGTGTTCAGAACCTGTTACAGAGCCCACCGCTGAGCCCGCTGCAGAGCCAAACGTCGAGTCCAGTGTCGAGCCTTCTCCTGAACCCAAAACAGAGCCGGCACCGGATGCTGCACCTGATCAAGTCGTGTCTGATCGTATCGTCGGTGGTGACAATAATGGCACAAATGACAAGACAGGAAGAGGCCCTGGTGATCAAGGTTGTGGATGTTCGACATCTTCTATTTCGATCCCCCAAACCTTTATGTGGTTTATGTTCGCGTTGTTCTTCTTTGTGAGGATCAGACGTCGCCGTTAACTGTTGTGGCTGTGAGGGGATGGACCCTCTGTCCCTTCGTGTCCGGTTTGATCGGGTGCTTTGCTGATCAGCCAGTTCGTGATTCTTGGGAAGTGTCGACTCAACGATTGTAAGAACTTCCCATGTCCTGTGATAATCGCCTCTCTCTTCCTTTTGTATATTGCCCGTACAATCTTCCTCGAAGCTACATCCGTTGGCATTGTCAACCACGCTGACGCTGTGTCCTTGCGTGTTTCGTCATAGGTTCCGTCATTGTCGACTTTTCTGATCTCTGAGTCGACAAATCCCGGTGATATCAATGTAACGGAGACTCCGTGGGGACGGCATTCGTGGTAGATACCTTGCGCAAAGGAGATCACCGCGGCTTTGCTCATAGCGTAAGGAGTTGTGCCGGGAAAGCACACATATCCAGCGACGCTCCCGACGAGCACAAAGCGACCTCTTGTTTGCTTCAGATCCTGGATGGTCGCTTGGTAGGTGCGAATCACGCCATACGTGTTTGTTTCAAATTGTCTTTTGTAGTCGTCTATTGTGAGCTGTTCGGCGTGTCCCACAACACCAAAGCCTGCGTTTGCGATGGTGACATCGATGGCGCCGAATGCATCGTTTGTTTGTTTCACTGCCTGTGCGAGGTCTTCGTCACTTGTCACATCGCAAGAGATGGCAAGGGCCGATTGTCCTAATGATTCTATTTCTTCTGCGAGTTGGGTCAGTCGCTCCTTGCGGCGTGCGGTGACAACAACTTTGGCGCCTTCTTTGGCGAAATCCAGCGCAAGCGCTCGTCCAATTCCCGACGATGCACCCGTAATGAGGACGGTTTTATCCTTGAATCTTCCCATTTTTTCTTCCCTTTGGTGTTTTCTTGTGGGCTTTTGTTGTATGGTGGGCAAGTCGATATGATGATCTGTGAAGTCGTGAAAAGCAACTACTGTCCTAGGGAGTTTTGAAGTGTTCGTACGAATGGTATTGATTTTTGTGGGTTTGTTGTTGTGTTCTGCCTGCGAGAAAGAGACAACTGAGGCAAAGAAACCGACAGTTCCAGGTGAGTATATGATGGATCAGCGCAAGATGGGGCGGTTGTTGGAGCAAAAGATCGCAAAATTGCCGCCTGCACAACAGAGCAAGGGACAGATCGCCCTCACGATGCTCAAGGCGATGTCCATTAAAATGAATTTATACCCCAATGGGAAAGCCAAGTTCACGATCACACATAGTATGCAACGGAGCAACACACCCAAGAGGATCGCGAGGGAGGGGGAGTGGAAGATGATGGACAATGTGGTGTATGTGACGGCGTATAACCAAAAAACACACAAGCTTGATGTGAGCACGTGCACGTTTGATGAAACACATCTAACATGCCAGGATGAAAAGAAAAAAGAGACAATTTTGTTTCTCAGGCCTTGACTTTTTTTGATTTTTTTTGAGGGGAATTTGAATCTATTCGGAGAGGGCTCGTCTGACTAAACACAAGCAAGGACAATGCTTGTCAACTCTATCTTCAGATAGACGCCTCCCACTCATCCGTTGAGTGGACCCCTCATGGCTTGACATCCATGAACATAGGTGTCGGTTGTCCTGGACAAACAATCGGCACGTCTGCCTGTCTGGTGCTCCCTCCAAGCAGGCTCGACCTCCACAAAGGGAGTGTGCTCAATCTATTTCTATTTTGATAAAGACCTTCCTCCCCGTGGAAGGTCTTTTTTTTTGCAAAAAATTTACTCTGACTCCGGCCATGTGGTACATCAGAAGAGCATGTTTTGTTGTGTTTTTTGGTGATGAATTGTTTTTTGATTGTACTTTGTGTGTTGTGGAGGAGCGTCTCGATGAAGGCTGTACATTTTGTTGTCACTGCGTTCTTTGGGTTGTCAATGGGGTGGTTTTTAGCGTCTGGGTGTGGAGTCGCTGAGCATATCAAGCATGAGCAGGTGAAGAGGGCGCTGCGTGCTGCGCAAGCGAAAAAGGGAGGTATGAGAACCCACCATCGAATTATCGATCATGCGGTCCCTTCTCGAAAAGCTGGTGAGAAAATATCTGTTCCCCACCAGGATCATTCTCTGTTGGCGAGCCGGCAAAAGACCTCGCTCCACCGCCATTGAGTGATTCGCCTCGTGGGGTTGCCACTGTCTCCTTCACCGGTGAGATGAGCATCCCATCTTCTATCCCTTTATCGTCATGCACGGCCGTGTTTTGGCGATTTTTCTTGCAATTTGAGCTTCTTCAATCGTCCGGATCACGGGGGAGATGTCTTTGTATGCGTAGGGCGCTTCTTCTTTGATGCGTTCATGGTACTTTTGGAGGATATCTCGACGATGGCGGATTTGAGGAGCATCTGGGTCGATCGGCGTGACGATGTTGAGAGCGCGTGTGGCGTCCTCGTACACTTTCTCATCAACTCTGCGTGTTTTTCCTCTTGGGATACTCCTTCCTGCGCCGTGGCAAGCGCTGCAGAGTGCTTCGTCCTGTCCCAGTCCTGATAAAATGTAGCTCGACGTCCCCATCGAGCCAGGGACCAGCACAGGATATCCTGTATAGCCAAAGTGCGGATGCAATCCATCAGGGCCATAGGCAGGACATGCTCCCTTTCTGTGAATGAAGAGCTCTTGGTTGTCTTTGGGTGTCCAGATCAGGTTGTGAGGGGCGTCATACAACAGTTCGTGTTCAACCCTACGTCCAAGACTTTCGCTTAGGGATTTGATCGCCATCAACCCCAAAAACATTCGATTCGCGAATCCGAAGTTGGCGGCATTACTCATTGCGTTGAGGTATTGGTGTGCCCGATGTTTGTGAGGGCCGGTCAGAGGTAGTGGGTAGAACCCGTGCGCTGGCTGTGGTTGTCCTGCAGGGTATATCTGCTTGGCGATATCTCTAAATGCCCGTCCTACATGATGTCCCAACCCAACCGAGCCCGAGTGGATCATGATCACAACCTGATTGGGGGAAAGACCCCACTGTCTCGATGTATATGTGTCAAAACACTCTTCGACGATTTGAAATTCGACGAAGTGATTCCCTCCACCGATGGAGCCTATCTGGGAGTCGTAACTCTTTTGGCCACCGGCAGCTTCAATGTAATCCGCAAAGTCCCAAACTGCTGATGTCTGCAATGAACCCCTCATGTGCACTTTTTCCAGATCTTCTTTTTGTTGTGTGGGATCGTAGTAGGTCCACAAGCCCGTATCTAGGTGTTCGTCGCAGGTTTCAAGGAGTCCTTGTAGGCCTTCACAAAGCATGGCTCGGCGTTGGCGTGGTGAAAGTGGCAGCTCTCTCTTGCCCTCAAAGTAAATCCCACGTGCGATGTGTTTGAGGTGAGGGATATGCTCGATAAGATCATCTGCACGAAGATCCGTTATCAGCAATCTCATACCGCAGCAGATGTCGTTGCCCACAGCAGCTGGGAGGATAAAATCTTTTGTGGCAGCGACTGTTCCGACAGGAATGCTGCCTGACTTGTGAAAGTCCGGTGTGAGAACGATTTTCTCAAATCGTCCTTCACCTGCTCCCCAGTATGGTTCGATAAAGCCTGATTCTTCGGCGTGTTTGAGCTGTTTAAGTGTCTCTTGTAGGGATGCGAACTCAAGAATCTGTTCAACACCACCTCGCTCGATTGGGACGTCTTTTCGTGCGAATAGTTGGAGCGGAAATGAATGTGGGTGTTGAATGTGAATGTGTGTTGATGATGAACGTTGGAGAGCTTGTTTCCAATGTTTTTTTGTGGCCATATCTGATCCTATACAGTGTCAAATAGATATGACCCGGAGGTGCGTTCGGGATGTATACCCGAACGGGAAAAGCGAATAAGACAGTGCACGTCCGGGTCAGCAGCCACGGTAACGTGTGATGTGGTATGTAGTACGAAGAAGTAAGAGGGGAGTTCGAAGTTTTTTCAGGAGAGAACCTGCTTGACGGTCATATCGCCGACTGTCAGTGTGAATTGTGTGGCGTCTGCGGGGAGTGAGAATTCGATCTCTGCGGGGAGGCCGTTGTCGTATTGTTTGACGATATTGCCATTGTGATCGTGCACGCTACCTTGGGGGGCGATCAACATGTTTGCGTCGACGATTTCAGCGAAGATATCCATAATACCGCGCATTTCTGATGCGATTTTGTGGTCCCAGATGTCGACATCTGTGCCTGTTTCGAGATCATCAAGTGCTTCCATTTGTTCGCGTTTGATCTCATGCCCGACCCCGATCAGAACACATTTGACCATTTTGCGTTGTCCCGATTCGATCTCTTTGGCGAGCTGGATGGTGTACTTCTTGACATCTTCGAAGTCATCAAGTGCACCGTCTGTCATAAAGATATACAGGCCGTAGTTCGCGTCGTGAAAGCGGTCGATGAAGTAGCGCATTGCGGGGACGAGGTGTGTACCACCACCGAAGTTTTGGGGACCAGCGAGGGCGATGTTGGAGGTCTCGTTTGCGGTAAAATCGCCAAGGATCTCGATGTCTGTCCCGCTGCCACAGGCCCAGTAAATCACCGTCGTGCCACCATCTTCGTCGAGGTTGCTCGCGAGGTAACTCGTCATCTCGCGCGCTTGTCCTTGCATCAAATTTTCAGACCAACCCCAATGTCCGCCTTGTTTTAACTCTTGGATGGCTTCTTGCGTGGGGATGTAATTGGTCGTCCCGTCTTTTTCGACAGGCTTCATGAGTCCTCTATCAACGAGGCTTTGAAAGACCTCTTGGGGAGGGGCTTTACGTACTTTTCCGTAGGCTTCTCTCATGGAGGCGGAGCCGTCAAGCGCGATGCCTGTTTGCATACCTTCGATGTCTGGCTCCATGAGGATGGTCAGGTGGACGTGTGTGGCTGTTGGGGTGCGCTCGATGTTGATTTCGCCAAATGCTTCGTGTGTACGGTTACTTTCCAGTTGAAAGCTGCTCATGACAGTACCTCTTGTTTGTGGTGAAAGAGAATCGCTTGTCTGGTCAGGATAATGGCTGTGGTTCGGCGCGGTTGCCGGCGGCTTCCAGGATGATGTGTGTGGTCTCTGTTGGAACATCAAGCTCAAGGACAGCGGGTAGGCCTTTGGGGTAGTCTTTGAGCAGTCGACCGTTTTGGTCGAGGATGCGTCCACTCGGCGCGACGATCTGGTTTTTCGAGACAACCTCCGCGAAGATATCCCAGACCTGTCTGAGGTTTTGTGCGAGTTTGTGGTCCCAAATGTCGACGTCTGTTCCTGTTTCAAGATCGTCAAGCGCGACGAGTTGGGCTTCATCAACTTCGGGTCCCAGGCCGATAAAGACGCCCTTGAAAGGATTGCGTTGTCCCGCCTCGATTTGTTGGGCGAGTGCGGTCGTAAATTCCTTGACATCTTCGATGTCGTCGAGCGCACCGTCTGTGATGATCACGAACATTGCGAAGGGGTATGTCCTCGACGCTTCTTCGAAGTGGGTGAGTGAAGGCATGAGGCGGGTGCCTTTTCCGTAACGTTGTGGTCCTGGAAAGGACATCTGATCGGCATCTTGTGCAGAGACGTCTCCTATTGGTTCGACCTCAGCGCCCATGTTTCCACAGGCCCAGTACATCACGCTCGTTTTCCCTGTACAGTCGACTGTTTCAGCGAGGAAAGTGCACATTTTTCTCGCGATGGGCTCAACCTCGTTGTTACCTGCTGCGCCAAAGAAGGTCTTCTTTTCTCCGCCGTAGAGTTTCTTCATGGAGAGTGAACCATCGATGGCCAAACCTGTTTTGGTACCTTCTTGGACCTCATAAGTGAGCAATGTGGCGAGGATGCGTTTCGCGTGTGACGAAGTCGCGACGTTCACCTCACCCCAGGGTTCAACGACGTTGGCGACCTGGATGGAGGCTGAGAAGTTTGCATTGGAAGGTACAGAGATTGTAGGTGGTGGTGTCTGTGGTGGCGCGACGGGGGCTGGAGTAAATTGTCGAGGAGGAGGAGGCTTAGGGGCTGTCCTGGGCATGGGGGGCGCGACGGGCTGGGTAAAAGAAGGTGTCGGACTTGGGGTGGGCGTTTGCTGACCCACCTTGTTATATTTTCCACAAATCGGACAGAATTTCTGCCCTGATTGAAGCTCTCCGCCACATTTCGAACAATTCATGAGCCACCTCTGAAGTGCTGGAAGACATGGAATATCGACGCGTCTTCCCATGTTGTCACTCCACGTAGAGCGCTTCCCTACGTGCTTTTTGGGAGTTTGACATCCCTATATAAATACAATACGATTTTGTTTTTATTCCATCTTTGAACGATATCAGGAGGTATTGGCTATGTCAACCAAAGCAAACCTTGGCCCTTCCCCATTTTCACGCAATGTTGGCGCGTGGGAGCCTGGAGAAGAAGGCCTCTTCTGGCGTGGTCCTGTCCCTCCCGATCCCAAGCAATCGCCGATCCCAGGCGACTCCTGGGAGAAAGATGATTGGATCGAGCTGCCCCACGAACACTACATCCCTGTCAGTAAATTTCGACTCAACGAGATCCTTTGGCAATTTCCCAAATCCAAGCAATACCGCAAAGAACTCAAACACTTTTTGACTCGCATCGAATCTGTGTACCACTTCCACTACCACGGTCTGCTCAATGAGCTAAAGAACGATTACGAGTTCTTCGATCCAGAGGCCGGGCCACGGCGTCGTAAACACGTCGATCCTGACGAGCTTGCATATCGTCGTCATCGCTTCCTTAAGAATCTTATGTTGACGATGGTACGTGGGAATTTTGTGCCTTTCTCCAAAGAGTTTGTCGAGAAAAGTCGCGAATATGACTACCTGTTTGATCTGAAAGTTCGCGTTCAGTGGGATCAACATGATCCATCTTCATTTCGGGATTTTGCGGACTTTGTCCGCACAGATGAGGCTGCTCTTGAGCTAAGAAAACACATTGAGTCCGATGATCTGTATACGTTTTTACAGCCACATGAAGAATTCAAGGACAACGTCCTGTTGTTTTGGCGTGGGATCGATTGTGACAAACGTGAGGTCTCCAAACCTTTGCAAAAGCTCGACATTTGGATCTCCGACATCTTCGGAAAGTTGGTGTTTCCTCTACAGCGTCTGATCGAGATTGTCCGTGGAGAGCGTAAAGCCGGAGCGAATTTGATCACCGACGTGATGAAGGACGTCGAGAACTTGGCGCACATGGTGACCTTTGGTGTGCTTGACAATCGCTCGTACGATTACGAATCGAGCGAAGATGAGCGCTCTGTCGTCTTCGAAAAACGTTGGGTGCGTCGCTTGAACATGCAAAACCAACACATCCGATTGCGCGATCTGTTCTCCTCCAAACAGCTTCAAGAGCCGGAACTCGAGAAGATGGTGTGTGTCTTTCAGACCCAACCCAAAAAATCCCTTGTAGAAGGTCTAAAGGCTCGCTTTACCAAAGAAGAATCCAACGAAGATGATCCAAGTATCTACATCAAGATGTTTAAGCGGATTCCCCTCGCGGATGCCGAGCTGATCTTGCCATTCAAGAAACCCTCTATGAAGTCTTTTGATCTGACGCTTCTCATGCTTACTGGTACAGGTAGTTTGTTTGCGTTGTACAAAGGACTCCAATCGGGCGGTAAATTCGCCATCATTGTGATGGGGGTCTTGATGACGTTGTTTGTCAGACTCGTGATGGGCTATCTTCGCACACTTCGCAAGTACAATGCGAGGATGATCTCCGAACTTTACGACAAAAACCTCGACAATGACGTCGGTGTACTGCAGTACCTCATCGACTCTATCGAAGAGCAAGAGTTTAAAGAGTCTGTGCTCGCGTACTACATGCTTTGGCTTCAGGATGAGCCGATGACTGAGAAAGAACTTGATGCAGCCATCGAAGAGTTTTTGAGCCAGTACTTCGATGATTTGGAGGTCGATTTTGAGGTCGATGATGCGCTCAACAAGATCGTCTTCCGAGAAGGCGAACGAGATGATCACCATCTCCCCATTGTCGAGGAGTTGAACATCAATGGTGAGCTTCACTATAAGGCTCTACCCATCGAAGAAGCACTGGAAATCATGGACGCGAAGTGGGAATTGCTCAACCAGCAGCGGTTGGAGGCGATCAATTTGTAGGGGGGAGCGTTGAGGCTGTATGAGGGGTCTATATTAGCGTTCGATGAGGACGGCTTTTCCCATACCACCACCGACACAGAGGGTCGCGACTCCGACTTTGACATCTCGTCGAATCATCTCGTAGAGGAGTGTCGTCGAGATTCGGCAACCGGTTGCTCCGACGGGGTGTCCGAGGGAGATTCCTGAGCCATTGACGTTGGTGATCTCTCTGTTCAGTTCGAGCCCTTTTTCACACGCGATGTACTGCGCAGCGAAGGCTTCGTTTACCTCAAACAGGTCAATTTGATCGAGCGCGTAGCCTGTGCGCTCCAAGAGGGTTTTGACAGCAGGAACAGGACCATAACCCATCAACTCTGGCTCAACGCCGGCTTTGGCAGAGGCGGTCAATTTGGCGAGCGGGGTGCATCCGAGTTCTTGTGCTTTTTCTGCGGACATCAAGATCATCATGGCGGCACCGTCGTTGATACCAGAGGCATTTCCTGCTGTGACGGTTCCGTCCTTTTTGAAAGCCGGACGCAATTTTCCGAGCTTCTCAACGGATGAGCCTGGACGGACATGTTCGTCTGTATCGATGACCACTTCGCCTTTGCGCGTTTTGTGGATGTAAGGGACAATCTCGTCTTTGAATTTTCCACTTTGGATGGCATCTGCAGCGCGTTGATGGCTGAGTACGGCCAGCTCATCTTGTTCTTGTCGGGAGATGTTGTACTTGGCGGCGAGGTTTTCGGCGGTGATACCCATGTGGAATCCGCCGATGGGATCGGTGAGACCTTCGGAGAGACAGTCGATGACTTCTCCGTGTCCCATGCGGTGGCCCCATCGTGCTTTGCGAAGGCTATAGGGAACGTTGCTCATGTTCTCGACACCACCGACGAGGACGACTTCGGCATCACCGTTCCAGATTTGTCTCGCGCCGCTGACCATCGCTTGCATACCAGACGCACATTGTCGTTGGATCGTCATCGCGGGGGTTGTGTGGGGCACGCCTGCTTTGAGAGAAATCACACGGGCGATGTTGATCTCATCGGTACGCATCATACAATGCCCAAGCACGACGTCATCGATGATTGTTGGATCGATATCTGCCCGCTTGATCACTTCTTCTGCGACCCGAACACCCATCTGATGAGCCAAAACATCTTTAAACATCCCACCAAACGAACCAATCGCTGTGCGAGCTGCGCTTACGATGACAACGTCTCTTTTACTCATTTGTATTCTCCATCTGAAAATCGTGTCTCAAACCAATGGTGACACACCATATCACAATGGTTTGTCTGAAGGTAGCGTTTTTCGTCGTCTGAGGGGCGTCGTGGCGCTTTGGGCGAGCAGATGGGGAAGGTCATTCTCGGAAAGTCTCACCACCTCCATCAGGCGCGGTGCTCTGTTCACTTTTGGAGGACGCTTGGCAGGAAAAGTTGATACAAAGTTGGCGATGACCACAAGCTGCAAGTTGACAGTCTGCATCTACCTTACAAGATGAAGGACACGATTGTTGGGGAGATTGGCAAATTCCGAGCAGACACTCTGTTTTACGACCACACACAGGAATATCGCACTCTGTCGAGTCTTTGCAGGTTGTGGGGCATTGGTTGGTGCTTACTTCACATTGGTTGTTTACACATGTGGTTTTGTTTCCACAGACTTCCTTTCGGCACTGGCTGTTGTCGATACAAGATTGGGGGCATGTTGTCGGGAGCACCTGGCAAGTCTCTCTGATACAGGCTTTTTTCTCTCCGCAGCTTTGTACATTGCACGCCGCATCTTGTTGGCAGGAAGAGGGGCATTGTGTGTTGGGTACAGTGCAAGCGTTTTGGATACATGCTGTGCGTAGGCCACATTCTTGGACCTGACAATCAGCTTCTTTCACACACGTAGAAGGGCAGCTATTTTGCACACATATATCGTTTGTGCAGATCTGGCCTGGGCGGCAGGATTGTGCAGAGGCCCAATACGTGCAGCCATTGGGCTGTTTGGCGCAGGTTTGGATTTTGAGTCCCTGGCATCTTGTGCGTCCGGGGCTGCAGGGCGTTGTGCACTTGATCACTTCACATAACTTGTTTTCGCAGTATTGGCCCGAAGGGCACTCTGTAGGTGAGGACCACTGGAGACATGAGGTGTTTGGATTGCGCTCGCATATGATCTGCCATCCATCATTCGTGCAACGTTGCTCGTTCTCTACGCAGCTTTCCGAGCAGCCGCCGCTTTTTGCGACACATCTGTCTTCTTTGCATTGGGTGTTTTCTGGGCAAGTGAGCAGTTTTTCGTGGGGTTTTCCGCAACTATCAAGCCAGTAGATGTCCGCATCCACACATCCTCGACTCGCATATTTTTCACACCCTGTACATGTGGCTTGTCCATTGATCTCTTTGCATGTTTTGCCTGTCTCACAGGGAGAAAAGGTCCACGTTAAACATTGTGTGCTCGAAGAATACGAGCATGTGCTGATCCCGAGCTGATCGCCATCACACCTTGTTGTGTGCAACTCACACAGGGAGTTGCATTGTTTTGGTTTGCTGCATTGTGCAAGGAGGGTTGTAAGAGAGAGCAAAGCAAAGATGAAAAGGATACGATGTGTCATCGAGCGTACCAGGGTTACAGGTTCACGTTGGGTGTGAATATGATAGCGTGTGGTACTGGAGATTTCAATGGTTGGGAGATGGACGGGGGGAGAAAAAGAAAATCCTTGCAGCGACTCATTGTTCGGTCCGACAAAGCCGACGCTGCAAGGAGGCCAGTATCATCTGGGATACCCAGGAGTGGTGAGCATTCTTACACAAGGAGTTGTGTATAGACACCCTCCCAATGAGTTGAGGAGCTACACTTAAATGAGAACGCCCTCACCTGGGGACAACACTGTTCCAGCCGGATTATGTTCACATATATTCACTGGATCACCTCCTTTCGCGGCAAGTTTACTTTCGCGATTCCCAATCGCAAGCAACACAACACGATGCCGTGAGATCGAATTCGTTGTGTTGGGAGAGTCGGTGTCGAACAACCAACTCATGCCTTTGAATATAGGGTACGGTAGACGGGAAGCAATAGTTCGGAAAAAAATAAATCTTTTTTGGAGCAAAGAGGCGATGTCTACGTAAGTTGATGGGTTGTATAGAGATTCTCTGAGAAGGATTGACAGAGGTGAAGCTGGTGGGAGGGAGAACTTACAAGAATTCACCATCAGGTAGTTGGAGCTCTTGTGAGCGCTGTGCGTTTCGTTCGTCCATTTTACGGAGCATGTCGAGGAGCATGGGAGCTGTTGGCTGGTCGATGGTTTTGTTCATGGGAGAGGTGGGTGCATGGACGAGAAAATCGCCGTCGTACCATTCTAGAAGAGTTTCTAGCGCTTCTTCTCCGTGAAGATCACCTACTTTGGCGTCGATCACCTGGCCTTTTTCCAGGTAGATATAGGCTTTCTCTGTGATCTTGGAAATCGCGATCACTGCAGTTTTGGAGCTCATATCGAGAAGTTGTAGAAGATCGAGCATACTCAACTCGGACAACGTTCCTTGAAAGAACACGATTTTACTTTGGGTTGATTCGTGGGGGGAGAGCAGCTCGTCGCTGGAGAAAGGGCTGGGGATGTCGCTCTCTTCGTTGTCTTGATCTTCGTCGAGTTCCCTGAGTAGATCCAGTGGTTTGATAAACTCTGGCGCTTGGAGGGTGAGGGACTCCATCGAGTATTGTTTTTCGACATTTGAAGAAATGGAGAGCGTCTGTGAGCGATTTTTGAGCGCTGTGATCGGGCTGTTTTTCAAGAAATCAAGCAGCTTTTTGCGTTGCATACCGTGTAGGAGAAGGTTGACGCCACAGAGTAACATCGCTTCTTCGAGCAGCTCCTTGGTCGGAGCTTCTGCGACGAAGATCTTGGCGATCTCGGGATATGCACTCAATCGCTGGAGAAAATCGTGTTGCAGGTGGACATGTGTCATCCCAAACAGCACGGCGTGTGGAATCTGTTCGCGTGTATCGAGTTTGTGGATGATTTGTGCGACAGCAAAGTCCTCTTCGATGATGTGGAACTCGAACTCATTGCCACCAGTGGAGCGCGCGAGGAGCATATTTTTGACGCTGTTTGAAAAGGCTGGATCGTCACCGAGAACGTAAATAATCTCCCTTTTTTTATGGAAGTATGTCGTGTATCGACGGGAGATGTCGCCAAGGGCGAGGGAGTTCTCGTTGGTCTCCATAGCTTTGATGGTTTCCATCGTCGAGCGACGGAGCCATTCACCATGGAAGGGGGCGATGTATTCGCCAAGCGCGTCATAAAAAGAGAGGGCGTCTTGGAAGCGGTCATCTGGATCTTTTGCGAGCGCTTTGTGCACGATCTCTTCGAGTTTTGGAGCGATCTCTGGGAGAACTGTATGTAGCAGAGGGATGTTGGCCTCGGCTGCGAGCTTCACAGTTTGGAGTGGATCGTCTCTCTCGTAGAGTGGCTGGTTGGTCAAACCTTCATAAAGGATCAACCCCAGCGAGAACAAGTCCGAGCGCGCGTCTACATTGCTTCCAGCCGCCTGCTCCGGGGACATATAGGCAAAAGTACCTTTCTTTGTTCCGGGCTGTGTTGTGTTCGTGTTTTGGTTGGAGTGCAACAATCCAAAGTCGATAAGCTTGACCACACCTTGCTCTGAGACGAGGATATTGCCAGGGCAAATGTCTCGGTGAACGAGGTCGAGGGGGTTTCCTTCCGAGTCTTTGAGGTGGTGGAGGTAGTCAAGACCGAGCAACGACTGCATGATACTGTGGATAAGGGTGTCCAGAGGGAGTGGACGAAAGTAGTCAAACAATCGGTTAAGAGGGTATCCCTTTACATACTCCATGGCGATGAAGTAGGTCTCCTCCTCGTGTCCCAAATCAAATGTGGAGATAACATTTGGGTGTTGGAATGAGGAGGCTATGTGAGCTTCGTTGACAAAGCTCTGTATGAGTCCCGGCTCTTGTGCGAGGTGAGGATGTAGCTTTTTGATCGCGACGGTTTTTTGAAAATCGTCACTTTTTTTGTGGACGGCGCGGTAGATGACACCCATACCACCTGAGCCAACCTCCTCAAGGAGCTGATAGGACCCTAGCGTGTCTTTTGTTGTCATGTGTCTATCATATTCAGATAGGAACGAGCACATCCTATCGTATTCATTAAGTGTTTGAAGAGAGTGAAGTGTTCTTCACATCGTATCGTTGGAAAAACGCGTCTAGCATACCAATTTTTCAATGAAGTTTCAAATTCATCGTCCACGATACCCATGTGGCATTTGGATGCTGTTGGTCTTATTGCAATTTTGCGAAGAGGTATCATACAATCTCGTCGATCTGGATTCGCTTTCGTTCGACGTGAGATCTTCAAGCTAGTAAAAAGGAGTGTCCGATGTTTTTTGGCGTTGATGTGTTGGCTGCTGTGCTCGATTTTATCCCAAAGATTTTGGGGGCCGTTCTTGGTGTCTTTGCAGGTTGGATGTGGGGGCAATGGCAGGCCGGTTCTGCCTGGAAAAAGCGTGAGTTTAACAACTCCATCTTGCTCAGCCTCAATATCATCGAGCCCTTCACTGAGCCACGTGAGGACAAAGCTGTCGCGTCTTTGAAGTTGCGTACTCTGTTTGAACGAGACCTTCGGCATGTGATGAGAAATACGGCGATGCAGTCTGAGGTTCGGGCGGCGATGGAGCGAGCAAAAGCCGAAGGTCCTGTGCTCTCTTTTCCTGAGGAGGATTCCTGGTACATTTTGAACACCATTCTCAACCAAATCGCCGAACAATTTGCTGCAGGGACGATGCGGGATGATATGGGTGGAGAGGTGCAAAAGCGGTGGTATGTCTTTTGTCTCACATATGAACATTCTGAGCTGATGCATCAATTTAAGCCTCGTATTCTGTTGATCGACAAAGAACGGTTTTTGGCGTTCCCCAAAGAGGGGGAGGTCTTGTTGGAGTCCTATAAGCACGAAGTACGCGTGGACACGATCCGTTTGATGCAAGAAAAGTACGAAAAGCATCCTCACCTGTTTATGGAGCTGGAGCTGGCGCTGTAGACCTTTGCGAGAAACAACAAGGCCAAGCCGCTACCAATCGATATCACCAAAGTCTCGCTTGGAAGGCTGTATCCAACTTTGCCTTGCCTCATCTGACAAGAGCTCTTCTTTTGTGTAGTACGCGAGCAGGGGTGGCGACGTCCTATCAAAGAGAGACGGGTTGTCCTTGTAAAATCTACACCAAGATTGTGTTTTTTCTCCAACGGCCTTCGCGATGAGGATGAGATAGCCCCTGGTCACGGTCTCGTTGTATTTGTCCTGCGAGATACCGTTGTGATCGAGTAGCGCGTATATTCCATCTCTCATACGTGTATACGCTCGTTCGAGTGACGCTTCTTGTTGAATATACTTCCATGCGACTCTGACGTGTGCGCGGTGATCCCAACACGTCAGTGAGATCTCCTGGCGTTCAAATCGATGCAAAAAAGTGTCGTCATCTACGATGTCTTGGACATGTTGGTGGGGCATACACGCGAGCAGAGACGGCAGTGGTATAGGGGATGATGGCGGCGTGGGAGGCGCTTGCAAGGACCGACTGAGCCAGACGACATCACACCATCGACCTGCTTTGTACCCAACTTGCTTGTAAATACCTACTTCTTCGAAACCCAACTTGTTGTGAAATCCGAGACTTTTCGGGTTGGGAATGGTGATCCCTGCGTATGCGTTGACGTATCCCTGTATCTGTAAAAGGCGGAAGAGTTCGTTGTAGAGGCGGGTTCCGACCCCTTGGCGGTGGATGTCGTCGTCGAGGTAGACTGAGACCTCTGTGGACCATTGGTAGGCTGCGCGAGAGCGATGTGGAGATGCGTAGGCATACCCAAGACAGCGCTCATTATCTTCTATGACGAGCCAAGGGAACTGCTGTTGTATGTGTTCGATACGCTCGGCGAATTGATCGACTGTAGGGGGGGTCGTTTCGAAGGAGACAAATGAATCGATGACATAGCGCTTGTAAATATTGGAAAGTTCTTCTGCATCCGATGGTTGGGCGAATCTGAGCGTGGTCAATGTGGGCTCCTTTTGTGCATTCGGTCTGGAAGTGGGTGATGCCAAAAGTGAGTATACGAACGTTTGTCCAAAAAGGTTTTCTTTTGAGTGCTATCAAAAAAGACAACGCTGGAAGGTATTGTGGTCGTTGAGGGGGTTTGTTGAGTTGCGTCTTTGCCGCTTTACCTTTCCGGGCGTTGCCGATACACAAAATGATACATCCACATCGCAATTGAAAACCAATGGAACTGATTCACGAGGATGTCTTCCATTTGACTTTGGTGTGCCTGTATGCGATATCCATGCCATAGGTTTGTACGATTCAATCGTCGGCATATGCGCATTGTTTGTTGGAAGAGAGTGCGTTTACGTGGTGGAGTACAAAGAAAACTTCTCATGCTGTATATTTGACTATACACAAAGATGGGTATCTGGAGGCGAGATGAATGAAGAGGTCAAGAAACTTGGTCGTCGTGAGAAGAGGCGTCTTGCGAGGCGGGAGCAGATGCTTGAGAGTGCGATGCATATTGTTGCACAAGAGGGTCTTGATGGGTTGACGATTGCGAAGATCGCGAAGTCGCTGGATGCGGCAGTTGGTGCTTTGTACCGGTATTTTCCGAGCAAAGATGATCTGATAGTTGCGTTGCAAAAGAGGGCGTTAGAGGAGTTTCAAGTCTCTCTATACGAAGAGCTTGCGCGTGCTGGTGTGTATTTTGAGGGGCTAGAAGGCAGCGAGGTCGAGTCGAGAGCGCTCGCGAGGGTGTTTTTGGCGGGAGAGGTGTACTTTTTGGATGCGGTGAAGGAGCCTTCGCGACATCGGTTGATTGATGCTATTATGTCGTCTCCACAGCCTCTTTTACCGGATGAAGACGCGCTGGACGCGGCAAAGATCATCGGGAAGATTCTGGAGCCGATAGAAGAGTCGCTGGGCGAACTGCTACAACTTGATAGAGAAGATATCTTATGTAAACAAAAGTCGTTTATTTTATGGGCAACGGTTCATGGTCTCGATCATTTTCGCAAGCGAGACCGTATTCTACCAGAAGCGTTGCATGCGCAGACATTGTTTCACGTGTCCATGCGTACGTTGGGGATTGGATGGGGTCTTCACGGTGAGTTGATTGAGGGTGCGCTCTCTATGCTTCATTCATACAGACAACACGTAGGGCGAGATTGATTATTGGGTTGCGTTGGGGCCGAGGTATTTCTTGAGCAACATTTGCCACCTGTCGCTGTAAATCATTTTCAGGATAGCCTTGTTCAGCGGTTTTCTCATGTCGCTGCCTGGAGGCAACGCGATGCCGTAGTCTTGGCGTTTGAAATGTCCTGGGAGAACTGTCATTTTGCCATGAAGTCGGTGTTGTGAGAGATAGCGCAGTAGTGGGGCATCGTAGACAATCGCGCCGGCTTGTTTGTTGGCGACTGCTTTTGACGCGCTGAGAATATCCTTGTACATGACTGTTTGGATGTGTCTGTTTTCCAAGAATCTTGCGCTTGTTGAGTTGGGAACAGTCGCAACTTTTAATCTGTGCAGATCGTTGGGGCTTTTGATGTGCGACTCCAAAACATTCACTGTGTGAAGTGAGGTTAACGCTGCTGTGAAGCTTGAGACCAACACCAAGCTCAAAAAGATCCAAAGCATCGCAACAACTCGCCCACCCAAAGTCCTTGGGGATTTATCACCATATCCAACAGTGGTCATTGTGACCACAGACCACCAAAAGCCCGCGCCGATTCCGTGAATCGCGCTGCCGCCAAATTCTTCGTGGTTGTGTTGATGTTCAAACCACCAAACGAGCATCCCCATAAACACCAAGAGTAAGAAAAGCCCACCTACAAGTTCAAGTAATTCCAGGGTAAAGATTTTTCGGAAGGCTCGAAGAATGGTGTTCTTTCGCGCGCTGTGGATGCCGATCGCGAGGCCTGTTGTGTGGAAGGGGTGTGTGAAGTCGAGGTATGCTTCGCGACTTGGTGTAATTGTAAGCGAAGCGACTGCTGCATCGACTTTCCCACGCTTCACCTGGTCGAGCATTTGTTGCAGACCCAACTCTTTGAAGCGATAGCGCAGCCCGAGCTCTTTGGCGAGCACTTGCCATAGTTCGATACTGATCCCTGTCCATTTCCCATCAGAGCGTTTCATCGCAAAGGGGGGCGAGGACTTGGTCGCGATGATGAGTTCGCGTTGTTTTGAGGCGTCTGTCTTTTTGAGGGCATGTTTTCCAGGACTCTGTGCACGTGCAGGTGAACAAAAGATGAAGAGTAATGTGTAGAGGGCAAAAGTCCGGGAGAACAATGGGGCCTCCTTATGTGAGGGGTGGAGGATAGTGGGCTGAAGGTCACTTACTGTCGGAGTCGCTTGTACATACGAACCATTTTCTTATGGCATTTTGGAGCTTTGTAGTTGGATGCGTGTTGGAGACCAGGACGCAGTTGTTCCATGGCCATCGTTCTGTACCTTGAAGCTGAGTTTTTGAGCAGTTTATAGTAGGTGTTCTCCTCACCCTGCGCAGGCTGCGGAGAATTTGCCATCGCATCTGCTGTAATGAGATAGGCTTCTGCGAAGTAGTAGCTTCCACATGGGTAGTAATTCGACGATCTGAAGCGAAAGAGTTTCGAGATCAGAGCGATGTAGCTTCCAAGAGCATTTACGTGTTTGGTGTATTCCCGACCCAACTCGGCATTTGATTGGCCTTGGTACTGGAATTTGGCAAATCTCTTTCTACGCACTTGGATGAGCGCGTATACTCCCATTGCTTCGTATTTCCCTAATTGTTTGTAGAGCGCACTTGGTAACTTGTACATCAGCAAGTCTTTGTGGATTCGATGGACACGTCGTGCGAGTAAGTACGTCCTCGCTGTCATACCATTACGGATACTGCGTTCGAGTTTTTTTCCCTCTACAAAGAATCTACGTGTTGTTGCTTCGGCGTCGCTCGTGAGATTGGCGTCTTTGATCAATCGATCGATATCTACACGTGCGATAGGTACTGCTCTCCGGACTCTCCGACTCTTGATACGTCTTCTTTTATAGCGTCTTCTGAATCGCTTTCGGGCGATCGTGACTTTTCTCAGGGTACGTTTCTTTGGTCGACGAGGGGGAGGCTGCACCGCTCTTTTTGTCGGTTGTGGGGCTTTTTTGATGGTCTTTTGGGTGCGTGCTTCCGGAGGGTGAGGACGGGGACGCTTTGGAGGATGGAGACGTTTTGTTGGTCGCTTTCGCACAACTGTTCGGATGTTTGTACGTGGGGTCGGTTGCTTTTCTTGCTTCAACAAGTAAATGGTGTAGCCCAATCCTGCTGTTAACAAGACCATAAAGACGAGCATCCCAAGGATGAGCCCTTTGGACAATGGAGAGCTATGTGGGATCTGTGTAGGGGGCGCTGGAGCGTAACTCTGTGCCGCGGGAATGAGTTCCCCTGAGGGTTGGGAGTAAGAGGAACGGGTGATACGTGGTGTCGGAGCGTCCAGCAGCTCTGGGGCTTGTAATGGAATACCCGTCCAACTCGCCAATTTGGGGGCGATGTCTTGATAGAGCTCTTCCATACTACCGAAGCGATTTTCGGGCTTTTTGGCCAATGACTTGAGGATCGCTGCTTCGATCCCTTGGGGCATCTGTGGAAGTTTTTCACGCAGTGAAGGGACCTGTTGTGTGATATGTGCGTGGAGTACTGCCATGAACCCATTGCTGCTTTGTGCCTGATCTGTATTGCCACCAAAGGGAGGGCGTCCTGTGAAGAGTTCGTAGAGTATGATCCCAACCGCGTAAATGTCGGCCTCTCTGCCGATCTCTTGTCCCAGGCATTGTTCTGGAGACATGTAGGCGGGCGTGCCGAGCATGCCTTGTGTGAGGTTCGGTTGGCTGTTATCACCGAGTGGTTTGGCGATTCCAAAGTCGAGCAACTTGACGAGTTGCGTTTGGTGGCCTTTTTCTACCAACATGATGTTGTCTGGTTTGAGATCTCGGTGAATGATGCCTGCGCGGTGGGCTTCTGCGATGCCTTTGGTCATCTGCTCAAAGACATTTTGGATCTCGACAGGGGTGAGGTGGCCTTCTTGGAGGCGATGGCTGAGTGGGCGACCGTGGAGGTGTTCCATGACGTAGTAAAAGCCGAGGCCTTCTTCTTCACCAAAGTCATCGTAGATCCGAACGATGTGTTCATTTTTCTGGGACAGTGAGGAGGTGATCCGGACCTCTCTGTAAAAACGCGTCTCCATCCCTGCGATCTTCATGACTTCGGGCTTCATGACCTTGATCACGCGCATCGCGTCTTCTTGGAGCCGGATGTGTTTTGCCAGAAACACAGTACCAAAACCACCTTCTGCGAGGGTTTTGATCAATCTATACTTGTTGGCGACGTGCATGAGCGGGAATCTGCACTTTGCACAAAATCGACCGCCTTCGGGAATGTTGAGGATGGAAGTTCCACACTCCGGGCAGGTCGTGCCTTCATTCTGTATCATCTCTGTACCATTGTGTTTGGTGGAACGTGAACGTTTCCACACGTGAACATGTCATTCTATTGTGAATGTGTTGGATTTTGGCTGCATTTGCAAGTTTTTCGTACCTGTGTGGAGGATACTCATCCTTCCAGGTGCGTGTTGGTATAGACGCAGTGGCTGGCAAAAAGGTTTTCGGGTGGTGGAGAAGGGGGTTATTTGCGGATGCGTCCGTGGGCTGTTCCTTCGCCAAAGCCGGCTTGTGTTTGGACGCCTACGATCACTTTCTCTTGGAAGGAGGGGATGTCTGTCGTGCCGACGTAAGTGAAGGAAGATTGAACGCCAGTGATGATCTCGATCATGATCTCCCCGACACTCTCTCTGTGTTCTTGTAGGTAGATGCGTGAGCTGCTGATACCTTCTCGAAAGAAGCCTTTTTTGGCCTTTTCAAAGGCGGTCAAGGCAGTGTTTCGCTCTAGTACGGCTCTGGCGCTGGCCATGCCGTAGTTTTCTTTGTACAGGAAGCCTTCGGGATCTTCTTTGATGTCTCCAGGACTTTCGTAGGTTCCACAGAGCATCGTGCCGATCATGACGCGAGAAGCCCCTGCAGCGAGATAGAGCGCGACATCTCTTGGGTGTCGGACACCGCCATCAGCCCACACGTGACAACCGTGTTGCTTGGCTTCGTTGGCGCAGGCGAGGACGGATGAAAAGCTCGGTCGCCCGACTCCTGTCTGCATACGTGTTGTGCACATCGCGCCTGGTCCAACGTTGACCTTGATGATATCGGCGCCTGCGTCGATCAATGCCTTTGTGCCTTCCGCCGTGCAAACATTTCCTGCGACGATAGGGACGGAGGAACCGATAGCCTTGCGTACATTTTGTATGGTCTCAAGCATTCGCTTTTGGTAGCCGTGGGCGGTGTCAAGCACGATCACATCGACCCCCATCTCGACCAACGCGGTCGCTGTGTCCGCGGCGCCCTGAGAAATCCCAACGGCGACCGCGACCATCAACTCACCTCTCGTGTTGACCGCTGGCTTGAGCAATTCCAAGCGCACAGCATCGTCTCGGGTGAGCAATCCACATAATTTATCGTCATCGTCGAGGACTGGAGCTGCTTTGACGCGATTCTGGTGCATCAAGGTGAAGGCCTCTTGGTTGCTCATCCCGCGACGCAACTTCACCATCTCTTTGGACATCAATCTACCGACCTTTGTATATTGGTCTCTGTCCCGTAAATCCGCCTGTGTCACGACGCCAAGGGGGCGGTTTTCTTTGTCCACGACGACGACCATATCGTGTGCTCGTTTCCTGATGATCCCCTGTACATCCCGCAACGTCGCTTCTGGTGTGACGACGAGGGGGGTGTCAAATTGTGGATCTGCGGATTTGATGTGTTTGACGATCCGTTCGACGGTGTCAAGCTCCATATCCTGTGGAAGTACGCCAAAGCCGCCATAGCGGGCCATCGTCTCAGCCATACGTTTTCCTGTCACGCCGTTCATGTTGGCAGACACGATCGGGTGGGCGCCACCTGGAAAGTCCATCGGAGTCAGGTCGACGTCCAACCTCGAACCACCGTCGTAGTAGTCAGGGACGATGAACACGTCTTCAAGTGAGAGTTCGAGTTGGCTGTCATGTTCGGGGTGAAAAAAGCGCATGCAGATCAATCCTTCGGCTTAGGCGGAGTGCCACCAGTTGAAGAAAAACGAACGTATCTTGTGAGGGCGATGCCCTGGTATTCTTTTGAGCACATACATATTCGAGAAGGCAAATGGAATCTCTCTAAGAGCGTTCGCGAATGACGATTCGAGCTGCGGCAGATACTCATCGATCAGCGCGCGAAACTCAGGGATATCAGCTTCATCGAGGCTGTACAAGTTGAACGCAGGGATCACTTGCTCGCACATCATACCCAGACTGGCGAGTCGTTTCCAAAAACGTGTCATCTGTCCAGGTTGGTATTCGAGATGGACTGGGCAAAAAGATAGATAAATCCGCGCGTCTGGATGTTCACTGAGGGCATAGATGGCTTTGTTGAGGAACATCCACGCGCCACTGTATTCCCAATGTGGATCGAGAAACACTGCGTCGAAGTACTTGTGGAGGGGCGCTGGAATGCCACTCAAGATCAAGTTGATCTCGTGTCGATGGACATTTGGAGCTTCCTCTTGGACGAATTGCAGCAGCCGTTGATCGAGGTCGAGCATGTGGATTTCGCCTGGGAAGTGAGGAGCGAGGACGACGGAGCCGAGATCATCATCTCCGATGAAGAGCACCTTTTTGTCGGCGAGCGCGTGGTGTGTCAGGACAAGATCACGTCGACGTTCTGCGCTGTCCGGTGTGCAGTAGAGTTGATCGTAGTCGAGGATGGCTTGTGGTCGTTTGGAAAGTTGTGAGAGGACCTCGTGGGTCGCTGTGTGTTTCGCCTCAGGGTCAGACCAGTCGATCCACAACAGTTGTAACAAGGTTTCGCCAAAGATGCGGAATGAACTACGTTTTTCCCAGTTAAATCCCTTGTGCTTCATGAAGTTGTACACTGTATCCACGCGGATTCGTAATTCTTCTCGGGCTTTGAGATACAACTCGTGTGATACGTTGGGCCACTCCTCTAAATCGTACAGCGCGGAGACTTCGAAGATATTCTGAAGGAAATGTCGTATCTTTGGCCTTGGGGAAGGAGGCGTTTGTGAAGGTGGATGTGTTTCTGGGAGCGAGGCGAGGGCGATGTCATCGGCGTCGATAATGGCGATTTGCTCTGATGCTGTCACCTCTTGAGAGGACGGTGGTGCAGCCGAGAGGTCTTCTTCTGTATGGAGTGGTGAGTCTTTACTCTCTGGCACTGCATCCATTTCAAGTTCCGGAATGACCGTGTTGGGAGAGGTCTTCTTTTTCGACATGTCTTGCTGTTGAGGGGTCTCTTCGGGCGGTTTTGACGGACTCATCTACGCTCTCCTGGAAGTAGTTGCCAAAGCCTTCGTATACGCTCTCTATGGGGTGTCGTGGACAGGTCGTCTCTTGGCAAAAGAGAGCAAACGGAAACTTGAGTGGTGACATCGTCCAGATAGACCGGTGAAAAGTCAACAACCCAATGCAATTTGAAATGTGTGGAGAGTTGTTCGCCTCGGCGAGAAATGAGTCAACGTCTGAATTGTTATGTAAACCTATGTGGGGAAGACATAAGGTAGAGGTGGGAGTGAAGGAGGGGGTTTGGAAGTTCGCAGATTAGAGCATCAAGCCACCGCTTGAGGCCAATACCTGTCCTGTGACCCACCCGGCTTTGTTTGAGGCCAAGAAGAGCGCGACGTTTGCGATGTCGATGGGATTTCCTATGCGCGCAAGTGGTGTCTGTTGTGCAAAAGATTCTTCCATTTGTTCAAGCATCGGTGCGGCCATATCCGTTCTGGTCATTCCCGGTGAGACTGCATTCACCCGGATACCTTGGGGTCCGAGCTCTGCGGCAAGTGTGCGTGTGATATGATCGACAGCGGCTTTGCTCGCTGCGTAGACAGAGATCCCCGGCATCACGCCGGTTGCGACAACAGATGATGTGTTTACGATGTTTCCGTTTGTTTTGCTCAGGTATGGGATCGCTTCGCGGCTGAAGGCGAGGACGCCTAAGATGTTCACGTTGAGCACTCGGGTGATGTCTTCATCAGAGGTCTCTACCAAAGGAGCACTTGCGAATGTTCCGGCGTTGTTGATCAAGATGTCCAATTGCCCAAGTGTTTCGATTGTATACTCAACAACTCTTTTGGGGTCGTTGGGTTTCGAGACGTCTGCCTGAACAAAATAGATTTGTTCGGGGTGTTTTTGCGAAAGTGCCTCAAGTGGTCCTCTTCGGCGTCCTGTGATGACAACCTTTGCGCCTTCTGCGACCAAAGATTCAGTCATTTGTTTTCCGATACCTGTTCCACCGCCCGTTACGATCGCAACTTTGTTGTTAAATTGTCCCATTTTGTTCTCCTTGCATCATGAAGGCGCAAATGTCTTGCACTTTTGTAAGATGTTTTTATTCATTTTTGAAGAGATTGTCTTTAGAGTCTTGTCTCTCCCTTGACGAGACCTATGATAAGTACAAAATTGTGGATGAACAATATCATTTCATCCACAATTTTATACAATTCGTCTTGGTTGTTGTAAGTAGCCAAAAAAGGAAGAAGAATGGATGTTCTGACGCATGTGCTTCAATCATTGCGCGTTGAAGGGACTATCTTTGCGAGGGCGGAGGTGAGAGGCTCTTGGGGGGTTCGTGTAGCACCTTCTGATAGTTTGATGTTTCATATTTGCGATAGCGGCGGTGGGGTTCTCGCTGTCAAGGGAGAGGAACCCATCACATTCTCGGCGGGGGAGCTTGTGATGGTGTCTTGTGCTTCTGAACACGTAATCGCTGATTCTTTGGAGACTGTACCTCTGTCTTTTGATGAGTTCAGGGAGCGTGGGATGGAGACCTACCAAAGCAAACACGGTGGACAGGTTTGTGGGGAACATTGCTCCCTTCTTGAGTTGGATGGAGAAGGACCACCTACAACCTTGTATTGTGGAAGCTTTCTATTTGAAGGGGGCAATGAGCATCCATTGCTGTCTGTGATCCCGCCGCTTGTGCACATCAAACACGAAGATCACAAAACAGCACCCTGGTTGGAAACGATCATACGGTACATGTCATACGAATCGAGCGAGCAGCTCCAAGGAGTGGACACTGCGATTTCTCGCTTGGCAGATCTTCTTTTTCTCCAAATTATAAGGACCTGGCTCGCTCGTCAGCCTGAAGGAGAGGGCGGATGGCTCGGTGCACTAAGCGATAAACACATTGGCCATGCGATACAGTTGATACATGACAAACCAGAACATCCTTGGACTGTGGAATCATTGGGACGAACTGTCGGGATGTCTCGCTCTGGTTTTTCTGCACGCTTTCAAGCGCTGGTCGGTGAGGCGCCGTTAAAATATGTGACACAGTGGCGGATGAGAACGGCCGCGAGCATGCTTCAAAAGCAACAGGGGCTCAGCCTGGATCAAGTCGCACGCAGCGTCGGCTATGATTCTGTCGTCTCGTTTAGTCGGGCGTTCAAACGTTATTTTCATCTCTCTCCTGGGGCATGGCGCAAAAAGTCTGGACCTGTGTGAGCTGTTTTGCTCGGATACTTTTCACTCGCGAGCTCGCCTCTCTGGACTCTCGATGTCGCCTACAGTCTGAAGAATGTCTCTTGTTTTTCTTAGGGCAAGGCTATGTTTTTCTTTGTCTTTTTGTGTATGTTGAGTATGTGTGCGCTGTGACGATGTGTCAAAGGTTTGCGCTTTTTTTCTTGTTTTCAGTGTTAAGATTTTTGATTTGTATGGCGTTTTGGCTGTGGTGTTTTTGTGTTTGATGGTTTTCTTTTGTGCCCCGCTTGACTTTTTTTTTCGATCCTATCAGTGGGAGAACAGCGCGTGTGGTTCGCGCATATGCCTCCAACGGCTTTGTTGGGATCATGTGATGTAGGGAAGTAAAAGAGATGTTGAAGTTGGTGGTCTCCAGCGGACCTTTATTGACCAGCACAGCTGTCTTGGTGTTGGCGCACGGAATGTTGATGACAACGGTCAGTTTGGTGATTAAGCAGCAGGGGTATTCGACCTCTTCGATGGCGTTTGTGTTGGCTGCGTATAACGTCGGCCTTGCGTTGGGGGCGTGGTTTCAAGGAGGCTTGGTTAAGAAGTACGGACACATCCGGGTGTACGCTGGGATGGCCGCTTTGTTGGTCAATGTGACGTTGTTGATGTTTGTTGTGCGTCATCCATTGGGGTGGTTTTTGTTGCGGGTGGCGGTTGGTTTTGCGATCGCTGGTTTGTTTGTGGTGATCGAGAGTTGGCTCAGTGAGCTCGCGACATTTGGGGGGCGTGGGGTGCTCCTGTCTTTGTACACATTGATCTCACAAGGAAGCCTCGCGGCTGGTCAGATGGTCTTGACCGGCTATTCGATGGGGAGCCTTGAATTGTTCGCCTTCATGGCTGCGATGTTCGCTTTTTCGTTGGTGCCGATTGTCTTTACCAACAATCTACAGCCGACGATGAGTGAAGACGTGCGTATGGGCTTGCGTTCTTTTTGGAAGAGTACACCTCTCGGAGGATATGGGTGTTTTGTCTCGGGGATTGTGCAGGGGTCGTTGTTGAGCGTGTTGCCGTTGTTTGCGGCGAATGTGGGTCGCAGCGCGACGGAGATCTCATATTTCATGACCGCGATGTTGTTGGGTGGGTTGATCGCGCAATGGCCGATTGGATTGTTGTCTGATCGATTGGGGCGTGAGTGGTCATTGTTGATGATCTGTTCGCTCTTTTCATTTGTCGCGGTCGCAGGGGTCGTGCTTCCACTCTCTTCCTGGTATGTGTTGCTCGCTGTTGGTGGGTTGATGGGGGCGTTAGGATTGGCGATTTATCCCGTCGCGCTCGCGTTGACACACGACGTCGTTGAGCAAGAGAAGATCACGTCTGCCACGGGGACTTTTTTGATCGTCTTTGGTGTGGGGGCGGTGCTCGGTCCTTTTGTTGGCTCATACTTGCTGCGCGCATTTGGGCCTGTAGGGCTGTTGTCGTGGTTGGGTGGGGCGACTGGAAGTCTCGCCATCTGGTCGATCATCGTCACTGCAAATCGACCTTCTCTGCCTGTCGAGGAGCAAGAACCATTTATGCCCGTCGCGTTGCCTGTCACACTCGCTGCCAACGAATTGGACCCACGACTCGATTCCCAGATGATGTTGGATTTTGACGATGATGAGCCTCATGGACCTTTCCACTCCTGAAAGTTGGATTGGATAACGTATTGTAGGGGTTGTGAGAGGCCAACTTGACTTTTCAAATGCTTGCTGTTACATCCCCTCTCGAACATTGAGAACATGCTGTGTACCTCTTCTACACGAGAGAAGAGGTACACAGCATGCTCTTCTCGCAATTGACGGTGATGGTATGTATTCGCAATGATACCTGCCATCCTACACATGATATAAGAGGAATGATCCATGATGAAGAGATTTGTCGTGGGATTGTCTGTCTGTATGCTCGCGTTGGGCATGGCAGGTTGTCCCAAACCTTCCAAAAAGAAGCAAAATCAAAAAACCACAAAAAGAACAGTGACAAAGAGCAAAACGCTCGTCATCTACTCAGGTCGCAGCAAGAAGCTGGTTAAGCCGATCATCGAGATGTTCACCAAAGACACTGGTATCAAGGTAAAGGTCAAATTCGGAAAGACCGCACAACTTGCGTTGTTGTTGAACGAAGAGATCAAACAAAAGAAGGTCAGCGCGGACCTCTTTTGGTCTCAGGACGCAGGCGCCCTTGGATTGCTTGAGCAAGCTGGGGCGTTTGCCAAAATCGATGACAAATTGATCAAAAAAACACCCTCCTTTTTGCAAAACAAGTCGGGGCTTTGGGTGGCGACAAGTGGTCGCGCTCGCGTGATCGCGTACGCTCCCAAAAAGGTGAAGAAAGACGATATCCCCAAGAGCGTCTTTGATCTGACCAAACCCAAGTACAAAGGGAAGGTCGGCTGGGCGCCGACAAATGCATCCTTCCAGGCTTTTGTGACCGCCATGCGCGTCTCTGCCGGCGAAGCCAAAACCAAAGCGTGGCTCGAAGGCATGAAAAAGAACGGAGCGAAGAGCTACCCCAAAAACACCGCGATTGTCAAAGCCATCGCGGCTGGCGAAGTTGTCTACGGTCTGCCCAACCACTACTACCTGCTTCGGTTTAAAACCAAGGACGCCAACTATCCCGTCGCGCAAACATTCTTTGCAAAGCGCGATATTGGTAACCTCGTGAACATCGCGGGCGCTGGTCTGTTGAAGGGTGGCAAGAATGCCGCAAACGCCAAGACCTTTTTGACCTATCTCCTCAGCAAAAAGGCCCAAGAGTACGTTACGCAGAAAGCCTTTGAGTATCCCATGATCGAAGAAGTTAAGGCAAACAAACTCTTGCTTCCACTGAAAGACCTGTTGAACACAGCACCAACTGTTGAGCTCAACAAACTTCGCGATCTGAAAGGTACACTGAAATTGTTGACGTCTGTTGGTCTGCCATGAATGACACACGAGGTCGGCTCTCCCTCGGCGGGAGAGCCCCCTGGTGGCTTTGGCTTTGTGCCTGGGGCGTCGCACTCGGCGTCTTCTTTCCCACCCTCTATACCTTCATCCAAGCCTCAGAAGTCCCTTCTTTTTCCCATCTTGTCGGACTGCTCTTTCGCGCTCGAATGGGCTATCTTGTCCTTCGCTCCGTGTTGCTACTCGCCTCGGTGTTGTTGTGTAGCTTGCTCATCGCCGTCCCACTCGCCTGGCTCACAACACGAACGGATATGAAGGGGCGTGCTGTCGGCGTCCTCTTTGGTGTGTTGCCGCTCGCGCTGCCTACGTACATGATGTCCTACGCCTATCTCTCGATGGGGGGTGATATGGGTTTTCTCAAGTCCATACTGGGCATCTCCATGCAGCGGATTCATGGGTATTGGGGCGCGTTGTGGGTGTTGACACTGTGTAACATCCCCTACCTGTACTTGAATTTGCGTACTGCCTTCTCCAACACCGATCCATCGCTCGAAGAGTCTGCACAAGCGCTTGGTTATACCCATTGGCAGATCTTTCGGCTGGTGATTTTGCCTCAGTGTTGGCCGGCAATATGGGCCGGTGGGCTGTTGGTCAGTCTTCACGTGCTCGGTAACTTCGAGGCGGTCAGCTTGATGCGTTACAAGACGCTGAGCTGGGAACTCTTTCAGTACAGGTTGCTTGATCGACCTTATAGTGCTTGGCTTTCGCTGATTTTACTCGGGCTGACAGTTGTGATCTTGTGGGTCGAAGCTGGCTACCTTCGTTCCTTTCGTGTGGCGAGAGCCGGACGAGGAACGCAGCGGCAGCAGCGGACCCTCGCCCTTGGTCCCTGGCGATGGGTGTCGTATGTGTTTCTTGCAGTGTACGGCTTCTTTGCTGTGATATTGCCCGTTGGAGTGGTCCTGTATTGGTCCTTTGACGCTTCTGGTGTCTCCATATGGTCGAAGGAGTGGTCAGGGATCATCGACGCTGCGGTCTGTTCGCTTCAGAGTAGCGGGCCTGCTGCGCTCATCGCGATGCTGTTTGGCGTGCCGCTTGTGTACTTGTCCTCTCGTTATTCGACGTGGATGACGCGGATGCTAGAGCGGATCAGTTACTTTGGATACTCTATCCCGCCTGTCACGCTGGCGCTGGGGCTGGTCTTTTTCTCCCTCAAGTGGGCGTACTTTTTACATTTAAGCCTTACATTGCTTGTGGTCGCTCTCGTCCTGCGCTTCCTCGCTGAGGCGCTTGGACCCGTACGGAGTGCGTTGCACCGCCTGTCTCCTCGACTTGAGGAGTCTTCCTTTGCCCTTGGACATGGCCACTGGTCGACCTTTTGGCGGGTGATCTTGCCCAACGTATATAGTGGGATGTTCTCAGGGGCGGTGCTCGTGTTTTTATCTTCTCTCAAAGAGTTATCACTCAACTTGATCATCTCACCGACTGGTTACAGCTCGTTGGCGATGGAGGTTTGGGATAACGTCGAGAACGCGCAGTACGCTGAGGCTTCGCCCTACGCGCTGTGTATCTTGTTCTTCTCCCTTTCATTTGTCGTCTGCTTGCTCTTTTTCTACGATGAGAAACACACATGACCACTTCTACTTTTTTACACGTAAAGGATGTCTCCAAGGCCTTCTCTGCGACACCTGTTGTCGATGGTGTCGAATTTTCGATGGAAGCTGGTGAGATGTTTGTGTTGCTGGGGCCTTCTGGGTGTGGCAAGACAACGACCCTTCGTATGATTGGGGGATTTGAGACTCCTTCTGCTGGAGAGATCTGGTTGGAAGGCAAACAGCTCTCTGGACAGACGCTCCATGTCGCACCTGACAAGCGGGATATCGGTTTTGTGTTCCAGGATTATGCGCTGTTCCCTCACCTCACAGTGGCACAAAATGTATCCTTTGGGTTGCGAGGAATGAGCGCTGATGCCCGCTCAAACAAAGTCGACGAGGTGTTGACTCTTGTCGGATTGGCGGGGTTTGGAGAGCGTTGGCCGGAGCAGCTCTCTGGTGGTGAACAGCAGCGGGTCGCGCTTGCGCGCTCCCTCGCTGTTTCACCGAAGATGTTGCTGCTCGATGAACCCTTCTCCAATCTCGATAAGAAGCGGCGAGAGCAAATGTGTTTTGAGGTCCGTGCGTTGCTCAAGTCACAGAATATCGCGGCGATGCTCGTGACCCACAACCAGGAAGAGGCCATGATGCTCGGCGATAGGATTGGCATCATGAACGAGGGGCAGTTGTTACAGGTCGGTACTCCCCAAGAGTTGTACACAAAGCCTGAGACTGCGTTTGTCGCTCAATTCCTCGGTCGGACCAATCTCTTGGAGGGAGACGCTGAAGGTGATGTCGTGTCGTGTTCACTCGGGCGACATCCTCTCTCCGCTCCTTTTCATGGGGAGGTGATGCTCTCTGTTCGACCTGAGTCTTTGACCCTCTCGAAGGATACCAATACAGGTGTTGAAGGTGTGATCCGCTTTGTGGAGTACCGGGGACACTTTTCATTCGCACATGTGGAGCTTGGAGCGCTGATTCTTTACGTCCGCGTAGACAACGCGTTGTCCTGGGCTGAAGGAGAGCGTGTTGGGGTAAGCGTGGATGGACAACTTCAACGTGTTCGCTCTGTGTAAATGTAACACTCTTTGTGTTACTGGATTGTGAAGTTGACGGGGATACGGAATTCCGCGTGATGTTTTTGGAAGGCGCTGGGCATATTGGGGAGGGGGGCGGCTGCGAGGATCATACGGATCGCTTCTTTGTCGAGCATGCGGTGACCACTTGAACGGACGATCCGGGGGCGTCCGAGGAGCTTTCCAGCTTTGGTCAACTTGATGCTGACGACCACCATCCCTTCAAATCCCATGCGGTAGGCCATTCGGGGGTAGCGTTTATGTTGTTGAATGGCTTCGTTGAGGGATTGTTTGTACGGCCCCAAGTCAACGGGTTTTTGTACGACCTTTTGTACGGGCGCTGGTTTTGTGCGCACAGGCGCAGGTTGTGTGCGTACGGGTGGTAGTTTGGGCTGCTGAGGCAGTGGTTTTGGCTCGATCTTTTCGATTCTTTTGGGTGGAGGTGTCCTTGGCGGGACAGGGATGGCCCGCTTGATCACCTTTTTGGGGAGTCTTCGTTTGATCGGGAGCTTGCGTCGTCTTCTACGTCTACGTCTGCGTCGTCTTCTGCGTCTGCGTCGTCTTTTGGGCTTGATCTTCTTTTTTGGCTGGGTCCGTACGGGAGGGCGCTGGACAGGTTTGGGTGTGGGGCGTGGTTTGACCATGCTCAATTTGATGGTCAGAGGTTTCTTTTGATCGTTTTTGGGGAGCTGTACAGGGAGCCACCACGCCGCGACGTGCAAGATCGTAGCGACGAAGACGGGCGCGATCCATTGGTTGGCGAAGAGCGCAAACCAACTCGAAAACATAGGAGGTTGTGTGTCAAAAGTTGGAGAAAATCGACTCATTTTGATGGCCTGTTTGCTGCGATGGAGACAGATTCAAATCCTGCAGAAGATGCCTGATCCAGCACGTACACAGCGTGTTGCAGTGCGACTTTGTTGTCAGCTCGGAGCAACAAGATGCTGTGCTTTTTACGTAACTCTTTGAGTTTGGGCAACAACTGTGACTTACTCAGCGTTTTGTCTTCGTACATGAGCTTGCCTTCTTTTGTCACCGTGATGGCGAGGATCTTTTTCTCTGGCGCTTGTGTGTTGCTCGCTTGTGGGAGCGCGACTTTTAGACCTTTGACTCTGTCAAAGTTGGCCGCCAAGACGACAAAGATCAGCAAGATAAACACGATGTCGATCAGTGGAGTGAGCCCAATCGAAGGGGCTTCTCGTCTTGGTTTTTCAAACATCGTTGTGTCCCAAGGGAGGTGTCGATGGAGAAGCGCCACGGATCGACGGGGTCAATATCGCGACCTCGTCATCATCGTGTTGTTCTTCTGTTGGCAACGCGGTCAAAAATTGCTCGATGGCGTTGCTCATTTGCAAACGGAAGGTGTCCACTCTACTCAGCAAGTACGTGTGGGCGGCGAGGGAAGGGGCCGCGACGATCAATCCTGCTGCTGTCGTCAGCAGCGCTTGCCAAATACCGGTTGAAAGAGCAGATACATCGACATTTGACATGCCTGCTGTTTGTAAGCCAAAGAACATCTTGACCATACCAAGGACCGTTCCGAGTAGGCCAAGCAGCGGCGCGACTTGTGTGATAAAGCCGAGCAGGGGGAGAAAGCTCTCATAGCGCTGCAATTCAAGCGTTCCAACGCGCTTGGCCTCTGCTTCGACGCGGTCTCGTCGGTGTCGCGACACTTTGGTTGCGGCGAGAAGTACGCGGGCGATGGGATGAGGGATGTCTTCGAGATCTTTTTGAACTTGTGCGAGTTTCCCTTGTTGGGTATCCATCAGGAGGGGTCGCAACCATGGGAGTTGTTTGTGTCTGATAGAGAGATACACGACAAATCGTTGGCAAAAGACAGCGAGCGCAACGACCGAGCAGATGTAGATGGGCCACATCGCCCATCCACCCTGGGAAAGCAGGTGTCCCAAGCTCATGTGAACTATCCTTTCATCATCGATACAAGAGGACGCATCCACGACCGATGAGAGTATGGTGATGTCAGAATCATGATTTAAAAAAGGAAGGTACGTTCCTAAAAACATAGCATTTTTTAGGAGCATAGCGTCCTTTTGGATATTCAAATGAAGTGGTCAAATGAACCACAACATGCACACAGTGGTCAATTTGCTCCAAAATGTCAAGCCATTTTCATCGTGAATGAGGAGGGGGATGTTTGCAAAGATTCTGTTCGCATATGAGTACGGAGTTGTGGTATGTACTCGTGGATTTTGTAGGGCGCTTTGTATGTAGGAGTGTTATGTGAGGAAGAGAGTCTACGTTGTCTATACTGGTGGTACAATCGGAATGATCAAGGGGGCATCTGGTTATGCACCTTCGCCTGGTTATTTGGCTGCACGGATGGCGATGATGCCTGAGCTTAAAGATCCTATGCTGCCGGAGTATACGATCAACGAGTACGAACCTTTGCTCGACTCCGCCAATATGAGTCCGGCGGATTGGTTTAAAATCGCAAATGATATCGCTGCTCATTACGATGAGTACGATGGATTTGTCGTGATTCATGGAACGGATACAATGGCCTATACGGCGTCCGCGTTACCTTTCATGCTCAAGCCGTTGAGTAAACCAGTGATCATTACAGGCTCTCAGATTCCTCTATGTGAGGTGCGCAATGATGCGCATGAAAATCTGATCACTGCGATGTTGATCGCCTCACAGTATCCGATTCCTGAGGTGTGTTTGCTGTTTGGTGGCAAGCTGTTGAGAGGGTGTCGGTCTGTAAAGGAGAGCGCCACGAGTTTTGAGGCTTTCTCTTCGCCAAACTTTCCTGTCCTCGGGAATGTTGGCATTGATATCAACATCAACTGGCGATCAGTGCGCTCATCGAAGGGTGATACACAGAACTTGAAAGTGCGCGAGCTGAGTGAGCTTCGGGTGGGGGTGTGTAGACTTTATCCCGGTATCTCAAGTGAGTTCATCGAAAATGTACTCCGACCACCGCTCCGGGGGCTTGTGCTTGAGGCATACGGTGTGGGGAATGGACCTGTCCGAAACAAGGCATTTTTGGACGTGTTGCGTAAGGCCAACGAGCGAGGTGTTGTGATGGTCAATTGCACACAATGCTTTCGAGGTGGTGTGGATCTTACGGGCTATGAGACGGGCTCTGCGCTCGCGGATGTCGGTGTGATCAGTGGCATGGATATGACCGTTGAAGCGGCGCTGACAAAACTCTTCTATCTATTTAGCTGTGGTTTGACCTCCGAAGAGATCAAAAAGTGGACACAAATCAATCTGAGAGGGGAGTTGACACCTTTTTCGGAGCACCATAGTCAGGAACAGAAGCGGGATTCTTTCTTGAACTGAGCGTTTGTGGTACATATCTTGTTGTAAGCTGAATGCTTTTTTTGAACAAACGTTCGTCTCACGCCAACCATGAGGTGATTCTATGTGTATGATCTGTGTTGATTTTTTGAAGGATAAAATGACTTTAGGAGAGGCTCGGCGTGCGCTCGGTGAGATGCGTACGACGATCGAACCCTCCCATCTCGAAGAAGTCGAAGAGATGCTCCAAAAAGCCGAAGAAGAACAACAAGCCGATGAGGAGTCCTCTTCGCAGTCGCAGCCCTAGCGGTTGTTTTCACACCATGTCAGGGCTTGATGTCTCTACAGGATGGACGTGACGACGCGCGGAACAGTTGAAATGACAAGCGGATACACCAGATGTTGATCGACGAAACACTGACACATTGTCCCCAATGTGACGCAGATCTCCGACCTTATATGGACGTTGGAGATGGACTCGACTTTTGCTTGAAGTGCAATCTTCCTTTGGTGGTCATTGCAAACAAGTACAGACTCCTTGGGATTCTTGGGAAAGGTGGGTTTGGTACTGTGTACCATGCCAAGCACCTGTTGATGTCCATGGACCCCGAACGCGTTGTCAAGATCACGAAGCCCGAAGTGATCGATATGCCTGGGATGAAAGAGCGATTTCTGCGTGAGGTGCAGTTGACCTCAGCGCTCTCCCAACGCAATGAGCACATCGTCCGCGTCTTTGATGATTTCGGAAAGGCTGATCCTTTTGGTTACTTCTATGTGATGGAGTACCTGAAAGGCGCTCCTCTCTCCGATTACCTCGAATTTCCAGACCATTTACCGCCGGTCTCGTGGTGTCTTGAGATCTTCGAGCAGCTCTGTGATGCGATGGGGGCTGCACACGAAGCCGGTATCATCCACAGAGATCTCAAACCCGAAAACATCCTCCTCACAGAGAGAAGAAAAAATCCCTTCTTTCTCAAGGTCCTCGATTTTGGTATCGCCAAACCCCTCGGGCACGCTGATATCGAAGCGAAACATCTCACACAAGGTATCCTCGGCTCTCCTTTTTATCTCGCCCCTGAACAAGCTCTGAATAAACAAGTCGACCATCGGACCGACATTTATGCGATGGGCGTCATCCTGTATGAGATGCTCACTGGCGGATTTCCAAACGTCAGCTTCGAAGAGATGCAAACCATCACGGTCTACGACTTGATCTCGCGTAAAGTCAACAGCAAAACGGTCCCAAACGTCAGTGAACAGCGTCTTGAAAGGCAAATTCCCAAGGCATTTGATGCGATTCTCGCGAGAGCACTTGCGCTTCATCCCACCGAACGTTTCTCTTCAGTGGAGGAGATGTGGCGTGAGCTGGAGCCCTTTGTACTGTCGCTCAAGCGAGTCGAGACAGGTCACGTGCGGCCGATGAAGCCCTCAGCGATGTTGTTGCACAAGCAATCCGAACAGGGCGAAGAGACCAATATTGAGCCGCCTTCTCCACGTGCTGTGCCGTCTGGAAAGCTCTCCCCACTGCCTTCCTCCGAAGCGTTTGCGCACACAAGAGGGTATGTTGAGCCACTTGTGAAACAACCTGAGCGACCTAAGCCATCGCCTGGATTGCCTATGGCTCCGACGATGTATGTCACACATGATGATGAGGAAGAGCAAGCTGGCATGTCCAAGGATACGTTCCTCGTTGTTGGACTCGTCTCCGTGATGATCGTGCTCATCGTGCTTGTACTGATCGTCTCCATCTCCAAGTTCGGAACTCACAAACCTGCACCCCTCGACCTCTCATTGTCGAGTGATGCGAGCGTGGAGATCGAGCCAAAGCGGACTCCCCCCACCCGCACAAAAATCGCGCCATCACCGAGGCGCACAGAGGACACAAAAGGCGCAATCAAACCGCCTGTTCGCTCTAAGAAGTGGCGTCCAAGACCTGTCGTTCGTAAGAGAAGGTCTGTCGTCAAGAGACGTTCCATCCTTGTCAGACGAAGGGCGAAAAAGGCGAGGTGTGGACGAGGACTGACATATTTGAGGATTTCACCCTCCACGCGGGGCGTGACCTTGATGGTGACGCGCGGAAAACGTCGGACCATTCGTCTCTCAAGAGGGTTTTGTGTTTACGCTCGTGCGGGGATGGTGAACATCGAGCGCAAGGGGTATGAGACGTGTTTTTTCAACGTAAAGCGACAAAGGAAGATCCGCGTAAAACTCGTCCCTGTTGGAAAAAACGACTCTGTGCGGCCTGATTATTGTGTGAAGTAGAGGACCTGAAGAACTACATGTACGGGGAGAAGAGGCGGGCGAATCCATCGCGTACTTTGGCAGGGAAGGAGCGATTGCTCAAGTGGTCTGGCGTGACGAGTTTGGACTGCTGCTTGATCGCGCCGAGTCGCTCGTGCACATCTTTCCCAAGCTCAGCATCGTAACACTCCACGTTAAACTCGAAATTCAAGCGTAAACTTCGAGGGTCCCAGTTGGCAGAGCCGAGCAACACCCACGTTTTATCTACAACCATCAGCTTGCTGTGATCAAAAGGTGGGGGCGTGTAGTAGACCTTACATCCCCGCTCCATCACTTGATGAAGGGTCGCGGTCGATGCCCACTGTACTGTCGGGAGGTTACCTCTCTCTGGTAGTAGAATTTCGACATCTACGCCTCTCATCGCCGCGAGATTGAGCGATGTGATCAAGGTCTGATCTGGGAGAAAATAGGGGGTGATGATCCTGATCGATGAGCGCGCACATGACAGCGCACCGAGGATCGTCCATCGGATGGATTCAAAGTCACCATCAGGCCCATCAGGAATACCCCGTGCGAGCGTCTTTCCTTCGTGTTGTAGTGGGACAAACCAGGGTTCACCTTCGAGTAGCTCTCCTGTTGTGTAGACCCAATCTTCCGCGAAGGCTTCTTGTAAGTGCGTCACGACCGGGCCCTCTACGCGAAAATGAATGTCCTGGATTTTGTGCTTGGGGTTGAGGGAGTGCATGTGTCCATCTCTGATGTTGAGCCCACCTGTGTAGCCGACCTTTCCATCGATGACGATGATCTTTCTGTGGTTTCTCAAGTTGACGAACTGCATGCTCCAAGGAATCTCTGTTTTCATAAACAGATCCGTTGGGATACCAGCCTCACGTAAGACTCGATCGATGGGAACCCAAGAGTAGCGACGTCCCATATCATCGATTAAAACGCGGACCTGTACTCCTCTGTCGTGCGCCTCTTTGAGGGCGTCGACAAACATTTTTCCTGCCTGATCGTTGTCGAAGATGTACGTCAGGAGGGTGACACTGTGTTTGGCTTCGCGAATGGCTTTGCAGATCTCCGGGTACGCTTCGTCGCCGTTTGTCAGCAATGTAAATTTGTTTCCTGACAGGAGGGGGCGTTCAACGAGTCCATCGACGAGCAAGGAGAGTGAGTCGAGGGTGGTGGAGATGTCCGAAAAGCTCGGCAAGTCTTCTGTCGCATTGGAGATCTCAAGGGGGGCTTGTAGTCGGACTCTTGAGCGACGCAGCTTGATCGCTTTGCGTTGGACCCTGTTGATCCCAAAGCAAAGGTACAAAAATGGACCGACATACGGGACAGCCATACAAAAACCAGCCCAGCCGAACGCTGCGCGCACGTCTCGTTTGTACAAAATGACGTGGATGGCGGAGCCTATTGATATGATAAAGCCGACGATGGCGGCTATCCATAAGCTTGATTCTGCTAACAACTTCCACATTCCAGATTCCTATTGTGTGCAAAGACCTGTCTCATCAAAACGCGAGGTGAGCGTCAGGGCTTTGTGATGGTGGTATGTGAGGATAGGGTATCGCATCTCATCACGAACGCAAGTGATGTTGCTGTTTTCTTACAATTGTTTTTGTTTTCACTTGACCTTTGAGGCTTTTTGGTTACGCTCTGTTTCGAATTGATCCTACCCATCTTTCTCAAGAAGTTGGGTACTTTTTTAACCATTCAATCGACAGAGGAAAGAAGATGTCCGAACAGACTTCACTGAAGGAACGTTTTCCAGCTGGTGTGATCGTGGGTGACGACCTCACCGAGCTTCTCAACTACGCAAAGACCAAACAATTCGCTATGCCAGCAGCCAATGTCGTAAACACAAGCTCTGTCAACAGCGTCCTCGAAACAGCCGTAGCTGTCAATTCGCCTATCATTATCCAGTTTTCAAATGGTGGTGCACAATTTTTCGCCGGAAAAGGGTTGAAAAATACAGATCACCGTTCCGCCATTGCAGGTGCAGTCTCTGGCGCGCATCACGTCCACCAAATGGCTGAATTGTATGGCGCACGTGTTGTCTTGCACACCGACCACGCTGCCAAGAAGTTGTTGCCCTGGATTGACGGTCTCCTCGACGCTGGCGAAGAGTTTTACAAAGTGCACGGTAAGCCTCTTTACAGTTCACACATGCTCGACCTGTCCGAAGAAACACTCGAAGAAAACATCGAGATCAGCAAGCGCTATCTCGAAAGAATGTCCAAGATGGGCATGACACTTGAGATCGAGCTGGGTGTGACCGGTGGGGAAGAAGATGGTGTCGATAACACTGACGTCGACAGCGCCCGCCTTTACACACAACCCCAAGAAGTCGCTTATGCCTATGAAGAGTTGATGAAGGTCAGCGACAAGTTCACTGTCGCTGCGGCTTTTGGGAACGTTCACGGTGTGTATAAGCCCGGAAACGTCGAACTCAGACCCATTATCCTCGACAACACACAAAAACACATCCAAGAGACCTTCAAGACAGGTGAGAAGCCCATCCACTTCGTGTTCCACGGTGGTTCTGGTTCGACCCTCGAAGAGATCCGCGAAGCCATCAACTACGGTGTCATCAAAATGAACATCGACACGGACTTGCAGTGGGCATTTTGGGATGGTGTGCACGGGTACTACAAAGACAACAAAGATTACCTCCAGGCCCAGCTCGGAAACCCTGAAGGTGACGACAAACCCAATAAAAAATACTACGATCCACGCAAATGGTTGCGTTTCGGTGAAGACGCTTTTGTCGCTCGCCTCACCAAAGCCTGTGAAGATCTCAAAAACGTCGACATCTTCTCCTAAGACGCTCCCTGTTTAATCGTCCGACCCTTCGTTCTCTTCCTTCCTTTCTGCATCTTCCTGCACCTTTACCAGTTCGTCGTCAGACTGACTCGCTCTATACTCCTTCGTCTCGGAGTGAAAAGAGCGGTGAAAGACTTGACTCTGCGACTGGGACTCCAGTAGAGTAAGTCTTCTCACTGCCCTAGATTGAACGTGCCTTCTCGATGCGCCAGGTCGTGAGCTTGCACACCATTGTCAACTCCACAAAAACCACAAGCAGCTAAGTGTTTGTCGTTTGGTTGATATCTTTGTCACATAGGTCGTTTTATGAGACTCCTCCATCAAAAATGTTTGTCTTTTCAACAAGGAAAGTCCGATAAAGTCTACGAGATCGAACTTTGCGAAGTGAACACGCAACAATATGTTGTCAACTTTCGATATGGACGACGTGGTCATCGTCTCCGTGATGGGACAAGAACCAAAGCACCTGTCGAGCTTGACAAGGGACAGGCAGCATTTGACAAACTCGTGCAGGAAAAGATTCGCAAAGGGTACGTCGAGACAACCGAATATCTCGAAACAGATTATGCCACCCTCTTAGGGCGCGAAGCGACCCCTGAAGAGGTCGTCTCAGAGGAGCCCGTCGCTGATGAAGTTGTCTCTGTCGATGAAGTCGTACCTCCTTCGCTACAGACTCCCCCAAGCGAAGAGAATGCGGACGTTTCTGAGCGCGTTGTGCACCCAGGTCGTGGCGCTTCAAGTCGCGAGGAGGCTGTGTTGCAGTGGTTGGACTTTTATCTGACAGCCCAGCCTGGAGAGCGCGGAAAGTGGTCTCTTTCAAGTGTGATCAGACGTGCTGGACAACTGCGCATCGCCGACGCGACGCCCAAGCTGTGTCGGCTTCTACAGAGTCGATTCCGCGTACAATACGATGTCGCGTGGGCGTTGTCCCGTTGTGGTGGTGAACAGGCCATTGAAGCACTTCGACGTTTGGCCTCGATGCCTCTCAAAACGTCTCTTGCACGTGTCGCGTATGCCGGACTCTCTCACCTCTTGCAAGCCCAACCTGTAGCGTTCGATGAGTGGACCGTACAGCGCAATCAACAGCTCCCTTCCACATTGCGAGAGCTCGTGAACAATGGAGATCTTGAGGGGGGTGTTCAGTGCGCTCATCAGCTCCTTGAGGAGGAGGAGACGACACCCTCTGTGTTTGTTTTGTTTTTGACCGCAGGAAAAGAGTTGAGAGGGGCACTCTGTCGGAGTATGAAGCAGTACAAGCTCCAGGGACACTCGATGCAGTGTCTCCGCGAGATCTACGACGCGGCGTGGTTGCTTGGAGATGTTGATAGTATCGCTTGCTTGTTCGGCCTATTCGATACCAAAGATGATATTCCATATAGCACAAGGGGCGTGAAAACGTTTCGCAAGCACTTGTGGAAGCAATTGGCACGAGAAAGAGAAGAGCACGATGGGGAACGTGTTGTGTTGTCGATGTTGTCGATGGCGACTGATGAAGCTTTCCAGGACGCAGCAGGTGGGAGTTTGTCCCGTTTGGTGACAGAGACGTCGATGTCATCACTATGGCAAGCGTGTTCTCAAGAAGATGTGTTGATGCTTTGGACAGACGCGCAAAGTGAGCTGGTCCGTAAGATGGCTTATGAACGTCTCGAAGCCGTTGGATTTTTGAAGCAGTCTCCTGATGCTTATTCTTACCAACATTTGCAGTGTATGCTCTCCTCCATCTACGACGCGCCTCGAGAGCTTGGCTTTTCGATGGCAAAAGAACGCGCAGGGGATGCATCCATTATGGGGATCATCGCGACTTCACCGGACGAGAATGCTCAAGAGTTTGTCTCCGATTGGCTCCTTGAGAATGTGAAGTCGCTCAAGGAGCTTCCCGATCGTCAGATCATGAAATTCGTTCGTTCCCAAGCCTTACTCGGCGCGTTCATGCTTCACAAGAGCGCGAAAGTTCGGGCTTTGGGTGATGTCTTCTTTGGTGTCGCGGTGTTGGGGCCGACAAAGGAGCGGTCCTTGTGTCGCATGTTGATCGGTGCGTTGCTTGCACGCAGCAGTGGCAAGAAAGGGGCAGAGATCGCTTGCATTGAGATGATGGTGAAGCATTTCTCTCGTACATTGCGCGTGCTCTCTTTGGAGCTGGTGTTGGCTTTGTTGCAACACAAACATCTACACAAACAGATACTTGGCATGAAGATGCTCGAAGGACGTGTGCCCTCCTCAATCACCGATGAAGTGTGGATACATGCTGCAGGTTTGCAAGAAGAGGAGGCGTTAGAAGTGTTTTTGCGCCTTCTACGTCAGTGGTCCGACAGTTCGATCGCTGAGAGACAAGAGTTGCTCGTGAAGATCGCACATACGTCGACACATACAGCGATCAAGCTTGAGGTCCGCAAGCTCCTCCAACGAGCCCTCTCTTCTCCCCATCAACATGCTCATTTTGCTGCCAATTTGATCATGCACATTACTTCCTAGAGGCTTTGACACATGAGTTCTTTTTCTCACGCAACATGGATCTGGAACGCTGGAAAACGCCGGCAAAAGAAAGCTGTGGGGCGACTTCTTTCCCTGCTCGAACACGCTGAGTCCGAGGCACAAACGTATGCGCTTTGCTGGGCTCTTGGTCGATGCGGAGATGGAAGCGCGATCCCTGCGCTGGAGAAAGTACAACAACGTGTCAGGTTACCAGCGGCCTTGTCCAATATGGTCACTGAAGCGCTGCGAGCGCTGACAAAGCCTGATCAAAAAGCCCATGAGACTTTTCTACAAGGGTTTCGAGATAGACTCCCTGCTGCCCTTAAGTCCGCTCAGAAGATCAGTGAGTTTGATAAAGCTATCCGTCGACTGTCGAACAACAATGACCCTCACCTGGACTTGTATACTTGTTACGTGATCGATGCGCCCTATATGCGCAAAGGTCTGTGTCGTGTGTTGGATTCGATTCCTTTGGAGGGGGCGAATTTTCAATCCATTCGTTCGATCCTGAAGGCTTCTATCTATCGGGCCGATGCGGAGGTATTTGGTTTACTCTCTCGTCGCCTTGACGAGACCTTCGCAGTGGGTGATCCACAATCCTCTGATCTCGATGAGAGAGCTTATTCGATTGGTACACGGACACACCTTCGTCGTCATCTTTGGCACAGTTTGAGGCGCCTCGCAGCGACGGACCCTCATGCCTATCTTGAGATGGCGACACACACGCTGCTTGCCTATGACGATGAGCTGCTCGCGAGTGCGCCTCACTATGTTCTCGATGGTCGGAAGGTCTCGATCAACAAAGAGGGCGCTGTGCAGGTCTCAAGTGGTGGGGTTTTGCTACAAAATAGGCCCGCCAACGGCAAGAAAGGCTCCCCGTATCCCTTGGATGTTGGCAAGCGTCATGAGCTGACTGTCGCCAGTAGCAAAACCAAGTACTACACATTCACACCTTTCCAGACCGCGAAATACATCCTGACGGCTGAAAACAGCAGCTATGGTCATTGTCCCTCGCTCACTGTCGAGGATCACAGCGGTGAGTCTGTTGGTTCTTGTCGGTCGGGGTATCGAAGTCGTCGTCTGGAAGTGATGATGTACAAAGACATTCAGTACAGTATCGCCGTCAAGAATGAGTCCTATTGGGGAGATGCGAAATACACGATCAAGCTGAATATGTCTTTGAAAGGCGGGATGTTTCCTCGTGCATTTTCAGTCGAGGGTGGTGAGCGAGCGTACACGATCGCCGATGACGCGGTTGTGTTTAACCATATTCTCTATGACAGAGCGTTGAAGGCGGCGAGGCCCGGCTCATATCGTTGGCAAGAGGCTGTTCGTGCGGCTCGTGCACTCGACGATGTTGAGACGAAAGAGGCGTTTCCTGATTTGTGGGTTTCCCATCCTGAGTATGCGCTTCGGCTTTTACAAAAAAGTGCCTCCGAGCAGGTCCACGCCTTTGCCTTGCGGGTTCTTCAAGAGAATCCATTGTTTTGCGACGAGATTCCATCCGATGCGCTCTCCATTCTCTTCAAAGCTCCCTACACACAAACGCGGTCGTTTGCGCTTGAGAAACTCTTACAGTCCGATGTTTCAGGGCTCCCTGAGGATGACAAAGAGGCCATCTCCAAGCAGGTGCCGTCTTTGCTCGCGAGTCCTGTTCCATCGGACCGGCAGCTTGGTTTGCGTTGGCTTGAGCTTCATCGAGAAGGCTATCTCAAAAAGAAAGAGTTTGTCATTGGCTTGCTTCTGTCGGACTTTCAGGATGTACGACAGTTTGTCGTAGGGTTTCTCAACTCGGCGTCCTTTGAGGTCGATGAGCAAAAAGCTTTGTTTGCGTCTTTGCTGGGGTTGTTGGGCAAAGAGCTCTCAGAAGATTCGAGGCTACCGGGTGAAATTCAGAGTGTCTTGGAGAATGCACTCCGATTGGCTGTTGAACACGCAGACGCTAAAGATGCGAGGGCCTTGCTCAGCAGAAATCAACGGGCGTTGCGTTTGCTCGGTCTCAAAGTCCTGGAGCAGGTCGATGAGTCGCTGCTGATCAAAGAGCAAGACCTGTTGTACCTGTTGTGTTCACATCAGGACCGAGAGGTTCGTCTCTCATCACGTCACTTGCTCAAGCGTCTCGCGGAGGGGTATCAGGGATTTGCAAAGCAGTTTTCACAGTTGATCATCAACTCTCTCACTGATCCTGCGTTTGGTGGCGGGGCATACAATATCCACTTTCATCCGACAGCAGAAGGCGACAAGCACAGTCTGGACAGCTACAAGCTGGAGAGACGAAGACAAGGTCTGCCTGATAACGACGGTGGTTTATTGCCACTCGACAAACCCGAGCGTTTGATCGGTCCAAATGTCGATGATCGGACCAGCTCCAAGTGGAATATCGGGTTCTCTTTTCGCTTTGGTGGCAAATCATACTCTAAGTTTTCCGCAGATTCGAATGGTTGGTTGTCATTTGCTGGACATTGGGGGAGCACTTACTCAAACTATCATGCGTATAGCCAAAACAACGCTGTCGGGTTGTTTCCTTGGTGGGCAGATCTCCATACGGCCCATGACGGTTATGTTCGAACGCAGTTGATCAAACACAACGACGAGCGCGTGCGTGTCGTCGAATGGCGTTGTACGACCTCTGGTTATGCGAATGAATCGAGTTATATCATCGTCACCTTCCAGGTTTGCTTGTTTGAGAGTGATCATCATATCGAATTTCGGTACGGAGCAGTCGAGACCTCGGAGAGTGTTCCGTATTGCAGTCGTTTGATGGCCTGTGGAGCAGCGCTGGATACCTCTACAGGTGTAGAAGGGCGCGTCCGCGATTTCTTTGGACATCATGGCTACCCGGCTGGTTCAGCGGGTCCATTTCGTACTGATCTTGTGACGATTGGAGATGCGGCTCATTTCCCTGGTGGTGACAACGTGGGGATCAGAGAAGGGGAGCATTCCGCTGCAGAGAACGAGCGCCAAATTGATATCGTCCAGACGTTACTGTGGGTCTTTGAGGAGCAATGTAAGCGACTCCCCTTTAGCTCTATCGTGACGCTGTTGACACACTCTTTGGAGCCCGTTCAGATTGCCGCTGCAGAGCTGCTCTTGTTGCAGGAGGTGGCGCCTTCTTCTTTGCCTGAAGATGTGTTCGAAGGTTTGTTTCGATCACCATACGCAAGCGTCCGTCGTATTGGGATCGAGATGTTGTCTGGTCTGTCTCATGACGCGCTGCTTGCACGAAAAGATTTGCTCTTTTCGTTGTATGTCGATCCCAATCGGGAAGTACAAGATGCTCTGCATCCCATCACAGAGAGGTTACTCGCGAAAGAGCCTGACATGGGTGTTGCGCTTTGTTTACGTCTCTTGAATGAGGATGGGGATTTCTCATCACTGCTCACTCCGTTACTTTCGCAAACACCAAGTACATTGCTGTTTCAGCAACTCGACATCTTTGAAAAAGCGCTGACACATGTGCAGGAAAATGTGCGGGCTGTGATCAAGCCTGCGCTCGAACAGCTGTGTGTTGAACAACCTGCACAGGCTGTTTTGCTAGGAGCCCGGTTGATTCGCAAAGTCTCCTTGGAGGAGGAGAGCGTCCACGATCCAGGCGAGTCCGTCTTTGTCGACGTGTTACTCGAACGTATCCCAAGAGAGAGCCATCTCGACAGTCCGTCCTTTTTGTTGAGGAGCTGCGCACATCATCGTGTAAGCATCGCAGATTGTGGTCTTGAACTGTTTCGGGCGTTGATCCTCTCCCGCCCCGACGCGTTGCCAAGCATCGTTTATGGTCACATTGGTGAGTTATTGCGACGGGAGTTGTTCGAGGGAGAACATGCGCGTCTGTGTCAGATGTTTTGGGATGAGTATGAAGCGCCCGAGGCCCACGTCGACAAGCAGATGATATGGCGATTGTTGTTTGCCTTCACTGACGACGCGAAGGATCTTGGCGCGGCTTTGCTGCAACCTCTTGCTGCCGATACTTACTCGCTCAAGCAGCTCGCGACATTCGCGGGGCATGAGCTGCGTGCTGTGAGGGAGGTGAGCTGGCGGATGTACCGTGAGCGTCTCGATGACTTGAAGATGGATATGCTCTCAGGTTTGCGGATCTTGGATGTCGATTGGGAAGACTCTCGCTCCTTTGCGTTTGACTTTTACCGCGAACAATTCGACGAAACCAGTCTTACAGCGTCCATTCTTGTTGGTATCTGTGACAGCGTCCGTGATGATGTGCAGCGCTTTGGTCGGGAGTTGATCACGCGCTTCTTTGGTCCAGAGGATGGACCTGAATATCTCGAAAAATTGTCTCAACACCCCGCTCCCAATGTGGAGTTTTTTGTGACAAACTATCTCGAACGCTTTGCATCTGGTCAACCTGGAACCATTAAGATGCTCGAACCTTACTTTAAGCGGGTACTCTGTCGCGTCAAACAAGGACGTGACGCAAAGGAGCGCGTGCTCGCGTTCCTACAAAGAGAAGCGGCCCAGAGCGAACAAGTCGCGAGCTTTGTCGCGGACCTCTTTGGCTGGCTGTCCATGACACAATCTGTCGGTGACAAGGCGACCTACATCGCAGCGTTGGTGGACATTCAGCGTTCGTATCCAGACCTCGATGTTTCCATTCGAACCCGACCGATAGAGGTCCGTGGTGGAGGGCAAAAGCATGCAGTTTGATTACCGTTATCTAGGCAACTCTTCTGTACAGGGGGGGGCGAATGAGACTGCGATGTCATTCGTGCCTGATGCGAGCCGTCCTCCGACTTATTTTATCGGTGAGCTGCACAAAAAGATCGCCTTTCGAGAGGCGATCAGTGCGCTGCATGATGTCGTGATTTCGGATATGCGTTATCAGCCAAAAGACCGCTCTGAATACAAAGAGTGGGCTGCACAGCAAGAGTTTCTCGATTGGGAAGGGATTGCTCTCGATCGGAAAGGTGTCAAAGACCAAATCGATGCGCTCTCCGAAGAGCTTGGTGAGTTGAGACGCCGGTCACGACAACGTCGCGCTGCCTTCGAGAAGGCCAAGCAAAAGTATTTCAACTACCTCTACAAGGTCAATCTCGATGCCTGGTGGGTGTTGGACCCTGTCATCACAGTCCATCCGGATGAAATCTTCTTCGAATGTTTTAGTCAAGATGAGTCGAGCTATGGGAAGCTTGGTTGCAATTACGAGGTCTTTGGGCGTATCGATGAGTTTTCATGTGGGACGACCAACATCGATTACTCACAAGCGCTGTACAATGAGTTCCAAAAGATCAGAACGTACAAGACCACTTCGCTGACAGTCGATCCTTCGGGGTTTGATGTAAAGACGCAAGGGGAGGATGATTACAGAGAAGTCAAGATCGACCTGCCCGATACGTGGGTGCGAGGTTTTTTGCAGGTCAGCTCAGCGATGACGTTGCCTGCGCGCTCGTTTGATCTGCATCCAATGGACATCTATAACTTTTGTATGCAATTGAGACGCTTTAAGGAGAAGAAGGGGCCCCGCTCCATGCGGTATCGTCTGACGCCAGGCGAACCCGTACGTGTGGTCTTTGATCCTTGGGGGACGGAGATCGTTTGTTCACGCTCGATCTACCACGGACCCCAAGAGGAGGAGATTCGGGTGTGGGGACGTCGTCGGATTCACATCCTTGAGCGTCTGATTCCCATCGCAAAGCGCTTCACCGTCCACCTGCTCGGTCGTGGGTTGCCTTCTTTTTACGTCGCAGATCTCGGTGATATGAACTTTACATTGGGTCTCTCTGGGTGGTCCTCCAATGATTGGTCAACTGCGGGGAACTTCGACTTAATGGCACCGCGAGCGGACGTGGATGATGAGACAAAAGTCCGAGTGTTCGAGGCGCTGAAAGCTGAATGGTTGGCAACTCCCGATGCGCTCGCTGGGAAGTTGGGGCTGAACAGGGATGTTGTGCTAGGGGCGTTGGGGGCGTACACACAGGCGGGGAGAGTGATCTATGACCTCGACAAACACGTGTATAGAGCGAGGGAGCTGAGTCGTGATCCTTTGCCCATGTCGAAGCTGCGCTTTGCGAATGAGCGTGAAGAGAAAGCCACACGCTTTGTCGACGCTAAGGCGGCGAAGGTGACGAATGTGCAAACGACAGAGAAGCATACACTTGTGCGAGGGAAAGTTTCTCATAATGACAACCGCCATGACATTGAGTTGTTTATCGACGCGGATGATCGGCTGTTTAATGCAACGTGTACTTGTGGATTCTTTCGGCACAATCGAATGCTCAAGGGACCTTGTGAGCATATGCTCGCGATTCGCATGATCCACGCGAAAGGGTAGGGAGTTTATCATGAGTCACATCATCAACACACAGCCCGCGACGAGACAAGAACTCTACGATCGTGTTCGTGCGTCCTCTCTGCAAGAGGTCATCCTTGAAGAGATGGTCCGTTACGGCTATTGGCCCAAAGAAGGCGAAATCCCCGAAGACCCTGCAGAAGACATCAAGCGGGAAGGGGAGCTTGTGCGTGAGCTCGGGAAGCTGCGAAGCGAACTCGAAAAGCTTCACGACATGGAGAAGTTAATCAAAGCTGCGCGTCGTAAACGGATGCTCGAATCGCGAGAGCGGCAAAAAGAGAATCGATTGCGACGAATCCGCGAGCGAGAGGAACGCGCGGCGGCATGGAAAGAGCGCAAACAGCACGAGATCTTGTACTTGGGGGAGGGGCACTCTGGGACGCTCTCCTCGCAAGTCTCCGATGAAGAGAGACTTGCAGCTCATCACCTACCGATTTTCCACACGCCGGAAGATCTCGCTTTGGCGATGGGACTCTCTATCGGCGCGTTGCGTTTTCTTTGCTTTTCAAGAAAGGTGTCCAAAACGTCCCACTATCAACGTTTTTATCTGCCCAAAAAGTCAGGCGGAAAACGGTTGATCTCTGCGCCCATGCAGCGCCTCAAATCTGCGCAGCATTGGCTGTTAGAGCACGTTCTTGAGCAAGTCGCCATCCATCCAAGCGCACACGGTTTTCGCAAGGAGCACTCCATTGTCACCAACGCAGAAGCGCATGTTGGCGCTCATGTCGTTGTCAACATCGATATTGAGAATTTTTTCCCGACATTCCACTATCCTCGCGTTTGGGGATGTTTTCGTGCGCTCGGGTATTCTCCGGCGGTCTCGACTTGTATGACGTTGCTCTGTACGGAGCCTGAGATCTTGGAGATCGAGCTTGATGGTGAGCTGTGGTTCGTTCAGCAGGGGTCAAGAGCCCTTCCACAAGGCGCGCCGACCAGTCCGACTCTCACGAATATCCTTTGTCGTCGACTTGATAAGCGCCTCGCTGGGCTTGCTCGCGTCCACGAGTTTACATACTCTCGCTATGCCGATGATATGACCTTCTCAGGTAACGATAACGTCGATGTTGGGAAACTTCTTGCGTCGCTACGATCTGTGCTACACCAAGAAGGGTTGAAGATCCACCCGAACAAAACGGCTGTCTACAGGAGAGGTCGACGTCGTGAGGTGACTGGGATTGTTGTGAACGAGAAGCTTAGCGTCTCTCGCAAGACTTTGCGCCGCTTTCGCGCGACGCTATTCCAAATCGAGAAAGACGGCCCTGAGGGAAAAACTTGGGGAAATGGTGGGGATCTGTTCGCATCCATCCAAGGGTACGCCAACTTTGTTCATATGGTTGACCCTGAGAAGGGACGTGCTTTCCTGCAACGTGTCCAACGAATTATCAATTTGCATTCTAGGTGATGGAGGCGTGGACTCTTCGGCGCTTTATGTAAGGGAGTGTGTCACACATGATAGGTTTCGTGGATCTTCGCTTGTGTTTGCTTTATAGTTCTTTTATCATACCAGATGTGAAACTTTCTTTTATCTTTCATCGGAACTTTGTGGTGAGAGGCTCGTAGAGTTCTCACGCATTTTTTAGAAAATGTCTTGTGCGAGTTGGGTGTATGCAATCTGATTCCGACGCGTCTAATGATGTGATGTTCCAGTTCTTCCAAGGGTTTGGTGCTGCTGCGATGGTGTGGGAGTGTACTTCATCCAAGCTTGAGGATACGGTCCCTGTCTTTGGAAATAAAGAACTCGAACATCTCGTTGATTTCTCTCATTTACAGGAAACTTCTCGTCAAAGAGAACCTGTTGGTGGAGAGATCACAGTGTTGCAAACGATCAACGAGGTGGCAATGACGGGAACGACGACCCACGTGGTAGGACCGATTCCTTTTGCCCGTTCTAACAAGGGATATACTTTCAGGGTGTTTGGGCTTGGTCGGGGATTTGTGGGACTCGTTTTGGAGTCGTTAGCTCACTTGCCTGATGAAGGGGGGCGCTCTCTAAAGCATCTTTCGCCCGAACTGCTCGCTGTCGCGTTCGATCAAGTTGGGTTTGGAGGGGCCTTTTTCTCGCTTGATGGTTGGATGCTTGGTTGTAATCGAAAATTCAACGAATACATGGAACTTGATCTCGACCCAGCGCAAGGGATTCACATGGGGCGGATTTTTGCTGAGGATGATACCTTCTGGGGAGGGTCGTTCACGGATTTTTTTGCCTCGTTGAGCGGTGGACGTCGGGCGAGCTCGGAGATTTTGTGCCGCAGGTCCGATGGTGAGGAATTTTGGGGGTTTATGTCGTGGGGGATGGTGGACAACCCGTTCACGAAAGGCCCAAAAGTTGTAGCTGTGAGTATCGAAGATATCTCCGAAACGAAGCAAAGCTCCCACGAGGTCGAGAAGTATATCATGGAACTCGACAGGATGAACAAAGAACTTGATGATTTTGTCTACGTCGCAAGCCATGATTTGAGAAGCCCGTTGACTGCGATTTTTCAACTCTCAGACTGGTTGTGTGAAGATATCTTGCACATGCTCCCTGAGGCGTCGAAAGAACATCTCGAAATGCTCCATAAGCGCGTGATAAGGATGCGGGTTCTGCTAGACGATTTGTTGTTGTTTTCTCGGATTGGTCGACATTCGTATAGTGTAGAACGCGTCGATGTCCCTCATCTACTGCACGATATCTGCAACTTCTTATCCTTCCCAAGCAACAGCGTTGTCGAGATCAAGGCACAAGTACCCTGTCTCCAGACACACAAAGTTCCCCTCGAAATCGTCTTGCGAAGTGTGATCGATAACACCTTGAAACACAACGATAAAGATGTTTGTCGTGTCTCGATTGAGGTGCGTGAGCTTGAGACAGAGCTCGTGTTTCGCATCGCGGATAACGGGCCAGGGATTCCCAGGTCTTTTCGGGATCAGATGTTTGGAATCTTTCGCAAGCTAGATGTTTCGCGTGAGGGAAGTGGGGTTGGATTGGCGATCGTGAAGAAGACGTTATCGTTATTTGGGGGGCGTTGCGAGCTTGTCTCTCAAGAAGGCGAGGGCGCTGAGTTTTGTGTGTTTTGGCCCAAAGATACTGAAGCTGTTCTGCAATCCCAAAAGCTCTCCTCCACAAAGTACAAGTCTATCACCACTTTATGAGTGGTATCAGTGAACTTGGACTTTGTACATGATCTGTGGTATTTTTTTGTGCTCTCATCGAATAGCATTTTTGGAGCTTGCGATGTCTACCCAAAGGAGTTCACATGAATAGGCGCAGTGAACATCTTCTTATCGTCGAAGATGACGTGGATTTTGTGTTCCTGCTGCGGGAGATGTTTCGTCGGTACAAGCCCTCACAATACACGTTTGACAATGCCTTGAACCTCTCCAGTGCACTAGATATGTTCGAAGAAGGGCGATTTGATCTTGTCCTGTTGGATCTCTCTCTGCCCGACAGTAGCGGACTTGAAACGCTCGATCAGATGGTGACATTGGCGACAGATTGTCCCATCCTTGTGTTGACAGGGAAAGACAACGAAGAGATCTCTTTAGAGGCTGTTCGACGCGGTGCACAAGACTATCTGAACAAGTCCGATCTCAGCCCAAAGCTCCTCTTTCGTGCGATCGCCCACGCCAAGCAAAGAAAAACATTATTGCGCGAAATTGAGAAGACCAAGAACCGATTTCGCCGAACGTTTGAGATGGCGGGGGTTGGGATCCTTCAGCTCAGTCGAGATTTCACCATTCTCGATGTCAATCGCAAAGTCTGTGAGCTCGTACAGCTCGAAGCGTGTGAGCTCATTCATGAAAAACTCGCCAGTCTTATCGGTGAACAGACCTTTTCTGTTCTTCAACAAGAGTTGGAGAATGCTGAAGAGAAAGACATCGACGATGTACGTTTAGAGGTACAGCTACACCATTCGAATGGCACTGAGTTTTGGGCTCTTTTGATGATCTCGCTATCCGATGACACACACCATGAAGAGGAGCTCATCCTCGTGATGGAGGATATCACGGAGCGCAAGGAGTCAGAGGAGAAGTTACGTCACTTCGCATTGTACGATTCCCTCACAAAACTACCGAACCGCGCGATGTTGATGCAGACCCTTAAAAATGCAATCGCACGGCACCATCGACACGATAACTATCTCTTCGCGGTGTTGTTTTTGGATCTGGACAGGTTCAAAAATGTCAACGACAGTCTCGGCCATACAGCCGGAGATGAGTTGTTGGTTGTGTTGGGAGAACGGCTCGTAAAGACACTGCGTGAAAATGATCTGGTCGCGCGGCTGGGAGGTGACGAATTCGCAGTCGTCCTCGACAGTATTCAATCAAAAGAGGATGTCCACAACATCGCACAAAGGTTGCTTTCGGAGATTGAACAACCTTTTACGTTGATGGGGCGCGAGGTGTTTATCAGCGCGAGCATCGGGATTACACATTGCGATGGCGATTACCACGAGCCTGGTGATCTTCTACGAGACGCAGATGCCGCAATGTATCGCTCGAAGGAGGGGGGACGCGGACGTTCAACGCTCTTCCAAAAACACATGCACCTCGACGTACTCAGCCGCTTCTCACTCGAAAGTGAGCTGCGCATGGGCATACAACGCGGCGAACTACGGGCACATTACCAACCTATCGTTTCACTCACCACAGGCCAACTCATTGGGTTTGAGACCCTTGTGCGATGGGAACACCCGAAGAGAGGGATGGTGTCTCCTGGCAAGTTTATTCCGGTTGCTGAAGAGTCTGAGTTGATCGTGCAGCTTGATCGCTGGGTCCTGTGTGAGGCTTTACGCCAGTCGACATTATGGTTGGAGCGTTGTGAGAACCGCGATTTTTACATCAGCGTCAATCTCTCCTCCCGACATTTTATGATGCCCGACGTGGTGACCTTCATAGATAAGGCACTTGATGACGCAGGCGTAAAGCCTGAGCACCTGAAGATCGAGGTCACAGAGAGTGTCTTGATCTCCGATGTTACGCGTGCACGAACTGTATTGGCGGAGTTGCGTGGTATGGGTGTACAGGTGTTTATGGATGACTTTGGCACCGGGTATTCTTCGCTCAGTTATTTGCAGAAGTTTCCCATCGATGCGTTGAAAATTGACCGCTCCTTTGTGCAACAAATGGAAAATTATCGACAACAAGCCGACATCGTCGAGTTGATCTTACTTTTGGCGAAAAAGCTCGGTGTGAAGGTGATCGCGGAGGGGATCGAGAAGCGCGAACACCTCTCCATTTTGAAAGAGTTGGGGTGTGATGCTGGGCAAGGGTACTTTTTGTCTCGTCCGCAACCTCCGCTGGAGTTGGAAGGCGGACTGGCCAAGAAGATGGAGGAGTGGTTGGAGATCTTGGGAGGGTAAAGGCAACCAACGCGCTGTGAGCGCTTTTTCCTTGCGACAGCCTTATCGCAGCTGCATGAGGGCGACAGTGATTGCGATCAAGATCAACGCGACGATACCGATTTGCATAAACGTTTTACCAATTCCCGAATCGCTTGTCGTCGAGCCTACAGGACGGTTTTGTCTGTCCAGGTAGGAGCTCAGGTCATTCTCATCGCTGGGGTCGGGCGCTTCGCCTTCAATAGGGATTTTGTCTTGGACAATACTTTGGGCGTGTGAGGGGGCGAACTCTAGATGGCCGACAAAAACCATCAGCAAGAGTTGTTGGTAAGCCTCTTTGAGATCGTCATCATCGGTGGTAAGGCCACGTCTGACGATTTCGTTGATGATGGGATCCCAGATACCGTATTCTTTTGAGCGTGGAAATCCTTCGACTTCTTCTTCATCCTCAGCACGCGAAGCCATATCGTAGATTTTGATCAAATCTTGGATGTACATGATGACATCTTCGGGGGCTTCTGCGTCGACGAGTTTTTTCTCGATGTGTTCTTTGAGTACGTGCCAGGGCAACATCGCTTCGTGGATATTGGCTTGCTGTAACAATTTATCGAGAGAGTAGTGAAGCTCCGCTGCTTCTTCGAGTTGGTGGAAGTGCATCAACTGGATCTCAAGTAGCGCTTGCACCTCACCCATGTCTTCGAGCACTTGTAAGAGAGATTTATAGGCTCTTGTGTTGGATGGGTTCTTGTTGAGTCTTTCGGTGTACCACTGCGCTTCGTTGACGAGCTCTTCAGTCCACTGTACGAGTTGATTGAGATCTTTGTTTTTGAAGGGAGCACCGGACTGTTCGATGATGTTGATGGTGTAAAATGCGTTGACCTTTTGTTTGTAAGGTTTGGGGTGTTGGAGCGTCCCTTTGTGCATTTTTTTGAGCGCGTGCAAGAGGTTCTCTTCTGTAGGCTCTGTTGTGTCGAGCCACTGGAGCCATCCCATGACGTCTGTGCTGTCGAGTTTTTGGGCTTTATCGAAGGCCTCGTGGGCTTTGTCTTGTTGGTCGGTGTGCAGGTAGATTTTTCCGAGGTAACGCCACAGTGTGGCTTCGTCTGGGTTTTGCTCACAGCGCTCCTCAAGCCATCTCAGCGCGTGTTGTTCACCGTCTTCGAGGAGGAAGAAGAACATCAATGCAGCTTCGTCAGCTTGCACGAGGGTTGGGTCACATTCAACCGCACGTTGGAAGCTCTCGAATGCCTGCTCGGACAACATGTGGACTTGGAATGTGCCGAGAGCGAGCCATGTTTCAGCGTCATTGGGGGTGCGTTTTGCCTGCGCTTGGTACAGATCGTGTGCTTCTTGGAGGAACTCTGTGCGCAGCTCGTCAGCTGTGCCTTCTATCTCATCGAAGAGCGCGGAGACCTTCTTTTGCCCAGTCTCGGCCATCATGAATGCGTTGATCGCGTACGTCAGCAAACCTTCTGTTTCGAAGTGCTCACCCAAGTACATCGCGAAGCTCTCTTGAAGATAAGAGTCACTATTTTCCTTGTGCAGCTCAAGCCAGTGGAGAGCCTCAAGCCATTCGTCGGCTTGGACCATATCGATACATTCTTTGAGTGCACCGACGAGGCTATCTTCTTCAAAGCCTTGTTGGTCGATCTCCTCGAGGACTTCTAACGCTGCGTCAAAGTGATTCTCTTTGAGGGCTTCATCCCATTTCTTATAGCACTCGTACCGTGGTGGAGCGACCGCTTTGATTTGGATGGGCTTGAATTTGGGTGTCATGACTTTTGGCGCTTTGGAGGGTGCCAGGGACTTTTTTTTCTTGTTTTTCTTTTTCTTGGCAGCCATGCCGGCTCCTTTTGTGTTGGATGGATACATCTATCTTGTATCGGGCAAGTGTAGATGGTGTCGGGGATTGATGGGGTTTGGCCGGAAGCTGGTGGAGGAAAGTAGATTACTGGGGTTTTGTTGTTGTGCAGGAGGCGTCCTTGCAAGTCTGGCTACAGGCGCCTGTGCCATTGCACGCGAGCTTGCATCCGCTGGTACAACCTGTCAGTTGGCATTTTGCGCTGCCTGTACAGATCATCTCACAGTTGTTTCCTGGACAGTCGAGGACTCGAGTCCCAGAGCCGTTTGCGAGGAATTTACAACCACCACCAGAGCATTTGAGCTTGACTGTCTCAGATGAGTTTGCCTCAGCGACACATTTTCCGCCTTTACAATCGAGTTCTGCGTTTCCGCCGTTGCAAGGGAATGCGCAAGAGCCATTTGGGCAGCTGTGTGTGTATGCTTTACTTCCATCTGCGGTGCAAGTTTTCAGGTTGGTGCACTTGGGAGCACAGCCTAATCCCCAGAAAACGGCAGCGAGCAGGAAAAGGAATCCAGCTGTACCAAATCGAAATGCCGTTCGTTTCTTCATGTTCACTCCTGTTTTTTCACATTTGCGTTCTGCTGTTCGCACTGGACTAGCCCCGTGCAAATGGACATCATCGTTTGTCGATGTTACGTGATTTCGATCAAGGCTTCACATTGCATGGAAGGCATGCAACTGTCAACCTTAAAGATTGTTTTTTTCTCATTTGTGCTCTTATCCTCTGAGGCCGTGAATGAGAGCGTGTGCTTTATGGGACTTTTTCCTTTGACCATTGAAGGTTGGAAAACATCCACGAAAGAGGTGGTGCTCTTTTTTCTTATTCGGTGTACTTATTCGCATGGTACAAATGATTCGGAAAAAAGCAAAAAAATGGAATTGAGAATGTGTTGGGGCAGGACTTGTGGTACAAAGATGGGTATATTTGGTTCCTGCACATTGATGAAACACACGTCTCCAAGCTGAACTTGAGGACGAACCCACGGAGGTCATAAATGGCTGAAAAAGCAGTGATTAGTTGCGCATTGACGGGCGTTCTTACCGATCCCGATAAGTTTCCTGTCCCTGTGACACCCGGGCAAATGGCCCAAAGTGCGAAAGAGGCTTTCGACGCTGGGGCTGCCATCATGCACATCCATGTTCGCAATCAGGAGGAAGGGATGGGGCGGTTTCCCTCCTGGGATGCCGATGATGCCGAAGCTGTTTGCGATGCCATTCGTGCTGCATGTCCTGGGGTGATCCTCAACATGACCACTGGCGTGATTGGTGATGATATCAGCGGTCCTGTTGCATGCTTGGAGAGAGTGAAGCCTGAAATGGCCGCGCTCAATGCAGGTTCCCTCAATTACCTTCGTGCACGCTCCAATGGCACTTGGGCTTGGCCACCCATGCTGTTTGACAACCCTGTCTCCAAGATCGAACAGTTTATTGAGGTCATGCACAAACATGAGATTCTCCCTGAATGTGAGTGCTTTGATACTGGAATCGTTCGGTCTGTTGGTTTATTCAAAAAGGTTGGTATGTTAAAGCACCACGTTGATCTTTCTCTGGTCATGGGTGTTGCGAGCGGGATGCCTGCCAAGCCTGCGTGGTTGCCTTTGCTTGTCGATGAGATCCCTGAAGGGGCGACATGGCAAGTTATCGGTATTGGGCGTCAGGAGGTTTGGGAGCTTCATCGAAAGGCGGCAGAGTTGGGGGGGAATTTGCGCACTGGTTTGGAAGATACATTTTATCTACCCTCTGGTGAGAGGGCTTCGTCCAACGGCGCGTTGATCGAGGCGATGGCCACACTCGCAAGAGAGGTCGGTCGAGAGATCGCTTCACCTCAAGAAGCTCGAAAGATTCTTGGTTTACGGGCTGAGTAAATCCTCTCTCCTTAACACTTGGATGACTTCAGGTGTGACTTCTGGCTGTGAGGGTTCATCTACTCGTCGATGCATTCGTCGAGCCTTTCGTCGAATAAGCTGTTTTAGGGGGTGTTGGGGCGGTAGGAGGGAGGGAGTGGGAGGGGAGTTCTTTTAGAATTCATCCATGTCGAAGTCCATCATCGATGCTTTTCCGGCTTCGATTTGGGGGATCAATCCGTAGATCTCGGGGAGCATGTTGTTCATGTAGAAGCGAGCTGTTTTGAGTTTGGTTTTGGAGTGCGCGTCATCTTTTTTCAGCGCGTATTGGGCTTTCTTGCAGTAAATAAATGCAAGCGCAGTGAAACCAAACAGGTTGAGGTAAGCCGATGCGACTGCGCCGATTTCTTCGGGGTCTTGCATACCTTTCATCGCGAGCCCCATGGTGACCTCTGCGAGGGCTTTGGAGGCTTTCTTCAGTGGGTTGATGAACTCAGCCATGCGCTCGTCTTCTTTGGACTCTTTGATCAACGTGGTGATCTCTTCGTTGAAGCGTCTAAAGAGGCGTCCGTTCTCGATGGTGAGTTTACGTCCGACGAGGTCGAGAGCCTGGATATGGTTGGTTCCTTCATAGATCATCGCGATACGGGCATCACGGTAGTATTGTTCGATGCACCAGTCTGTTGTGTAGCCAGAGCCACCGAGTGATTGCATCGCGTCGTCGATGTAGCGACAGCCTTTTTCGGTGAAGAAACTTTTGATGATCGGTGTGAGCAGAGCGACGATGTCGGAGGAGTATGCACGTGCTTCTTCGTCTGTTGATTTTTTGGAGATATCGAGGTGTTTTCCGACGTATGAGGCGAGCGCACGCATACCTTCCACACCGGCACGTGCGTTGAGGAGCATTCTGCGTACGTCTGGGTGGACGAGAATGGTGTCTGCAGGTGCGTTTGGATCACGTTTTTCAGGATCAAGAGAGCGACTTTGACGTCGGTCTTTCGCAAATTGGACGGCTGTTTGGTAGGAGATCTCTGCGAGTGAGATGCCTTCGATACCGACATTGAGGCGCGCGTGGTTCATCATGACGAACATCGCACGCATTCCTTTGTGGGGTTCACCGACCAACCAACCTTTTGCGTTCTCAAGGTTCATCACGCAAGTGGGGGAGGCGTGGATTCCCATTTTGTGCTCTACGCCACCACAGTAGATGGGGTTTCTTTCACCGTCGAGGGTGACTTTGGGGACGAGGAAGAGGCTGATCCCTTTGATTCCTTCGGGAGCGTCGGGAAGTCTTGCGAGGACGAGGTGGATGATATTGTCGGTCAGATCGTGTTCACCAAATGTGATCCAGATCTTTGTTCCTGTGATGAGATAGTGATCGTCTTGGGGCTCAGCTTTTGTTTTCAACAAGCCGAGGTCTGTCCCACAGTGAGGTTCAGTGAGACACATGGTCCCTGCCCATTCTCCGCTGACGAGTTTGGGAAGATAGGCATCTTTCAACTCGTCATTTGCGTGGTGGAGCATGGCGTCGATCAAGCCGTTGGTCAGGCCAGGGCACATCGAGAAACTTTTGTTGGTCGCGGTTGGCATCTCTGCGACCATGACACCGAGCATTGAGGGGGCACCTGAACCTCCATATTGGGGGGGGTGAACAAGTCCTGAGATGCCGGCTTCTTTGTACTTGTTGTAAAGTTCAATGAACCCTTTGGGCATGGTGATGGTTTGTTCTTGTGGGTCGTAGTGAATGCCTTCCTGATCACCTGTTTGGTTGAGGGGGAGCATTTCGTTTGCACAAAATTTTCCCTGCTCTTCAAGGATGGACATCGCGACGTCCATATCGAAGTCTTCATAGCCTTCGAGTTTTTGAACTTCGTCGTAACCCATGGCTTCCAACACAAATCTCATTTCATTGAGGGGGGCTTTGTAAATTTGCATTCGATTCCTCTTTTGGTAAGGCGCTATATCTCCACAATTACCGATCACATCTCACTTGGCAGGAAAAGATGAATCAGTATTCATTTTTTCTCACCTACTAATTTCAATGGAAAACTGATTTTGTCAAGTACCAATGTGAACTGGGTTCATAGGCAAGGTGAGAATGGGAGCTTGTTTTTTGTGTATCACCTTGCTTCTGAAGCATAAATTACGCGTGGGTTGAGTGGTTTTGTGTGGATTGTAAAGAATTTGTCACAGCGTGTTGTCCCATAGATGGGAGTGGAGAGCCTTGAGTTGGGGGTGCGCTGTCTGTATACTACGCCAACATTTTGCACATTGTGCAATTGGGAATCTCGTATATTTATTTGCTTTTGTTGTATAAATTCTCATGTTGACACGTGGGAACGATGAAAATGGAGATAGGTCTGAATGAGACAGTTTATGTTTTTTGCAGTGATGGCATGTGTTGGGTTGTTGATTTCGGTGGTTGGGGCTCATGAGGGGCACAATCATGCTCCTATGAGCAAGGTTCCGACAAGTCGTCCTTCAGGTAAGGTGAAAAAGGTCGTCAAGAAAAAGTACGCACGACCCTGGTCCCCACGGGAAGATTGCTCAGGTCTGTACGGGACAGTGGACAAGAAGTATGCACAAAAGGTGACTTTGTCCGAATTAATGAAGAACACCGACGCGTACAAAGGAAAGTTTATTGAGGTCTCTGGTGTCGTCAAAGACGTTTGTCGTGTCAAAGGTTGTTGGATGATGTTGACAGACGGGACACACTTGATGCGTGTGCGTTTCAAGGGTTACAAGTTTTTTGTCCCCAAAAACAGCATTGGTTATGGTGTGACGGTCCGCGGGTATGGCCGCAAGTCTGTGCTCTCAGCACGGATGGCTCGACACTATGCACTTGATGCAGGTGATAAAGAGGCCGCCAAAAAGATCAAAGGTCCTCAAAAGGTCGTAGCGTTCACCGCGTCTTCTGTGTGGATGTTTAAGATCAAAAAGTGATCACTTTCTGCGAATCTTTTTGTCCGATACCGCATCAATTTTTGTGCGGAGTGGATTGTGTTTGGGAAATGCACAAAGGTCGTTGGCATGAAAAGTCACGGTAGGTCACTGCTGGTTGATTTTTTTTTTCTCAACTTTGTGCAGGAGTTGTCAGTCTCCACTGCCAATTTCCACGCGACGCTTATTGGGAATTGACAGAGGTTGGCGTATGAAACTGTCACGTGATGCAGGTCATACTGAGACCCTCCCACACAACCACGATAAATTGTGAACGATTGAATGAATCTTTCCGTATAGTTAACAAACATCTTCATAGCTAGCAACAATATGACGTGTCGTAGAAGGCTCGTCCAAGGAGCGGACACGGACTCTTTTGGTTGCATTGAACCAATGGAAATCCAAATCATAGCCTTTTGTCCACCATGCAGCGATCATCATTAGGGAGAAGGGATGGCAAATTTTTCTAGCGATCGAGACATCTATCCAAGATCAATACATGCAACGACTGTATTGACCCGGGAAGGCGAACAGGAAGTTGCCCAGCGGATCGAAGAAGCGGAGCAAAGGATCCACAATGCATTGATCCGTACGCCCATGGGGATCGAAAATATCCTCACATTGGAGCCGCTTCTTCGTGAGGGGAACATTCGTTTTGAAGATGTCAGTCGCGCGACAAGCGAAGATGCCGAAGATGTCACGTTGACACGCGATGAACAAATTCAGCGTGTGCTGAAACTCTTTAAGAGCATACAATCCTTGTACCGACGTAATCGTCGTCTCTGGCAAGGTCCCGATGGCACAGGAAAAGGCGTCTGGGATCCAGCAAAGCGCGTCAAAGTCTTGAAAAAGGTCTCCACCTACGTTTGGCAAATTCGTTTCCCCAAACCCCAACTTGACCTGCTCGTCGATGACTTGCGTGAGCGATACAAAAAACTGGTCCAAGATGGCCACAAAGATGGTTTTGTCCACGATGAACTGCTCTCCTCATGCCAGGAAATCAGCTCCGCTGAGCGTTTTGCCGCAAAAGCCCGCAACGAACTGATCGAGGCCAATTTGCGTCTCGTCCTGTCCATTGCGAAAAAGTACGCCAAACGTGGGCTTCCTCTGCACGACCTCGTGCAAGAGGGAAACATCGGTCTGATGAAAGCCGTCGAGCGCTTCGACTATCACCGTGGATACAAGTTCTCGACGTACGCAACATGGTGGATCAGGCAAGCGATTACCCGTGCCATCGCTGAACAAACTCGAACCATTCGTATTCCTGTCCACGTCGTCGAATCGATCAACAAGCTGAATCGAATTGTACGTTCATGGGTCCAAACTCACGGGGTCGAGCCTACGATTGAGCAGCTCGCTCACAAGATGGACATGCCCCCTCAACGCGTTGATGATCTCCTGAAAATGGCACAAAAGCCACTCTCACTTGAGACTCCAACGGGTAAAGATGATGGCGCCCATCTCGGTGACTTCATCGAGGCGACTGATACCATCTCTCCACTTGATGTCCTCGACAGTCAGGAGCTTGTGGAGTGCATCAGAGACGTCCTCTCGACGCTGACACCTGCAGAGGAAGAGGTGCTTGAGAGACGCTTCGGAATTGGCGAAAACAACACTCATACGCTCGAAGAAATCGGGAAAGCCTTTAAGCTCTCTCGTGAGCGTATCAGGCAAATTGAAGCCAAAGCCCTCCGCAAACTTCGTCATTCCTCCCGTGCAAACAAGCTTCGCCCATTTCTCGAAGAGCGTGATTCTTAAACCCCCCGACTTCTTTCCTCTTTTTCGCAACTTTTCCCACCTCCCCTGTGTTTTTCTCTTGTAGGACCGTCCCATTCCATTTTGCCTCTCCACGACATACACGTGGGAAGGATTTGACTTTGGAGCGGAAAGTCTGCAATAATTTGTTTTTCTTTATGTTTTTTTGTCCTCTTTTCATCCTTGCGAGGGAAGAAGAATGCGCACCGATCGCTTGAATAAGAGCTATGTCTTTATTGTCTTTTTCATCACGGCAGTGTCTTTGCTCTCTGCCGCTTGTTCTACCCCACCAAAAACCACCGATGGTTCAACAACCACCGATGGAAAAACCACTGGCGATGCAGGTGTGACCGACACCAAAAAAACCGACAACACTTCCGTCGTCGACCGTACCATTCCGGGAACGTGTTCTGTGGATTCTGATTGTACTGATGCTTCGAAGCCTTTGTGTGTACAGGGGGTGTGCAAACCTGAATGTTCACTTGATGTCCATTGCCGGGATGCAAAGAAGAGCAAGTGTGACAATGGCCGCTGTGTTGAGCCTCCACCTGAGTGTCAGGTGGATTCCGATTGCAACGATGCTTCCAAACCTGTTTGTTTGAGCGGTGTGTGTACACCAAGTCAACCCGAATGTACCACGGATGCGGATTGTAAAGATTCAGCCAAGCCCAAGTGTGACGCAGGGACATGTGTCGCCGCGAGTCCTGTCTGTAGAACGGATGCTGACTGTCCTGTTGACGCTCCTGTCTGTCAGTCCGGTACGTGTGTCAAAACACAGGTTGAGTGTAACGCAGATACAGACTGTAAAGATCCAGCCAAGCCTAAGTGCGATGCTGGAAAGTGTGTCGCGAATACAGTCGAGTGCGTCACCAGCGCAGACTGTAAAGATCCAACCAAGCCCAAGTGTGATGCTGGAAAGTGTGTCGCTGAGAGTACGCCTGGATGTACGGATAACAACGATTGTAAGGCACCAACGCCTGTATGTTTGGCCGGGATCTGTGTGCCTGGAGAGTGTAACGCTGATACTGACTGCAAAGATCCTTCCCTTCCCAAATGCAAGGACTACAAGTGTGCGCCAGAGTGTACTGTTGACACGGATTGTACGACCCCAAGCACGCCACTTTGTAAAAATGGTGTTTGTGCACCTGAGTGTTCTTCTAACGCCGACTGTGCTGCCGCTGGAAAAGGTGTGTGTACCAATGGGGTGTGTAAACCCGAATGTGCTGCGGACAGTGACTGTACTGATGCAAACAAACCTTTATGTGTGAAGGGGGTTTGTGCTCCCAAGGCTGGTTGTAAGTCGGATACCGACTGCGCAAGCAACAAAGCCACGCCGTACTGTGATTTTAGCTCAGGTGCATGTCGTGCTTGCCTCGTCGACAAGCACTGTGCTTCTTACCAAGTCTGTAACACAACGACGTGGGCTTGTGTCTTGAGACCTGGCGCTTGTGTCGCTGATACCGATTGCAAGGGGACTCCCAAGACGCCATATTGTCTCGCCAATGCTTGTGTCTCCTGTCGTTCAAACTCCGACTGTCCTCGCCTCAACTCCTGTGTTGGTGGGGCGTGTGCCTACACTGGTTGTCGCTCTGATCAAGACTGTGCACCTGAAGCCACCAACAAGTACTGTGAGCTGGTGAGCAAAAAGTGCGTTGTGTGTAGCAAAGATTCACATTGTAAGGCGACTGAGGTTTGTGATGCTTCGACATACACCTGTAAGCTCAAACCTTCTTGTACAACCAACGCCGATTGCAAAGATCCTTCATTGCCTGTGTGCAACACCACGAGTAAAAGTTGTGTTGCCTGTTTGGGTGCGTCTGACTGCAAGAAAGATCCCAACTCCGTGGTCGCTGCTGCTTGTGTGAAAAACGTCTGTGTTGGGTGTCAGGCTTCGCGTGACTGTCAGCTTGGTTATCTTTGTACGAACGGGAGTTGCACGGAAGGTTGTGCTGACAAGCGAGATTGCCCTGCGACCAAACCCACCTGTGATACGACCTTGAAAAAATGTGTGGAGTGCGTCAGTGATACAGATTGCTCAGGCTCAAGTGTTTGTAATAAGAGCACAAATACATGTGATTATCGCTGCACACAACCGAATCGGTATGACTCCGGTTGCTACCGCGAGACGTCAGGGCAGGCTCGATACTGTGATGGGACAACACGTACATGTAAGGCGTGTTTGCCCGTTCCCCTCAGCGCTACGAGCACATATGATCAAGGATGTAACTCGAGAACACCACGGTGTCATCCCACAAAGTACACCTGCACAGAGTGTCGTTTGGCCACGGATTGCAAGGCGAGTCCAGGAGCTGTCAGCTCAACTTGTGACGCGACGACCTACACATGCTCGGAGTGTAAACAACACACCGACTGTCGAAGAGGTTTCATCTGCAACAAATCCAACAAGTGTACAAATGGTTGCCTGAGCAACAGCGATTGTAGCACTGGAATGGTCTGTGATACGACGAATAACCGATGTGTTGGATGTTTGACAGATGCAAACTGCAAGTCGACGGAGACATGTGACAAAAATGCTCAGATCTGCGTTCCCAAGGCTTCGCGAGCGGAGTGTTACCCATGTACAACTGACACGGATTGTAGCACGGGACTCAAGTGTATCAAGACGTATATCGGACCGACTTCCAACAACGTCCAGGTGAGTGTGTGCCTTAAGCCTTGCCAAGCAACCAGCGGGTGTAGCACTGGATACACTTGTTGTTCTCCTTCAAACTCCACATGTTCAAGTCGTACATATCCCGCTCGTGGCGGATACTGTTGGCCTGGATATCGTATTGGAGGTTCGACCTCAGAAGGGTACGCGCGATACCAAACCTGTCGGGCGTTGTTGACAATTGGGCAGTCTTGTACAAAGACCAGCACGTACGGAACGACATGTGGACACGGTCCCATACCACTTGGAACACAGTCGTATTCTGACTCGATCTGCCAACTGCACAACAACACCTGCGCTATTCCGTGCCGTTCGAATGCCGAATGTACCACTGGCTACAAGTGTTCATGCCCGCCCAACATGACCAGTCGAAATGGGTCGTGCTACAACGGCAACCAGTACTTTGGTCCAGGTCGCTGTGTGAAGTAGACCCCTCAAGGCCACCCCAAAAAGTATCGACTCGCCTCACCTAACCCTGCGCTCGCAAGATTCGCCAAAAAAGACCACATGAGCGCTCTTTTCCACGATATCCCCAACAGCTTGAGATAGATCGCCTCTGTTCCAAACGCGAACAATTCTGCGGCGATGTACATGAACTCAAAAGGGTAGTGTTTCCAGGGGATCGCAAACCACACAAGTGGATGCGTCAGCGCACTTGCGCCAAAGGCAAAGAGCACACACTCCCACCATGACAGCTTTGTACGCATCCGAAGGAAGAGGGTGTACACGGGGATCTCAATGGCTTGTGTAAACGCAAAGGCTTGTATCCATAAGTGTATATAGTACGGACTCAATTCGAGCATGTCGTGCAGCTCCACGTGTCAAAAGTGTTGGATTGTTCGATCAGGAGGGAGGTGTGAGGAAACCATCGCGACCTTTTAGCCAGAGCAGCGCGGCCGCCGCCAATTCAAGGTGACCGTGGAAGATCGCCATCCTCAGGTAGTTCAGCCTCGCCGCGGCTAGGTCAAAGAGCGCCCAAGCGCCAAAAAAGAGGGCGAGGCAAGTGACAAGCAGCATAATCCACGTCCCCATCTCGTCGCGTAACGCTCGATAACTGGCTGCGTACGTTCGTGGTGTTGGACGAGGACGATCATCTTCTGGAATCAATCTCACCCACATCAGATAATGAACACCTTGTGCGAACGCAAAGAGCAGCACCAATCTGAGCCCTATGTGTGTTGGAAGTCCAGGCGCGAGGACGGCGAGATGATCTTGTGCCGGAAGGCTGCTGGGAATCCAAACAAACGCTGTTGACGCTTGTAAGAGCACATCAAACCAACCAAGCGCCAAACCTGCCGAGATCAACAAAAAGAGGAGCAACGGCCAGAGATGGATGGGGGTTCGCTTTCTCCACGACCACCAGAGCGCGACCGCGATGAAGTTGTGAGCATGAGCGAAGATGATGCTCGCCGTGTATCCAAGGTGCCAAGCAAAATAGGCCAGGACTCCGACACAGAGTAAGCCTGTATACCGACGAAAAGATGAGCCTTCTCCGACGATCAGGACACCTGCTGCTGCCGTGAGTCCACCTAAAACACCGATCGTTCCTGTGGCTACCAGCAGCAAAGGGACGCCACCCGCCACGAGCAGCAATAGGTCCTTATGGTGTCCTGGACGGACGACGAGATAGCGCACGTCTGAGAGCACATGAGGTACACCCCACAAGATCGGACCTATCGCTAACATCCAAAAGGGCACCGTCAAGACCAACCCCAACAGCACCAACAGCATGAATGAACCACCGACTGCGACGCGTAATTCTCGCCTTCTTAAAAATGGATGTATCCATCGTCCCGAGAGCTTAAACGTCCACCAGCGAAGGATGTCGAGGGGAAGCAAGCAACGTTCGATGGTTCGATCCACGGCTTCTTTCAAGGTCTCCTCCTGAGCTTGTTGGCGTTGATGATCATGTGTGGACTCTCCTGATCCCACGTTGGGTCGTCGAAATCTCCCCAACATGATCGCACTTGGAATCCTGTTGCGTCTAGCATTTGCTCGATCTGTTCGCGAAATAAGTAACGCTGTGGGATGGTATACTCACTGCTCCAAGAGTGTTGTCCATCGTGAATGATGTGTCGGTACGTCGCGTCAAGTCGCTGTTCTGTAGGGAGCCAATGGCGGTCTTCGTATATCTCGATTTGGTAACCATTTTCCTCGATCACCGCGACCAACTCGGGCTCCGTTTGCTCAAAAGACTCCCAGGCCGGGTCCACCGCATACACATCAAAAAGTAACTCGCCTCCATCCCGGAGTTGTTTGTTTGCGTGGTGAAAACATTGCAACACTTCTTCCTCTGTGAGCAGACAATACAGACTATTGTATGGGATCAAGATTGCGTCGCAAGGAGCTTCTATAGCAAATGAACGCATGTCACCCTGAAGAAGTGTTATCTTTTCTTGGACAGTGTGAGGTTGTTGAGCCAGGATTTGTTGGGCGCGTGCCAGCATTTCATCAGATAGTTCAAGACCATATACTTGGTCTGTGACGTCGCTCAGCGAGACGAGATGACGACCTGTACCACATGCCAGCTCCAGGATGGTTTGTTTTCCGTCACACTGTGAGCGGTAGAATGCAGTGTCACCGGGGGTACCACAGTGAAGCAGGTCGTAAAGATCAGGAATGGTAAAGGGATGTTGTGACATAGCCGCCTTTTGTTGCTTTGTTGATGGTGACAGTGATACGTATTGTATGGAGAGGGCTGCGTAGGTGCCGGTGGGAGATGCATATCACAAACGATGGAACTTGCCAATGTTCTGATATATGGCTCTTTTTCGAGTATTTTGAATTTTTTTCTTTTGGAGTGTAAGGTGTAGCGACGAAAGACGTTGGATAAGTAGATGTGACCGACAGGTGACAGACGCACAAGAGAATGGAGGCTGGTCTGGACCCGTTACAGCGTGAATGGCGATATGTGCGACAGGCTCAATCAGGTCAACAGGCTGGTATCGCTGGATTATACAAGATGCATGCCGAGCGGTTGTATCGACAGGTGATTTTTCCCACGCTGGTCGATCAAGCGGCCGCTGAAGATGTTCTCAAAGAGACATTTATCACTTGCATCAAACAAATCCAATCTTTTCAGTGGGATGAGTCGAAAGGGATTTTCCCTTGGTTGGCGCGGATCGCGCGCAACCGTGCGCTTGATGTTCATCGACGAACAAGCCGAGAACATCGTGGAAAAGGTGCATACCGACAAGAGATTGACGGGCTGGCACCCGTACATTCTGCACAGCAAATCATGGAAGAAGAAGAAGAAAAGCAACGTTTGAAAGAGCAAGTCGCGTTGTGTCTGGATGATCTCAATCCACGATACAAGCTTGCCTTGGAGCTGCGTCTTTTTCAGGAGCTTCCACGCGCCGAATGTGCGCGTCGATTGCAAGTACAAGTCGCAACGTTTGATGTGCTCTTTCATAGGGCACTTCGGGCTTTTCGAAAACAATGGGAATCGAAGGAGTCATCGACATGACACAACATAAATCCCCACACCACGAAAACGTGGAGGAGGAAGTTCAACGATCTTCTGCGCTTGGCGCGCAGGTCGATCGTTGGCTTGGGGATTCCTCTACACCGTACTCCCAAGCACAAGATATTGCACTTATTCGTCAGGAACTTGCTGCGCTTGGGCTTGACGATGATGAATACTCGGCGGACGCTCTCGAAGAGGAGGAGCTGTGGACGTCACTGCAACTTTTACGGCACACGCAAGCTCCTCCCACACTTGATCCTGCTTCTTTCTCCTCGATTGAGGATGCTGTGTTGGATGCGTTTTCGGAGCATACTGCGCAACAACCGCGTCAGACACTGCTCGAACACATGTTGTCGTGGTTCCGTCCTAAAGCCCCGTGGGTGCTGGCCGGAGCGATGGCGTGTGTGCTGGTTTTGGTGGGGGTCACGCAGTACCGCGTGTCACAGCAGCGCTCTGAAACACTTTCGTTGAAGTCGACGTACCAAAGTCCTTGGAGAGGAACACAAAATCCTTTCCATGCCACGCGGTCTTCAGCGGAGAGAGTTGGCAAGGTTGTGGACTCGATGCTTCGTGAAAGGCGAGGGCGGTGGGTTCATCACTACACTACGAAACGTACTCAAGGCCAGAGGTTCTAAGCGTGCAAAAATGTAAAACATCTCCCTTTTGGTGGGTTGCTTTGATGTGTGTCTTGCTGTTCGGATGTTCGGGGAAGAGCAGGACACCCAAAGACAGTGAGGAGGCTACGCTCTCGAAATTATCGATGATTCGTAGTCATCACCGCAGAGCCGCTATTTCACTCAAGCTCGGTCATCGCGAGCGAGCGATTGAAGAGATGGACAAGATCATCAAGATTTCTTTTCCAAAGTCATTTCGAGCAGGAAAAGAGGCGATATGGGATGCTTGGGCGCGCAAGGCGATGATGCAAATGGAGGGCAAGCAGGTCCGGCAGGCGCTCACGACAATTGATACTGTGATCGCGTCTCTTACGCCCGCAGATATTTCCTTTTATACAGCTCACTTGTACCACGTTCGTGGGCGCATTCTTGAGGAGATAGGGCAACCACAAGAAGCTCTCAATGCATACCAGCGCTCCATTGAGATCAACAAAAAAGTGATCGCCGTCGAGAAGAAGAAAAAGAAGATCCAAACGGGCGTGCCCCACAAAAGACCCCGCGTCCATAGGAGGGCACCATGAATCGTCTTCGTTTCTTTCGCGTGATCGGTGTGCTCTTTCTTCTGGGCTATGTTGGGATGGGTTGCAGCTCCCAGAAAAAGACTATGCAACCGACATTTCGGACGATGAACTCCATCAACAGCCCGAACAGCGCGCAGCAAGAAGTCGCTCGCCTTCACCGCTTTATCGAGCAAACCAAGCGGCGATATTTTTCCAACGCAAACAATGACGCTGTGAGAAGGAAAAGAACCAACGAGAATGCCAACACGGTAGAGAGTCGAACCAGCAGAAAGAGTACTCCACAAGTTGACTCTGCACCACCATCCTCTCCGCGACCATCGTCTCCTCAAGTGCGTCGTTTTTCCGGTGTCAGAGGTGGGTTGAGTGCGACGTCCACTCGAAGGGGCTCCAAGAAACAACGCAAGCGAACAAGGTGTCAAACGATTTGTCTCGCTGCAAAGGGGATTTGTCGTTCTGCGATGCGTATTTGTAAGATCGCAAAGCGATTCCCGTCGAAGATCACTTTTCAGATGATCTGTAAGAAGGCCAACCGAGATTGTCTCCACGCCCAAAATAGCTGCAAAACCTGCCAACCCTAAAGGTTTTCACTTTTTTTACGCAAAGTGTAAGCTCTTCCTCCTCAATACGTTTTACCTGCAAATGATCGAATCACGTAAGCCCCACATGACAAATAGAAGACCAACAGGAGAAGTCGATGAAGAGCAGATCACAACGTCAAACGAGCATGTCTATCGCGTGTATTTTGTTTGTGTCTATGGTTGGTTCAGGTTGTGCTGTGCAGACAAAGTCTGTTCAATCACACAGGACGTCGCGTATTTCTACGGATGACGGGGATGTTGAGACAAGCAGCCGTGCGCCACAGAAGCGCTACGCCAGGAGCTATGGTGGAATGAGAGCGCCACGATCAGCTGCGCCTTCGGCCAAGTCTCTTCCGTACAGGAGCCATCGCAGAATGCGCACAAACAGCGACCTGATGCCTCGGCGCAGAACTCACCGTCGTCGTCGTACAAGGCGTGGCTTGGGGACTTCCTATGGTGAGTCGTTGTACGCTCCTGTCCATGAGGTCTCGTTTACAAGAGCGAGCCATCGCCCCTCTCGTACGATCCGTATCCATTACAATGATGCGAGTGGTGTCCGTGCGATGGCTCGACAAATTCGCCGTTATCGTACTTGTTGTCGTCCTGTTCCTTACGTTTCCTATGGTGGGGTCAGTGTACAACTCGTCGACACACGTGGGCGGGCTTTCTCTGGGATGAGATGGGGAGGGCGGACTTTGGTGATCGGACGACACAATCGACGTTATCAGATCCGCGTTCGCAATCACACAGGGCGCACCATTGAGGCTGTGATCTCCGTCGATGGGTTGGATGTCATCGATGGAAAGCGCGCAACGACGGAGAAGCGAGGGTATTTGATTCGCCCCCACGCGACATTGTGCTTGAAGGGATTTCGTCGTAGTTACACACACGTCGCTGCGTTTCGGTTTAGCAGCATTCGTCGCTCTTACGCCAAGCGTATGACAGGAAGCAGCCGAAATGTTGGGGTGATTGGTGTCGCCGTGTTTTACGGTGCGCAACGTTCCTATTACAACAGCCGCAAACGTTGGGCTGCGAGTCCCTTTCAGTATTGAGCTGGGCCGGAGGGTTTAAAGAGATAGTGCGCCGTGTTCGCGGTTGTATTCGAGGAAGAGAATACGTTTGCTGAGAGGAGGGTGTACGTCTTCGTCTGCGACCTCCTCGTCGATCTCTTCGGCGAGATAAAAGAGGGGTTTGGAGGGGTTGCTTTTGAGCGCGTCGATGAAATTGGTGTACTCTTCGGCTTCGAGCTTTTGGTTGACGAAGATGTTGTCAAACGCCTGCCATCTCAACAGTTTTCTTTTTTTGTGCTGGTATCGCTGCGCCGTCGTCTCTTCGAGCCCTTTTTGGACGGCTGCTTCGATGATGTCTTGTGCCTCTTCGAGGGATATGAACTTGGGTGTGAGAAGGTTTTCGAGCTCTGTAAGAGCGATCCTCATCGCAGCCATCCTGTTGAATTCGAGAGAGACCTCCTCATCTTCTGCCTTTTTGGTGTGATCGACATGTTTGATCTTCACCTCTTGGTCGCTCTCCGAAGCTCCCTCTGTGCTCTCTTTTGCAGGATGAAGAGACGCTTCAAGCTCAGTTTGTGAGGTCTCCGGTTTTGTCTCATGGGGGCTAAATTGGGCAACCACCGCGTTGATGATCTCCTGTCTCGAACCGATTTTCAACAAGGCGTTCACTGTTGGCAACACACCATAGCGTTTGGAGGCTTCGTAATCACATAGGGACTCGATAGCCTGTTCGTCTCCGCGGACGATCAGGGTCGCGACGATGCTGACTAAGAACATCACGACTTTCCAGACAAAAGAGAAAAAGGAGAGCGCGATAACCCACCACACGTAATACCAAAATCCTCTTGTCTCTCCTTGGACCCAGTTGTAGAACCAGTCGATAGGGTAATTGAGCAATGCCATGATCCAAAACGCAAAGATGGGGATTTTGATATAGAAGAAACGGTCCCAGATCGTATAGTGTTTGCTGAAGTGACACATCTCGTGCGCCAAAACAGATTTTAGTTCGTCTGGATCGAGGTTATAGAGGATATATGGACTCAGATACACTGCATTCCAGGGTTTGATGAAGTTGAGCCCATCGACGTTGACGACGGCTGCCTGTCCCTCCATCGTATCGATGATGTAAATGTTTGGAATTTCGTGTTCTTTGTAACTTCTGCAGACTTCTGCGACGAGTTGCTTGATCTGCTCAGGTGTGTACTCTCCGAGCTGGTCTTTTGGAGCGTTATCGACGGGGACGCCCTGTGGAAGATCGGATTGTAGCCACAACCATAGAAGCGCAATGGCAAATCCGATCAGTCCGTACCACGGGTATTGTGGAAAGAAGCGTTGGTACCAGTGATGTACGATACCTGCTGTGAGCAAGAGCAGCAAAAAGGCATTTCGCAACTCTTTTTTATGTGAGCGTTGCACCATTTGTTCGAGTGTAAGGGCTGCGACTCGTGGGAAGGTTGTCTCTTTCATTTGTCGGTGATCTCGTGTTGGAGAAGCATTCAGGCCTTAGCGACACACACCTTGTGTGCATTTTTTTTGTTTGCACCCCTGAATTTGGCAATCTACATCTGTATTGCAAGTGCAAGGACACCCTGTGTCCTTGCAAACATTGCCGACACACATCGTCCGTGGGCAACAATCGGGGATGGTCATACAGTCGAGATCACTTTGGCAGCTTTGGGGGCAGGTCAGCGCATCTTGTGCTCGACAGGCACCGGCTGAGCAGATGACTTTGTTTGCGCACGCAGGCACCTCACAATCATCGTCCGTAAAACACACCTCGGGGCAACCAACGAGCGGCTCTTTACAGACGTTTCCGATGCACTGGTTCTTTGCGCCGCACTTTGTCGCAGGGCAATCTTCGTGTTTGACACAGGAGGTTGGGCAGGTCTCTCCTTGTGGAGGTGGAGAGCAGGTGCCGTTGTCACATCTGACTTTCTCACCGCAACCGGAGACCTGACACTCTTCATCCTTTGTGCACGATGAGGGGCAGGCCACTTTACAGCGCTTTCCGATACAAGCTGTACGCGCGCCACAAGCGTTGGCAGGGCAATCTTGATCTGATGAGCAACTTTCGGGGCAGGCTTTTGGGCGGGGAATACATGCACCTCCAGCACAGTAGTAATCGCCACAGACCTCACAATCACCATCCACAAGACAGGCCGCTGGGCACGTCCCTGTTTGCTCTTGAGGGGCTGCGTCCTGAACGCTTTCCTTCGCTGTTGGTTCCTGTGAAGGCTCTTTGTTTTTTGGTTGTGTACACTGCTGATTTTGGCAAATCAGGGGGGAAGCGCACTGTGTGTCTTTCTCGCACGCTTCGCCTGCTTGTTTGGGTGAGGAGCAGTCCCAAAGGACACAAAGGGAAAAAGCCAGGGCTAGCGTCCAGATTCTCATGCGCGCTCCACGTTTATCGGGGGGTCGTTGGTTTGGGGGTTGTTGGTTTGGGGGTTGTTGGTTTGGGGGAAGGGGTGCGTTTTGAGGTCGGTTGCGCAGCATTTTTCTTCGCGACGAGCTCGGTGAAGGGGTCTTTTCCCAACAAGTTTCTGATGTCTTTTGCGGCTTTCACGTCGCTCAACTTTAGGACAAAAAAGCCGATATCGTGGCTCGTACTGATTTTGACGCCGGTGGACAAGGTCTCCCAGCCACTGAACGTCGCAGCGAGTCCTCTGATCGGGATGTTGGAGACCCACATGCGCCAGCGTTTGGGGAGTCCATTAGCTCCTTGTTCGTAAAGGTACGCGTCACCAGGTGTCAGCCCACCGCTTTTGTATTCGACGAGTAGGCTGTTGGAGCCGTCTTTGTTTGTGACGAGTCGACGTGTTGTTCCTTTGTCGAAGAATTTTGCGATAGGGTTCAACCAAAAGCTGTCGTTGATCCACGCGGCATAGGCTTTTTTGAGGAGTTTTTGCCGTTTTTCGGGGTCGTTCACTTTCTTGTTACCCTGGTAAACGACGCCTTTTTTGTAGGAGGGGATAGAGAAGACGGCTTTCACTTCGCTGTGACCACTTCCCCATCGTACGATGCTGAAGTTTCGCTTTTTGTCCCAAATGTGTCTGTTTCTGCCCGAAAAGATCCACTGGATGGCGCCTGTATCACGCCACGCTTTGAGATTCATTTGTTGTTGAATACGTTTGGCCAAGGCGTCTGCTTTTGGACCGGGGACGCCGTCTGGTTTGGGATGACTCAAGAAGATACAAGATCCTGCGAGGAGAGCGATAAGAAGGAGAATGATGATCAGCGCGATGTAACGTTTTTTGAGTTGCATTTGTTTCCCAAAAGTGAAAATCTGGAGGTCTCCACAACCTCACCAACACGAGCGAACACTTATCATTGCTTCGAATGGGAAACAGGATACCACAGACAATTGCGCTTGCAAAGAAGAGCGCTTTGTACGGTGCCTACACTCTTATCATATACTCTCCTCTTCATCTTTCCATATCGCGAGGCACTTCTTTTTTTGCCAAAAGGCTTCGAGTGTTAGGGATGGGTTGAGCACACATTTGATCTGGTTGGGGTTGAGTCTTGTGCTGATAGGGTGGGAGGCTTGTCCTTTCCATGAACCAATGTCGACAACTTCCCTCCCACGAAGTATAAGCCCCTGCTTTTTCAAATAATCCATAATCGCAGGGACCTGAAGGTCGACACCTGTTGTTGCTCTCGCGTGGGGGTTGCGCAGCATGCGTGCGAGTTTGATCAGTTCGTCGAGATCAGAGGGGTGGTTTTCAAAGTGAGCGGCGTAGCTCGCGTTGTAGACGTGCTGAATCGCGTCTTCTTGAAGCATGAAATCGCCATCGATCAGGTAACCAATGGCCCACTGCGATTCGCCATAGCGTGTATCCCACTGTTTTTGTCTCGCGTGTCGTTGTTTTCTTCCCCCGGCGATACCCAGTCGGCGTTTGATAATGGTCCAAGGCATATCGTCATCATCTCCATCTTTGTATGTTGATGGTGAGTGTTACGTACCAGTGGGGATTTGGGTTCAGCGTTAAGATGATGTTTGTGGACGGAGGCGATTGAGTATTTGTCGGGCATTTCGCGCTGTCCCTAATAAATCATACAGGTATGCTGAGAGCAGACCGTCGCTGTAATGGTGTGCATCCACAAACCTGTTCAGCAACAGTGGGTCCGTTGTGTGTTGGTTCCAGTCCGATGTACAGGTCGTCCCACTCTCGATACCAAGCTCTCGTAGGATGGAGAGTTTGTCTTCGCGGTACACTCCTGACGGATAGCAGAGATGTGTGAGTGATTTTCCCACGATGGGCTCCAAGAATGCGCGATTGTCCTCCACTTCGCGTTTGATCTTTTCCTTGTCATCGGGAAAACAGTGACGGTGTGTGTGAAGCTGCAGATCGACGCCTTCTTTGGCGAGCGTTTCAAGCTCATCGCGATTCATGTATGAGAACATTCTGTTATCAAACCAATCTTCTCTTGGAATCCTTAATGCGTCGGAAAGTTCGTGAAGAAATGCTGTGCATTCTTCCGGACTCCATGAGCCTGCTAGGCGCAGCAAGTCACTCTGGAGAGCCTCACGGTTAAAGCGATCCTGAAGGTGAATCAACCCTGTGCGCGGGATGGAGAGTTTTCCTAAGTCGATGTGTTGTACCGTTCTTTTCCAAAGCAGGTACTGTAACGCCATGTTAAACACAGGCTCTTGGTGTTCGCAGTAGTAGCTGCTCACGTAAAGAGTGTAGGGAAATCCATACTCTTTCAAGACTTTATGCCCGATTGACATGGAGGAGTACCACCCATCGTCCATGGTGATGACTGTCGCGAGTGGGGGCAGCGTTTGGTTGGCCAGACGTTCGAGGGCTTCTGACAGTGGGAGTACGTTGAAACCCCCATCTTTGAGGAGCTGCAATCTCCCTCTGAAGACATCTTCTGACATGAAGGTGAAGGGTTCCCACTCGTGTTCATCGATCATAGAGAAGCCATGATAGCAAAGGATTCGAAGTGAGTGGCCATTGAGAGAAGGTAGTTTGTGTAACCATCCTTGTTGATGGACAAAGTCCAGGGACATTCGCTTGAGTTTGGATAGGGACATCATAACCGGCCTCCGAGGAACCTGTGTTGGAGAGAGTTGAAAGGGTGCGCTTTTTGATTTATTTGCTCTAAACTGCTTGTGACACCGCTGTGTTTTTGCGCCTTTGGTCTTCTGCCCACTGGAGGAGTTCTCGTCGATGCCAGATCATTGCATACCCTGTGGGGGTGTATTCGCCTGCTTCCATTTTTTTTCGACGAGAACGCGATGTTGAGGTGGCATTTGTGATGTCGGATGCTGTGGTTCCTTGGTAGAAGAAGTGTGCACCGTTCTCGAATGGTCGTAAGTACAAATACCCCAGGTGTGGACTGATGTGTTGTATCTGTGGGTCAAAAAACCAACTCGCCCCCCACACTCCTTGGATCTCGGGATGGAGCAATAACATGTCGGCGATGCGCAGGTAGCACCTGTAAAACCCTTCGGCGCTAAACTCATGGAGGTATCGGTCATCCGTGTGGATCTGGTAAAAGGAGTCGGTTTGGAGCTTGAGTGTGCGTGTCAGGTACAGCAGCCCCTTGGCCTGGGAGAGGCGACTCCCTTGTAGGAATGTGCGCTTTCCGATGCCTGTGATCTCGACGATTTGTGCGCCTGCTGGATACATGTTCCCTGTGCAGATTGCGAGGTCTTTGAGCATCTTGTCGTTGCTCTTTGTGTAGCTCTCTTCCTCGTCGCTGCCGCACTCGTGCAAGACGCGATCAAGCCAGCCCTCGTACAGCGTCATAATCTCTGAGGTGACGATGCTTTGATTGAGTATCTTGGTTAACTCAAGCATCGAGACGAGCAACAGACCTTTGTAAAATGATGCTCGTTCGTGCGTTGAAGCTTTTTCTTCGAGCTGTGCGAATCGGCGCTCGATGCCTGGAGGGAATACATTGTAACGGATGAAATCATTCATGAAGAGGAGCTTACGGGCGATGTGGTTGAGCTCTTCTGGATGCCATGTCTCCATCGTGGTCTGCGTGGTTAGCTTTGACAGCTCTGTCATACATCTCTTTCGTATGTCTTTCATCCCTTTCTCTCCTCATTGAAGTGCGTGCATGCTTTTTTGCATCCAACGACCCAAGCAAATGATGTGCCGTATGAGTGCGAAAGGATTTATTTATGAAAATGAAATGATTAGGTGATTTGTTGGTGCTTTATGATGAGTGGTTTTGCAGACCCAGGTGGGTAAGCGGAGACTTGGATTTGGCGTGGAGAGGGTCAAATACACCCCATGCAAAATGGGCTTTGGGGGCTACTTGGTCTTTGTCTGTCGGATGTACTTTCTCACAAATGTTTGCAGAAGGCGGAGGGGGAGAGAGCCTCGCTTCAAGACTTCATCGTGGAATGTCCTGATGTCAAAACGTTCTTTGAGTGTGTCTTCGGCTTCTTTGCGAAGGGCGCGTATGGCAAGCTCACCCATCTTGTAGGAGACGGCTTGACCGGGCCATGCGATATATCGATCGACTTCCATCGTGATGTTGTGCATGGAGAGCGCTGTGTGTTGGGCCATGTAGTCGATTGCTTTTTGACGTGACCAGCCAAAAGCGTGGATACCAGTGTCAACAACAAGTCGACAGGCCCGCCACATCTCGTATGTCAGGCGTCCAAAGTCACTGTAGGGATCTTTATAAAAACCGACTTCTTTGCCCAATCTCTCGGCGTAGAGTGCCCAGCCTTCGATGAAAGCGTTAAAATAGAAGTAAGTACGAAGCGGGTGTTGGTTCTTTTGTTCGAGTTGTATGGACAATTGGAGGTGATGACCGGGGACCGCTTCGTGAAAGGATAAGGCTTGGATCTCATAGATTGGTCGACTCTTCAAGTTGTATGTGTTTACGTAGTAGAATCCTCCCCGGCTCCCATCTCCAGGAGGAGGTGAGTAGTAGGCTGTTGTCATCTTGGGGGCAATGTACGCTGGGATTTGCTTGATTCCGTATGGGATACGTGGGAGTCGTTTGAATAACTTGGGGAGTTGACCATCCATGCGCTTGAGTACGTAGCTTGTCTCTTTGAGCAGGGCTTGTGGTGTCTTGGCGTAGAACCTCGGTGATGTCCGCAAAAACCGAAGAAATTCTTTAAATGTTCCTTTGAACTTGACCTTGCGAATGATCGCGTGCATCTCCTTGAGAATACGTGCTACTTCTCGCTTTCCTGTGTTGTGGACAGCTTTTGGCGTCAAGGGCAATGTCGTAAACCTTCGAATCCTGTAGGCGTAGAAGGCTTTTCCATTCGGCAGTGTCGACGCTCCGATGGTCTTTCGTGCGTGGGGGATGTACGTTTGCTTCATGAATGTGTAAAAGCGTTGAAGAGCAGGGTGGACGACATTTTGGATCAGTTTGACAGCGTGTTGTTTGAGTTGCTGTTTTTGTGTCTGGCTCAGGTTGTTGGGCCACGTCAAAAAGGGCGTGAAGAAGACGCTCTTGTTTACTTGCTTTGAGATGAGCTTCGCGATGCCGTCTTCGAAGCCTGAGAGTACAGCTTTTGGGATGGAGTAATTGAGCCTCACTCCCTTCTTCATGAGCGCGATGTGTTCGTCGATATAACGTCCTGCCTGCTGGAGCCTGGCCAGGTAGTGTTGGAAACAGCGCATCGACTTACATCTCGTGCGTTGACCAAATCGCGCGAGCTCGACGTGAAATCCATTCCTGTTGGTGATCGGAATGAGATACATTTTGAACGCGAACTCTTGGAGTTGTGTGTGCAGTTGCCGTTTGAACACGTAGTAGTTGATCTGATCATTTGTGTCGAGCGCTGTCGTCTTGATGCGCAACAGACGTTTGTAGAGTTGTTGGTGTCGCTTGTGTCTTTTATGAAGACTTTCTTCGTCAACACGTCCGAGTTTGTCGTCGTATTTGTGAAATCCTAATTGGGAGGCGTAGAGTGGGTGTGCCTGGAGGTAGTCTTCCCAATAGGTGTCCATGAGTTTTTTGAGTTCTTGTTTGGCGGGCAATTTGGTTGTGTAAAGGACAGTGTGTGCTTGGACTTGTGATGTAGCAATCCATCCCATCAGCCCAACGAGCAGCGTGATCGTTCTCATACTTCTCTCCTGACTGGAACGTGTGGACTCAAATGCGCAAATATACTTTCCCAACATTGAGCCTGTCTTCAAAGAGTTGGTGGGCTTCTTGGACTTGCGCGAGGGGGTAAGTGGGTCCCTGAAGTGTTTTGACGTGCTTCTCTTTGAGCAGTTGGAGCACACGTTCAGCAGAGGGTTTGAGGGCTTCTGGGTTGGTCTTTCTGTAACCTCCGCTGCTGTAACCGAGGATGGAGACGTTGTGTCTATGGAGAGGAGCCGTGACAAATGTTCCTGATGTACCTGTACTGTGTCCGAAGATCACGTACCGTCCGAAGGGGGCGATACATTGGATGCTCTTGTCGAAGACTGCGCCGCCGAGTGTATCGAGGATAACGTCGACACCTTTGCCATCTGTGAGTGTGTCAATTTGTTGTGTGAGGTCGTCCGCGTGGTGGAGTAGGACATGATCGGCTTGTGTGCAGGCCGTTTTTTTCTCTTCGTGTCCGACTGTTGCGATGAGTTTTTTCGGTGATTGCAGGCGTGCGAGTTGGAGGGCACAGCTCCCGACACCACCTGACGCGGCGTGGATGAGGATGGTTTCACCTTTTTGTACACGTCCTGCCCAGTGTAGGGCGTTATGAGATGTGATCCAGATGCCGATGGCTGCGCCATCTTCATCGCTGACTTCGTCGGGGATTGGATAACAAAGGGCAGGTGTGCTGAGTGCGTACTCTGCGTATGAACCTCCCTTTACGTATGCTGCGACTCTTTGTCCCTGCCAGGATGTGTCGACACCCTCTCCGAGGGCGTCGATCACACCAACACCATCAAATCCTGGTGTGTAGGGGGCTTGAAAGTGTCTATATGGAGCGCGCCGGCCTTTGATGTCAGCAAAATTCACACTTGTCATGTGCAACTTGATACGCACTTGCCCTGGGCCAGGGGTCGGAGTCGGGACTTCTTCGATAACCATATGTTTGGGATCGCCGTGTGCTTTGACGATGACTGCTTTCATGCATTGCCTCCAACGAATGAGGGTGAAAGTGGACAGTTTGCCTTACAAGACAAACATGACTACCACGCTGTTGTTTTTGAGGCAATGTATTCGCCGCGTAGGAGAGTGTTTTGAGAAGTGAAGTTGGGGAGTCAGGTTTGGTAGGGGGGGTGGAGTGGGTTGATCAACAGGGGCCGCTGGCTTTGACTGAGACGCCTGCGGAGCGAGCGTTACATTCGTTGCCATAGGTCTTTCCATCACAACCACAAACAGGTTTGTAAATGCGATTGCAGAGCCTGGGTTTGGTCTGGCAAGAGCCTTGTGCATTTGCGCCGCAACTGCCTGCTGGTGTGAGACAAAATTCATTGGATGCGCAGGTCTTTGCAGGTGTCCCGCAGCCTTTGACTGGTGGGCATAAAATCTTTGTACAAGAAACTTGTCCACCGCTGCATGTACACTTGTTGCACCCATCTGTTGCGAGGAAGGTATCACCGTCGTTGTAAGTCTTTCCGTTGTACGTGCATGTTGTCTTTGGACATGCTCCGGTGCTTTTGATCGACATACCGCGGCTTATTGCTGTACATGAGTTGGAGTAAGTCTTGCCATCACATCCACAAACAGGCTTGTAAATGGCAGGACAGATATTCCCTGTCGTTGTGCATTTTCCTTGTGTTTTGTCTGATCCGCAGTTTCCTGCGGGGTACGCACAGAATTGGGATTTTGTACATTGGACTGGGGGAGAACCACAACCTGTACAGGCGATTTTGGTACATGAGGATTGACCTGACTTGCAGGTGCAGGTGTTGCATCCGTCTGTCGCTGGATACGTGTCGCCTTCTTTGTAAGTTTTTCCGTTGTACGTACAAGTTTGGGGGGGACATGCGATCTTGGTACAACCAACCCGACCACCTGAACACTTGCATGTATTGCAGCCGTCTGTCGCAGGGAAGCTGTCGCCATCGTTATAGGTCTTGCCATCATAAGTGCATGTTATTTTGGAACATTCACCAGTGCTTTTGATGGAGACGCTTCTGTTTGTTGCGACACAAGAGTTGGAGTAGGTTTTACCATCACATCCACAAACGGGTTTGTAGATGGAAGGACAGATGTTTCCTATGGTCGTACATTTTCCTTGTGTTTTGTCCGATCCGCAGTTCCCTGTTGGGTAGCCGCAGAATTGGGATTTTGTACACTGGACTGCTGGTGAGCCACAGCCTGTGCAGGCGATTTTGGTACAGATCACTCGGCCTGCGCTGCATGAACACTTGTTACAGCCGTCGTTGGCGGGGAAGTTATCGCCATCGTTGTAAGTCTTACCATCGTAGGTGCATGTTTTCGGACATGCTTTCTCCGTACAAATGGACTTTCCGGCGCTACAAGTGCAGGTGTTGCAACCATCTGTGGCTGGATATGTGTCACCTTCTTTGTAGGTTTTGCCGTCGTATTCACAGGTCTTGGGGGGACATGCGATCTTGGTACATCCGACCTGACCGCCTGAGCAGGTGCATGTGTTACAGCCATCTGTCGCGGGAAAGGTCTCGCCGTCTTTGTAGGTTTTTCCTTCGTAAGTACACGCTTTCGGACATGCTCTGTCCGTACATGTTGCGTTTCCGTCTTTGCACACACAGTCGTTACAGTCGTCTTTGAAGGTCTCACCGTCTTTGTAGGTTTTTCCGTTATGTGTGCAGTCTTTGGCGGGACAGGAGCCTGTACAGGTGACTTTTTCGTCTTTGCAAGTGCACTCCTGACAACCATCGGAAGATTTAAAGGTCTCGCCATCTTTGTAGGTTTTTCCATCATGTGAACAGGTCTTTGGGCAGACTTTCTCTGTGCACGTGGATTGTCCGGCGCTACAAGTACACGTATTGCAGCCGTCTGTGGAGGGGTACGTGTCACCTTCGTTGTATGTTTTTCCGTTGTACTCGCAGGTTTTTCCTGTGCAGGATTTTTTGGTGCAGCTTGCGCTGCCGTTGGTACAGGTGCAGGTGTTGCAACCGTCTTCACTCTTGAAGGTGTCACCTTCTTTGTAGACTTGCTTGTTGTACTCACAGACACCTGTGCAAGCTTTGTTGTCTACACATTCCACCTTCCCACTTTTACATTCACAATCCCCACAACCGTTCGAGGATTTGAATGTTTTTCCGTTCTCGTATGTTTTCCCCTCGTAATCACAAGTGCTGACACATCCTTTTTCTGTACAGGAGATATTTCCGTCAGTACAGGAGCATGTGTTGCAGCCATCTGTCGCAGTGAATGACTCACCATTTGCGTAAGTCTTTCCACTCTCAGTACAAGAACCTGGACCTCCAGGCGTATCACCACAGGCGGTGATCAAGCTCGCGAGCAAGCCTGTGGCAAGCAGAAGCGCAAGTGCATATGATCGGAACATGGTCTTTTTCCTTTTTGTTATGATACTCAACCTACTTGGTTGAGCGCTACGTGTAGACAACCTTTGTTTTGTACAATGATGTCTATGTTGTAAAGCTCTAGTCGTACATTATCGATGGATGATGAGGAAATGGCAACTTTTCTTTGCTTCCATCCTTCACTATGATGGACCTTTTTAAGACGTCTTTGGTCTCTCTTGATTCATTTTTTTTGCGCTGGGTGGTAGAGCATATGGTATGTTTTGGTCGTTTTGGATGTTTCTGTTTTGAAATGTTGGCACCTGATCGATGGTGACTTCATCCTAATGATTGAGCAATGAGGTTTGTCTATTTGTATAGAAAGGCTGGTGTGCATGATAGAATCGCTTGAACGTCGCAAAGTCCACTGTTTGTGTGGCATGCTGACCCCTGAAGGATGGAAGGATGCTCCTTACCGGGCGTTTTCACTGCAAGACGCACTCAAGCACGAACCCGAGCGTTCAGTGTATACTGTGTTTCATACCTACGAGACCACAAAGGTCTTGAATTTTGTTCAACATATCCATCGACTTGAACAGTCTGCTCGTGGCTATGGAGTGGAGCTGCGGGTCGATATGGATCGGGTGCGAACGGCGCTGCGAGAGCTGATCTTGCGTGCAAATTGGGGGGACGTGCGCTGTCGTGTTGCGTTACCTCTCGATGAAGATCAACGTGAAAATGTGCTCATCTCCATCGAGCCTTTTTTCGGATTGTCACAGCATATGTACGATGAAGGGGTCGCTTGTGTCACATTGCCCGGTGTGAAACGGGAGGCTCCATCGCTCAAAAGTGGTGCTTGGCAAAAGCAAAAGTCAGAGCTGCAACAAGAACTTCCTCTAGGGGTTCACACTGGTTTGTTGCTCGACGATGAGGGATATCTGCTCGAAGGTCTGGATTGTAACTTGTTTGGATTCAAAGACGGCGTTTTGTACACTGCTGTCGATCAAGTCCTTCAGGGTGTGACACAGCGGGCTGTTGTGACTGTCTCATCACAATTCCTCACGATCCGCGAAACGCCTTTACACATCGATGATCTGACAAATGTCCACGAGCTCTTTATCACGAGCAGCAGCCGTGGTGTGTTACCTGTCGTGAAGGTCGATGATATCGTGATTGGAGATGGTGAGGTGGGACCCCTGACCAAGCAGATCGCAGAAGCATTTCGGGGTTGGTTGGATCGACGTCTCGAAGAGCTCTAGAACAAATTCCCCACAAACGTCACGCCTATCCTTGGATACAACACCATCGCGGTCATGTTGAGCGATTCTCCCAAGACTGTCGGGTTCCACCACACGTGATGAATCCCCAACTCTCCATACACAAAAATGAACTTGTACCCCAAACGTGCGCCGATGACGCCACCAAACATATGGACCGGAGCGTTGATGTCTGTCTTTGCGAGAATCCCGGACGCCGCCTCGATCGCGCCGTTGGCGCTCAATAAGATCGCCCTGTACATCAAGCCAGCGTAAAAGGTGCTCCCTCCTGAGATTTGATAGCCCGCAAGGACCGGGACGGAGATGTCGATGCGACTCAAGTCCAACCACTTGACGACCTTGTCGAATCCTGGCGCCACTTTCGGTGCGATCGATAGGAATGAGCCCTGAACGCCAAGAGTCACCCCCCATTTTCCGTCTGAAAAGACCTGTCCAACTGCGCCCAACTCCAAAGCGCCTCCAGCATATCTCCCGCCGAGTGTGAGCCAGTCTGTGATACCGAGCTGAATGGCAAGTTCGTACATCGGAGTGATGTTGAACAACGTCGCCAATCCTCCAAGTCGAAACCACCTGCGGCCATCTTCCTCTGTGAAGGATTCGTCACCATTGGCGAGCTTTTCTGCGGCTTTGACGGCTTCAGAGAACGTACCTGCGATCAAGTTGGGGGAGATATTCATCCCCGGCCCAGTCGCGATACGAATCTGCCCTTTTTTAAGAGTTTTCCCTCCGTGCATTGGAGCAAGAGACGTCATACACCCACACAGAGGGACACACCAGACCAACACGCAGATCATCGACATTCTGCGCAAAAGACGATTCATGTCGCTTACTCCAATCCGGAGAGGGTTTCGAGCGCGAGGCTGAGTGCGTGTGTGCCTTTTCTACCATGCCCTTGGGCTTCTACGGCGAGATACAGTTGGTGTGCGAGCGCGAGCCCTGGAAGGCTGATATTCATGGCTCTGGCTTCTTGCAAGGCGATCCCCATGTCTTTGATAAAGTGCTCCACAAAGAAGCCAGGATCAAAGTTGCGTTGTAAGACTCTCGGAGCGAGGTTGTCGAGGGTCCAACAGCCAGCCGCGCCTTTGCTGATCGAGGACAACATGACCTCCAGATCGAGACCTGCCTTTTTTCCGTAGATGAGGGCTTCACAGACGCCTACCATCGTAGAAGCGATGGTGATCTGGTTGCACATCTTCGTGTGCTGTCCGCTCCCTGGAGGGCCTTGATGGACGATGCCTTTTCCCATCAACGCAAACAAAGGCATCACAGTCTGTACAGCTTCTTCTGCGCCACCGATCATGATCGAGAGTCTGGCTTCTTTTGCGCCGACATCGCCTCCTGAGACGGGAGCGTCAATGCTGAACACTCCCTTTGCGTTGGCTGCTTGCGCGACTTCTACAGCGAGAGAAGGTTCTGTCGTCGTCATGTCCACGATGATATCGCCCTTGGACGCGCCTGCAAGGGCACCGTCTTCCCCTAGTAGGACCTCCCGGACATCTTTGGGAAACCCCACGATGCTGAAGGTGATATCCGATTGGGCTGCGACTTCCTTGGGCGAATCTGCCCACTGCGCGCCACTTTCAAGGAGCGGTTGGGCTTTGGATTTTGTGCGGTTGTGTACCGTGACTTGGTAGCCCTGATCCAGGATATGTTGGCACATCCAACGCCCCATAACACCCGTTCCAATCCATCCGATCTTTGTCTCTGTGGGAGTGCTCATTGTCGATACCTCGTTCGTGTTTTTTGTGTGGTGACCGCTCAAGGGGCGATTTTGGTGATGAAGATATTGTTTGTATTGCTCACGTTTACGGACTGATTGTTCACGCTGAAGCCTGTTGTAGAGTTGGTTGAGCCTATCCAGAGGACTTCGCCATTCGTTGAGAAGGCGATAGCGTCACCTCGCTCATTTTTGTCTCCTGTCGCGAAGTAGCCTTTTTGGGGCACGCCATTTTTGTCCAGCATGACCAAGAATGCGTTCTCACCAACCCCTGTATGAGGTGCTGGGATGGTCCCAAACTTCCCTATGTCTGTGTGGAGTCCTGTGATCCAGATGTTCCCAGACGTATCGACCTTGATGTCTCGTAACTCTTGATCCGCTGTGAAGGGATAAGTATACAAGTTCGTTGTTTTTTGTGTCGCGAGGTCAAATCTCGCGACAAAGAAACGAAACGCCGAGAGGCTGCTGCTTAAACTCAACTGGGCGTTGGTGCGGAACTTTACGTTATCATCGTGCATACCTGTGTAGTACACGTATTTGTTGCTAGGATCGATGGCTAGGGTGTAACCCATGATCTCGCCGATGCCTGCTTGTGATATGGAGGCTTCTTCTTGCCATGTGACCTTGTTTTGCCCCAGATCAATCTCCATCACAAAGAGAAACGCCGAGGCTGGTGATAAGGGAAACTTCGTCCCCAAGAAGTCTGATTGACCTGTCCCTCCATCACAATATCCCATCAGCACGATGGAGTGTCCGACCGCTGTCTTGCGGACTGCGATGTCCATGAGGCTCAGATCACGTGTGCCTGTTCCGTAGCTCGCGAATTTCTTCGTAAACTTGTTCAATTGGACATTGAATTCGAGGAGATAGATCTCTGGGTTGCTGGCAGTGTAAGGCGTCACCTGTGCCCAGTTACCTTTCCAGCTACCTGCTATGTACAGCTTTGTGCTGGTGTTTTGGACGACCTGCATCCTCTTGCAGCGGAACGGGGGACTTGTTGAGCCTGCAAACACGCTGAGGACTGTAGGGGTGAGGGTGTTTGGGTCGAACGTCATGAGCAGCAGATCACTTGCTGCCTTTGCCCTGTAATTTTTTCCATTCACGACGATATCGCCTGAAAAGCTAAGGGCTGCATATAATACGTTGTTGTGAAATTGGATGTCGCAGAGGATGCTTCTTCCTGTACCTGTTGGCCAATAGATGTTGCTTGGTTTTCCTTGTGTATCGAGTGACGCGACAAAGTAACTCGTGACCGCTTGACCTGCGCTGTTTTTTTGGCTTCGCGCAGTGGTCGTTCCAAAAGCCAAGGTATCTTGGAACGTCCCTGCGATGAATGTCGTGCCATTCGGGCCTTGGGAGATACGCATCCTGTCAGGATCAGCCCTACCTGCGTGGAGTGTTGGGTTGCTCACGTTTGCATCAAATCCCACAGCATATCCACAATCTTCATCGATGAGGCCATCGCAGTCGTTATCTTTTCCATCACATGGGTCTTTTATCCCTGTCTTAGGTGCTCCGCAGGTTCCCGAACAGCAATTCTCTTGGGCGTTACATGTGTTCCCACATTGGCCGCAATGAGCGGTATTTGCTTGTGTGTCGACACATGTTGCTGCGCAGCAGTCTTTGCCTGCGCCACAGGCATTTCCACACATCCCACAGTGTTGGACTGCTCTCTGTGTGTCGACGCATGTACCCGAACAGCAAGCTTCTCCGGTCTTACATGTGTTCCCACAAGCGCCACAATGATTTGGATCGGATTGTGTATCAGCACAGGAGGTCGCACATGAAGTTGGTTTGTCCTTTGTGCAACCTGCGCTGACACACACTCCCTCTGTACACGCTTCGGTTGCTTTGCAAGCTTGTCCACAGGCCCCACAATGAGCGGTCGTAGTCTTTGTGTCTACACATGTTCCGGCACAATACGTTTCACCTGTGCTGCAAGGAGATTCACACGCGCCATTTTTGCAAATGAATCCCGAGGTACATGGTTTGTCACAATCGCCACAATGTTGGCTGTTGTTTTGTGTGTTGATACAAGTCCGATTGCACTCTCTGAGTGGTGGGTTGCATCCTTGGTATACACATGTGCCGGTGATACAAGCCTCTACACCCCGACAGGTTGTGTCACATTGCCCACAGTGCTTTGCGTTATTTTGTAAATCAACACACACACCGTCACAGAGGGAGAGACCTGTGGGGCAATCACATACGCCGTTTTGGCAGGATTGTCCGCTCTTGCAAACATTGCCACATGCACCACAATGTTGGGGGTTGTTTTGGAGCGAGACACATCCCCCAAAGCAATTGGTAGGGGTTGGTTTTGGGCAGGAAGAGACGCACTTTCCAGCGGAACAATATTGTCCGTTTTTGCAAAGATTTCCGCACTTGCCACAATGCTGTCTGTGTATCTTTGTGTCGACACATTCGTTGTTGCAGAGTTGTAGGTCTTTCGGACATTGACAGGTCCCGTTACACGTTTGTCCTTCTGCACAGGAAGTACCACAGGTGCCGCAGTGTTGTGTGCTTGTTTTGAGTTGAAAACACCCTCCATAACATGCATCTGGCGTGGTCGAAGGGCAGCTCAATACACACACACCCTCCGCACATCTTTGTCCCTCTTTACATGGTTTGCCACATCCACCACAGTGTTCGAGTGTGTTCTTTGTGTCGACACAGCGACCGCCACATTCGAGTTGATCGTCTGGACAGACACATGCGCCTGCACGACAAAGTTGGTCGTCTCTGCACGCTGTTCCGCATGTCCCGCAATGTTGAGAGTTGATTTGAAGGTCGACACAGCCGCCATAACAAGAAGTCGGTGTGCGCTTTGGGCAGGTTTGTCTGCACGCACCAGACGCACAAACTTGTCCCTCTTTACATGGAGTTGAACAAGCTCCGCAATGTTCTCTGTTGTTCGCCGTTGCAATGCATTGTCCATCACATGATTCTTGTCCCGACGGACATGTGCATGTTCCTGCTTTGCAGAGCTCGCCCGGTTTACAGGAGGTGTTGCAGCTACCACAAAAGAGCGGATTGTTTTGCAAGTTGACGCAGGCGTTTCCACACTCGCTGGGGGTTGAAGAGGGGCATGTGTCGACACATTTACCAGAGGCACAACGGGTTCCGGTAGGGCAGGCGTTGCCGCACGTTCCACAGTGCTTGGCGTCGGTGTTTGTGTTGGTGCATACATCGTCACACGATTTGTATCCCTGACGGCAGAGGCAGCGACCTTCGACACACTGCTCCTTTTGGTCACAGGCAGGGGGACTCTTTTCGAATGTACATTGTCCCCACGTCCCTGATGAACGGCATAGCTGTGTACCTTGTCCACATTGGAGCTGGCTGCTTACGGTACAGCTGCGGCTGTCTCCTTGTTTGCAAGATTGGCAAACATTCGCGACACAATATGGTTCAGAGCTTGTCGTGCAGTGTTCGTCTTTGGTGCATTGGACACACAGTCCTTGCGCACACTGTTCACCGGGGCCGCAGTCTGCAGGTGAACCACATACACATACGTAGTTGTCGTTACAGCGTCGGGTTGGACTGGTTTTTGTTTGACATTGTTGATCGGCAAGGCATGTGACACAAACACCACCACCATTTGCGTCCTTTAAGCACTTGTCTGGACAACTTTGGCAAGCATCTTGCGGAGTGATGGGGGGAGTGTCAGGGCAAGCTGTAAGGAGCAACCCAAGGCAGAAAAGTGCCGAAATTCGGAGCAGTTGACCGACAAGAAGTTTGTTCATCGAGGTGAAGCCTTTTTTGGGAAGGTGTATCAGGGGTCTTTTTTCCAAATGAAGAGGTCTTTGGTGCCTTTCTTGGTGAATTTGATGCTCTGTGTGAATTTGAAGTCTGTGTCAAACATACCGCCGACAAACAGTTTGTTTTGTGGGCTGACTGCGATACTCAGTCCCAGCTCTTCACCTGCGCTACCAGCAGCATGTGTATCAGCAAGTCCGCCAGATGGGGCGATCTTGATCGCGATGGCGTCGCGCTTCCCTTTGTTGGTGATCGTAAACACACCGTAAGTCGCTCTTGCACCGTAGAATCCGGAAACATGTACGTTGCCTTGCTGGTCGATTGCGACGCCTGTTACTTCGTCAGCGCCTGTTGTTGGGATGGTGAGATCCCACACAAACTTACCCTTGTCGTCGAGTCCAATGGCAAATACGTCTGTGTCTCCTCCTGAAATAAACGGTGTTGGGCCACCTGTTGTCATGGTTCCCTTGTATGAACCTCCGACGTAGACGTCACCTTTGGTCGAGACGGCGAACATGTTCGCGATGACTTCTGTATTCGAGCTGAAACTGTAACTCCAAAGGATGGTGTCTGTTGTGGCGTTCCATTTGATCAGGAATCCGTTGGCCTTATCTTTTGATTTGAAAGTTGTCTTCGCAAATGTGAAGTCCCCTTCGTGGTGGCCCAGTGCAAAGACAATCCCATTGCGGTCGACAAAGATACGGTGGATCGTTTCGCTGTTCGTGCTACCTGCTGTTTTGATAAAGGCGAATGTGTTTTGTGCTGCGACATACTGGCAGAGGGTAAAGTCGGCTTTGCCTTTCGAGGTGAGGGATTGGGCTCCGAGTCTGACTGTGCCTGTAAAGTTCATCGCGGCGTGGATGGTGCCTACATTATCCTCTGCGATAGAGGAGAACGTCGCTTGTGACGTTGTCGAGCCGGTCGTGTGGGCAAAGGATTTGAAGGCTCCTGTCTGTTTGTCCACTTTCGCAAAGAAGGCTTCAGACTTACCACCTGGTTTGTACGTTTTTCCGTTAACCTCGATACTCTCCTCGAATGAGCCACCTATGTACAAATCGCCTTTTTTGGAGAGGATCATCGAATGGATGATGCTGCCTTTCGTGCCTTTCGCTGTCACTGCCCACTGGAAGGAGCCTGTTGAGTCGAGTTTTGCGATAAAGAATTCGGCGTTGTTTGTCGTTGTGATCGTGTGGGTGTCGAAGCCGGCGGAGGTTTTATAGCTTCCTGAGAGATAGACGCTGCCTTTGTCGTCTGCGACGATTTGAAGATTGCGTTCTAGCAATCCTGAGATAGGGGAGACGATGCCTTCGATGAAGGTCCCTGAAGCGCTACTTGGCCAATTGCAGTCTTCGTCAATTTTGCCATCGCAGTTGTCGTCTTTGAGGTTGCAGACATCCTTGGCTCCTTGTTGGGGTTTTCCACATGTCCCACCACAACAGTTATCTCCGGCGGTGCAGACGTTACTGCACTTTCCACAGTGGTTGCGATCCGATTGGATATCTTTGCACAACCCACCGCAGCAATCTTCACCTGAAAGGCAGACATTTCCACAGAGTCCACAGTTTTTTGCGCTAGAGGTGGTGTCTGCGCAGGTGCCGTTACAGCATTCTTCACCTGATTGACAGGCGTTTCCGCACGCTCCACAGTTTTGTTTATCCGTCTTTAGGTTGGTACATGTACCACCACAAGAGACGGGTTTTTCGATGGTGCATCCAGAGCTTACACAGACGCCATTGGAGCAGCTTTCTCCTGTTTGGCATGCGATGTTGCAGCCTCCGCAGTGTTTTGCGTCCGTTTGGCTGTTGACGCAGACACCACCACAGAAGACCTCTGGAGCTTTACATGGCGAGGTACACTTACCTGCAACACACAGATAGCCCGTTTGACAGGCTTCTCCGCACTTTCCGCAGTGTGCTGCGTTTGTTTTGGTGTCCACACATTTTTTGTTGCACTCTGTGAGGACTCCTCCGCACCCCTGGTAAATGCAGACACTGGAGATGCACGCCTCGACTTCGGAGCATGCGTTATTGCATTGCCCGCAGTGGTATGGGTCTGATTGGTGATCGACACATGACTTGCCGCAGGTACTTTTTCCTGCTGGACATAGACACTCACCGCCAATGCATTCCTGACTGATGGTGCAATGAACTCCACATTGACCACAGTGCAGGGGATTGGTGTCTGTGTTGACACAACCACCAAAGCACAACGCGGGGGTCGACTTGGGGCATGAAAAGACACATTTACCGGCTGCACAGTTTTGGTTACTTTGACATGCGTTGTTGCATTTTCCGCAGTGGAGGCGAGCTGACTTGATATCCACACAGTCCTTTCCGCATCGAACGTAGCCTGTGGGGCATTCGCATTTACCGGCGGTACAAGATTGTCCGGAGGGGCAGGTGTTTCCACATGCGCCACAGTGGTATGGGTTGGTCTTCTTGTCGACACACCCACCATAACAAGCATCCGGCGTCGCCGAGGGGCAGGTGACTACACAAGCACCTGCTGCACATAGTTGACCTGCTTTGCAAACTTTTCCACACTCTCCACAATGTTCGGGGTGGATGTTGGTGTCGACGCAGCGATTTCCACATTCTTTGCTATCTTCGGGGCAGACAATTTTGCCATCGACACAGAGTTGATCCGGACGACATGCTGCGCCGCATTTTCCGCAGTGATGTGGGTTACTTTTGAGGTCGACGCACCCACCATAGCAAGACGTTGGAGTGCTCGGAGGACATGTGTTTTTACACGCCCCTGACGCACAAAGTGAACCTTGTGGACAGGCTTTATTACATGCCCCACAATGATTGGAGTTGGTCGTAGGATCGATACAACGACCTTCACACAACAACTCTCCTGGCGGACATTGGCAGGTCCCTCCCTGGCAGATTTGGCCGATTTTACAACTCGTGGTGCAGCTTCCACAAAAGAAGGGATTTCGCGAAGTGTTAACGCAGGCATTGGCGCATTCGTGGGGAGTAGAAGAGGGGCATGTATCGACGCACTTACCGGAGGCGCAACGTGTCCCTGTGGGGCAGGCGTTGCCACATGCTCCACAATGTTTGGCGTTGGTGCGGAGGTCGATACAGTCTGCTTCGCCCGTACACTTGACCAACTCTCCCGAACACACACAGGCGCCATCGAGACAGACTTCGTTGCTCAAGCAACTCTTGGCGGTCCCGCCCTCAAATTCACATTTGCCCCAAATCCCTGAAGCCCGGCATACCTGCTGTCCTACATCACATTGCGTTGGGCTGGAGACTTTGCAAGGTCGGGTTTGCCCCTGTTTGCAAGACATACAAACATTGGACACACAGAACGGTGCAGACGCTGTTTTGCAATCTTCGTCCGCTGCACACTCAACACATCGATCGTTGGCACAGACCTGACCTGCACCACAATCTTGTTCTGTACCACAGACACAGGTGTTTTGGTCTGTGCAGACACGCGTTGGGCTGGTCTTGGTTCTACATTGTTCGTTATTAACACACGTGACACAGATCCCCTGTCCTTCACCTATTCGCTTACATTTTTCGGGGCATAGTGCACAGCCGTCTGTTGGAGGTGCCACGACTTCTGGACCACAGCTGTACATGCTCAGCAATACACCACATAGGACCAAAATCCTAATGCGCCTGGACAGTCTTGTTATTGTCCCCATATGACGATTCCTCCAACCATTATGAATATCCTTTTTCTCTCATCTTTTCATCCGACCCTGATTGTAGAGGTCATCGTTTGAATAATCAAGCTCTTTCCCGTGAGTTTTTAACGAAGACATTTTGGGCTCTTGACATGCAATCAGTCCCTCATTAAGGTGTTGTTTTGTAGAATATATGATACATATTGTTGTGTGTATGTTTCATGTTGTGGACCATGCTTGTCCTACTTGTTCGCGTTTGGTATGTGGATGGGTCTAATAAGGAGAAAAGTAGATGATTCCAAATCAATGGTATGTGGTGCTTGATGCGGCTGAAGTCTCCAAGAAGCCTTTGGGTGTGAAGCGTTTTGGTGTCGACATGGTCTTTTGGCGTGATGCTGCGGGGGAGATTGCCTGTCAGGTTGATAAGTGTTGTCATCGCGGTGTGAGGTTGAGTCTAGGCGAGGTGAAGGGAGGATGTATTGAGTGTCCATTTCACGGGTGGCAATTTGATCGCGCTGGACAATGTACCTTGGTCCCTTCAAACGGGAAAAATGCACGTATTCCTAAGAAGTTTAAGGTCCAATCGTATCCTGTTCGAGAGGCGTTTGGTTGGATTTGGTTGTATTGGGGAGAGGTCGAAGACGAACAAACATTACCGGATATTCGCTACTTTAAGACGTTACAAGATCCTCGCTTTCGTTCGGGAACCTTCCAAGAGTTGTGGCCAGTCCATTACACGCGCTCCGTCGAGAACCAGTTAGATGTGACACACCTTGCCTTTACACACGCAAAGACGATTGGCAACCCCAAGAAACCGATTGTCGATGGACCTCTGTTCGACTGGATCGATGAGGACACGATGCGGTTTTTTCCAGTGACGCAGCCTGATGTTGGCAATGTGGCGAAGAAAGCGGATGAGATTGATATGTCGAAGGTTCGTGGGTTTCTCGATTTTCGATTTCCCAACATGTGGCAGCTCTGTATCTCCGAAAAGTTTATCAATTTTGCCGCCTTTGTGCCTGTTGATGATGAACACTGCATTACATATATCCGTGTACATCAACGCTTTTTTCCTGTGCCGATATTGGGGGATTGGTTGGTGTCCGTGATGAACATTTTTAATCGGCGTGTTCTTGGAGAGGATCGAAGGATGGTTGTGTCACAGCGACCTATACGCAGTGAATTGGAGATGGACGAACTTCTTGTCCAAGGTGATAGACCTATCACTGAATACAGACGGCGTCGGCAGGAACTGAAGGATGCTGCGGCCGAGGGTCGAGCGCCGTCTTCGATTGCCGGGAAGACAAATGGCCCCAAGGATGATGACGGTACACGCTCGACGACTGCAATGGAGGAGGTTCTTGCTGGCGAGGATACTACTGCTTGAAATTGACGCTTACATTCGCTATCATTTGCACCACCACTCCACGCTTGGGGGAGAGTCCTGTCTGTCTGCGTAATGACTGTTTGAGAGGTGTGTATGAGTCGATATGGTTTTAAACACCAACCTGTGGCCACCATGCGTGTGCAATTGCTGCTCGCTGGTATTCTTTGTATGGTTGGAGTGATTTTGTACTTTATCTTTGTGGGACCGGCCAAGAGAACGCCACGTGAACGCAAGAGGACGAACACACCGACAAAGAGGTCATCTTCCACAGACTCTTCTTGGTCAGGAGGAGGGAGCTTCGGGCGCAGGAGAGGTCGCAGAATATCGCCAAGTCGTACACCCACCAGGAAAATAGCCGACGCAGGTGCAGACGGCATCATCCCTGAAAAATCATCGAGAGAGACACCTCCTGAAGGGACCAAAAAGCAACCACAGGACCTTTGGCTCAAGGGGAAAGTGTTGGTGTTGCCTGACCGAACGCCTTTACAGTCCTTCTCTGTTCGTTATGCACGAAGCGATCAAAAAGGCTCTCTGTGGGGGAGCCAGACGCTGAGCGTCCCCAAAATGCCTTCTTCAAGTAAGACCATCGTGGTCAAAGATGCCAATGGTGCCTTTGATATAAAAGTCAAATCAGGCCAATACATCGTACAGATCGTCGCCAAAGGGTATAAACCTTCGTTGCCTGTGATAGGGAGAACACAGCCCGCAGGGAGTGCGTTTCGCCGGACCTTTGCGTTGCTTCGTTCTGGAAGTGGTGTGATCAAAGGGCGCGTTGTCTCTGGTCAGGCCAAGAAACCGCTCGCAGGTGTTCGCGTTGTGTGTGTTCCTGCTGGCGGTTCTCGCTGGGGGTGGAGCATGGTGCGTTTTGGGCGTAGGCCCCCAAGCGCTTCGCAAGTCACCACCACAGGAGAAGATGGTCGCTTTACATTTCGAAAACTCTCTGCGGGTCGTTATGGTCTCGTGATCCATGCAACAGGTCACAGCAGTTGGAGTCAAAGGGGGATTCGCCTCTCTGATGTTGGGTTCCAAGATCTTGGTGATATCGTGCTGAACAACGAGGTCGGTGGGGTCAAAGGTAAGGTGTTTGGCAATGACGGCAAGCCAGTTCAAGGTGCATCTGTCTCTGGTTTTATTCGAGGAGGAGGGAAGAGTCATACCTCATTCTCACGAACGAACGCCGCAGGTGAGTATGCGCTACACAATTTTCCCGGCGGATCAATGAGGCTTTTCGTGACACACGGCAAACAGGGGGCTCGTGAGCGGAAGATGTTGAGCCTTAAGATCATCGTGGGGAAGGTCATTACCAAAGATATCTACTTCGCAAGTGCCAAAGGCACAACCATCAAAGGAGTCGTCACAGATGCCAATGGTGCCCCCGTACCCAAGGCGCTTATTCGTGTGTCTTCCCTCTCAAACTCTTGGCGCAGTGGAAAGTATGTTTCACGTTCGACTGCGGCTGATGACACGGGAACATATACGATCAATGGGATTCCAAAAGGGCGGTATGGCGTCTCTGTTACTGTGAAAGGACGCTCTTCCAATGGCGGTGTTGTCGAGGTGGCTGAGACTGGTGCGCGCCACGATATCCGATTGTTGGGAGGGGGGTTGTCACTTACGATTGTCGACAAGCTGACCCAAAAACCCCCTAAAGACTGGGCCGTTGCATTTCTTTCGTGGGGGGATAAAGGTCGACAAAGGCTCTCACAACGCGCCAAAGCGACTGGAAAGATACACTTCGAGAATCTCCCCGAAACCTCGATGAAACTCGTCGTTTATAGTACTGGCTATTCGACCTGGACTAACGCGAATATTACACCACCATCACCACCTGAAGTGAAAGAGATCAAGGTAGAGCTTGTCAGCGCCGGTCGCTTCTTGCTGAAGCTTACAACCCCAGATGGTAAAGCTCCTTCTTATACGATGGTCCAACTGCTCAGTCATGGGAAGCATCAGTGGATCCCCACCCACGTGCAATCCTCTGGAGATCTGTTGATCCGCTCACTCCCTGTTGGTTCGGCGCAGATCAAGATCGTCCCGAGTGGCTATGAACCCCTTGAAGTGACCATTGATGTTCCCGCGAAAGGGACCGGACAGGCGAGTTATCAGCTCACTCCCAAAGCATCAAAAGAGACCAAGAATACAGACGGTATCCACTGATCTTTGTGCTCGGATGTTGGTCTCTTGGGGCTTTTTGAGACCGCTCTTGCACGAAGAGAGTCTTCTTTGTGTTGTACGAAGAGAGTCTTCTTTGTGTTGTTGTTGTGTTGTGACTTTTTCTTGGGCGAGCTTTAAGGTTTTTCGACCTTTGGACGTCTATTTACTGTGAGCACAACACGCACCCCAATTGTGGAATGGGTTGCATCGAATGAGAGGAGCCTGTGTCGGCAAAGCACACAACGTGCCATCAAGGAGCAATGTGATGAGAAAGATATTTGGTTGGGCAACTGTCTCTGTTCGTTGGTTTTCGAAGGCATTCAGTGTCACACGTACTGCCTTTCGACTCCTGGAACTGCTCGATATGACGATTCTCATCGTGACCTACATGACAGCACGCATGCTCGCGTACTTTTTGGCGACAGTCCAACATCTTTGGTGGAAGTTTCGAAGGGGAGCTGTTCCACAAGTCCACACACCCTCCGGTGAACCTCAGGGGATTGTCTTTTTAACCCCAGGATATACACAACAATCGATCGAGCTCGTATGGATGGCTGAGCGTTTGCGACGTCGAGGGATGATCGTATTTCACGCTGATATCTCACATAATGGGAACGTACACACACAAGCTGAGATCTTGGAGCGGAATCGCCAGATTCTTGCTGATATCGCACGCCTTTCTAGACAGTCCGAGCTTCCTGTTGTCTTTTTGGGGATGAGTATGGGCGGTTGTCACTCCGCGTGGTTGGCGAAGGATCTGTACGTGCGCCATCGTATCAAAGCGGCGCTTGTTGTGACTGTTCAATCGCCGATCAATGGCTCTCGTGTTGCGACATTCGGCGAGTATCCTTGTGTGCAGGAGCTGATCCCAGGTTCACGAGGCGTTGAGGAAACCTCTCAATGCTTTCATTACCTCGAACATATCGGTGTCTCTCTCAAGTTTTTTAGTGCCTTGTACGACGAGGTTGTGCGTCGACGTGATTCGCGTTTGCGCCGAAGACGTGGAAGTCCTGTGTATTGGTCTGAGAGTCTTCCTCAGATCGGTCATTGGGGGGCGTATCAAAATCCTTGGGCGATGTCGATCATCGCGGGATTTATCTCTCACTTTCTCGATATTCCCGACAAAGAAGCGCTCTCTGCTTTTGACTCTGGTTGCTTCCCTCAGCTCGAAAAACAGACCTATAGGGACTCTGTACAGTCCATCCGAAGCGCAAAAGGGTTGGATGATACAGGGATGTACGTGGCTGTGAAGGGAGATGTCTCAGAGTCTCGCTCGTGAGAACTGGAAGGTTTGAGGGTGCTTTGGAGGGGGTTCAGGTCAATTGTGACTTGAGAGATTCGATTTTAGCGATGTATTTCTTCATCGCGTCTTCTTTGCTTGTGCCTTTGAGTTTGGCCCAGGCGTCGTACTTGGCGCGTCCTACCATGTTCAGCATCCCTGGTCGTTTTCCTTTTACATCTCCCTCTGTAGCTTGCTTAAATAGCGAATACATCTCCAACTTCAAGTCATTGGAAGGTTTGAAGTCTCCTTCTGCGGTCTGCACGAGCTGAACAGCTTCTTCAAATTGCGTTTTTAGTTCAGACATTCTACACTCCGTTTGGTGATGGTTGGCATGTGTTCATTTTTGGATGGGGGCAGTGTAGCCGATCTCTCTGTGTGGTGCAATGTTTCGTGGTGTTTCGTCATTTGTGGAGTCACATGTGTCTACAGAATCTCCATTTGTCTCGCTGAGACGGATTTTTCATCTGCAACCTTCCGCCGATGTGTGGGACGAGTTGATCGCGTTGTTCTCCAGGTGGGAGCGTGAACATCAGGCGTTACTTGATGCACTTGTCGATTACGCCGAACCTCACTTACAGGATTGGCCATATCACCTATGTGTGCTTCCGAAGGATTGGACTGGGCGTATCCTCGATGGAGACAATAATCCACTTTGGCGACTCGGTCGAAGTCTGTATTTTCGTGGCACCTCCGTCTCCATCCGCGATCTCGACACGCTCTTTGCGCATGATCTGTTAGGGCAAGTTGAAGAGCTTAACTTCTGCAATTGTCGGCTCGGAGAGCCATTGATGGTGGCGTTGACTTCGAGTCGAATGCTCAAACAGATTAGGTCTCTTGAGTTGGGGCACAATGGGATTGGTTCAAGGGGGTTGGGTTTGCTACTCGCCCATGAAGACCTTCAAAAACTCGAACGAATTGGTCTCGCACATAGCTACTTCTTGTTGCCTGGAGAGTATCATCTTCGTGATCTTGAGCACTTCGCAGCACCAAACAGTCTTGAGAAGGTGATCGAGCTGGATCTCGATGACAACCCATTTGGTTTGGATAAGTTAAAGTATCTAGCTGATTGTCCTGCATTACAACATCTTGAGGTGTTGTCGCTGCGGCGATGTGCGATGGGGGATGAGGAGCTGATGTGGCTACTCGATAAACCCTTTCCAGCCCTCAAGACCGTCCGACTCGATGAACACTTTTTGACACCTGCGTCCAAGGAGTTGATCGAACAATCCTGGCTCTCCGAAGTGATCAAAAGTCCCCGCGATGCCCAATTTTATGTCAACCGTGAGACCTCCAGGCAGAGTGACTACTGGTTTCTTCGGGGGCTCTCTGTGCTCCGAGATAACGAGCACGAAGAGCTGGTCGTCGCGTACAACAACAGAGCGATTGAGTGGAATGCTGATGAGCTGCTCGCGTACAACAACAGAGGGGACGCGCTACGAGGGATGGGGCGGTTTGAAGAGGCAATTGATGATTTTCGTTTTTGCTTGGAGCAAGCGAATGAAGTCGATATCAACCGACATCTCTACGCCTGCAATCTCGCGCAATGTTACTATCAGATCGGACTGTTCGAAGAGGCCGTAGAGGCGTTCCTCCACTCCATCCAGGTGCACCCCTTGTACGCTACAGCACATTACGATCTCGCTTGCTGTTACGCACGACTCGGGGAGTTTCCCAAGGCGTTGAGTGCATTGCGAAGAGCTGTCGATTTGGATGCAACATACCGCGTCGCGGCACGTAAAGATGATGATTTTGACGGGCTCAGAGTGCTACCGGCCTTTTCGCTTTTGGTCGGTGAACGTTGATCAGGCCGCTTTGTTTTTCTTTCGGTCGTAAAAGTCGAGGTAAACGGAGAGAATGAGGTAGAGGACGGGGTAGGTGATGGAAATCCAGGCCTGAAGGACTGGAACGTTGGGGTAGTATTGTAGCAGGTACAAAAAGTAGACAGTCCAGGCGATGGCGCCCCAAATAAAGAAACCTTTCCAGTATTTGGCGCGGCTTGGGTAGACGAAGCGTAAAGGCGCGACGTTGAGCACACTCAAGAACAACATGATCCCCAAGACGGTCCATTTTCCACCTGTGCGAAAGCAGATGTCCGTGTAAATGGCGAAGAAGTTCCAATACGATGGAAAACCGCGAAAGAAGCCTGCATCAGACTCTTTTGCGCCTGTGTGTGCGAAGCCAAAGATGCTCGCGATCAGTGGGAAGCTGACCCAAAGCCAACCGGGTTCTGGTAGCCAACCTGCGTGCCAGACCAAAAAGAGTGGCAAGAAGGTGTAGTTCAAATAGTCAGCGATATCATCGAGTGTGCCGCCATTGACAGTCGGGACGACCTCTTTGACGCGGAACTTGCGCGCGAGTGTTCCGTCCGAGGAGTCAACGATCACAGCGAGGGTAAACCACAAGTAAGCCCACTTGTATTGGCCCTTTGTGATCGCCATGGTCGCGAGAATACCCCAGACAATACCTGTCGATGTATAAAAGTGAACACCCCATGCGAGCGCTTTTTGTGTCGTCGAAAATTGAGCTTGTGTTGTTTCAGTGTTCGTCATTCGCCTTGAATCTCCAATCAATATATAGGCTAAGCCCTGACATCCTAGCGATGTTTGGGACACTATGGCTAATCATATTTTGCGGAATATTGCAAGATTGTATCAATGATGTTTATGTTGTGCGAAAGATAGCTCGCAAGGCTGCTCCAGAAAACAACTCCGAGTCGGTGGAGTGTTGATGGAGAACGCAGATGTTTATTCCACCCTCAACCACGAGGTGAATCGTGAAGACTCTCCAATTGCTCGAAAATGGTCATCAATTCGAGGCATTATTGTTTGATATGGATGGAACGCTTGTCGACTCCGAGCCTCAGACAGGGCAGGCGATTGAGCAACTACTCGGGCAGTACAACATCCCTGATGCCTCTTTGCCAACACGTTTGACTTCGGGCCAAAGTTGGGCTTCCATCGTCCTCAGTCTCGAAGAGAAGTACCCTCCCTCCAAAGGCATCGACGACCTCGAAGAGAAGCTGATCGCCAAGTGGGACGAGCTCGTGCGAGACGCTCCTGTTGCGATACCAGGGGCCCCACAGGCAGTCGAAGAGGCGAGTAAGCTGTTCTCTGTTGGTGTCGTCTCAAGCTCTCCTCGCTACCTGATCGATCTGTTGCTCCAAGGTATTGGTGTGCAAGATTGGGTACCTGAAGGCGCGAGAGTTGGAGGTGATCAAGTCACACAACCCAAACCCGAACCTGAGGGGTTTTTGAAGTGCGCCGAGATTTTGGGGGTCGCTCCTGGAAAGTGCCTGGTGTTTGAAGACAGTATCGCAGGGTTGACCGCAGCAAAAGCCGCAGGCATGAAGAGCGTGCTGATCACTGAAACTTGTATGGATATGGACATCTGTTTGCCTTTCGCTGATGACGCTGTCCAAAATTACACCCAACTCCCCACCCATTTTTGGCGACAACTCTCTTCTCGCTGAACTTCCCACGTATACGCCTTGATTGCTCTTCTATGGACGACATGTCGTTTGACATTCAAGCCCTCTTGCTCTAATGCTTGCGCGTTCACATACTCCTTTTGTGTCCACTGAGTTTTTGTGATGTGTCTTTGTGTTTTTGATGCACATTTATCATGATGGAATGGAACTTTATGGCTTTGTTGTTGGTGTTGATCGGCGGCTTCTTTGCGCTGAATATGGGCGGAAGTGGTATCGTTCCATCTTTTTCAGCGGCGCTCGGTGCGCGTCTCATCACCTGGAAGTGGGCAGCCATTTGCTTCTTTGTCTTTGCGGGTTTGGGGGCAATGTTGTTCGGTGCTTCTGTCGCGAAAACACTGGGCGGAGCGTTGGTCCCACCAAGCATTCTGACGACAAAGGTCGTCCTTGTGGTGATGATCTCCACGACATCGTGTATGTTTCTGGCCAACTTGTTGAAGCTGCCGGAGTCTACTTCTTGGGTGACTGTCGCCTCCATCTCAACAGTAGGGTGTATGAAGGGGAATCTACATACTGAGACCTTGTTGTACAAACTATTGCCTGCTTGGGTGCTCCTGCCTATCGTGGGATTTGTGTTGACCTCAATGGTCGTTCGATATCTGTATCCTCTCCAGGCCAACTCCTTTCGTCGTCATGAGTTTTTGCTTCGACATGAGTCATCAATCCAGAAGTTCGTGCTGTTCAGTTCGTGTTGTGTTGCGGTCGCGATTGGGTCGAACAACGTCGCAAATGTTGTCGGACCGATTGCTGCGACAGGTCTTGTCGATGTAGGGTGGGGGTTATGTTTGGCGGCGCCTGTTTTTGGGCTTGGAGCGTTTGTCTTTCGGGCACCGATTCAGTCAGTGGGCAAAGAGATTGTGCCTTTGGGGCCGTTTACGGCGTCTTTGATCAAGTGTGTTTTTGGTTCGCTGTTGTTGATCGCGTCTCTGTTGGGAATTCCACAGTCCAGTGTACAATTGAGTTTTGCGTGTGTGTTGGCTGTGGCGTTTGCAAAGGATGATATGCGAGTTGTTTTGAGCAATCCTGTGATACGGAGGGTTGTGTTGTTGTGGTTTGTGAATCCGTTGATAGCATGTGGGATGACAGTGTTGTTAATGTGGGGATTGGGAGCGTAAAGTGAACGAGAAGAAGGTTCTTGGAAAAGCTGGCGAGAACATCGCAGATAATGTCACCTCTTTGATCGGGCAGACGCCATTGGTCCGATTGCATCGTATGCCTGAAGAGGGAGGTGCTGAAGTCCTTGTGAAGATCGAATTTTTGAGTCCGTCAGGCTCCATCAAGGACAGGGTCGCGCTCAACTTGATCGAGCAGGGAGAGAAAGCCGGATTGATCAATCACGAGACTGTGATCGTTGAGCCTTCTTCGGGGAATACGGGAATTGGGCTCGCGATGATGTGTGCTTCGAGGGGGTATCGCTGTATCATTGTGTTGCCTGACTCGATGAGCTTGGAGAGGATTTATTTGCTCAAACGATTTGGTGCAGAGGTCGTCTTGACACCGGCGAAAGAGGATATCGAGGGCGCGGTAAAGCGGGCTGAGAAAATCGCCAAGAAGCATAAAAACGCATTTATTCCAAGGCAGTTTGAGAACGAGTGGAATCCTCAAGCACACCGGGAGACGACAGCGCGGGAGATTTTGCGTGCGACAGGTGGGAAAATCGATGCGTTTGTTGCGGGGGTTGGGACAGGAGGGACTATTACTGGCGTTGGAGAAGTGCTCAAGCAGGCATGTCCATCTGTTGAGATCATCGCTGTGGAGCCAGAGGGTTCCCCAGTGCTCTCTCGTGGGATCTCAGGTTTACATAAAATTCAAGGGATTGGGGCAGGTTTTGTACCAAAAGTGCTCAACAGAGAGATCGTCGACAGGGTGTACTGCGTTTCAGACAAAGCGGCGTTTGCTTGCATGAAGCGTTTGTCCAGCGAAGAAGGTATCCTCGCGGGTTTGTCTTCTGGGGCTGCGGTGTGTGTCGCGTTGGACGTTGCCAAAACGCTCTCTCCAACACAACGTGTTGTTACGATCTTGCCGGACACAGGCGAGCGTTACATCAGCACACAGCACTACTTCGAGTTCTGAGTCCGTTTGATGGGGACAGGGAAGAATTTGGCGTGCTGGAATGTTGTCTCTTGCGTGGATTTGTGGTAAGCCAAACGCAATCCTCAACCGTCGTATAGATGCGCGCTTTTCTTTTTTTGACTTGAACCCATGGGTGAACGAAATGGACGCTTCGTCATTTGCCTGTCCACAATGCCAATATGAAAACCAAGAGGGTCATCGTTATTGCCCATCTTGTCGTTTTCCGCTTGCTGTCATCGCAAATAAATACAAGCTGACACAAGCGATCGCTGAAGGCGGATTTGGTACTGTATACCGGGCCGAGCATATCCTTCTCGAAGAAGAGAAAGATCGTGTCATCAAGGTGATGAAGCCTGAAGTGATGAATCTTCCGGGGATGAGGACAAGGTTTTTTCGAGAGGTCAGGATCACCTCCTCTTTATCGCAAAGAAACGAACACATTGTACGCATCTACGACGACTTTGGTGAGGACGATGTCCTCGGCTTTTACTACGTGATGGAGTTTTTGCGCGGCGAACCATTAAGTCACGAGTTGCTTCGACATGAACGCCTGCCTTTGCAGCGTGTGTTGTACATTTTTGCCCAGATGTGCAAAGCCATCGGAGAAGCACACCGCGCGGACATCATTCACCGGGACCTCAAGCCCGACAACATCGTCTTGATTCATCGACACGAGCACCCCGACTTCGTGAAGGTGCTCGACTTTGGAATCGCCAAGCCTCTCGGTGATAACAGTCAGCCCAATCTCACGCAGGGAATGATCGGGACGCCAGCCTACATGTCTCCAGAGCAGTGTATGGGGAAAGATATCGGACCTGAGACGGACATCTACGCCTCTGGGATCATCTTATACGAATTGCTTCATGGGACGCCGCCCTTTACGGCTCCAGAGGAGGCGACAGGCAGCTCGCACTCCTTTATGTCTATTTTGCATTCCCACATCCAACACGAGCCTCCTTCTTTGCGAAGATTCCATCCAGAGATCCCACAGGGTGTCGAGGACGCCATCATGAAGTCGCTGGAGAAGTCTCCAACCAAGCGATACGCGTCGATGGATGAATTTCGTGCTGCGCTCGCGCCTTTTTGGGACTCATCGATCATCTCTGCGGACTCCAAGCTGTGGTCGCGTGCGCTCGGCACACCTGTCTCTGGTGTCCCTGTCTCCACGCCTGCAGAATCTGCTGCTCCTCCTTCCAACCCTGGTTTGTTGCAGCTCTCTGCGTCTACACCCCAATCTGCGCAAACACAAACGTTCTCCGGTGGAGAAGAGTTACTGTCTGATCCAGGCAAGCTCTCTGGGTTGATCGAGGAGCTACGCGAGATTCCAATTGTCCAGAAGAAGCCCTCTAAGAAACCTATGTTCCTCGGTGCTTTCGTTCTCCTTCTGTTGCTCCTCGTAGGTGGTGGGTATGTGTTCACCGATGGATTTCGGATGACTGGGTTTGGAGCTGGAGACGGCTCGACTGTGCCAGCACAACGTCCTGAGGTGGAGCGACGTGAGCCACCTCCGCGCAAGCAAGAACCCGCACCTAAAGAAAAGCCTGTTCAGGTCGCTGATGCCGCAGTGATGCCAGAGCCCGAACCTGCTCCTGTACGTAGACGTATTCGTCCACGGAGGCGAGTCGTGAAGCGTCGGATTGTACGAAGAAGGCGAGTTGTTCGTCGTAGAATGGTGCTCGTTCGTCGCCGCAAGGCGCCCTCTGTTCGTCGTCGCATGGCTGTGGTCAGAAGGGTCGCACCTCCTATCCGCGCCGTTGCGATCAAAGTTCCACCTCGTCGCGATGATATGCCGATGAGACCTCCACCACGTGATCGAATGCCAACACGCCCACCACCGATCAAACGTAAACAATCCGATTCAGTAGAGACTGCTTACAAGGAGTTTATGCTCGTAGGGAAGAAGCTCGCGAGGGCCGTTCGCAATCGCTCTAGGCAAGGAAAGAAACGCTTCTCGTTGCAACTCTTTCGCATGAGTAAGAATCCATTGCTGCGCAAATTGCCTCCTAAAAAACTCATTCGGTTTAAGCGATATAGGGCATTTGCTGCTTATCACCTTGTGATCCCTTACAGAGCCTATTTTATGCGACTCGGTGCGTATGGTCGACATGATGGTGAGATTAAAAAGTCCATTAAAAAGGCTGTGTACTATCATTCACGTTACCAGAGGATGATCAGGCGCCTACGGGTTGAGCCCAACACACAGTACTACCTTTGCAGCTTCTACTACGATGGTGAAGCGAGGGTGCATCTCGCTGAAGCCTTTCGTGCGGCTGCCGATATGGTGAGGGCTCCCTTTTTGCGTCGTCGGTACACACGGCGTGCACGACAACTCTCTAGGCGAGCGCGGAACATCTATCGCAAGGGACTTGGCAAGCGGGTTCGAAGACGTCAGATATGCCGAACCCATCTCAAATCTGCATATCGTAACTTTCGGGGATTTCGGTAAAATAGTGGGACTCTTAGCGGTTCCGTAGCGCGATCGCGGGGAGGCGTTTTCGAAGGTCTTCGGGCTCTGAGGTCGCGTCCATTGCGGTTTGTCCTGTGATGTGACCTTTTCTGACAAGTTGTTCGAGGTGGGTGTTCAGTTGGAGGTTAAAGCGCTCTGTACCCATGACGTTGATGATCTGGTTGGATTTTCCTTGTCTGATCAAACTCGATATTGCCTGGTTGACCAACAACACTTCAAATGCAGCGACCCTTCCACCGCTTTTCTTCTTCAACAAAATTTGGCTGACGATACCGACGAGGACATCGCTGAGTGTGGAGCTGATTTGCGTGTGTTGATCTGCAGGGAACATATCGATAATCCTGTCGATGGTGCTCAGCGCTGTGTTTGTGTGGAGCGTACCAAAGACGAGGTGACCGGTGTTTGCGGTTTCGAGTGCGAGCATCATCGATTCTCTGTCACGAAGCTCACCGACGAGGATGATGTCGGGATCTTCCCTCATCGCGGCTTTGAGTGCGTCTGCGAAGCTCCTTGCGTGCGTACCAATCTCGCGTTGGTTGACGAGAGATTTTTTGCTTGGGTGGACAAATTCGACGGGATCTTCGAGCGTAATGATATGTTTCGCTCTTTTTTCGTTGAGTTGGTTGATCAGCGCTGCGAGTGTTGTTGATTTCCCTGAACCTGTCGGACCTGTGACGAGTACGAGGCCGTGGTTGGCTTCGGACATTTTGGGGACACCGGGGGGCAGCTTGAGCTGGTCGATTGTTGGGATGGCGAGCGGGACAGAGCGAAGGGCTGCGCTGACTCCATTCTCGTCTTCGTACATATTGACCCTGTATCGTGCGAGGCCTTGGATGCTGTAAGAGAAGTCTGTGTCTTGTCGCTCTTCAAATTCGAGATGACTACGTTCGGGCATCAGAGGGTGCAACATGTCGTAGACTTCTTCGACTTCGAGCGCGCGGCTGTCTGAGAGTTCGATGAGGTCACCGTCAATCCGCCAGCGTGGTTTTTGTTTCGCGCAGAGGTGCAAGTCAGACGCACCTTCGGACACCATTCTTTGGAGGAGAGGTTTGATTTTTCCCAGGTGTGCGAGTTTTTCTGCCTCCGTCAGGCGGCGGTGTTTTCGTTTCTTGGGCGTCGCGGTGGTGGCCTCCAGACTGACAACGGATGCCGACGGAGCAGGCATATGTGTTTGGGGCATTGGGCTTTGTGTTTGGGGTGCTTCGTCTTCAAATCCGTGTGTGCGTAACACATCCTGGAAGGTCTGGTAGCTCAAGTTACACACACGTAGTTCCGCGCCTGGCAACATACGCTTAATCGTATTGAGGACTCCGACATCAGGGTCATCTACGAAGCCTACGCGGAAGACATTTCCATCCATACGTAGGGGCAAGATCCTGTGACGTTGGATGAATTGGATGGGGAGCTGATGGAGAGCCGAAGGTTCGATACCTCCTATCTCATCGAGGTTGACTTCTTTGAGAGGGACTTGGCGGGATGTTTGGATCAATCTTTTGGCGAGTAATTTCGACAAGTGTTTCGCAAAGCCATTGATCCGTTCGATCATCATATCAAAGGAAGGTGCGGCAAATTTGAGCAAGTAGATTTTGGTCGCGGCGATGATCGTCGCGGTACGTGGCTGTTCGAGGAGGAGACCCATCTCTCCGATGACATCTGAGGGGTAGATGCGATTGACCTCGATTTGTTCGTTGAGTGTGTGGTGGGCGAGTGTGACGACACCCTCTCCGTGTAGGACAAGAAACCCGGAGTCAGCTTGTTCGCCTTCTTTGACGATGACCTCTCCCTCTTCGTATTCGAATAACTTGGCACCTGAGAGGACGACTTCGAAGTCTTTGGGGCCAAGTGCGCCAAATAGCTGTGATTTTTGGAGTGCCTGGAGCGCCCAGTCTCTTTGTTGGCCTTGTATCGCGTGTTCTTTCATCGTTTCTGCCTTTCGCTGGAAAATCAACTTCTCATCTATCGTAAGTGATTGGGTATCCTACGTCTCTGTGCTCGTCGATGTCAAGGTAAGGCCATCTGTGCGTGTGTTGGGGGAAGGAGTGTCAGTAGACCCACTTGTCTCAGGGGGGTGGGTGATGCCTGACTCGATTTTAGACACATACACGTCCAAAATCGACACGTTTGAGGCGTTCGAAGGTGTCTAGTGTTTTGTCATGAAGGTAGTTTTTTGATTTTTATATGTCGTGGCATATTTTGTGCTTTTGTGTGGGGCAAGAACCAGAGAAAGCAAGGTAGCTTTATGAAGCAGGAGGCAAGAAGTCGATGTCACAGACAAGCACAGCAAACAAAACAAAGCCCGCACAACGTTATATCTGGCAAGAGAAGCTGGGTGAGGGCGCGTGTGGCATGGTGTATGCTGCGTACGATCAACACGAGGATAAGCGCGTCGCCGTGAAAGTTCCTCTGACACATGACCTTCACGCAACACGGGAGTTATTCAAAGAAGCCGAGTTGATGGAGCAGTTGTCTATTCCTGGTGTGATTCCGGTTTTTGACATCGGGATGTTGTCTGATGGTAGAGGATACTACACAATGCCTATTTTGGAAGGCCAAACACTCGAAGACATTTTGGTCTCCAGAGTGATGGAGAAGCAGAGAGGCTTGGAAGTCATTGAGCGCGTCGCTGAGATTCTCCAATCTGTCCATCGCCAGGGAGTCGTCCACTGCGATATCAAGCCAGCCAATATCTTTCTTACCAATGACAATCAGGTGTTCTTAATCGATTGGGGGACTGCGGAGCGATTCATCAGCCTCGAAGGGACGCAAGTGAAAAATAGCCCTTCATTGAAAGGGACACCCCTTTACTTGGCTCCCGAGGTCATTGGTGGAGAGTTGGCACGGCCTCAGTCTGACTTGTACGCTCTGGGGGTGATTTTGTACGAAATGTGGACAGGTGAATGTCCCTTCTTTGACGACGATATCCGTACACTTTTTTACAAGGCCTATGTCGAGGAGCCGCTTCCTCCTTCCCAACGCAACGGATACTGGGAAGACGACGAGATGCTCGAAGAAGTGATCCTCGTGTTGTTAAATAAAAAACCTGTCCATCGGTACTCTTCGGCCGCCGCGCTCAAGCAAACACTCTCCACACTTTACAGAGCTCCCAACCCACTGGGACTTCCTTCTTGGTTCGCTCCACCTGTTGGTGCTGAGACATACCGTCGTGCCGCGTAAATCCTGCCTCTGCGTTGATCTTCCTTTCCAATCACCCCAATTGTTTGATCCTTTCTTCATCCCAATCGTACAAACCACGAGCTTGAAGTTCTTTGTTTTTTTCTTTTCACTTGATGCAGTGAAGCATTCATGTCATATTCGATAGGTTACATCCGTGAATGTGGTGTGATGTTGCAGAGCAAAGATATCCCTGGCATATGTGGAGCGTTCAGGGCGAGGATATTGATGATTGGAATTTTGCTGTCCCTGTTTGTGGGGCTCATTGTATTTTTAGGAGTCGGGCGATGGTTGCCTTGGTGGCAAGCGTTGCCGCCTGCGTTAGGCGCTGTCGCTGCGAGCTACGTTGCGCTGTATCGTGCGATGAGGTTGCGCTTTGAAACGATCATCAAAGGTGCGCTTTCGACGCTTGAGCCTTTACACAAAGAGCAAAAGCACCTCGATTGGGACGCAAAGCAGCGCAAGGAGATTGTCGAGGAGGCCCTCGTCAAACTTCGGGATGGGTATCAACTGTCCGGCTGGTTATTTCGCGTATATCCTGAAATAGACAACCATATTGGTCGTATTTTGTACAGCTTTTTGCTCGACTTGGATGGTGCGAAGGACTTTCTTGAGCGCTCAGCTCATCACAACTGGCGCGCAAGTGTCACGCTCGCGTTGATTTATCTCCGTAGAGGGGAACACGGCACGATGGAGTCGTTGTTTGAGCAGGTTCTGCATCGACATGGAAAGACCGATTTGATTTGGTTGCTTTACGCAGACGCGTTGTTACGGACCAAGCGAGCAGACAAAGCGACTGAGGTGCTTCGACGAGGGCGCGATATGTGTCCTGCCAACCCACAGTTAATCGATAATTTGGTCGCTCTCGAAAATGGAAAGAAGCTCAAACTACGCGAGTTTTCAGAGCAGTGGGATATGTTTTGGCCCGATGAATCTCCCGAACTGTTGGTCACAACTTCATCTCCCCATCGTGAAGGTCGTGTGATCAATCCTCCTTCATCAACTCCAGCCCCAATTACTGGGGAGACTTCTGCCTTTACGAGCGACTCCAGCCCCATGTAGTTGCTTCGCTTGTCTCTACTTTCTCAAGGGACAGGGGCAAGATGAGACCCAACTTTTACAGAAAAATGAGGAGCGAAAGTGTATCAGCGTTCTACAAGCCAAACATTTCTTTTCGTCTAACATCTATATTTTATTGGTCTTTGCGAGGCGTCTTGAAGGCTTTGGTGAGGGGGATGTCGCCTCATTGACAAGGGATCATGGTTTTGGTAATGTGCAGTGAATATTGATGCGTATCTGTCGGGATTTACGACGTTTCCCGAATGTTTTCGACTCTTTCCATTTGAATGTTGTCACGAATGAGCCAGCAAACAACTCCCCAAAAACTTTCCGCTGATGCCCTTGAAGGGCATGTGATTGCGGGAAAATATCGTGTGGCAAAGAAGGTTAGTCACGGTGGGATGGCCTGGGTATACCAGGGGACGACGAATGATGGCCTTCAGGTCGCGCTCAAAATCTTGTTTGCTCACCACGCACACGACGAGGATACACGGCGTCGTCTGTGGGTTGAAGCCGAAGTCCAAAGTCAACTCAACCACCCCAACATCGTTCACGTCATCGATACAATCGATGCTCATGGCATCATCGGTATTGTTATGGATTGGGTTGAGGGGACAACACTTCACGCTGTCCTCAACGCAAATCCCGCGTTTGGTCGCGCGCAGGTCACCGAGTTATTTTTGCCTGTTATCGATGCTGTCGGTTATGGGCACGTTCGCCAGGTGATCCACAGAGATCTCAAGCCCTCCAACGTACTGCTCGAAGCACATGGTAACAGTTATATCCCTAAGGTCGCTGATTTTGGGATCGCCAAAGTCGTGAACTATGAAGGGACAGCCCTCACAAAAACCGACAATGTGATCGGGACCATTTACTATATGTCGCCCGAGCAGATGCTCAACTCCAAAACTGTTGATCCTCGCTCCGATGTGTATTCTTTGGGTGTGATCCTCTACCAACTCGTGACCAGAAAATTGCCCTTTAAGGCCGACACGATGCCTGGGTGGATGTACTGCCAGCAGCACCAGGATCCTATTCCACCGACACAGTGGCGTCCTGAAATTCCTCAACAGCTTGAGAGGATTATCCTCAAGTCTTTGGCAAAAGACCCTGATCAGCGTTATCAGGATTGTCGTGCATTTTACCGCGAGCTTTACAGATGGTGTTACAAGGGCAAAGAGGGAGATGTCACATGGTTAAACGAAGAGGGTGGACTTCCTGAGGCTGCGATTGTCCAGCCTTCCTCTATCAATCGTGCATCCAACCATATCCCCACGTCGCTCCCTTCTATTTCAGGTGCGTCATCGCTGCTTCAAGCTGACGATGAAAAACCCAAACCTTCCTTCTCCGAAGGATTGGCCGGTAAGCTCGATGAAATGAGTATCGGGACGATGATCGCGATAGCCTCTGTTAGTGGCGTGTTTGTCGCGCTGTTGATTATCTTTCTCGTGATTCCTGCCTTTCGCCAACAAAAAATCACCAGTGATGGTGGTGTTGGTCTCGTCAAGGATATCCCCGAAAAGCCCCCAGCTCCCTCAGGACTCTGTGTCGATGGCACGACCAAGAGTTGTTATGATGGGAAAATTGGAACCGAAAATGTCGGCAACTGCCGCGCTGGTAAGCGCGTCTGTCAAGCCGGAAGTTTTGGTGTCTGCCTCGAACAAGTTTTACCCAAAAAAGAATTGTGCAACGGAAAGGACGATGACTGCGACGGCCAGACCGATGAAGATTTTCCAAATGTAGGAAAACCTTGCGTAAAGTCTGTACATGATTGTAAATTTAATAGTGTGTACACCTGTGACCCTACAGGGCGTAAATTGGTGTGTGATCTCAAACATGGAAAAGCATCTGACTCTCTGCGGTATGTTTTTTTTCAATTTACACCCAACGATATCCCTGTCAAAGTTGCATACTCTCTCGGTGCAAGTGGGCAGTTTCGACGAAAAAGTCGTGTCAGCCAATCTTTTTGCTTTGAGATCTCTCGCAACGATAGAAAGGCCACCATTGACCTCGAAGCTCGGGGTTATGAAGTCTGCTCTTTCTCGGTCCCTTGGAAAACACAAAAGCTGAAAATCAAGCTCAAGAAAAAAACTGAGCTAGGAGCCGTACCAGATTATTGTTTAAAGAAAAGATGACACTCATTCCAAATCTACCCAATCAAGCTCCATGGAGGTACTCTGTGCTTTCCGAGAACAATCTCGTCTGGATTGACTGTGAAATGACAGGTCTCATCCCCGAGGAAGATACCATCCTTGAGATCGCGACAATCGTCACAGATAGTCAACTCAACGTCCTCGCTGAGGGGCCCGTTTTGGCGATCCATCAACCCGAAGAGATCCTCACCAATATGGATGAGTGGAACACAACACACCACACTGAGAGCGGACTTCTCGATCGTGTGAGGCAATCTACCGTGACCCTCGCTGAAGCCGAAGCGCAAACGCTCGCGTTTCTCAAAGAGCATACATTTCCACGTACTGCGCCTCTTTGTGGAAACTCCATCGCCCAAGACAAAATGTTCTTGCGACTCTATATGCCCGCGATCATTGAGCATCTTCACTACCGCATGATCGATGTCTCTTCGATCAAAGAACTTGTCCGTCGCTGGTTCCCCGAACCAATGCACGCACCTGCCAAGAGAAATGCTCACCTCGCGCTCGATGATATCCGCGAATCGATCGAAGAACTTCAGTACTATCGCACCAACATTTTTCGTGAATTGGGCTGATGACCTCGGCCCCTCTGATTCGAGGAGGATATGACAAGACAGCGCTCCCAAGAAGAACTCGAATTTTTACAGAAGTACGATCCTGGTGACTTCGAGCGTCCTTCTGTCGCCGTCGATGTCGTGATCCTCACCCTCGATCAAGGGACGTTGAAAGTTCTTCTCGTCCAACGCACCCAATATCCCGATAAAGAACAGTGGTCTTTACCTGGTGGATTTGTTGGGATGGAAGAATCCCTCGATGACGCAGCGCGTCGCTTGCTCGACTCCAAGGGGGGCATCTCCGGAGTCTTTCTCGAACAACTCTACACATTTGGTGAACCTTCACGTGATCCACGTATGCGGATTATCACCGTCTCGTACTACGCGCTCGTACCCATCCACAGAATGAATGTGTTGGGAGAGCATGCGATTCTTGCAGAGGTCAACGTGCCATGGGAGGGAGAAGAAGGTGGTGCTGTTGAGGCGTATCACGGTAAGACAGGTCCCTTGCCGTTCGCTTTTGACCATAATGATATCTTGAGTATGACTATTTTGCGCATTCGCGGAAAACTCTCTTACACCCCCATTGGCTTTGAGCTACTTCCAGAAAAATTTACCTTGAGAGAGTTGCGAGATGTGCACGAAGCGATCCTTGGACATCCCCTTAACAAGGACTCTTTTAGGCGGAAGGTGTTGGCCTCAGGCCTTGTGAAACCCACAGGCGAGAAGCAGTCTGAGGTTGGTCACAGGCCGGCTGAGTTGTATGTCTACCAGCCTGCTTCGTAAGGCGATTGTCCCCGTTTTAATTCCCCAATGCGTAGAATATCGCTGAAACCTTCCAGCTTCCTTTGTCTGCCACATTTGCGATCTTATAAGAAAATGAGTGCTTTCCAGCAGCGAGATTTTGTACGCCATTTTTGAGGAAGAAAGGTGGCGTGTAGCTACCAGGGCACCAATTTGCCCGTGGTGCACGGACCGAGCTGATAGCGCCGCAGGGATTTTCCAGGCAGTATTGGCGTCCTGGTGCGAGTGGATGGGGGCGGAGCGTGCAGTAGTTCTGACAATCTGTTCGCCAAGGCGTGATCTTGAAGACCTCTTTGCCGTCCATCATCACAGTGTGTTCGCGTTTACAAAATTCATCTGCGTGTCCGATACAAGCACTATCCGCTGTCCCGCCTCCATGACCTGTCACTGTGTACGTCAAGTATGAACGTGTTGTTCCTTCGGGGACCTCAAAGTCTACTTTGACCTCACCGCTTGTGTTTTTGTAGGAGTGATAGACGAGGGGAATCGCAGCGAGCACTTTTTTGGGGGCTTCGCCTGGTGTAAAGTGCAACTTTGCGCTTACTGTCCAGCCGCCTTTGGAGCCACTTACTTTCCCTTTGCCATCCGGCCATGTCGTGATGCGAACGCGGACTGTATGTTCTTTGCTGGTGTCGATACCGTTAAAGATATCTGTCACGTTGATCTTGAGCTTCATCGGACCTCCAAATGGAGTGATCGCCCGCATCAGCTCAAAGGCTGGTGGATCTGTGTCTTCTTTTTTGGGGTCCAATGAGATCTCGAAATTGCGGTCATAGGCGTCACAGTCTGCGGGCCAGTTTTGTCCGGATGGAGGGGGATTACTTCTCCATTTTTCAAAGGGGTAACATGTCGACGCCAGTTCGACCTCCAGCTCTACTTTTTGAAAAGATGAGCCTTTGATGGAGAGTGGACTGTCGGCTTTCTGGAAGTTTACTTTGCCGTAACTGTTGATGCGGGTTTTGTCGAAGATTGTGAGCGTGTATGGATCGATATGTTCGATTTTTTCGGGTTTCTTTTCCACGACAGGCTCTGGCTTGGGCTCTTCGGGGGGAGTGACCTCTTGTGCTGGATCAGGTACGACAGCCTCTTTTCCCATTTCTTTGGTGGCTTCGTGGGGATGCTCGGCTACAGGTTCACCAGATGGGGTGTTTGTACAACCCGATTTGATCGCGAGCAGACAAAGGCTTACACAGACTAACCAGCGCACACTTTTGATGGAGAGTCCGGTATGTCGTCTATTCATCGAAATTTAACCTTTCGTTTTGCTGAGGCGTGGATACCCCCTTCTTCAGAGGGGGGAGGAAACGCCCATTCGATTTTTGTAATTGTAGCCATCT
>PCBK01000105.1 GCA_002731275.1 Deltaproteobacteria bacterium | reverse complement strand
TGTAGAGCTTTGTTCTTCTCAACACCGAACACTCGCTTGAATACGAGGTCTGTTTTTGGATCGACATATGATGACATGCGATTTCCCCTCTGAACTCGGTCTCCACACAAAAGAAAAAGAGCGTGGGGTTGCAAAGGGCAAACGTGTATAACGCGTTCCTTTGTGTTGACCGGTCTTTTTGATGGTTTGTGATAAAGATTTTTTGTTTCCCTCTACGTTTCCCCATGTCGATTTCGACAACATGAAACTGTTCACACCATCTTTATTTGTCAACCCAACGCAAAATATCTGCATGGGTTTCGAGGGCGGGTCTTTAGACCTGCCCAATTCCGAATGATGCGATGCCAAAGGCATCGTGTACGCTCTCTATAGGCCCAGGTTTTCACCTGGGTGGACGGCCGTTCGTATCCCAATCCGTACGTACTTGATTTTATTCGTATCCTGAACATCGTCCATATGTGGTTGTATTTGTTTGGTGTGTCTTTGTGGATGGTTTTCGAGAGGGGGAGCATCGCAACCGAATGGTTGCGTAGAGGGAATTGTTTGGTTGGTATCACCGGGTTAAAACCCGGTGCTATAGAGAGCGTACGCTCGCCTTGACAGCCTCGCATTGATCGGAATGCGGTGGGACTCAAAGTCCCACCTCAACGCACAAACACACCTTACACAAACACACTTTATCTATAGGCCCAGGTTTTCACCCGGGTACGCGGCCATCGAACAGAGCGCCTGCAGCTAGACGCTGGTGTCACGTCCACTAGAGCGATTCAACTGGTTGGCTTGAGATGTTCTCGTAACTGAAGACACATACGCCTGAGCACAAATTGCTCAAGGTGCGTGTGAAGCTCTGTGGGGGGGTGTGTCACATTATATTCTGTCTCGGGATCCCATATATTACCTGGCTCCTGACTGTACTCACGAAGTGATGGAAGTCCTTCATCATTGTGAGGAGGCGTGATGTAGGCCCAGATGTCGATGTACTCATCATCCTCCAATTGCAGCCTGTGATTGCCTAATTCCTGCTTTAACAGCAACGACGCATGTGTGCCATTGAACGTTAAATTTGTGCGATACTCTTCCTCTTCGACAACCATGTCTATCCCATGCGAAGGCAACCACGAACGATACTGCTGAATCAACGTATCGATAAAGCGTAGACCTGTTGGGTGCAAACTCCTCACCTCCAAAAAGAATGAGAATTGTTCACTCGAAGGCAGACTCTCAAGACACAACTCCCACTCCAAAGAGTACGTTTTGTTGTCGAGCGCTTGGGCTTCTTCGAGGAGCACCTTCTGTTCCTCTTGCGACAATTTAGAAGGCTGTCGTTTGGAACGCAATTCAAGCTCTTGCAATTGTTGCTTGATGCTCGCAAAGACCTCCACCTGTTGTGCTTGTGTCTCCCGAAGCTCCCGATACAATTGTGTCTCTTCCCACTCTTCAATACGTTGTCGATGCTGGTTGAGATAACGAGACCACAAATGATCGTGTGTGAGGGTGATGTCTTCAGCTGGAAGAGGAGGGAGCCCCTTCATCGGTTGTGCCGATACGAGCGCAACACGCCGTTGGTGGATATATAGATTGTACTTGTTCTCCGAAGCACCACTACGTCTGATCAGTCGCCGTGAGAGAGGGATCAATATATGTTGATCCACAGCCCGCTTCATCGGACGTGCACCGTACTTGGGATCAAAGCCCACCTTCATCAGGAAATCGAGCACTGGCTCTTCGTATTCCACTTCGAGCTGACGACGCACAAATCCCTCTCGTTGCAAGGCCGAATCCAACATCCTCTTGGCGATTGCCTTGAGTGAGGCCTTGTTGAGATCGTGGAAAGGCACGATAAAGTCGATACGGTTGACAAACTCCGGGCGGAAGTACTTTTCCGCCGCGTCCATATAGTGTCGATCGATGTCCTTCGTCGTCGGCTGCGAAAAGCCAAGAGATGGTTTCCTCGTCGCACCTAAGTTGGAGGTCATGATCACAATCGTATGTGTAAAACGAACGGTTTGTCCCGTGGCATCTGTCAAGCGACCTTCTCCAAGGACCTGCAAGAGTATGTCGAAGACACTTGGGTCGGCCTTCTCAACCTCGTCAAGCAAGATGATACAAAAGGGCGTCTCGCGGACTTTTTTGGTCAGATCACCTTCTGTGTGCTGGCTCCCAACAAGTCGTTGCGCGCTCCCCGGGTAAGAGTACTCGCTCATATCAATACGAATGACGCGCTTGCGATCGTTAAACAAATACTCCGCGAGGGTGAGCGCCGACTCTGTCTTCCCAACACCTGTTGGACCCATAAAAAGGAATGAACCGAGCGGTTTTTGTGGGTCGTTGAGGCTGGCCTTGATCAACATCACGAGATTGGTCAACAACGACATCGCGTGGTCCTGGCCAATCACACGATCCAAAAAGAACATCTTCACAGCTTCGATATCGAGGAGTTTGTCCGGGTTGATCAGGTCTTCTGGAAAACCACTCGCACGAGAGAATGCACGAATCGCGTCGATAGGATGGAGCGTCTTGCGTTTTTGGGTTGGGGGAGACAGGCGGGCCATTTGTTCGATCAGAGACAGACCCGAACCGGGCAAGGCATCGGCATCACCAAATCGCGAGAGGATCTCCAGAGCTCTTGAGATGGAAGGCTTCGTGAATTTGACCTTGTGCTCTTTGCCCAACTTGTTCGCGGAACGTTCGAGCAGTTGAAAGTTCTTTTCGAGCGGCAATCCCTTCAGCGGCAGCTTGCGAAGCGCCTGGACAAAGGGAGCGTTCAGTCGTTGTGCGAGCGTCAGCGCGTCAGGTGTGGCTTCTGCGACGATGGTCAATTCGCCACTTTGGATATAGGGGATCAAAAATTGTGCGACATTCAGACCGCTCTTCACGGAACCTGCCATCAACAGTTCAAGCAAACTGTCGACATAAAGTATGCCGACCTCTGCGCGGACCTGTTGCACGATCGCGAGCGCGCGCTCTTGCCACTCGCCGAGATACTTCATACCTGCGATGAAGCGTCCACCTGAGACATGCCAGACGGGTGTGTATTCGAGCCGTTCGGGGATGCGGTCTTTTTGTACGATCCTGTTGACGACTTCGTGTAGCAACGCAGTCTTCCCAACACCAGAAGAACCGATGAGCAGGACACTGCGGCTCTGTTTGGAGCTTAAGGCGTTGAGGAACTGTTCGGTCTCCTGTTCGCGAAAGTACGCACGTTGAAGCCGGCCTTTGTCAGCCTCTTCACTGAGATCAATCCCTACACTCTCAAGCTCCGTGAGCGTTCTGCTTTGCTCCCACAGCTTGAAGATATCGATCTCCTTTTTGACCTTGTAACGTCCTGGACCGTGGTACACGACCTGAAGCGGTTCGATATACTCGTTCTTCTCGTACTCATATTTGAGGAGCGAAGAGACAGGTTTGAGGTGAAAGTGTCCGCGGATCAGTTCCTCTGCCCAAGAGGAGATGTTCTCCTCACCGACGATGTTGTAGACTGTGTTGAGTCTTGGTATGCGGACTTCGTAGAGCTCGCGCTCTTTGTCGATGGGGCGAAAGAGCAGGGTGAACCGCATGGGGACGATGATCAGGCGGTTATTTTGGACGGCTTTCACCTCTATTTTGAGGGAGCGTTGTTTGATATCCTCGAAAAAGACAGGTTCCGAAACGATGAGATGGCGCGTCGCCAATTCACGGGCGACGATGTTGTGCAGCTCCGTCCGTAACGGTGGCAACTTTGGACCATACACAGCGTACTGAGGGTGTGTGAGGAGCGAGACTGTGTGCCAGTTGTTGTGGTGGTAGCGCACAAATAGGTGAAATCGTTCTTGCATCAGTTTCCCTTACGCTTCTTGTGTGTCATCTGAAGTTGGTTCGTCATGAACATCATCAATCGGTTGCGCGGTCTGCTCTGTATGTGCGAGAAAACGAGCGAAGATCCGTAGCATCGCGATCTTGTGAAGGTCTTTATCGAGCTTCCAATGGTCGATCAGCTCTCCGGTCTCTTGATCTTCACATGCCCCATCGTTGAACACGCGAATTAGCGGTAACTGAGGTCTTGGGTTCTCAGCGTCGAGGCCTTTGCGTCTGGTCTCTCTGTATGCCTCGAATGCTTCGTCGAGATGATGAAGTTGTTCGAGAGGCAGGCGCAATGAATCGCTGACTTCCTCGATACGGACGAGATCACAGATGAGGTCGGGCCCTTCTTGTGCGTTGTGTTGGTAAAAACCCAGCTCGTCCTCTAGAAGGGGACGCATACCCGGTCCGTGAAGTGTGATCGCCACACCTTGCACTTCGAGCATGCGAGATTCTGGGAAGAATTGGAGCACTTCTTCTTCGCCCATGCGCAGCTGCTCGTACCATTCACTCCACTCTTTGGATTCGATCTCCTCCCACTTGTCTTGTTTTCTGGCGAAGTATTTGATCGTCGCCCAATCGCTCCAACTGCTCGCAAATTGTTGCGCGAGCTGGATGGACCATCTCTGTGTACTTTGACTTTCAGAGGCCGGAAGAAAGCGGAGGATCGCAGGATGAAGGTTGTCCTCTTGGATGGCTTTCGTTCGGTAGAGAAGAGACGCAAAATCGATCCTGGCCTGGAAGATTTTTTCTTGGGCTTCTGGGAACAATCGCTGTCTGTCCAGCTCGATGGGCTCTTGGGAGAAGGCTGTGTTCTTCTGTGGGCCCCAGAGCTTACTTTGACTATACCAATGATCGGATGTTTCGATGAAGTGATAGTCCACCATGTAGTCCTCTTCAAACTGTTCTATGAACTTTCTGAGCTGCATCTGTCCACCGAGCAGCTCGGAAAGAGAGAGCAGACGTTCTGGTGGGTCGGTGTTGTCCTCGTCAGCGTTGAAGGTGGCGAGGAGTTCGGAGCGTTCTTGTACGATTTGTTTCAACTCATCGCTCTTTTCCATCCCTTGTAGAGCGTGCTTGAGTTGCTCAAAGCGCAGCTTTAGTTCATTCCAGCGGCGTGCTTTTTTCAGATGCTCGAAGGGTTTTAGGATGATCTCTTCGAGTCCCCAAAGCTCCATACCGATGTTGTCTTTTTTGCGAAACAGTTGGATCACAGTCGTTTGGTGGACTGAGTGGGAGACGAGGTGTTGCGCGAGTGGGACAGTCAGTCGCTGTTCGAGCAGCCGCTTCATCGAGCGCGCGCCGTATTGTGGGTCGAAGCCTTGATCGATCAGCAGCTCGACGAGCTCTGGATCGACCTGGACGAGGACATGTGAGTGTCGAAGACCACGGCGATTGAGTAGCTGTTGCAGGAGCCTTTTGACGAGCGGAGAGATCGACGCCCGTGTCAGCTTGGAGAAGGCGACGATGCGATCGATGCGGTTAAAGAACTCCGGTCGAAAGAAGGACTCTGCGGCTTTTCTGTAGTGCAGTTGGGCTTGACTTTCGTCCTGTGTGGCGAATCCAAGTGAACGGTTGGCCTCTTTGACGCCGAGGTTAGAGGTCATGATCACGACTGTGTTGCAAAAGTCGATGGTGTGGCCTGCGGCGTTGGTCAACCGTCCTTCTCCGAGCACCTGAAGGAAGGCGTCGAAGATACTTGGGTGGGCCTTCTCGACCTCATCGAGCAAGATCACGGAGAAGGGTTGCTGTTGGACCTGTCTGGTCAGATCGCCTTCAGGCTGAAAGCGATCACCGATCAAGCGTGTGACCGCAGAGGGGTGCATAAATTCGCTCATATCGAAGCGGATCAGCCGCTCCGCGCTTCCAAACAGATACTCCGCGAGTGCCTTCGCGGTCTCGGTCTTTCCGACACCTGTGGGGCCGACAAACATCAAGGTCGCGAGTGGTCGTTCGGGGTTGTTCAGTCCTTGCTGAAGGATGGTGACGACGTCCGTGACAGTCTCGACGGCGTCGTCTTGACCGATGATCCTACGGGCGAAGTAACTCTTGATCTCTTTGTGTGGGCGCGCTTGTTGTTCCCAGAGAATAAAGCTAGGCAGTCCACTCTGTCGAGAGAAGAACTCGATCAGGTGTTCACGTGTGATCAGGCGTCTCTTGAATCGATCCCGCTCGATGTTTCTGTAATCGGAGAGGAGCTGCATGAGTAGGTTGATGGCTTTGCCTGGATAACAGTGATGTACGAGGAAGCGACGTGTCAGTGAGAGGATGGACTCAAGGGCTTCTGGTTGGATCGTCAGATGTTCGAGTGCTTCCATTCTTCTCATGGCATGTACGAGGACCATGAGCGTTTGTTTCTCATCAAGCTCGGGGATCTGGATGACGCGAAAACGTGCGAAGAAGCTCGGGGATTCTTCACGTGTGGCTTCGAGCCGTTCGGGTGTGCACTCACCGATAATACGAAGCTCTCCGCGGGAGATGTGTGGTTCGATGTATTCGGCGACGTTTGTGTCCGAGTGAGAGGAACGTCCTGTATAGACGAGTGAGGGCAGGTCGTCGACGTAGAGGACATCTTGTCGGGTGTGTAATTCGTGGACCATCATTTGGACCCGTTGTTCCCAGGCACCGACAAACTTCATCCCTGCGATCAGACGGTTGCCGTTGACCTCCCAAAAGTCGCTGCGTTCTTTGAGGCTTTGTTGTTGTCCTGCGAAGCGACGGACGACTTCGTGGATGATGGCACTTTTTCCAACACCAGAGGGTCCGACGAGTAAGATGGCCGCGCCTTCTCGTTGCAGTTGTTTGCAGATATGGTCGACGAGTGCGTCCCGTCCAAATGCTTCTGTGAGTCTGCCGTCGATCGCTCTGTGGGTCAGGTTGACGCCAACTTTTCTGAGTGTATCAGGAGGGATCAGGCGGCGTTTTTGCTTTTTGGATTTGTCCTTCTTCTTGCCTTTGCTCTTGTCTTTGTTTTTTTTCTTCTTTTTCTTCTTCTTCTTCTTGGGACGGCTTGGCAAGATCGTGGGAAGTTCCGTGTCCACGTCGAGGATGTCGAGATACTCATATGAGCGACAAATATATGGGTCGAGATTGGTGGTGTAGTTCTTTTTGGCCCACGCTTTGACGAATCGGATCAGCCCTTCTTCGAGGTAGGCTGTTTTGGCGACAGCAAAGCTCTCTAGACCGAGCTGTGGGACGTATGCAGTGTAGAAACCATCTTTGGGCCAACGTGTGACGACGACGGAGAGGCGCCCTGTCCAGGTCTCTTTCTTTTTGCGTTGGTTGGGGTGTTGGTTGGTATCCCCATACATCCACTCTGGAAAGAAGCGCGTGGTCAACTCGACGGTGATCTTGACCTTGCGCAGCTCGATGTGTGGGCAAAATTGATAGAGACTCATCCGTGAGGCCGGTTCTTTTGGGATGATCTCCATAAGGTGCAACGCTGCGTCATCGCGAAGCTCTGCGAGGCTGACACCCTTGAAGCGTTTCTCTGAAATGCCCGGCAAAAAGAGTTCGTAGACTTCGCGGTTGTCTACGGACACGAGAAGGGGGACTTTGAGATTCATCGGCATTCCTTTGTCACGAGGATGTGGGCGATTTGTATGATGAGGTGTTCACACATGATTAGCCTTCTCTGTTAAACCATTCGATACCGTCGGGACCAAAAACGGTGTAGTAGATGTTGGCGCGCATAAACTTGAGGTAGCTTTGAAAGACTCTCGGTTCGAGGACATGTTGGAGATCCAGGTGAAAGTCTTTGACGAGTTTTTTGCCTTCGTGGATGCTACGTCGTCGCTCTGATGGGAGCGCGTCATCCAGATCAAATGGGTGGATCAGCTCTGTGGTTTGGAGTGTTGGGAACTCTTTGGCCTGTTCTTCGGTCAATGGATGCGCGAAGATGTCGAACGGGGCCGGGTTTTGATCTTTGTACAAGGCGCGAATTTGGTACGCGTTGTCGGAGATGTGTTGGTGTGCGCCAGTTTCACCAAAGAGCAGGCAGGCGACGAAGGGGCCTTCGAAGACCATGGCTTTAGGTTGTGCGTCTTCACCGAGGGTGTACAGTTCACTGAGCAGATCTTGTTTGGCTTTGTCGGGCTTTTCTATCTCTGGATGGAATGAGCCGACATATCGCCAGACCTGACGCAGGCGTTCGAGTGTGGTGTCGAACTTCTTCTCTTTTGTCTGTTTGACGGGTTTGAGGGGCTTTTCTTCGCTCTCGTCTTTTTGGCGCGCTTCTTTTTGTAGCTGTCGCTCTTTGCTCTTTTGCTTTTTCAGGTCTTGCTCTGTGATCAGCGCTTTGGTGTCGATACCAGCGTCTTTGAGCTGTGCATCTTCCAGGCGTCGGGTCGAATAGAGTCTGACTTTCCAGCCATTTTTCTCGGCAATATCGAGATACATCTTGACCCAGCCACGGACAATCTTCGTTGAGTTACGGTCTTCTGCGTAGTAGATCGTGGCTCTGTGGGGATTTTTGAAGCGCTGTGCGAACAGCTCCATCTCGAGTTTGATCAAGGACTCTTCGATCTGTTTGATATCGTGTTCGATCATTTCGAGTGGTTCGAGGTTGCGATCGTAGTAGAGCTCATAACAGAGATCTTCGATAGAGGCGATTTGTTCGATAAGACCTTCAAATTCTTCGAGGAATGTACGGGCCTGTTTGATGTCATTCATTCTGTCTTCGGCCATGCGCTTGTCGAGCCAGAAGTTTTTGTCTTGGCTGAGCCGGTCGAAGAGTTTGACCTCTTGCACGAGCTCTCTGTAGTGGCTGGTTTGTCGCCAGTTTTTCGCCTGAAAGCGGAAGATCCCAATCTCATAAAGCGTTCGTTGGAGGACGGTGCGGGCCTGTCCTTTCTCTTTGCGTCGTTGGGAGGAGGCGAGATTGACGAAGGAGAGGGCGGACGGTGTGGGTTGTGCTTGGACTGTGTGGTGTTGTTCTGTGGCGAGGCCTGAGAGGTGACGAGCGAGTGGGGCGCTGAGTTGGCTCTCGATGACGCGCTTGAGAGGGCGCGCACCGTAGCGAGGATCGACGCCGCGCTCTGCGAGCCAATCAGGTAGATCTTCGTGAAGGTCCAAGGAGATGTTGCGTTGTCTGACGCCCTCGCGCCGCAAAAACTTGTCGATCTCTCTGTGGGTGATACGTTCGATAGCTTCGCGTTCAAGTGGGAAGAAGGGGATGATGTAGTCGATGCGGTTGAAGAACTCCGGGCGGAAGAATTGTTCGGCTTCGGCGATAAAGTGTTCGCGGAATTTGCCGAGCTGCTCATCGCCGAAGCCGAGCTGGCGACGCATTGTGCTGACGCCGAGGTTGGAGGTCATCAAGACGACGGCGTTGCGAAAGTCCGCGCTACGTCCTGATTCGTCGGAGAGTCTCGCCTCTCCAAGGACTTGCAAGAGGACATCGAAGACAGCCGGGTGGGCTTTCTCGATCTCGTCGAGTAGTAGGACGGCGAAGGGTGTGCGCCTGATCTGTGAGACGAGTTTACCTTCTGTTTGTCCGTCACCGAGGAAGCGATGGATACTGTCTGGGCTGACAAACTCACTCATATCGAAGCGGATCAGACGATCTTCTCGACCAAAGAGATACTTGGTCAGGGTCTTGGCCATCTCGGTCTTTCCGACTCCAGTGGGGCCGACAAATAAGAATGAGCCGAGAGGGCGGTTGAGATCGGAGAGACCTGATTTGATCATCGCGACAAGGTCGGTCATGCGCCGGACAGCTTCTTCCTGGCCAATCAGGCGCTTTTGAAATGTCATCCAGATCGACTCTGGGTCGAGAGGAAGATCATCTCGCACGAGAAATTCGGGGAGCCCTGTCTCGGAGCAGAATTGTTGTACGACGTCGGGGCGTGCGATCTTTGTCTTCTCGTTGATTTCGGCTTCGTCGGCGATCCTTCGTAGGAAGTGCAGGGCGTTACCGAGCAGACTGTTTTCGCTGTTATAGCGGCGACTGAATTCGAGGACGGCGAGCTGTGCGCCTTTGTCGAATTGGACGTCTTTTTCTTCGTGGAGATCTTTGGAGACGAGTCGTAGGATGTCGCCGATCTCTTTTTCGCTTGGATCTTCGATATGATATGGCGTGAAGTGTCTGGCGAAACCGATGTCCTTTAATTCGAGCTGTGACCAGGCTTGTGGGGTGCATTCACCGATGATAGTGAGTCGATTTCCGGCGAGGTAGGGACGGAGGAGGAAGGAGACGTTTTGATCGGAGCCGATGCTCTTCCCTGCGTCGAGGAGTGGGAGGAGGTTGCCGACATACCAGATGACTTCTGCGTTGATACACTCTTGGATGACGTCGAGACATTGGCGTTGCCAGTCTCCAAAAAAGCCTTCTCCGGCGACGAGTCGGCTCGCGTCGACAAACCAGATGGGGCGTGTCCGCATGGACTCGTGTTGGTCCTTGCTGCGGACTTTGTATGCGAGTTCGTTAAGGATGGTGGTCTTGCCGACGCCTGATTTTCCGACGAGGACGAGGGCATTACCTCCTGGTGCGGAGAGCATCTGGAGGAGGTCTGTCAGTTCTTTATCGCGGCCGTATGCGTGTTCGAGTTCATTTTCTTTGGCGAGCTCGTGGATGGGGCTGGCGATTTTTTTGAGTGTGGGGGTTGGGGGGCGTTTTTTCTTTTTCTTCTCTTCTTCTTCTTCGTCGTCTTTGTCTTTTTTGTCTTTTTTCTTCTTTTTTTCGTCGAGTTGGTAGGGGAGGTATTCTTTCTCCAGATATCCATCGAGGAAGGCTTCGAGGGCGGGGGGTTCAGCTTCGACGATCAGGTCTTCCACCCACTCTTTTCGCTCGTATCGGTGTTGGAGTTTTTCGTGGATGGACATTTTTTTGAGCAGATGTCTGTGGACAAATAGGCCGACGGACTCTTCGAGATTTGCGTCTTTGGGGATCCAGTAGTGACAATTCCATCGTGGGAACCAGAGGCGTTGCCATTTGCGGTCTTGTGTGATCACAACGGAGACTTTGGTAGGGAATGTTTCGAGCCCAAGCCGCCCTTCGACTTTGAGGAAGTCTTTGATGTCGATGACTTCATGTGTTTGGTTTTTGGAGGCGGCGTATCGTCCTTGGTGTCCGGGGTGTAGACGTTCGAGTTTGTCATTGAGGACGAGGTAGAGATCTTCGCGCCCTTGTTCGAGATCGGTTGCATAGAGTTGAATACTGCTATCTCCGATGACTTCGATGGTGTAGTGTCTATTATGGTGTTCACGGATATACAGTTGGATCTGGACTTCCATCTAGCCTACCATTGTGCGTGTTGTGTGTGGTGGAGAATGACGATGCAGGACGCAAGCCTGCGCCAGATAGAGTTACACAGAGAGGTCTCTGATGCAACGGTCTACATTGTAAGGTCAATGAGTGAAAAAAGCACTGACTGTTGTGTGAGTAAGTTGGATGTATTGAGGCCGTGGGAAGGAAACATCCCAGACCTGAGCCCTGTAGTGTTTTGTGGGGCGTTGGGGGGTACTACGGTCGCTTGGTCTGTGTGGTTCGGATATTTTTGTTACTTTTGGACGTTGGGGACCCAAAAAGTATCGCGTCCACTGACTTTTATGTTGCTGACTTCGTTTCCGTGTGGGTCGGTTTTTTTCTTGTAGATGCGAAGCAGTTCTTCGTAATCCAGTTCGTTTTCGATGGCCTTTTTGAGGATACTTTGTGCGGCGCTGTGGAGTTTGCCGAGCTCTTCGCTAGAGAGGCTGTTGGCTGCACGTGTTGGGGCGATGCCTGCGTCGTATAAGGACTCACAGACGTACATGTTTCCGAGTCCTGATTGCTTCTTTTGGTCTAGCAAGAAGGCTTTGATCGCCTGTTTGCTTTTGCCAGCGCGTGTGGAGAACGCGTCGAGGGTCCATTCGACAGCGAGATCGGGATCTGTCTCGGGGGTGATGATGATCTCGGGACCGAGTTTGGCGAGGTGGTCGAGCTTGGAGGGGTCATGCTCTCCAGGATAGACCGTGACTTTTCCTTTGTATTCGGGCTCGTGGAAGTTGAGGCGCTGATCTCCTTCACCGATCATCCAAAAGTTGTTGCTCTTCTCTGTGGGAGGTTTTTTGTGGTGTTTGTAGTTGGACTGGAAGGGTTCGGAGGCGACGCTCCAGCGCCCTTTGAACATGAGGTGGGAGAGGATCAACCCGTTCTTTGTGCGGATGATCACCTGCTTTCCTTTTTGGGTGATATCTTCGATCACGTTGCCGACAAAGAATTGCTTGAGTACATCATCTCGTCCTTCCTCTGGAAGGTTTTGGAAGTGAGACCAACCTTCGAATCCAAATTGTGTGATCTTCCAACCCTTGCATCGCTCTCTGAGGTATTTGACTTGGATGTTGACTTCGGAAAACTCAGGCATGACGACTCCTCTCTCAGGTACAAATGGGTGATAGTGTGTACCACCTGATCAACTCAGGTGTATGTGTGTTATACAGGGTGTGTGTGTCAGCGAATGACATTCAATTCTTTTGGCGTACTGTATGGTCATTTTGAAATAAAATTTCCTACAATGACGTCAGTAGAGTATCGTTGATGTGAATGGACGATTGAAGATAATCGGGCTTGCTGCGTACGTCAAGAGCATACAAACTGTGAACATGTGCACATTGACAAAGAAGGTTGAATCCTTTAATGAAATCAAGCAAGTCTTTGTTTTTGTAATAGTTTGAAGAGATTGACTGTGGTCCGTAACATGAATATTTTGGAGCCTTTTTTGAGAAGTTGTGTCATACAGCGCGCCTTTGTGTTGGTGCTGGTGCTTTGTTCATGCGCTTCGTCGGCGTGGGCAAAGGGACAGACATCTTTTTATCTTACGAGCGCGCGCAAGGCGATCGCGCTAGGTGATTTGGGGAAATGGGAGACGAGCCTCCGTGAGGCCACTATCGCATACAAAAAAGAGCGCGCGCAGATGTCTTTCTCCGAGAGGAACACCCATTTGTTGTGGATCATGCTCTTTTGGTCCAAATTCTACCAGGCCAAGTCCGAGATGCCTGCGATCAAAAATATCAATCAATTTGAGGACAAAGCTGCACTCGATGCGTACATCAAAAAAATGGAACGCAAACTCAAACTCTTTCGGAGAGGGATTGATTATTTGAGGCAGTACAACGGCATCTACGTCCGCATCGCGAAAAAGTCAGAGGTACAGTCTCAAATTGCCCTACAAGCCTCTCTGGGGTTTGAGAGAGACCTGACAAATGAATCTCGTGATCGAAAGGTGTACATCTCCTTTTTGTCCTACGTTGCGGACAATTGGGGGGACAAGACCGCACGGGACAGCTGGCTCAAACAAAACGCCAAGGCACTCAAGGCGATCTCGAAGTTACAAAAGAAAATCAAACAAGATCAACGATCTATTAACAATAGACGCCGTGCTCTGTCCACACACTTGCGCAAGTCAGAGCTGCAATACCGTACAGAGATGAAGCGTTACAAGAGCCGAAAAGATGTGGCCTTTTGGTTGATGCTTGGTGGTGGTGTCTTTATCGCAGGCGGCGTTGGACTCGCAGGTGTCGGAACATTTATCATTGTGGACGCTGAGAGCAAGCGGACAGTGATCCCCCACATCGAGCGTGAATTTCTCATCAACACAGGTATGGGGATTATCTACGGCGCTATCGGTGCGGGGACACTTGGCATCGCCTCGCTCGTCATTGGTTTGGTCACCAACCCCAAACTCTCCGAGAGAAACAAGCTCATCCTGCGTGTGCAAGACAAGTACATCGATGGCGAGAGAAAAGGGGCGATGTCCTCTTTGTCTTCGATGAATTCGACGACGATTCGTCCACTCCAGCCTTCTGGACATGTCTCAGCACATACTCTTTACAACGGAACGCTATAAGATGTCAGATACACACACTCTTGTCGGCAAGACGATCGGAAAATATCGACTGGATCGTATGATCGGAGAGGGAGGCATGTCACAAGTCTACCTCGGCACCCACGTCGATTTGGACGTTCATGTCGCGGTGAAGGTGTTGCTTCCGTCGTTGACCCGTTCTCCCGAGGTGAGAGAGCGTTTTCGGCGTGAGGGGAATGTTCAATTTCGCCTCCAACATCCCAACATCGTACGTGTCACTGATCTCATCGAAGAAGACAATCTACTTTGTATCGTGATGGACTGGATTGATGGGCAAGATCTGCTGTCTTACATCAAAGAAGTCAACGGTCCGATACCCTTGCAGGATGTGCAGCGGCTCTTTTTGCCTGTTTTGGATGCGATCACCTTTGCCCACTCCCATCAGGTGATCCACAGGGACATGAAGCCGGCGAACATCTTGCTCGATGGACCTCGTGGCGCAGAGATTCCGAAGGTTGTGGACTTTGGCGTCGCAAAATCACTCGCTGATAACTCGTTTAAGACCCAAACAGGCTCCGTCTTGGGGACACCATATTACATCGCGCCTGAGGTGTCTCAGTCCAAAGGCAAACCGGACGAACGAGTCGATGTGTATGCTTTGGGTGTGATGCTCTTCTACATGCTGACAGGTCGGTTGCCTTTTATCGGTAGCAACGCGATCGAAGTCATCGGTGCGCACCTGTTTCAGCCTATCCCACCGCTCGGTGACTTCCTCGACGTTGTCCCCAATGGGCTCGACGAAGTCCTACAAAAGGCGCTCGCCAAAAATCCAGCGGATCGATTTCCCGATTGCCCTGCATTCCGACAAGAGCTCCAGGTCGTCCTGGAGTCCAGCTTTGCGGGCCATACAGTTGACGTGCAGGAAGCGATTCCTTCGATGATCGCAGAGCAACATCTGCACAACAGAGAGCTGCCTTCAGGTGTACCACTCAACGAATTAATCCCCGATGATGAAGGCCCAAATGAGCGGTTCAAAAAGACTGAACAACGTGGTGTCGATCTCGCGACAGGTATGTTTGTCGAAGAGGACACACCTGAGCTTGCGCAGGCTGCAGAAGCAATTGATAACCGACCCACAGACGCACAGATGCATGTTCCCGAGCTTAAGGACTCGGAGCTAATTGCTCCCAAGCGTCAATCATCAGCGTTGATGTTTGTGCTCGGTGGGATCGTGCTCGTGTTGTTGTTGGTGTTCGCGTTCTTTGCGGGGTCTTTGTTTTCACAACGTCAGGCGCTCACTCTGCCTGATGGTCCAGGAACACATGTGGGACGTCGCCAGCCACCTCGTAGGGGTCCTGTAAAAGAGCCTGTGCGTCGTCGCGTGGTGAAGCGAGCGCCTGTTGTGCCTGAACGTCGAGTGGTGAAGCCAAGGCCGCTTCCCCGCGTTCGCACAAGAGCTGTCTTGCACCGACGTAGTGTACGTCCACGTCGTGTTATACGTCGCCGCGTCACCAAACGCCGCGTCACCTCTGTGGTGGCTTCGTTTTCGAGGTGTCGGCGTTGTGTCAGGCGGTATTTTGCGAAGATCAACAGTAACCCAGGGTTTCAGATTGGGCGGTATCACGGTGTGTGTGGTGCAGATGACTTTCAAAGCGCGGGCAAGCGCTGTGCGCGTTCTTGCGGCCGCAAATTCTTGTACTACTGTGCTGCGTACTTGAAGCATCCCTTTCGTAAGCCTGGACGTTCGCTCAGCCGAATCCCTGCCGGAAGGATCCCTGCATGTCGTGAGTACACGAAAGACAAAGGTTTTCTGCGTGTGTTTCGACGTTCGTATCCTCGGCAAGATTTAAGAAAAATCGCTCGCTCCTGTTTACGACGTTGGAAGCATCTTCGCTGATGGTCTCACTCCTCTGAAAAGGTCGAAAATGCCCCTGTAATGTCGGGTTTCTCTTCCTGTTCTTTTCTCTTCCACATCAATATTTCATTGACATCTGACAGGACAAACGCTTCCAACTCTCCAGCTCGTTTGTATCCCATACGTTCGTAAAATTGTTGCCCACGTTCGTTAAAATCCGACACCAATAACATCATGGTTCCTCCGACACATTCGTCTTCGGCTGCCTGGATAAGCTGCTCGCCGATGCCCTGTCCATGATGAGCGGGGGCGACGCCAATCAATCGGAGGTATCCGGCTCGTCCAAGTCCACCACTTGGTTGGACCCATGCGAAGCCGACGATTTCCCCCTGCGGCTCTGTCGCGACGAGCAGCATCTCATCCTGGTTTCCAAGTGCATTTGTAAACGAATGGAAGGCTTCATCGGCTCCGTACTCGTAACGTTCCCAGAGGGGGTTTTCTTGAACGATTTGTGCAGCTTCTTTACAGTCTTCAGTGGTCATGGGACGGATCTCTACGTGATACATTCATCGCTCCGTTTCTGTGTGTGTAGGGAGTGTTGTGTGCTCCTGTTCTTTGCGGAGCGTCCATTGTAAGAACCACGCCAGGCCGGCGAGCAATATGCCAAAGATGGCGAACCATATGAATCTTGGAATCCCCAGCTGACTCAGTTGGTGGAAGAGTTTGGCGAAGATGGAGACGATCAAAGCCACGACACCTGACAGCAGCAAATAGTGGCGTTTTTGCATCGCGCCCCATGCGATCATACCGATGCTGCCCAAGGCGAGCGAGATCGTTCGCAGCAAGTGTTTGTCATAAAAGGATTCGATCAGACTTGGGACGATCAAGATCAGCACTGCGAGATGGAGGTATCTATGTTCTTGTTCATCGTCGGCAAAGAAGAGCGCGTTGATCGCAAACAACACGCCCGTTGGGATGCTCATCCACTCTGTTGTCCAGGGAGGTTTTCCCAGGAACATGTACAAGGCCGCGAGCAGGTGCCATGCGGCCAGAAAGGAGGTCTGGAGCCTGCCTGACTGACGGGTGTATGTAAAAAGATACAATCCCACGCCGCTGATCAGATACGCGAGCATTGTGAGTGTCCAGGTGGTTTTTCCAGTGTTGGTCGCACGCAAAATCCACAGTCCAGCAGTGCTCCCGTAGATGATCACGAGATAAATTGTGAGCAGGGCTTCGAGCTGTTGGCGTTGATGAAGTGCGAGATGGGCGAAGAAGACAACGCCAATGGTGACACCGAGCTGTACGAGTGGAAAGTAGAGGAGCGGGACGTGACTTGCTTGCAGGATGGAGCCGACAGCCATGAGCAACGCCGCCAAAAAAGGCGCCTGGATGTAAGGGGAGTGACTTTGTCGGATCTGTAAGAACGCAAAAAGCGTGGAGAGTCCATACACGAGACTCGCGAAATAGGTGTTGTACTGTCTCGTGGCGATGGGGACGCTGAGCGCGATGATCAGCAATCCTTGCGCGAGCCACCAGAGAGGGCGAAGCAGTGGTTGTTGTGGTTGGGTCGTTTGAAGTGCGTACACTGCGAGCGCGAGGAGTGCCGCTGTCAGCGCGTGGTACAACCCCTGAAGCGCAAAGTGTGCGAGCCACAAAAAAGGCAGCCCAAGGAGGCAAGAGAATCCAACCGCGAGTAAACCTTCCTCTTTCAAGCGCGCGCCAAGAGCTATGTATATGGCGGCGAGTATAGCGGCGAGCGCAGAGAGCCAGAGGTACGGAGCGCTCACGGTGAGCAATTTGTACACATAAACGGCGTAGTAGTAAGTGGTGGGGAGAAGTAGACCTCCCAAGATCAAGAGCGCCATGCTCTCTGAACGGATACGCGATTGAAGCCATGTGCCTGCGAGCAAACAGCAAACGCTGCTCAACAAGAGGATGCCGATGCGTAGCGGTGGGCCTAGCTGTGTCGATTGGCTACCTGCAAAGGAGAAGAACGCGGCGAGGAAGGCAAACACGGCGAGATACAAGATCCACCGGATACTGACAAGTGTCGAGGCTGCAGCGGTCTCCTCTTTGAGAGGGTAGCGCGCTCTTAAGCGTTCAAGTTGTTGGGGGGAGAGCAGCTGCTCTTGCTCCCATTCGTCTATTTCTTCGTGTAGTTGGCGAACAAATTCGCGGTCTCGTTGATGCATACGTGCTCCCTTTGAGAACGGTCTTTTTTCTTTCAACCGGTCTTTCATGCGTTCAAGCTCCATCATGCCACTGAACCCAAATGATTGGAAGAAGGCTTCGGGATCAGCCTTGGATGTGGGGGCGTTGTTCCGATTGCGCCTCTTAATCGTATTTTATTTCTTTAGCGATTTCGAGTTGTTATTCTTTTTTTGCGTTTTTTTGAAAAAAGTTGCGATAAATCGAAAGACAGATCAAGACTCAAATATTGAGCGACAAAAAATGAAGGCGAATGGTCCTTCGGAAGTGGCTCTCTCTTCATGATGAAAATGACCCTCGCTGTAGGGTCCTATCAATATAATTTTTGGTCTTATTGCATTTGGTAAGTGATGTCGTGGTGTATCCACGAAGTCGGTGAGGAGCGTCCTATGTTTGGCAAAACGATGATTCAATCTTCAGTGTGTGTATTGGCCTTACTGCTCTCGTTGTGTCCGACGACATCATGGGCGAAGTCAAGCGGGAAGAAAGTGGCGCAGGCTGCGATCAATGGTCAAGACAACCAATTGCAGCAACAAACCTCTAAAAAACGTCGCTTTTATTCGCTAGGGGCTTCCCTTACAACTTCTCTTGGTACAGGAAGCTTTGCACCTTCCGAGAGTTACCAAAATCACTTCTTTGCACAATCCCTCTCGATGTTTGGGAGTGTGACCTTCTTAAAGAAGGCATTTGCTTCGGTCAACTGGGGATTTGATGTTGAGTATACTCAGCCTGATAACGCGTCAGGTCAGCGGTTTTTTCCTCGTGATGTTTTTGTCAGCACTGGCGTTCGCAATATCGTCCCTGGTTTGGGGAAAATCTTGCAACACCAATTCACGTTTCAACTTCAACTCCCTACATCTTATCTTGCGCGGGTTGAGACGCGTCTCTTGCGCGCCGAGTTGGGACTCTCATTGTCCCGAACATTTGCTGGCATTGTCTCTGTTCGATATGGATTTGGATTTGCCAAGTCCTTCCATCAATATACGTCGCCACTGTTTCGCCAGGAAGGTGCAGAGTTACCTTCTATTTTGATGAGACAGAGCACCCGCAGTCAGCTCGATGTCGGAGATGATCTTGTCCCACAGCCCGGGACGAAAAATATCTCGATGCGCCTTCGCAATGGTCTCTCCGTCACAGTTCGTCCCTTAAAGACGCTCTCCGTTGGTGCTTCATTTATCATCCTCAATGCATTTCGATACGCGACACCTGACGATGAATTTACGCCAACGATCCCGACTGAAAATGGTGATGTGAAGGCTGATACTGTTGGTCGGTTGGACTTTACAATTGGTGATATCTTTGTGCACTGGCAACCTTTGCGATTTCTTGGTCTCACGCTCGGCGCGATCTCTATGCAGACGCCTTTTGCCGCGAATAACAAGGGGCTGCGTGTTCCTTTCGTGAACCTTGTGACACCCAACGACAACACAACGACGTTCTATCTTAGAATGACTGGTACATATTAAACGATTGTTCTCTAACAATTCTTTCTCTTTTTGATTGGTTCCCATTTTTGATGGTCTCATGCCATCGATCCATCTCTTCGACTCAGGAGGTATACCATGAAACGGTCTTCTCGCTTTTTACTAGGCATTGGGAGCTTATTGCTCCTTGCGCTCTCTTTGACGAGCGGTTGTGCGCAGGATCTTCCAGACATCAACCGCACACAACCACGCGCACTGAAAAAAACAGTGTTTCGTACCAAAAATGACGATGGTTCCCTTCGTGAGTGGTATTTTCGCCAGACTGTGATCGAAGTCCCCTACGGTAGTGGCGCGACCTTTGTCGGTGAGCAAGGGAAAACAGAGAAGATCGTTTGGGAAGTCACTGAAAAATATCTGTTCGCGCACCGTTCACGTGAGTATGTCAAAGGAACAGATTCATCTGCGCAACGTCCTGACACTGGCGATACGCCAGGTTCGGCGATCGCCGCATACCGAGTCGAAGCACACTTTGACATACAGCGTGCGTACAACCCTGCGACGGGCGAACAAACCAACGTGATCACGGAGAACTACACTGATCGCCCCTGGAACGAACGCAAGTACATGCGCGTCGATTTCTCCAAGAACTTGATCTCCGACTTCAACTTTGTGGGCTCCCAAGTTAGCCAACAACCCGTGAACTTCTACGTTCCCGAAACGGAGGTCAACAACAAAGACCGCGCAAAAATCGGTGATGACTACATCGATCTCGTGAACAAACTCTTTATCCAGCCCGAGATCAATGCACTGTACTCACGCTACTACGGACGTCCCATCCCATCTTGCTGGTTGTACACAGACATCACCAAAGATTGTCTTGGACAGACGATCAAGATCCGTTCCTCCTTTAAACTCGCGGAAGACACTGGATACATCACAAAACAATACGACAACAATCGTATGTCCAAGTTCGGATACTTTCGACAAACCAACTACGCATATGACCGTGGAAATGGAACCATCGAGGACAACACAAGCCGCGTGATCCAACGCTGGAACATCTGGGAAAATGAGAGAGAGTGTGTCCAACCCCAGCTCAGCCTGTCCCACGCAAAGTGCAAAGTGAAGCAGATCCCCTACTATATCAACGAGCAATTCCCCGAAGAGCTCAAAGAAGCCACATCAAAAGTGCTCGATCAATGGAATGTCAACTTTGCCGCTGTCGTGAAGTCACGCTCCGGAAAAGATCAGAAGAAGGTCTTCGTCTTCTGTCCAAACAACCCCGTCAAATCAGGCGACCCTGAGATCTGTGGGAAGCCTGGGTTGAACCCACAAATTGGTGATCTTCGTTACAACTTCGTGTACTGGGTTCCTGGTCCACACCGCTCCTCACCTCTTGGATATGGACCCTCTGCGGCTGATCCTGTGACCGGTGAAGTCTTCAACGCCAACGCATTTATCTACGGCGCTGCGCTCGATCGTTACTCCACCTACGCGACTGATCTCGTCCGTCTCGTCAATGGTGACGTCGAAGGGCAACAGCTCGCCAATGGGCAAAAACTGCTCAAGTACTTCGACAACATGAACAAGCTGAAGTTGACCGAGCATGCACACACTCACGAACAGCTCAAGACTGGAAAGCTGACCAAAGATCTCTCACACCTCAAAGTGATCGGTGCTCGCTTGAAAGAAAAGATCCGTGACGGTCGTGCTTCTTATGACTGGGTCTCCTCCAACTTGAAGTTGTTGTCCAACCACCCCAACAACGCTGCGCTCTTGTCTGGCGAGCCGTTCCGCGCCTTTGGTCTGAACTTGTTGTCCCCAAGTGGGCAGGTGAACGAAAAGATCCTCGATCAATTTGGTCCCCACCGTATGGCGAGCCGCGAGTTCTTTGAGCTTGCAAGTGAACGACTCAAGCGTTTGAGTGGTAACAATATCTTCATGGCTGACTTTGTCGATGATGGTATCCTTGCACGTGCGCTCAAGATGAAAGGTCAATTCCAGGACGCGAACGGAAAAATCGACTACAAGAAAGTCCTCGCAGAACTTCGTAAAGAGATCTACCTCGGTGTTACACTTCACGAATTTGGTCACAATATTGGCTTGCGCCACAACTTCGCAGCGTCTTCTGATGCGTTGAACTACCACGACAAATACTGGGAGCTTCGTGCCAAGACCGTTCCTAACGGTGCGGCAGGTCCCCTTCCATTTTACAAGTACTCAGACGATCAAAAGAAACTCTTGGACAACGCGATCAAGCAAGGTATGCACGAGTACCAGTACAGCTCGATCATGGATTATGGCGCAGGCTTCGCGAGCGACCTTCAAGGGCTTGGTAAGTACGACCGCGCAGCTGTTCTCTACGGATACGGTGACCTTCTTGAGGTCTTCAAGCAAGGCCAAACAGCGCTCAACTCGAGCACTGTGAAGACAGAGGTCAAGAGTGGAAAATGGCACTACACACAATTGCCACGTATCGTTGGTGGACAAAAACCGATCACTGAGCAGATCAAAGCCTTCCGCGAAAGTGCGCGCAGCATTGTGCCTATGAAAGATGTGGCATCCAACACCAAGTTGATCGAAGTGCCCTACAAATTCTGTAGTGATGAATACCATCACGGCGCATCCAACTGTAACCGCTTTGACCAAGGTGCAGATCCCTACGAGCGCGTCAAAGACATCACACAACGTTACTGGAGCTACTACATCTTCAACGCGTTCAAACGCGGTCGTGTTGAGTTTGGGATGAACACACGCAGCTATCTCTCACGTATCTACTCACGTTACTTCTTGCCTTTGACTCACCAGTACAAACACTTCGTCAACGACGGATTGATCGTACGAAGCGAAGAGAAGTGTGGTGATGGTGGCGCATGGTACACGGATGACCGCTGTGGACAGTCTGGATTTGTCGCCTCTGTTGCGGCGTTGAACTTCTTCTCTCGTGTCATTCAAACACCTGATGTTGGTTGTTATGAGAAGAAAGAAGTGGAAAATCGCACGACCTTTACACATGTCAGCGATGGCCAGTGTGAGCGTGTTGACGGAAAGATCAAGAAAGGCTTCATGGAGATCGACCTCGGAACAGGTCGTCCGATGCTCAGCGCGTTTGACAAGGCAAGCCACGGGTATGAGTTCTACTGGAAGCCCACAAACTACGGCGCATGGTGGGACAAATACCTCGCAGTGATGGCGTTGGGCGATCCGTACACTCGTTTCCTCGGCGTCGACCAATCCGGAAACACACGCAGCTACTTGATCAACTTCACCAACTTGTTTGGGCGTTATGTCGGTAACATCGTCGGTGGGTTCCTCGCTGGACGAGCTGACACTTATGGTCCTGTCGCGGATTACGGTGGAAGTCTGTTGTACCGTCAGGAAATTGGTGTCGCGACACAAGGCTTCAACCCAAGCCCACGGTACAACTTCACCACCTTTGTCGACCCAGAAGAGCAGTACACTGCAAAATTACTCGTCGGATTCCTCGCGTCGGTCTACTTCTCCGATGCGACAGATGATCAAGACCTCAACGAGGCGATGAAGATCTCTGTACGTGGTCTGTCCGAGAGTCCTGATGTTCCCGACTCCATCAAAAATGATCCAAATCGTTACATCGAGGTCGTGGATCCAGGTAGTAACCGCGTGTACTATGCAAGCGTCACAACCACGACACGCCCAACTTTCACCACTGGACCAAACGCTTTCGCGACAGGTTACGAGATCCTCAAAGGTATCCGTGATAAATACTTCCAGAAAGATGGAAAGACGCTCAAATCAGGCGCCTCCCCTGAAGCTGCACACTCTGCGTTCCACTACGTCCGCGTGTTGATGGGCTGGTTGCGCGCTGGTGAATACAACCGCCCCCGCTGATCGATCCACCATCCCCCTCCAAACGACCTCTCTTTGCCCTCCATCATCAAACATCCCTACTCTTGATCGCTCTTTGTTCTTGTGATCAGTCCGTCAGACACGCAGGATCAAAGGTGTACTCTTCGTTGAGCCAGGCGATGATCTCTTTTGCACATCCATGCTCCTGATGGGGTCTGTAACGCTCTTTGAGTCGTTCTTTTTCGGCTTCGTCGAGTCCATCGAGACCTTTTTCATGGAAGGCTTCGACATCTTCGATGAGCAATCGTCCCAGCGGCTCCCCACACACTTTCAGACATGCCCATTCATACGCGGTTGAAGGATCGTAATCTGCTCGTTGTTCATAACAGCGTATGAGTGTGGCCATCGGGATCATCGAAAGCCATGGTTGATTCATTGGGTTGACGGTGTGTCCAGAGGTCCACTGTCTCATGTTATGAGGGCGGCCTTCGAAAGCTTTCAGGTGTAGAAAGCGCGACATTCTCGCACCATCATTGACAGGGTAATTGTCCCAAATAAAGGGTTTTCGTTTCAACAGGGACGTCACCTCTTGGAGGTGTTCGGTGGGGTAGGTGGTTGAACAGACTTTTGGACCTGTCCAGAAGATCTCGATGGTGGGGTCAAGTGCCTCTCCCAGATCGCTGAAGTAATTCTCAGGCATCTCTCCAAAGACCTTTTCGAGGACAGGATCGAATGAGTAGTAAGAGGGACACATCACGAGTGAGGACGCGTTGCTGCGGGCTGCGATATCGTGGACGATCTCGGCTTGGTATGTCGCGAGGCCTGGGATATCTCCTTTCATATCGTCGAACAGTACACACAAAATATCGAGCTTCAACTCGTTGAGGGCGTCGATCTTTTCGAACAGACGTTGTTTGCTTTCGCCATGGTAGTTGAGATACAGCTCGTAGGGGCTGAGTCCGAGCCCGAAGCGCAGGCCTTTGGCCTGACAAGAGGAGATGAGCTGTTGTAGCGCTGTGCTAGTCTCATCGGGCCATGAAGATTGCCAGTCTCGACGCAGATACCGATCGGCTTTGGGTGCGTAAAGGTAGTAGTCGTATCCAATCTCTGCCATGAAGGAGAGCATCTGTTCGCGTTCTTGCCAGCTCCACTCCTGACCAAAGAAACCTTCAATGACACCAAGAGATTGTTCTGATTCCATGGGCGTTCACCTTTCTGAGGTAGCGAATTGTAGGGGAGTGTATTGTACAGGGAGTGTGGTGGTTATGGAAGTTTTGAGAGGAGTGTTTTTGCTTGTGAGGTGATCCCGCCGATGGGGTTTAAAGCGAGAAGTCGGAGCAGCTGTTGTTTGGTTTGTTTGTATTTTCCGAGTCTGTAGAGGCGGTGGGCGTTAAAGAAGAGCACACGTTGTCGAGCGAGCGCGTTTTCGCTGTAGCGGGCGAGGTAGCGTTCAAAAATCTCTTTGCAAAGAGTCGAGTTGTTTTTGCCTTTGTGACAGCTCGTAGCGGCGTGAACGAGGGTCGTTTCTGCGCCTGCGGAGGGGGCTTGTTGTTTGTAGCTCTCGTAGTACAAGCGCGCCGCCGATGGGTACTGTTTGGCGCCGTCGAGCATCAGTGACGCGGTGAAGAGGATCAGGTGGCGTTTTTGTTTGGAGAGCATTTTGCGTTGACTCTCACCTCTCGCGAAGCGTGCAAGTCGTGCGTATTCACCGCGCTGAAGGAGCCACTTGAGCCTTGGGAGCGCGCGCATATGTTTGGAGGGGAGAGAGTAAATCGTTGGGGCTTTGCCTTGGTCTGGCACAAACACACCTTGTTTACTCTTGATGTTGAGGACTTTTCCTGATTTTCTACGTACCTCTACGCGGCCTCTTTCGACCTCAACCCACAAGCCATCGGGGTATTGTTCGACGGCAAAGATCGTCCCTTTGACAAACACCTGTGTACCTCTTGTGCAGTGGACCGAGAAGCGCTTCATGGTACCAGGGGTGACGTGGACACGGAGCTTTCCGCGAGAGAGATGGATGCGTGTATCGCGCTTGGAGTGTCTCTCCCATCGGAAGTTTGAACCACCCTGTGCTTGCAGCTCCCACTTTCCTTTTTCTTTGAGGCGTCCTTGTCCTACGCCGGGAACACGAACAGCCATGACAGGGGCTGTGCCTTTTGTGTGGACTGTTTTGAGTTTGAGCGCGCCACCGACTTGATAGTTGGGTGGTGTTGTGCGCTGCGGCAGGAGGAAGAACAGAAAGGCCGCGGTCGCTGCGAGGGCGGGTGTTGCCCACAGCCATGACCAACTGTGAGCTTTGGTCGCGTGATGTTGTTTGTATTGTTCGACGACGATCTCTTCCACCTTGTGGAGGATCTCTTTCTCGTTGGGGGTCGCTTCATCCCATCCAAGCTGCGAACGCGCGGTTGGTTGTTGTTGTCGGTTTTGTTTACTCATGAAACCATTCCTCCACAGACAATCCACGTCGATTCATTTCAGTACGTAGACGTTTTTTGAGCAATTGTCGTCCACGGTACAGACGCGATGCGACTGTTCCAACGGGGATATCAAGCTCATTTGCGGCCTCTTCGATACCGAGACCTTCAAGGTCACACAGGAGGATGACGATCCGCTTTTGCGAATCGATTCCACCCAAGATCTGGTGAACCATTTGTTGCGTTTCTTCTGTGTCAAAGACGTCATCTGGCAGGGGGTTGACCTGTCCAACATCCCAACCTCGCTCTAACCAGAAGCGTTTGAGTGCATCATTCCATCGTTGTTTTCGACGAAACTCATCGAGCATGGTGTACGTCGTGATGCGGTTGAGCCATACGAAGAGTGGGCCTTCACCGCGATACCGATGAATGCTTTCGTATGCCTCGGTAAACACCATTTGCAAGTAATCCTCTGATTTTTCAGGGTCATGTGTCATGCGAATGATGCGCCGTAGCAGGGTGGGAGCGTGTTGTTTGTACAGCTCTCGGAAGGCTTCGGCGTCTCCGCTTTGGATACGCTTCGCCAGTGCTCGGTCCGCATCTAGATCCCACCGGTGTTTGGTTGGTTTCCTAGATGACATTCTGACCGCCTCGCCGCCACACAAAGGGAACGATGATTTCACACAGCCAGATCGTGACACACAGATGGTCGTCTCGTCGTGACGGTACTTGTTGCGAGGGTGTCGTATCACCTGCCACACGTACTGTTCTCTGTAAGTCGAATGCTGACATATATGTTGTCCATCTTTTTGGCATTAAAATTTGAAGGAGATCCCAGACCATAACGAAAATTGGAACAAAACATTGAATTGGTCGGGTCTTGGGGATTCAAAGTTGAGTATCAACGCAGGACGTACGTACAGCGCCCAGTTGCGATGAAAGTACCAATCCAGTTGGAGACCAGCTGTCGAGCCTAGCAAGATCTCCCACTTGTACTCCAGTCCCTTCTTGCTCGCACCCAAAAAGAAGGGAGAGAGACCAAATAGGAATCGAAAAGACCAACGATGTTCAAACATACCCCAATCGGAAAAGGGCAACCATCCTATGAGCAAAGACGGACGAAGAAAGATCAGCGATTCATCGCCTCTCATAGGTTTGCCAAATTGGGTATCGGCTTCCATGTGAAAGGAGATGTGTTTGAGTCGCAGTTGGAACATAAGCGAGAGACCGCCGAGCACAGCGCCTTGTTGATATGACCACACAGCACCAGCGCTCAGCTCACACCATGGAGTGTCTCCGAGGGTGAAAGGTTCCTTGAGTCTGGGTTCAGGGAGTGGGAAGGTGACGAGATGGCTCGTGTTGGGGATCTCGAAAGGAGACGGAGGAAGCTCTCTGCGTTTGATTTTTCGTGGGATGGGTCGGATTTGTACTGGTTGAAGGCGTCTTTTGGGTGGCTTTTTGGCGACGAGCGCGGCGCGTGTGCGAGCGAGTTTTCTCGCTTTTTTTCTTCTGGATCTTTTGGGTTTGAGGGGCTTTTTTTGTGTTTGCTTGGCGTATTTTGCCTCTGCGATTGGGAGAATATCCAAGAAGTGGTCCAAAAAGACCAAGACCGCGCTGGCTCTTGCTTCTGCGAGTTGGAGGCGTGGTGAGATCGAGAAATATCGTCTGGTGTGTAAAGCCACCATTTCCACCTTGCCAGCTTTGTGAAAGGTGATCCGGACATGGGGACTTTCGGTCGTCTTGGAGAGGACTCGAAACCCGCGCAGCTGTAAAAAGTACGTGAGTGAAGGGACCGCTGAGGGAGGTTGCGTGAGCGTGTGGGATATGTGGACAAGGCGCATTTGTATGGCGTCCGCAGGCAGCGGGGCACACATGATGCACAACATCCAACAAGAGAGCACGACAAAACGATACATCGAAACAACCCAAAAAGCGCTCACACCACAAAACCACTTGCAAGCCTACAAAAAACACCCTTCACGCGAAAGGACGTCATGATTTGTGTACATGAAATGGTTCTCGAAATCTGCACTTGATTGTAAGCACTTCCTTATAACCATGCAAGACACATCTTTTGAGATGGGCTCAGGACGGTTGTCTCCACTGCAAAAGAATTCTTCCGAGCTCTACACAATCGCCGTGTCTCAACACAGCCTCTGTGACACGTTCTCCATTTAGGCTTGTCCCCTCAAGGCTTTGCAGGTCGCGTATGATGAAGACGTCTCCTGTTCGATCGACGCGACAATGCACCGGGGAGATGGACATGCATTTCATTTCAAAAAACGAACCCTCAATTGGATCACCATGCTTCTCGCCACCAACGCGGCCAAAGACACAATTCCCCTCCACTGAAAAGGCACGTCCCAACTCTTCACCTGCAATGACCACAAAGTGCGGATGTGTTGGAGCGTCTTCTGTGGATTGTCCGTATAAAATGGATGTCGCGCCCCGAATCTCTCGTAACACTCGACACTCTTGCAAAGATAGTGTTTGGAGTTCTTGGGCCTCTCGGACGTCGAGATAGGACAATGATCTGTTTCCGCTCAAATCCAGCGCACGTAGCCGCGACAAACCAGGGGGGATGGTACATGAGCGCAATGCGCAACGCACCAGCCCTAGCTCTCGCAGTGGGAGCAGCGTCGACATGTCTCCGAGTGATTGGAGCGGCAACTCACATAAATACAGCGACCGCAACGAGGACAGGTGATCAAGCGCGTCCCAATCGACGGCGGTGATAGGAAGGTGTTCGAGATGGAGTGTGTGAAGCGCTTCAAGCTCCCCGACAGCTTGCCAGGAGAAATCTCCTACAGGAAGTTCTCGTAAAGTAAAGTGTTTCAGACGCTTAAGCGTTGAAAGCGTGTCCCAATCGACGTGGCAGCGTAGTAGCTCCTCAAGATGCAATGATTCGAGCTGGGGTAAGGCAAGTAAGCTGCTCCAGTCGAATAAGTCGATGCGCAACCTCTGCAGCGACAATTTCTTCAAGCCTGTCAAACGACCTAGCGCCTGCCAGTCGATCTCCGTCATCATCAAGTGATCGAGCTGTAACTCCTCCAACCCACGAAGCTGCGAAATCGAAGACCACTGCACATGTTTGAAGGGGACATCTTTGAGGTAAAGTCGTTTGAGCTGGGGGATCTCTTCGAGTCTTCCCCACTCTACGGCTGATGCCGGAGGGGTTAAATGTTCAAGGCTCAACTCTTCGAGCTGTGAAAAACCTGCGATCACCTTCCAATCAACTTCATCTGCAGGCGTATGCCAAAGGCGTAAGATCTTTAGCTGTTCAAATTGTCGCAGGTGTTTCCAGTCAAAGTCGAGACCTCCACCAAATGCGAGACTACGTGCGAGCTGCCAAAGAGGGTGACGAAGTTCGAACTTTTTGCGCTTTCTTCGTCCCGATAATTCGGCCAACAGCCAGGGCGATATCAACCGAAGCTCATCAGGCCACGTTTGAAGATGTTCTTCTGCGTACTGAAAAGCCAATGAGAAGCTCGATGAATCTGGCCAGTCAAACAAAATATCCAGAAGATTGGACCATCTGTAAAACGATGGTTCGCCTGTGAGAACCTCCCGAAGGATGGCAAAGGGTTGTTCGACCATGGGCTCCCCTGTGTGTGTAAAGAAAGGTCGTCTCATTGTTAAAACGGCATGTTTTTGGAAAGATGAAGAGCGCAAGTGATCTGTGATGTGCGGTGTTGTCGATACGGGCCGTTGACAGCCATGTGGCAATGGATGGATAATCACCACCATTTCGTCTTGTGCATCAACGGTCGCTCTTGTCCTGGGTGTCCTCTTGGGGAGTGACCTTATCAATCAATGGGAGTGACTCATGAAGCGTATTCTCATACTCATAGCAGCTGTCTGTCTGGGTGTGGTCCTCTTGCAATCGAACCCTGCTGAAGCGAGGCGCGCTCGAAAGTGGAAACGTTCGTTTCGTAAATCGAAGTTTGGCCGTACAGCCAAGAGCAAGCGACGAGGGAAGTGGGTGAAGGTCGGAAAAGTCCGCACAAAGAGCAAACAATTACGTGGGATCTTTGGAAAGTATGTGCGCATTGAGTGTCGTCTCACGAGCAATACACAGTTCGAATGTCAGGGGACAAGTGAGAAAGGCTTAACCTTTCTCTCTGAGAGCGCCAACTGGCCCAAAGGCAAGATCCGCGTGACTGTCGAACAGAGCACCACAAGTATGTCTATGGAGCTCTTTAACAAGTGGAACAAACGAGTCCCAAAACGCTAAACGACTGGAGATGGTATGACACAAACACATTCGCGTGTAGCCTTGATCACAGGAGGCGCGAGAGGTTTAGGAAGGGCGATCGGGTTGGCCCTCGCCAAGCAAGGCTGGAGCATTGCGATCTGTTACCGCAGCAGCAAAGATGAAGCCGAGAAAACAATTGAGGAGGTCAAAGCCCTCCACGAACAAGCTGACGGGATGGCCTTTCAGTGTGATGTCTCTGATCCTGTCGCAGCCGAAGAACTCGTTCGGCAAGTTGAATCGGCTTTTGGGCGTATCGATGCGTTGATCAATGGCGCGGGACCGTATCATCGTGTGGGTCTCTTCAAGGAGTCGATTGAAGGCTGGCATAGTATGTTTGATAACAATTTGCATCCTGTGTTTTATCTCAGTCGCTTCGTCGCGCCTGGTATGAAGGAGCGCAAGTGGGGGCGCATTTTGAGTTTCAGTATGGCGACTGCGGAGAAGGTCGAAGCCAAACCAATGGTCACAGCACATTACATCGCGAAGCTCGGTATCCTCGCGCTCACACGTGCACTCGCGCGGCCCCTTGCGCCACACGGGATCACTGTCAATACAATCTCCCCTGGCTACATCGATACGCAAAGTGCGCCCCAAGAAGAACTCGATCGGATGCTAAAACACATACCCGCTGGATATATCGGAAAACCCGATGATATTGTGGGTTGTGCTCTTTTTCTACTCTCTGAAGATGCACACTATGTTAACGGAGCCAATATTACAATCAGTGGTGGGTGGGGAGTGTAAAACGATAGAATTGTTATTTTTGGATCCAGCTTGGAGAGAAGCCAATCAGGCTGAATTTGGGGGCGGTCCCGACTGGTTGTCTGAAACGCTCCATGATGTGTCGAATCCCTACATGTCTGAATTGATATCGCAACTTGTATCGCTTTCCACCTTTGTATCCACGAAACCCTTTTGGGAGCGGAGAGGGGAGTCTCTCCTGGATCATGCGTTGGTGGAACAAAGCGTTCTCCAGATTGTAGTGGAAATAGCTGACACCTCGACGTCCCCAGCGTGGAGAGGAGAGTGTGCGGATGAAGACGGAGTCTTTGTCGAAGGGCATGATGGAGAATGAGCGTCTGTAATGTGCAGGGTATCCCCAATATTCTTCGGCGTTGGATTGATAGACCACGCGGACTTTCACACCCATCTTTTTGGCGGCCTTAGCGACTCCTCTGAGGCTCTTTTTCCCAAGCAAGTCTCCAGGCATCAAGCGGATTCGATTGAGCTTGTACAGCGTACGGATGTAGTTGTACATATCGGGACGAAGCATCCAGTGATGTCGGCAGCTTTTGCAATCGAGACGTTGTGCCTTGGGCATCTTCATCTCACGCGCAAAGGAGCGATACAGAAAGCGTCTATATCGGCGATACAATCTCAACACCATCTTGAGATCTTTGTCTCCTTTGTAGAAAGACTTGAGCAGCTGGATGGTGGCTTTGGCCTGCGCTGGTTTCCAATGAGAGAAGTATTCACTACCTGTGCTTGAGCGGAGAATCAACGCTTTGTGTAATTTGTGTAACCACACAATGACGTGATCGTAGTCCATCAGCCAGACGATACGTGAACGCGCCCATGCGATGAAGTTGTAATTTTGATCAGCGCCGACACCAACATAAGCCCCCCCTCTGTTTGCGAGGTATGCTTCGAACAGGTGTTGTCTCTTTTCGTTTGAACGCACGTAGTGGATAGGATCTCTACAGTTACTACCTGAGCGATAGCGTTTGGGGCAGAGCTTTTTGAGCTTCAAGTTATCTTCAGGTGTTTCGCGAAAGAGTTTGGCGAGGCGTGTGGGGAGAGGCTTGGAAGGGACAGGCTTTGTGCTTCTTTTGACGGGGGCGGGAGACGTATGCTTTTGGAGGGTGTTGCTAGAGGAGGCGCAACGAAATCCAAGGGCAAAACTGCGTCGGTTGGGTCCATACGCCCATCTCGCGCTAGGGGACATTCGTTGTCTGCTTGTTTGATATCCTCCACCCCTTGCGACTTTTCGAAGTCTGCTAGGACACGTTAATGTGCCCTGACATGGTCCCTTGGGTTGTTGACCTTTGCAGGCACTACCACAGGCATTTTTGCACGAGGCGTAACAAGGAGCGTACCAGTCGTTGACCCACTCCATCACGTTGCCGTGCATGTGGTAGAGACCATATCCATTGGGTGCTTGTTTGGAGACGGCTGTTTTTCCGCCACAGCCTGCGCCTCTGGCTTGTTTACAGGAGGGGCGTGTCCAGGAGACGTTGCCTTTGGGGCCTTTTGCGGCCCGTTCCCACTCTGCCTCTGTAGGCAGTCGTTTTCCTTGCCAGCGACAATATCTATTGGCTTCATACCATGTGACGAAGCTGATCGGTTGGTTGCTGCGTCTGTGGATGGATGGGATGGGGATACGATAGGGGGCAAAACAGTATCCTGCTTTGATGCATTTTTTGTAGTCTCTGACACTGACTTCGTGTTTGTCCATGTAGAAGGTGTCGAGCTGGACTTGGTGGGAGGGGCGTTGGTTTTTTGCGCTGTTGTTGTGTCCTATACTGATCTTGCCGCCAGGGATACAAGACATCCCTTGGGGGGCTTTCGCGCAGCTATCTGCGTTTGCAAGTTGGGGAGACAGTGTGTGGCTTACCAACGCAACACATGTGCATAAAAAGAGCCATTGAAGTGACAAACGTTTGTGCATGATGTTTGCTTTCCATTTCATGGGCTTATGCCCTTGGGAGATGACCACCAGAAGACCTTCGTACACAGCAAAGGCTTCAAGAGGCGAGGGGGTTTGAGGTGTGTATATGAGATGCAATACATCCCTGAAAACACGACTGTGTCTTGGGGTGTATCAAAAGATGGGATAAGGAGGCAATTTTTCGGTTGGGCTGGAAGGGAGAATGGGAGATTTATTCAAAAAAAAACAAGAGATCGCGACCTTGCGATCTCCCACATCTCAGCGGATGTTACTTTTTCTTCTTTTTCTTTTTCTTTTTCTTCTTGGCCGCAACGAGCTCTTTCAACTCGGAGCTTGGTCGGAAAACTGGAACTGTGCGTGCTGGCAAGTTCATCTTCTTTCCGTCACCGGGGTGAACAATTGTACGGGGCGCACGATCGGCAACATCAAATGTACCGAAACCGCGAATCAACATGCGCTCGCGCTGGCTGAGTTGTTGGGTAAGTTCTGCAAAGATAGCGTTGGTGATGACACCAACTTGCTTTTGGGTAAGACCAGTTGTTTCTGCAACGGCTGCAATCAGTTCTTTTTTGTTCATTATGAACTCCTCGTTTTTTTGAATTTTGCTCCATCGGTTCTTGCGGTTCCGTGTATATTTGTGGACCATCTCCTCGCAGATTGCAACATTTTTTTGAGAAGGGACCGCAGCCTTGGCTTTTGGGGAGGCTCTTTGTGCTTGAAAAATAAAAGTTTTTTGTTTTCTGTCGAAGTTTTGAGGATATACCCGAATGGTTCGTTTGTTGCGCTTTTCAAGCGTCCAATTTTTCAAATTTTGGGTAAACGGTGCCAAAAAGAGTGAAAAATCACGTGGTATAGCTTTTGATGATCTTTTTCTGTGATCTCAAAACAAAAAGTACTGAAGGTGGTGCGGTATCTTTTTGAATTTATGTATCTTTTTGAAAATGATTAGTCGTGAATGTTTCAAGTTTGGGTCGATTGAGAGAAAAACTGTTAGATTAAATGAGGAGGGACTTTAAATCTTGTCTGTGAGGGGGTTGGCGCATCATCTCTCTCCTCAAATCAATGCAATGTACACTGCTGTCCAAGTGAGAGACTGTCGATAGGTTGCTACAGCGCTGTAATCTATCAAAAAAAATATCTCTGTTACAATTCTTTTACAAAAACTAATATGTGAGCAGTGTTCTCACGCGTGAGAGGATTTGGGTAAGGAATGTAGTTTTTGTCTGATTTGTCCTTGGAGGGATGATTGGTTTGCTGGATATTCGTATTCGGAGAACATACACTCCCACACACGTTGGTTGGTCGCTTGGTAAGAGAGGTCTTCATCTTGTAGCTGTTGCCAAATGTGCTCCAAGATATCATCCCAATGTGTTTGTAACTGTCGTTCAATGTCACCAAGAGCACCGACGACGGTTGTCTGCCATCCTGTTTGTTCAGGGAGGAAGGGCGTCGCGAGTGAGCTCATTAACGCGCCGAGCATTGCCGTGTTGTGTTCGTCTTGTGGGTTCTCTGTGACGTAAGGGCTTTTGGCCCACAATACATTCCCAACAAGTGCCAAGGCGAGGCGGTTGGTGTCTTGGGAGACAACCAGTTGGGTGGAGCACTCCAAATACGCAGCGGTGAAAAAGCGCTGTGAGTGTTGGAGCATGATGGAGTTGATATGCCATTTTGAGTCCATTCGCTTCTCCTGATAGTTGTAGTGTGTGTGGTGAGCGTAGCACATTTGGTTGACTTGAGAAAGCACAGCAGGGTAGAGTTTCGTCGATTCGGCGGTATTCATCAAGCTCGTGCGGTTTTCGGCGCGCGAGCGTTGCAGCGGTTAGGAGTCAAGATGGCCCGTTCAAGACGGAGAGAGCTCTCCGAAGAGAAGAAGAATGTACTCATGCAAGTCGCGCTTGCTGAGTTCTCTGCACACGGTTTTGACAAAAGTTCGTACAACAAGATTATCGAAAAGTCCGGTCTCTCTAAGGGCGTCATGTACTACTACTACGACAACAAAGAGGATCTGTATTTCGATGTGCTCCACCGCGTGCTCTCCAACATGGAGCACCAACTCCCCGAAGAACAACTCACACAGATCGTGGATGATGTCTCTTTTTGGTCTGTGTTCCAGGATATCTCGGTGGCTTTTTACCAACTCTTTGAGGAAGACCCTTTGCTCGCAGGCTTTATCAGGAGCTACATGTCGAGTGGTTTGCGGGAGCAGCGTCCAGAGGAGTACAAGGCTGCCGAGCGACTCGCCTTTCAGTGGCTTGACCAATTGATACATAAAGGGAGAGAGCTTGGTGTCGTGCGTACGGACCTGCCTGAGAGTATGTTGTTTGTGACGATGTTGTCTGTGATCCAGGCGACCGATCTGTGGATGTTGGAGCACATGGAGACGCTGGCTCCAGACATGTTCCAACAAACACTCTCTCATGTCTTTCATCTGTTCTACGATCTCCTGTCTCCTCCAACGCAAGCTTACCCCACGCCGCTTTCACCTCCCGCGACTTGAAGGGGAAAGGAGAGGGGATGGGCTGGCTACGGCCTCTTGGTGATTCCCTTAATTCATCATTTTTTGGTGGTTTTTTGCTTGCACATTGAGGTCCTTTCTTGTATCTTCAGCGTCACTGGTACAAATCAGCCCAACAAAAAATGATTGGCCCGCCGTAGGGCTCGCTATATATCCACATTTTTTTGTTCAGGAGTCGAAGATGAATATCAAAGGTAAAGGTGACAACGCGATCGCGACAAACTTACTTGCTGATCTTGCAGTTGGTGCACAGAGCGGAAACACTCTCAGCATCTCCGAGACAGAAGCTGCGATCGGTACTGCCCGTCAGGAACTCAAAGATGAGTTTGTCTCCAGCTCACGTGGTCTCGCAAACGCAGAGCGCGCTGTGAAAAACACCTTCAAGCTCGCGCTCGAAAGCGGTTGGGTTCGTGGTGAAAAAGCAGCCGCAATGATCGAAGAGTTTTTGGGTGAAGGTCCAGATTCTCTCGATGATGTGGTCTCGGACATCCGCAAGGAAGTTCGCTCCCGTCGTCCCTCTCGTGGCGGATACTCCAGCTACAACTACACTCCCCGCAGCAGCCGTTGGGGAACCTGATCCTTCTGTTCCATCACACCCGCTCCTTCGCCATTCCCCCTTTTCTTTTTTGCCTCACCACCCTACATCACCGTAAATGATGACTTTCAACTCTTTTTGGACTTCTATACGAAGGGATGTTTGGTATGCACACGACTGTATCCACACAACAGATCAGCGAATATATCAACGCTGCGATGTCGCTCCTCTCGCCAGCTTCTGTCAACACATTCTCGCAGCTTCCGTCGAGCATTGGGTGCCGAAATCATCTCTTTCGGGGAGTCTTTCGCGAGCAAGCGTGTTTTCTCAAGCTCCGCGCACATGAAAGACATGACGTATGGGCTGAGTTGCAAGCGCTGGATGCAGCGCGAGACCTTCCGTCACCCAATGTCCTTGGTGCACTTCAGCCCCATCTTTTACTCGAAGAGGCGATCGACAAAAAAGACCTCACCCTCATAGGGAAGCTCGACCTTTCGGTTGGAGAAGGTCTCTTTTTGGAGGCGCTTGATGCAGACGCTGTCGAGGAACCTCTTGACGACGCTGGGATGGAGTCGCTGGGCCGACTGCTCGCAACACTCCACCAAACACCTTTTCCCGATGGTCCTCGACTGAAGATGCCTTCCAGACCATCGTCAATGTTACGTGTGATTGGAGATCAACTCGACGAATTGGAAGAAGCTGGTGTACTCGATACGGAGACATTCGCGCTGTGTGAGCGTGCTCTCGATGTGCTAGAAGAGCGTCTTGATGAATGGGATGGTCGATGGCCCCGTGTGGAAGCTTTTTGTCATGGAGATCTGCGTTGGCATAACTTGATGAGCGGTGAAGAGCTCTCCATCGTCGACTTTGAATATGCTGGTCTGGGCGATCCTGCACTTGATTTAGCAATGATGGTCACCCGAACCCCTGTGGGGTGGTTTGACGAGTTGAGATTATTGAACGCGTACGCAGCACACACACCTGACATGCGTTGGCATCAACGTTATGTGTTCTTGTTGCCCTTTGTCGGGCTTATGGGTGCGCTCGTCGGCCTCTTGGATCTGCTCGATGTCCATCTCGGTCGGCGTGGGCATACCGACTCAACTCATTCATTTGTTACACGACGTGCTGTGGCTGTTGGTCGTGAGCTACAGCATGCGCTCAAGCGTGTGTTGGGGCCGTTAGAAGACGTTCCTTTGCCTGATTTTGCCTGGCCTTCACTGAAGAACTCTTCTTTTGGAGGGGTGATCGCGATCGACGGAACGGCTGCGAGCTTGAAGTCTCCATTTGCGGGTCTGCTTGCGTCTGCTTTGGGCATCTCTTATTTCGACACAGGAGCGATGTATCGGGGGATCGCATTGTACGCACACTGTCACGATTTGCGTCCACACGAAGAGGACGCGCGAGGCCTGATTGAGGCGCTCTCTTGTGTGACTTTGCGGCTGTTGCCTGGAGGTGGTGTCCAGTTTGGAGAGTGGAGTTTGAGAAAGAGTTTAGGGGCTGCGGTCGTCGAATCATCTGTTGGACAGTGGGCTGCGTTGCCTTCGATCCGCGCGTTTGTGTCGGAGTGTATCCATGCGTCTATTGATGGACATGCTGTCGTAGAAGGTCGAGACGTCGGAACGCACCTCTACCCTGATGCGGAGTTCAAGATCTTTGTGGATGCTCCTCTTGATGAACGTGCTGCTTCACTCGCAGCTCGCGCAGGACTTTCACTTGAAGACGCTCTTGATTTACTGCGTGAACGTGATGAGCGCGATAGACAGAGGGCGATACATCCTCTACGTCCGGCTGAGGGAGCGCATCATATCGCTCTAAATGCTGATACACTTTATCGAGATGTCCAGAAGATTGTCGACATACTATGCGAGGAGGAGGGGAGAATATGATTCCACTGTACCAACGTATCGCTCATTTTTCAGGGAGTCAGATGGGAGAGGACGATCTTTTGCTCTCTTTAGAGGATCAACAGCGTTTGTTGACGACGGACTGTTGGGTTCTCGAAAAGGTCGATGGGATCGCTGTCGCGGTTGGGAGGACTGGACGACGTCGGCTGGAGTGGTCTTTTCGGCCTCCCTGGCACGGTGCACTTGGAGGGGAATTGGAACGAGCGCTTGATCTCTATATGAGTCAGCGAATGGACGCTCTTCGCGCGCTCCTTACGCCTGGCATGACTCTGTATGGTGAATGGTGTTGGCACAGGCTATTCGTCGAATACACGAGCTTGCCTGATCTTTTTATCTGTTACGGTTTGAATCGTGTGGATGGGGTTCCCCTTCCACTTGAAGAGATGCAGGAGCGTTGTCGGCGTGTGGGGCTCACACCAAGCCAGCCTCTTTGGCGTGGGAGCATTGGTGAGCTCACGAGACTGCAGGAGTGGGTCGGCAAGTCCAATATGGGTACACAGAGGATGGAAGGGTTGATCGTCGAGCAAACGCAACCGGTCGAGGGAGAAGTGTACTGTGGAAAATGGGTGGAGAAGGGGTACCAAAAGGTTGTGGCTGAAGGGATGACTGGTGAGAAGAATCTGTTGCGGGACGATGTCGCAGGTGCGTTGATGATTGGCGAGAAGAGATTGTAAAAGGTCTCATCCTGAATTCGAACACAAGGCCCGACCCAAACGAAAAAACTATCACATCATATGATAGTTCGATCGGAGACAAGGCTTGGTTCTACGGGGAAAATGTCGCTGTGTGTTTGTATCTTGGCTTGGCGGGGACAGTTCTTAGCTGACACTCGCGAGCCAGGCGGGGAGCGCTTTACTTGGTGCGGCTTGTGTGGTCTCAAGATCTGTACGACGCTGTCTCCATACACCTGGATCTTCACTCTCAAGGATCCCACGAACACGTTCAAGTGTGTCGTAAAAGAGCCCTTCGCGGTCTTCGAAAGGGATGGTGCCTTGGTAGAGGTCTTCGGAACGTAAGACAGGAGGCATACGCTCTTGCTCTTCTTCGAGCTCTTTGAGGTATGTCTCTGCGTGTTCACCGCCGAGGTAGGCGATGGCGTACAAGGAGCCATCGAAAGCCCAAAAGTCGGCATCGTCGGAGACGACCATCGCACGTAGTTTGTCTGCGAGGATGGGGGCTGCGACTTGCGCTTTGCGACCAAATGCAGCGAGCGCTTTGGCGAGCTCGACGATCACAGTTGTGTTTTTGGTGGTCATCAAACTCGTCGTCAGTAGGGGGATGACGTCTTCTGGCAATTCACCGGCGCGGGCTTTGTTGCGGATGGCTTTGGCGGGCAGATCGAGCTGCTCTGGCACGTCTCGCATAAATTGCGCAAAGACGCGAAGGAGAGACTGCCAATCCAGTGATTCACATTGTGCTAGGAGTCTGGCTTCGGACATCATATTCTCCTCTATCGCTCGGAGGTTAGGGAGCACTTTGAAGGATCTTTCTCGGCGCTTTGTGTCATATCATTTTTCAGGCAAAGGGTCGAGAGGGGAGTCCGTTTTGTCGTAAGAGGTCGCCTCTCTGTCGAGCGCTGCAACAGCGTCTTTGTAGAGTTGTGTGGCTGTTTCATAATTGTCACCAATGCACACCAGCCCAAGCTTACCAAACTCCGAGAGCGCTCCCATCAGGTGAAAGACCACACCTTCTTGTTTTGCGCTGTTGAAGTAGAGCTCGTTATACACAAGGATATCCATCAAGTCGTCAGGTGCGAGTCCTTGGTAGCGATCATTCTGGAGGTTGTCCGAGGCGTAGTAAAATCGAGGTTGTCCTGTAGGGATGTGATAGAGCCCGGTCTGTGCGTTGTATTGGCCGTTTGTCAAAAATTCGAGCATCAGGAAGGGTAATGTCGTCCCACCTTTGCGCAGGTTGATCTCGATCGCGTAGTGTTTCCATCGATCTTCTTCTTTGACGGAGATGAAGTCCGCCGCAAATCGTCCGATCACGCCGCGCTGCTTGAGCTGATCGCCGATGCGCTCTCCTGCGTCTTGGACGTCGAGCCTGTAGTCCTCATGAGCCGGGAAGGTGCACCCCAAAAACACCTGCCCTGAAGGGCCACCGAGGAGTTGATCGTGGGTGGAGACCACGACGGGTTTTTGTAGGTTGTGTGGTTCGATACGGCATTGGACGGAGGGAGAGCATTTGATATCGCCTTCAAGCCATGCTTCGACGATGCCTTGCATATCCTCGAATTTTTTCTTGTATCTGTCCCAAGTCTCCACAGGGGCTTCGAAGTTGAGCCTTGTGGGGATCTGGTCTTGGATCCAGGCTTCCAAGCCCTCTTTTGGTGCGCCGTCGTATTTGAACGTTGCGTTACCCTCACCAGAGAAGCCTTCGTTGAGCTTGACGACGGCTTTGCGCAGGTTGGGGTTTCGTTTGCGCAAGTCTGCGAGCGCGCCAACAATATCCTTTTCATCTCTCAGGTGCTCAAAACCGTCTGCGATGTCGATCCCTGCGTTGCGAAAGAGCTCGCGACCGTGGCTCTTGTCACCGAGATGGCAGAGGGCCGGATCGCTACCGAATAGTGGTGCTTGTAGCTCAACACACAGCGTTCTTTCGAGCGGTGTGGTGTTAAAACACGCGACGTGGACGTTGGGCTCGTTCAGGGTCATCTTCTTGAGTTTGGCGAGCAGACGTGGGCGTTCGAGGATCTTTTGTGTGAGCGGCTTGGGAGAGGCGTCATGGCAACTGAGCAGGGTCAGTCTGTTGCGAGCGTGGTGACTTGGTACACCAGGGAGTAAGTGTAGGTAGTAGTTGATAATAGAAGGCTGGATCGGCTGACTGGTCAGATAGATCACGTGAGTCCGTGGCATTTGCAGGAGCAATAAGAGACACAGCAAGCGCTCTTCGTAGTGGTGGACACCTGTAATTTTCGCCAACTCTTCGGCGTTGAGGGAGAGGCTGGGGATTGTGACGACTGTTCGAGGGAGCTGAGGATTGGGGAAGATCTCTTGGAACATAGGGACGATGGAGTCTTGTAAACGTTGAAATGCAGCGAGCTCTTCTGGTGAACCAGGGACGTGGGTAAGCCAAGGCATAGCTTCTGGGTTGGGGAACATGACAGACCTCTATTCGTCGTGGATATGTTGTTCAATCACCCTCGTGAATTGTTCCACTGAGGTTGGTGATGCGCGAAGAAATAATTCAGGTTCGATCAATTCACATTCGATGAGGGTGAAGGTCTCATTCACCATGCAACCGTCTATGCGAGCGTATGTCCAAGGGTAGGGGATGGTATCGACTACCTTGTCAACCTGCTCACGTAGATGCTTCGGGGGCTCGGTAAAATGAACGCTACCACCAAACTCTTCTTGTACGCGGTAGTCTCCATCTTTCGGTGTTTTGAGTATTGTATGTGCATATTCTCCGCCAAAGTAGACGAGGGTCCACTCACCTTGCTCGACGATCTCCTGCATGAATGGCTGAAGCATCCACGCGTGTTCGGCTCGGTATGTTTGGAATGTTTCTTCGAAGGAGGTCAGTGCATCGCGTTGGACACGTGAGGTGAGATAACTACCGCCGGAGATGGTTGGTTTGATCACGAACTCGTCCCAGTCCACTGTCGCGAGATGTTCGTGAAGGGGTTGGGGGTCATCTCTCTCAATGTAAATGGTCGGAATAACGGGGATCCCTTGCGTCGCAAAGTCGCGTAGATAGTGCTTGTCAATGTTCCACAGCATCGTGCCTGTAGGATTTTGCACTTTGCTCTTTGAGGCATCTAGTTGATGTAGCCATTGTAGAAATTCATCTCTACGTTCGAAGTAATCCCAGGTGGAGCGGACCAGCAGCATATCGTAACGTTCGCATTCTTCCATCGGCGCACCCCAGAGGAGAGGAGATACATCGTGTCCTCTTGAGATCAGATGGCGGACGAGATGAATGTCGTCTTTTGTGTAGTGAGGAGCGGAGGGACCAACTGCGAAGACGCCAAGAAGAGTGTCACACGAGACGATGCCTATTTTGCTCAACCTTTACTCCTTTAGGAGGACCATCCATTGTCCGCGAAGCTTTGATGGTGGGGTGCCTTCAAGAATGCGTTGTGTATGTGATAAGCTACCAAAATCATCGCGAAAGTGTCAAGTTCGCAGCTCAAGGTAAAGGAGAGGTTCATATGTCCGACACAAACATTACTTTTTCGGAGACACAGTCCTTTTCACTCAGTTGGTTGTGGGTGATCTTGTTTCTCGCCGTTATTCCAGGTGTATTATTGATGTTGTACGGTATGTTGCAGCAGCTGGTGTACGGTGTGCCTTTTGGGAGTCAACCGATGCCGGATGGTGTGTTGATCGCGACGGGGTTGTTTGCGCTTTCTGTGTTGGGTTTGTTGGTGTGGCTTTTTTGGAAAAGTTCGCTAGTGATCGAGGTCAGAGAGGATGAATTGTATGTGAAGTACTTTCCGTTCTTGACGCGGCATTTTCGGTACGAAGATATCATGTCTTGTCAGATGAGAGAGTACAATCCTTTGTTGGAGTTTGGGGGGTGGGGAGTGCGCTACAATTTTCGAACGTGGGTATACAATGTGAGCGGCAACAAAGGTGTGCAGTTGACATTTCGTGAACGTACGCCGTTGCTGTTGGGATCATTACGAAGTGAGGAGTTGGAGGCTGCGATAAGCGCGAAGTGCAAACAAGCACGAGAGAAGTAAGAGGGGCTTTTGGTTTAGCGAGGGACGAGGAGGTCTTCGAGGTCCATGCCGAGCGCATCTGCAATTTTTGCGATCGCGCCGATTGTCAGGTTTTGTTTCCCCCGTTCAGCTCCACTGATGTAAGTGCGATCGAGTTTCGCGACTTCGGCGAGCTGTTGTTGGCTCCACTGTTTGTGTTTGCGCTGCTTGGCGATGCGTCTGCCGAGATTTTGTAGGTAGTCGGTCTGCATCCTCTCCGTGTTGTCGAGGTGGAACTTTTGTCTGACCTGTTCGAGGCCTCCGATGAGATCATTGGAAAACAGGTCGATCGCAGGGAATTCTTTTTTGAGCTCACCAAAGGGCCCTCCTAGCATGACAGAGGGAGCTTGTTTGAGTGATTTGATCTCACGGATCGTCTCAGTTGTGATGGGAAATTGCTCCCTCATACTTACAGTGAGGACGACGAGGTCGAAACTGCGTGATTTGATGAAGGAGAGCAGGTCATCTTTGGGGACATTTGCGCCCAGAAAGTCGACTTGCCATCCATCAACCAGGAGAAAGTCGGCCATCATCCGTCCACCGATTGAGTGGAGAGAACCTTCGACGGAGGAGACAACAGCCTTTTGGTCGAGCTGTCGTGTTGGTGTCGTGGCCTCGCGGACGAAGTTCATCTCATCTTTGATGATGTTGGTCGCGAGATGCTCTTGGGCGATGTTGATCTCACCGAGGTGCCAGAGTTCTCCGATTCGGTGTAGCACTGGAATGAAAAGAAGGCGGTAAAGTCTCATCATCTTCCAACCCTGTCCTAGACAGTGGTTGACCAGCGAATGGACTTCTTTTTGGTTGCCTTGAAGCAAGCCTTGCTGGAGATGAGAAAGCAGCGCTTTTTCCGTTTTTGGAAAGTTGTCTCTTCGTCGTGTGCGTTCCATGAATCCCTATCCGTAAGAGTAGTTGCTCTTGGTTGAAATGATTATGAGGGAGGATACCCTTCTTGTATTTGTGAAGGAGAGGTGATCTCTACCTGAGGTGCATCTTTATACGATGTCACCTTACCTGTGATGTACGCGAAACCAAGACCTCTCTTTGCGTACGTTTTTTCGATCAATTCGACGATTTGTTTTCCGTCCTCGCTTTCGGCGTCTGGTATCCACAAGCTGAGGGGGTGGGCTTTGGAGCCGATATATGCGACAGCACCATTGCCTGGGTAGGCCTGGATGCCTTGCTGAAGATCACAAAAGACAGTTGCCTCGCTGGACTGCTTCATCGCGTCCAGGATCTTGGCGTAATCCTCGCGTACGTCGAGTGCACCTGCCGGTCTTCCTGTTTTACGAAAGGTTTTGACGCGCGCACCACGTGCTTCCCACCAAGGAAGGAGGGCATCGTAGTCTCGGCTCGGACCACCTTTGTTGGTCGCTGGATCCCAGATCACCAGCTTGTCCTTGCGCGCTTGATCGTGAACCTTTTGAAAGGTCGCGTCGTAGAGTCTTGATGAGCCGTACTTCACGAAGTAAGGACTCCATCCTTCTTCGATCAGCTTTTGGTTGTAGTGTTCACCGTCTTTCCATACATAGCAGAGCAAACGGCCGTACGTCCCGCGGTGGTACTCCAGACAGTGCTGTGTGGGGTCCGTTGTGTCGAATTCAATTGTGATCTCGCACCAACCGTTGCCGCTCGCGAAGTACTTTTTGGCCATCTCAGACGCCATCTTTCCAGCGTGTGTCACTGGCTTGCTACCGCCTGATTGACTCTCCTCTGTGTCGACACACAGCAAACGTAGACGCTCGTTCTTTCCGTTGAACGTTACGTGCAGTGTGTCGCCGTCGATCACATCTGTGACCTTGACATGTTTGATAACGGTCCCCGTATACGATGGACTCGATGAGAAAAGACTTTGAAACCAACTCCAAATACCCACTATGCTACCCTTTCATGTGTCAGGTCTGTTGGCATGATAGAGGGGCTACCTTGTAAGTACGCCATTTTTTTCAGAATGCTAACAGATGTTGTTTTGCACTCTGTATACACTATAGACCTTCTTCACACAAATATCCATAGCACATTCTACATTTTTATGGGTATAGTCATCCTGCTTGTGCTGGGAGGAGGTCATCTACGCATTGGTTTTTTGCTGATTTCATGAAAGGTGGTGTTGTAATGAGCAGTTTGGGAGAAAAAGCACTGCAAACCATAGGTGTGGATTATACCCCACATCCATATGATTATCAAAAAAAAGGCGCTGAAGCCGCCGCTATAGCGCTCAATATACCTGTTGACGTTGTGTTCAAAACGCTTGTCGTTGCGCTACCTGAGAGAGAGTTTGTGTACCTGCTCGCGCCCGGTGGATCATCTGTTTCCATGAAGTCTTTTGCCCGGCTGCTTCAAGTAAAGTCTGCGGAGCTTGCTACGGAGCGAGATGCTGAGCGCTTGACGGGCTACAAAGTTGGGGGGATTGGCCCTTTTGGTGCGCGGACGTCTTTACCTTTGTATCTCGATCTATCCGCACTCGATCATGATCTCATCTATATAAATGGTGGTCGTCGAGGCCTCCTCCTCGGTATTCCCACAAGCGCTTTGATTGACGTTGTTGGCGTCGAGCTCGTAGAAGTATCAAGAGCTTCATAGGCTGTTGTCGTTCCAGATCTTGCGAAACAGGAGTGTGCGATGGCACGTGGTGATCAATTAAATCGTCAGTGGTCGATCCTTCATCGTCTTCAACAGGGGCGTCGTTCGAGGCGGGCGTTGGCAGATGAATTCCAGGTCTCTCGAAAGACCATCGCGCGGGATATTGACGCTTTGTCGATGTTTCCCATTACCGAAGAGCGCGATGGAATCGATGTCTACTACGAGATGATGAGAGGCTCCAAGGCGCCAGGGGTGTGGTTTGACGCCGAAGAGGTGACCGCCTTGATCTTTGCAAAAGATGCGGTCCAGGAAGCGCTCTCAAACACCTCGTACCAGCAGGCTTTTGCCTCAGCGATCCAAAAAGTCGAAGGCGCACAACGTGGCCATGCGTATCGCCAAAAGAGACAATTCCCAGATGTGTATCAAATGGAATCGCCTACGAGTCGGTATGTCAGACGTTTTGAAGAGGATCTTTTGCCCCAGATCATCCAGGCCGCCCTCGAAAATCGCTGTGTGGAGATCTTGTATTTCACCTCATCAAGGGAGACATTTACCCGCCGTAAAGTCGAACCATTTGTCCTTTACCAGGGGCGCTTTGGGCTTCGTTTGATCGCATACTGCCATTACCGAGAGGCGATGTTGTGGTTCAACGTCAACCAGATACGCGAACTGCTTTTGCTCGATGAGACGTTCCCATTGGAGGCGAGGCGTTTTGATCTGGAGACGTTTTTGCTTGAGAGTTACGGTGGGATGCGCTCTGCGCCTATCGTCGATGTTCGCCTCTTTATCAAATATCCGACGGCGCACTGGGCACGAGATCGCAATTTTCACGAGACACAAGAGTTGATCGAGCACGAAGATGGGATAGAGGTGCGTTTTCGGGCTGGTGGTTTGCCTGCAATCGCTGCGAGTGTCCTCGGCCTTGGTGTAGATTGTATCGCGCTCTCACCTCCTGAGCTTCGCGACTTGGTCGCTGAAAGAGCCCGTCAAATCGCGAAACATTACGAAACATGAAGTTTCTTTTAAACCTGGACCTGATCTGTCCAGGGTGCCTGCTACAACCACCCCACACGATGTCGTGTGTTGTTTTTGTAGGAGGTGCAAATGTTTTTGAGAAGACGTTCTGTTCACGGTCGGTTGATGGGTGATATCCGTTCTGCGCAACAAAAGTGCGTCCGCCGCGCATTTTTGGAACCTTTGATATTGCTTCAACTCGAACATTTGTTGAGCACACCGGATATGAGTCTCGCGGCGTTGAAGCGATTGGTGGTGATCGCGGCGGAAGATATTGGACTCGGTGCGCCTGACTTGATCCCTGTATTGAACGAGCGTATGGAGGGATGGAAAGGTCTCTCGCAGTTCGAGCGGGCGAGGCGGTTGATCGAGGTGTCTTATTTGGCCGTTGCGCGTCCTGCATCTCGTTGGATTCCCCATTGGGCCGTTACACTCGTGACGTCCGTCCCTACTGACCAATCTTGGCGAGAGGAGGAGGTGATGCTCAATGGGATCCGAGCATCTTTACGAGCCGGTGATTGGGAGCAGATGGGGCTGGACGTTGAGGAAGGATTTTTGCGTACGACGCTGAAGGGAGAGGTCGATCTTCCTCAAGGTATCGGGTTCTCCATCGATTTTTTGTCGAAGGTGTGGGATGTGATGCTGCAAGAGTCTTCATTGGCCCGGATTCCGCGTATGAAAGCCTGGAGACATTGTTTTGGGACACCTTCGAAAATCTCGATTTCGTCGAGGTTGTTTTTGTATCTTGCGGTGATGGACAGTTGCTTGCGTTTGCCTGTAGAGTCGCTCAGTAGGCCTGTTATCTCCGATGAAGAGGTCGCCTCCTGGCTCGAAAGAGCTGCGCACGAAGTCTACGACATCCCCGATTGGATGATGGATAAACACACGGCACAAGGGCGACGTGCGAACAAAGGACAACAACAGTTCTTCGAGGAAGGAGCTGTGTTGGCGAGACCTTCGGATGTTCTTGGGATTGAGAGAGAAGAGGAGATGCGCTTGAGAGCCAAAGATATCTATCTCGAAAGAGAGCGCTTGTATGGTCGAGAGTGTCGGACAAAGCATATTCGTAAACGTTGGCGTGAGGCTGTGCGAACAAATGAGCTGAAGAAGGTGATATAACCATGGTGGATGAAGCGTATATTCCGAAGAAATGGTTTGTTGAGGATGGGTTGTGTGAGGATGAGCTGCGTATGCTTCACGCAGATGTCGGGACTGTTGCACAAAAATGCACTGGGAAGGCGAAGAAGCCGGTCTTCTTGTTCCCTGACAAGATCGTGAAGGGGCCTTGGCGACCTGAGAGAGAGCACCAGCGGATCAATCGTGAGCTTGGGCGTAGCGAGCTGATGGCCTGTTGGTCTCTTCCGGAATATCCCTCCACTGTGCTTCAACCATCCTGTTTCGCGGAGATCCCAACGGGCGACGTATACCTCGTCTGGCCCGCTTTGTATCCCTCCGAACAAGCAGAGAAATGGGTGTTTCAACCTGTTTGTCGCAATGTTTCGGCAGTGGGACCTCGTCAATTGCGAGTGGTGGAGCGTGCGTCCACTGGGGTGATCCGCGTCAGTGATCATGTGAAAAAGCAACCTCGTTATCTCTTTGAGCACCCGGAGTGCTGGGAACACTTGATGCATCGCTATGTTCTGCAAGCTGGTGACAGTGGTTTGCACAACATGTTGATCAGGCCTTCGGATCGGCGGTGCATTGGGATCGATTACGATGAAAATCGAAAAGATGATGCACATTGTGACGATTGGTTCGAGATGATGTTTAAGGCGAAGCCTGCAAAGTCCATCATGCCCGCTCTGCTGGAGAGTTTGCAAGTGCACCGTGAGCATCTGCGGGTTGTCCTGACGCGACTTGAAGAGAGCTGTGCGTCCAAGGAATGTCAGGCGATCGCGGAGGCTCACGGTCTGTCTTTTCAGCTTTGGGGACAGCGTGTTGCACGAATGAAGGAGGTTTTTGAGAGGTTGCCTGTTGGGGAGTGAGGTCAGCCCATTTTGCGAAGGAGGCTCATCATTTTGGTCGGTGCGACGGAGGTCGCGGCGAGAACGCCGCCCATCATCGCACCGATCACGCCGACAGAGGCGACTTCGCTGCCTGAGAAATAGAGGCCGGGGATCGGGGATTTGGCTCGTAGCCAGGGGTTCTTGAATCGCTCTGGTGTGGGCTCCAAACCGTAAATCGAGCCGTGGACAGGTCGACAGAAGTGATCCGTCGAGAGGGGAGTGGAGAGCTCCACATATTCGATCATATCTTCCAGTGCGGGCATGTGTTGGAGGAATTGCTTGAGCAGCGCCTCCTCCATGCGCTTCTTGAAGGCATCATATGCTTCGTCCCTTCTTTTCCATCTGGAATCCCGCCAAGGGGCGAAGGTCTCCCACGGAACAAACGTGACGATCTCTCCTGTGTGTAAAACCTCTTCGCCAGGATCGTGTTCGGGATCTTTGAGAGAAGGGAAGCTGCAGTACAGGCAAGGAGCTGTTGGGACGTCACCTTCGGGCTTGATGTGCCAATAGGAGCGCTCCATATCCCAGGTGCTATAGAACCACTTGTTGGCGGCGCTGGCGCCTGCCTGTGTGATATCTCCTTTGAAGCCGATGTACAAACAGATGTGGGCTGGGGCAGGTTGCAAGGAGGTGATCTTTTTGGCCCATGTTTTTTCTCGTTGTTCGGCTGGGAGCAGGCGTTGGATGGTGGAGGAGATCCCCGCTGCGCTGATGATGTGTTTGGCCCTGATCTCGCTCCCATCTGCGAGCGTGACCCCGACAGCTTTTCCTTTTTCGATGAGGATGGATTGGACGTCGGTGGAGATACGTGTCCATCCTCCAGCGTCTGCGACGGTTTTTAGAAGGGTCTCTGCGATGCGCTTGGAGCCTCCAACAGGGTAATACCCTCCCCACATGAAGTGTTTGTTGACAAGCGCCTGGATCGCGACACAAGAGCGACTTGGAGGAGAGCCGTAGTATCCCCATTGTGCTGTGAGGATCGAGCGGAGCTTTGGGTTGTCCGTGAGGGCTTCGACGACTTCGATCGTTGGACGCTCAAAGTAGCGTTGCGCACGTCGCGCCATAAACATGTCCGCGACCTTTCCAGTCATACCGCCTGTCGTACGTGCGAGGTAGTAGCCTCTCATCCCACCGGATATCTCGCGTATCATATCTAAATATGCGAGGATCGCTTCTTCCTCTTCGGGGAAGGCATCGATCAAGTTTTGGCGAAATTGTTGGGGGTTATCTGGAAAGTCGATGCGAAACTCATCTGGAAAATAGAACTCATCATAGACAGAGCCCAACGAGGCCCATTCCAGCTCACCATCTGATAGGTACGAGAGGATACGCCCTGTGAGGCTGTGCTCCGTGACCTCACCAACGGCATGGACGCCAACATCCCAGGTATACTGTTTACGGCGGAACATATGTGTAAAGCCGCCAGGGACATAATGTTGTTCGAGGACAAGGACGCGTTTGTTAAGTTTCGCGAGCAGGGCCGCTGTGGTCATCCCACCCATTCCAGACCCAATGACGATCGCGTCAAATGGACCTTCATGACCTTCGCCACGTTTGTCCCATGACTTTTTTCGTTTTTGTGTTGTCATATTTTTTCTCCACCATGCTATGAGCGGCTCATTGTACCTGAAGCGCTTTCATTTTTGAACCATGTTTCATTTTTTCTCCACGTAGGATACAGAAGACACGGATATAGCTTAAAAATCGCTTGCAAAGATGTGCGCAGATTCGTACGATGTGATGTCAAGCATATGAATAGATGAATGTAGCTCGTACTGTCGATGTATGAGGCCATACACACGCACGTCAAAGAGAGTCTGGAACGACCTCTTTTCCATCTGGACGTGTCAGGCCACTTTAGGGACATGTGATCTTCTTGAAGTGGCTTTTGGGGTGGTTTCTTTCTCGCGAGGTACAAAGCACAACGCAGGTGCTTCCTGGATGCCGGGATGGTGGCGCCAGAAGCCAATGAGGAGGTTCTCATGGCAACGATGACAATCAAAACGCGAATGTTACAGCTGATCACCCACCTTGAAGATATGCAATACAAGAAAGATGATCCCCTCCCTCAAAAGGATCGTAGCTTTACACAGGGAGAGTATCCCGCGTGGTTGCGTTTCTATTGGAAGGACAGTGGGGATAAACTCTACGAGTTGGAGGATGCGAGTGGATCGAGCATTATGGGGCTCTGGTTTCTCTCTCAATGCCACAAAATACTCGGTCAGATCCACGACTTCCCTACAGATGATCTGCGCGACAAGATCAAGTCACAGCTCAAACGAGGCAAACACCTGCCGGCCTTTTTTCAGGGGGACGGGAAGGATAAATTCTTTCATGGGACACCTGTCGGCAGTATGGGCTGGTGGCCTCTCCTTGAAGGGTATCGCGTCCCTGCCACGCTCAGTGATTGGCTTGAACAGTTTGTGATCAAAGCCAACCCTCTCAATTTACGAGAACCACTCGCCAACATGGCTGATGGCGATTATTGGGCGTGGTGTATGTCGATCGAGAACACCACACCAGGGATCATGGAGTACGCCTTCCCACTTCAGGATCCAAAGTTTGTCGCGCCGCTCATGGGCTCCAATTTGCGAAAAGCTGATATCCACAAGGACGATCAGTGGCTGATTCGGAAAGTTGGTGTGAAGTACAAGTTTGGTACCCTTCCCATCGGGACGTACTACGGTTTTCGTCGCGACAAACCCGCTTTTTTACAGCGTCTCTCCTGTGCCGTGAATGGTAATATTCTTTCGGCGATACCGTTGCTCGATGACTTCACTCCCTATCTCGAAGATATCGAACGGGCCATGGATTTTGTGTGCGTGGCGACGCGTATGGCGATCGATGGTCGCATGGCCTTGACCTGGAAAGAGCATTCCTACGATTACTTTATCATCGATACAGCCCCTGTCGCTTACTTGTGTCGAGCGTATAAGCGTATTGAGGAGTTGAGAGAGGAGGACGTCACCGATAGGCTCGATGATTTTCCCGTTTTTCTCGACGGACGGACTCGAAACAAGATCAAAAACTTTCTGGTACAACGCGCTCACACATATCTCGATGATGATGAGATTTGTGATGGACGCAATGTGACAGGTTGGACACATTTGATTTTTGTCTTCCACGCGATGATGAATCTCACCTATGTCCATCCACATATGTTCCCTCACAAACTCATCGAGGATGTCGCGTCTGTGCTGCTCGGTGTGCATCTTCCTGAAGCTGACCATACGCCTGGAACAGGGCCGTTTTTCCTGGATATTGGGGTGCGTTTTGAGATCGCTTCGGCTGCGTTTATCTCACCTGCGTTACTTGAGGCTTTTTGTTTGTACCAATATCTCAAGGAGATTGAGAGTCTTTAGCTGAGGAGTTTTGTGAAGGGGGTGTGTTCGCAAGGTGAGGAGGTTGCTTGGTCGGTGCTTTTCCTTCCAACGGTCTTATTGCCCATAGATATCTTTGAAGGCACATTTTTTGGTGGCGATCTCTTCGGCTCTCAAGCTCTGTCCAATGTGTTCGAGTTTGAGCGCGTGTTGCTTCTGCGCGTTGTAGGAGGTGCTCGCGTTGATCTTGGAGATGGCTTGTTTGGCCAGTACGAGCAGGGCCTGTGCGTTTTCACGTGATTGTGTGAGACAACGTGAGCTCAACCCACGTTGAAGGGATTCGGCGCGCTTTTCTTGGGCTTCGAGCCATCGGAGCCGACAATTGAGCTGGTTTTGTGCTTCTGTGAGCTGCTTCTCTCTCTCCATGCTGGCGGACGCAAGTTGCAGCGAAAATCTCCCTACATCAGGGCAATGTGAACCATCTTCCAACGTCGCAACAAGTGACTTGTTTTGCTCTTGCAATTGGAACACGCCCGCACACCCAGGCATCATTAGCCAGCCCGTTGCGATAGCCACCAGCAAAACAAGTCGCTTGTTGTCCTGTCTCGGTGCGTTCTTTTGTGCAATCATGATGTTTCCCCGTGTTTATGTGGGTATTCCGAAACATACCCCTTGTTGGATGTGGCTTCTCACGCGAGCCTTCATCCAGGATGCTGCGCTGTCTTTGTGTCGCAGCCTCTTACCCTCTTTACCTGTGGGGACAAAATATATCACATGTGATGTGTATCACATATGAAGTGATAGGTGATTTGGGGAGGTCTGGAGGGAGCGCTTGTACAGGCTTGAGAAAAATTGCAAAATGATGCACTTTACGCCAAGGTGCAAGCTGTAAAAAACTGTGTTTTACAGAGAGGACATTGTATTTTTTGTGTTTGTACACGATGTACAATGATGGCAATGTCAGACGATGTGCCTTTGAAGTTTCGTATGTCACGTCTTTTGAGACGTTTTTTTGTTTTGGAGAGTAGACGATGCAGCAAGATCATCTTGAGGCGATGGAGTTGGTAAAGAAAGCCAACGACGCATACCAAAAGAAGCAATTTCAGGAATCGCTGGAATTCTACCGACAAGCGTATGGGTTGTATTCATCTGATTCGATCAAGAAGTGGATACAATTTTTGAAGAAGAAGGTCGAGTCAAAGAAGCCCGGGGGACAAGGCAAAGCGCCCAAAAATCCGACGCTGTTGATGCAGGCGATCAAGCAAGATGACATTCGCAAGTTTACAGAGCGTCAAAAGCAAGCCAAGCAAGCAGGTGGTCCACCCCCGACGCCTCCAAAAGAACAAAAGAAACTACAGATGTCTCCGCCTGTTGAGCCACAAAAGGCTCGCGCAGATCAATTCCAAATGACATCTCCACAGCAGCAAGAGCAACCACCTGCAACACGGCCTGCTCCCCAAACACCGAAGCCATCACCACGTCCTTCCTCTGTCGCGACACAACCTCCGGTGTCTTCCGTGCCGGCTCGTCCTGCGATGAGTGCACCTGCGACGTTGAGTATTCCGCCATCGATAGGTCGTTGGTTACTTGGCTTGTTCATCACCAACATCATCCTCATTTTGCTCGTCGGGATGATGGCGTTTGGACTGCGCTCAAGTCATAAGAAAGTCTGGGAGTACAAGGTCGTTGAGATCTCTGTTGCTGCTAACAATCCAGCGATACCTCCTACCCAAACGCTCAATCAACACGGACAAGAAGGCTGGCGACTTGTCACGACATCTGTCACCAAACCCTCAGGTAAGACAACAACTCGACAGTTGATCTTGGTCTTTCGACGGTAGAAAGTACCTGCTCGGATGAGCTTATTCGTCTTCTTCGTCGATCGCGATCGTCGTGAGTTGTTGTAGGAGTTGGTCCAGTTCGGGGGAAGAGTCGTCTTTCGACGGCTTTGGGGGATGTTTGAAATTCAAGCCTGTAAAGAAGGCCGTGGCGTCTTCACCTTCAGCAAATGAACCATCAAAAAACCCATGATCGTCGTCTTTTGTTTGTTGATCCACAACCGGCAATGAGCGTCGGGCTGGTGGTGTGATGCCACTGGTCGAACCATGTCTGTCTACGTGGTGTTGGGGAGGTGGTGCAAGCAACGCATTTACAGGGGCGAGCATCGTGGCGTCGTCATCTTCGTCTTCTAAAGAGTACGAAGCGACACTCGCCGGTGTGTGTGTGGTTGGTTTGCTGATCTTCTTTAACTCGACGGCTGTTTTATCGACGTCAGACGACGAGGCGAGCTCATCGCGACTATCGAAGTAAGAGTGGGGAGTATCCTGGCCTGGTGTGTGTTGTGGAGAGAAGGCAGACAGAAAAGCGGGCGTCCCCTTCGGAGTCGGAGGCATTGGAGTGGCCTGTTCATGATGGTGGGGGATGTGCAGGGATTGTTCGAGTGCTTGGCGTAGGATGCGCACCTCTGGGTAACGTTGTTTGGGGTCTGGGTGCAATGCACACGCCAGGACGCGGTCGATACTCTCCGGAAGCTCCGACGAGGGAAGCAGCTGGTGGAGTTTAAAGGTCCGATGGTTCTTACGATTTTGTTTGAGCGCTTCAAAGTTGTGAAGCGGACCAAATGGACTCATCCCTGTAAGGACGTAAAACAAAGTCGCCGCGACGGCAAAGACATCACCTTCTTTTGAGCCGGCATGCTCGGCGTTGTGGATTTGCTCTGGCGAGATAAAGGAGAACTCCGGATGGTACTGCGTCGCGATAAGCTGCTGACGACAGTGAGAGAGCCCGACATCCGCGATCTTGAGGATATACTGATTGTTCTCTTGTGCGAGCAAAATGGAGGACGGAGAGAGAACCCCGTGGTAAAGACCTTGGGCGTGAAGCTCATGCACACCGTCTGTCAGTTGCCTTACGATGGAGATGATATGAGGTAATGTGGGTCTCGCTTGTTGTTGGACCCACTGATCGAGTGGGACGCCTCCAAACCACTCCATGACCCAAAACAATCCTGTCGCGTTGGTCCAATCAACTCTATACGGACGCAGCAAGGAAGGGTGCTTCCGCTGGTACAACAAGTGTGCTTGTTTTTGGATGTGTGCAAACACCTGTCGCGAAGGTGGCGAAGGTAATTGGTATCCGCGAATCAATACAGGGAAGGACTGCTCTGCATGATGGGCGAGCAAAGAAAAGTGGGGGCCTTTTCGTTGCAATAATCGGGCAATACGATACCCCCTTAACACATCTCCTTGCTGTGGGAAGGAGGGATTTGAACTCATGAGACGCTCGCTCCACTACGTTGATCAATTGAGGAAGCAGACTTGTTTCTGCTCAATGCGGAACCATACAAGAGGCCCGAGATACTGTTGTTTCTTCTTCATCCATAACACGTTCTTAACCTCTTGGTCAACAACATGAACGCACTTGCGCCTTCATTTTTTGTCACAAACTCGTAAGAACCATCACTACTTTTTTGAACGACTTCTGTTGTGTCGTGCCTTGGTTTTGATGGTCTGTTATGGCTTCGGAGATTGGTACCTTGCAGAGGCTGTGCTTACTATGTTTCCATGGTCCCATACAATCTTTCGGCTATAACGGTCGGTAAAAGGAATAGACCATCAGGGACCCAAAGGGTTTTGTTCTCCCCAGGAAAGGAAAGCAATCATGAACGATATCACCCACCCGCTCCTCGAAGCAGTACAAACGTTGGCCCCTCAACTCAAGGAAAAAGCCGCCGAACACGAGTCTCAGAGACATGTTGATGAGGGCGTGATCCGTGAACTCGCCGAGCTTGGTTGTTTTCGCATGTTAGTGCCAAAGGAGTATGGAGGTGGACAGGTTGAACCTTCTGTTTTTGCATCCATCCTCGAAACACTTGGGCGCTATGATGCTGCGACGGGATGGTGTGTGATGACAGGTGCGACGACGAGTATGTTGTCCGCCTACATGCCACCAGATGGTGCCAAAAAGCTCTGGCAAGAACAACCTAACGTCGTGATGGCTGGGATTTTCGCGCCGATGGGCAAAGCGGTCGCCGTCGAAGGGGGGTATCGACTTCAGGGACGGTGGCCTTTTGCGAGCGGTGTTGATAACGCGACATGGCGGATGGGAGGGGCGCTTGTCATGGAAGACGGCAAGCCACGTATGGGGGAGGACGGTGCGCCGATCATTCATTCGATGTTTTTTCCTGCAGGAGAATCTGACGTCATTGATACATGGTCTGTCTCAGGGCTTTGTGGGACGGGAAGTCACGATATCGCTGTTGATGATATCTTCGTTCCAGAAGAGTTGACGACGGCCTTGATCGGTGCCACACCTAAGGTGGATGGAGCACTCTATACCTTCCCTGTATTTGGGCTTCTGGCTTCTGGGGTGTCCGCTGTTGCGCTTGGGATTGGTCGGGCGGCAATTGATGAGCTGTGTTCCCTCTCCAAAAAGAAAAGAAACCCTGTCACGAGACGTTCGCTCTCCGAGCAGAGCATCACCCAATTGCAGATCGCACAGGCTGAGGCGTTACTTCAGTCTGCGAAGCTCTATCTAATGGACACTCTCAAGCAAGTGTATGCACGGGCAAAAGGTGGCGCAGAGATGAGTCTTCAGGATCGTGCGCTGGTCCGGATGGCTGCGTCTCATGCGGTCAGTTCTGCGGCCTCTGTTGTCGATGATATGTACAAGCTCGGCGGTGGCACATCCATTTACAAACGGAATCCACTCCAGCGACACTTTCGTGATGTGCACACGATCACCCAACACATTATGGTCTCCGATCAATCAATGACTGCTAGCGGAAAAGTGTTGCTTGGTCTCAAGGTCAATGCCAGCCAACTGTGATCCACACATCCTCCGCAACAAAAACGTCGCCAAACAGGATAATAGGGATACGAAGAGAGAGCGTGTTGCTCTGGGAGAGACATGTCCATATCCTGTGACGTCGAAAAGTAGGAGGTTTGATGCTTACGCGATCTTCTGGCCGGATGCGCATCCCGCTGATCCAAAGCCAATTTCAACAAGATGAAGCTTGGATGGCCGAGTGTGCCGAAGTCGCTCCACTGTCCTCCAGTGACGAGGTGATCCTGAAGGACACCTGGAATAAATTTGTCGCCTGGAAACACATCGGGATGGAGGCCTTTGCCGAGCGTCTCTACATCGAAGAGCCCGAGCTGCTCGCGACACTTCAAAGTTTAGGGGATGAGGTCGAAGAGATCTTCTTTGGGCTGTGTGATCTCGCCATTCGTCAATTACAGCCTCACACAGAGCAACTCGGACGAGAAGCTGTCTGTCCTGTCCATGTCGATCCTCGTGTTGAGTGGAAAACACTCCCTGAGTATGCCAGATGGTTCGCCGATATTGGTGTGAAGCCCCATCACTGGGACGTGATTAGGCGCGTCTGGTTGTGGTCGTTCCGCACGAGTTTTATCCTCGAAGAATACGAAACTATCGAGTTAAGCCGAGGCAAACGTTCCGCCTTTTACAGGTTCTTTACGCGGAAGATCATGGCCCCTATGTTCGACGCGATCGTGTCGCTCAAAGAGGCGCTCTCTTCGATGAAGGAAGCCAAAAGACTCTGGGAAGAAGGAGTGGGACTTCACACTGCGCCTGGAAGTGAATGGGTACATCAATTGGTTGCCGAGCGCCCTGAATGGAATCATTTCTTTGCCTCATCGGATCCAGAAGCATTTGGTGAGGCACTGTTTTCGACTATCGATTCTGCTGTGCACCAGCTCGACGATGAAGTGAGTATGTTCTCCTCTCTACGCGAAGATTCCGAGCTGTTTACGGCGTGGGATGTCCGCGCCTGTGCTTTCTCTGCGCTCCCCGATGTTTTGGTCGACTTTGTCGTGGAGGATCATCAAACGGTAGGTGCACAGGCGCTTCGTACTTTTCTGCGGCGTGTTTGTACCATCGTGAGTCTACCTGTTCGTCGAAATCAAAAGATCTTCTCGAAAGCCAAGGAGTGGTTGGAGCTGATGGCACAAGAGTGTCATTGGGATGTCCAGCAACTTCAGCGTCGTCTCGATGAGATCGCTGAGGAGCTCCGACATACAGGGACGTATACACACACTACAGAAGAATTGTCTTATGGAGCACAGGTTGCGTGGCGAAACGCCGCCAAGTGTATCGGTCGCGTCAACTGGAACAATATGATCGTCCGAGACCGTCGAGAATGCACCGATCCCGACGAGATGTACCAGGAGATCCTCGAACATCTGGAGATGGCGACTTGTGGTGGCAATATTCAGATCGTGATGACTGTCTTTGCACCCAAAGCCCCATGTGAACGCTGGGGACCAAGGCTGTGGAATACACAATACGTGCGATATGCAGGGTACGAGCTTCCTGATGGCTCGATTCTTGGTGATCCCGATAACGTCGAATACACCAAAAAGGCGATGGAGTACGGATGGGAACCGCTCGGTGAACCTGGGGAGTTTGATCTGCTCCCTGTGATGATCGACTCTCCTGGCCATGAGGTCAAACTCTACGAGCTACCCGAAGAGAGTGTCGTCGAGGTCGATCTCGCGCACCCAAATATTCCTGAGTTTGCGTCTCTGAAGCTCAAGTGGTGTGCGGTCCCTGCGGTCGCGAACATTGGACTGGATCTGGGTGGGATTCGGTACACCTGTGTGCCTTTTAATGGTTGGTTTATGGGGACTGAGATCGCGCGTGACTTGTTCGACACCCATCGCTACAACAAGGCCGAAGACATCGCAAGGCTGCTCGAACTGGACACCTCCTCTGAGCAAACGCTTTGGCGAGATCGGGCCTTTGTCGAGCTGAATGTCGCGGTCCTTCACTCCTTTAAGCAGCAACGTATCACCCTTGTCGACCATCACACCGCGTCGCGTCAGTTTTTGATCCACGATCGACGCGAAAAGAAAGCCGGTCGTGAGTGTCCTGCACGTTGGAGTTGGGTCGTTCCACCGATGAGCGGGAGCGTGACAGAGGTCTTTCATCACGAGATGAGAGAGTTCTTATTGGAGCCTCAGTACAGGGAGTTGTGCAATCGCTGGCAGATCCTCGATGCCGAGACACAGAAGGTCCTGAGCGAGGAGATTGCCGCACATTCAGACTCTAAGATCCTGATCCTCTTTGGTTCCGAGTCTGGGACGGCTGAGAATTATGCCTACCAGACAGCGACGCGCCTGAAGACCCTTTCACCTGAGGTCAAAGCCCTCGACGAATGCAAACCCTCTGATCTCAAAGGGCTTGACCTGTTGCTCGTGATCTCTTCGACCTTTGGGGATGGGGAGCTTCCTAAAAATGCCCGCCTGTTTGCACAGTGGATGGAACAACAGTCTTCCGAATTGCTCAAAGGCCTGGCGTATGGTGTCTTGGGGATCGGCAGCAGCATCTATGAAAACTACTGCGCTGCTGGGATGTATCTCAACGAATTACTCGAACGTAAAGGCGCAAGTCGTTTGCTCCCACTGCACAAAGCAGACGAGGTGAACAATCAGGCGCGCCGCGCAAACACGTGGTCTGAGCGGATCGCGAAGGTGCTTCAGATCGATGGTCTGCACACTGAGTCGGCTGAAAAGACCTTCTTTGTCGAGTTCCTGGATACGCCCCCGACTGAGTTCTCCGTCCCACAAGGGGCGTTTGTCCAAACTCATGTTGTACACAATCTCGAATTGATGGGAGCCTCTGCAGAGAAGAAACGCTCGACGCGCTCCATCGCGCTCGACACAAGTGTGTCGGAGATCACCTATGAAGCGGGTGATCACCTCGGCGTATACCCAATCAATCCACAGGAAGCTGTTGAGCAGATCTGCGAATGTGTAGAGGTCGATCCTGACGCGTACTTCACGATGGAGCACTCACATGAGATCTCCTTTCCGCTCCCAACAACGCCGAGGCAGGTGCTCTCTGAGGAGCTGGATATCTCGCTTCATGGAGCGTGTCGTGGTTTGCTCAAAGCGATGCACCAAGCCGCGACGGATCAACATGAGAAGCAAGCGCTCGCGTCGCTTTTGGAGACGTTGACGCAGCAAACCACAAGCGGTGCGAGACGACATCTCGCCGATCATTTTCGTGGTCTGGCCGATCTGTTGACGACTTTTCCCTCTGCGAAGCTGTATTTTTCCCAGCTTTTGCGATTGCTCCCGAGACAAAAACCGCGCTTTTATTCGATCTCATCGAGTCCTCTTTACTCTCCTGAGACATTGGCTTTGACTGTCGGTGTCGTACAGGTCGAGATGAACGATGGTTCGACGCGGCCTGGATTGTGTTCACATTACCTCGCTGGCTTGTCCGAAGGTGAAGAGGTTCGCGTCTTTGTGAGGACGAGCGAGTTTCGGCCTCCCAAAGATCCTTCTGCGCCTGTGCTGATGGTTGGACCTGGGACGGGCATCTCACCATTGATCGGTTTTCTGGAGGAGCGAGAAGCCCAACTTGAAGCGCTCGGTGTGGAGGATCCCGAAGAGGCTGGTTTTGGTCCTGTGTGGCTGTTTTTTGGTTGCCGCCATGAGGGTGAGTTTCTTTACCGAGAGCGTCTTGAGCAGTGGTTGGAGCGTGGTCTCCTGCGTCGCCTTGATGTGGCGTATTCGCGAGTCGGTGATGAGAAGACCTATGTACAAGACCTCATGCGTCAACACGCCGATGAGGTCTGGGCTATGCTCTCAAAGCCCGATTGTCACGCCTTTTTGTGTGGTGATACACAAATGGCCAACGATGTCTTGGAGGTCTGGAGAGAGTTGGCCGAAGACATTGGCGAGCTGAACCCTCGACGCGCCAAAAACTTTCTCAAGAGGATGGAGAAGAAGAAGCAATTATTGATGGATGTGTGGAGCAATACCTCCGAAAAGAACGAAGTCAAAGCCCTTGCGCAACCACTTCACAATCCTACCCCCAACCCAACCACATCACAAGATCCTCGACAACTCAGCTTTCCATTTCTCTCTTGATGTTGAGAAAAAGTTATTTGTACTTTTTGTGAACTTTTTTGTCTGATTGTGTGTCTTTTTGACTATCACGAAGTACACAAAGGGTGAAGCCTTGAGCAGAACCCTTGGATTCGTCTCGCGACGAGCATACAAGAATGCATATTGAGAGAGGTAAATACATGAGTTCATCGAAGATCACGAGAGTTTCCCGAATCCAAGGGACATTGTTAGGGTTGGCTTGGGGGGACGTCTTTGGATGTCCTGTTGAGGGTTGGCGATCAGGTCAAATTCGTGAGACGTACGGACATTACGAGTCGCTTCCAGACGAATATGATTTTCAGTTGCTCTCGCTCCGTGGAAAGAAAGTGCTCAAAAAGATCCGTCCGTTGGGGTTGCACTCTGACGATACACAGCAAGCGATGGCTTTGTTGGCGTGTTGTATGGGAGAGGGTGGTTGGTCATTGCAAAAGTGGTCGACGTATCTGGTGGAAGGGATGAGAACGGGGGCATGGCGTGGTTACGGACGCAATTTTACGGCGGCTGTCCACAAGCTGAAGAAAGGTTCCGTGCCAGAGCAGGCAGGGAGTGAGTCCGCGGGCATGGGGGCGGCGATGCGGATCGCCCCGCTCGGTGGTTTATACGCCGATGAATCCGAGTCTCTTGCACAGGTTGTGATGGAGTCATGTCTCGTCACACACGGCGATATCCGGGCTGGTTCACTTGCGTACGCTGTGGCCTGGACGGCTGCCGCATTTGTCAGAGGAGAGGATGTTGAACAGATCATCGCGCAGCTTCCTGACGCTGTTGAAGCTGTAGAGCGCGAGTGGTTAGAGGGGCGAGCAGATTGGACGATTGAGAGAGGGGCTGGTCACCTAGTCTCCGAGACGATTCGAAAGGCATTTGAGAAGAAGCTCAACAGCGCCCAAGATATCCAGCAATGTGTCCATCGTCTCGCAAAACCCCATCTCGCGAAGGGGTTTGTGAAAGCCCATCCAAACCAAGGCTTCGTCTTGCTCGGTGGTTTGCATGGTCTGTTGATGGCGATTTTGGGTGGAGATGATCCACAACGAATTTTGGGACAGATCGTGCGTTTGGGCTATGACACAGATACAGTCGCGGCGATCTGTGGGGGGATTTTGGGGGCTCGATTTGGCTCTGAATGGATTCCTGTTTCACGCTTCTTGGATCGAGAGAGGATCGAGGTCTACGCAGAGGCGATCGTGTCTGGTGATGCACCGGAAGAGATGGAGGTCTTTATGGAGAAAGAGGCTGCGTGGTCCAAGCGCGAAGATGATTTCCAGGCAGAGCTGCTCCGAACCTACCTTTGATATCTTCCCACAGGAAACAACGACCCCTGTCAGTTCCAATTTGGGAGGGGGACTTTCCGACGTTCTCGTTCAATCGGGCTGAGCTTGCTATATACCATCCCTGAAGAATGGGGCGCTCATTTTGCGCACATTGTCACCAATGTTGAAGTGTGTGATGGCGTGTTGCAGTCGATCGATACCATCTTCTGTCGCCCCCATGGTTATGTTGCCAAGGATGCCTCGTTTTGGGAAGAAGAAGTAGCGGTCTTTTCCTCCAACGCTGTGTTTGAGTTCGAGTCTGCCGACAGAGTTGCGTCTGTAGCTCATGGGGATATTGATGATGAATAGATCGTACACTCTCTCTACACCGATGACGTCGCGCATGTGGACACGGACTTGGCTCGAACCGCTTCCAATGTATAGGTACTCTCCAGCCTGGACGATCTTTTTGTATCGAAAGGACATGTATACGGAGAGGGCGGAAAATCCGACGAAGAGCAACATGGCGAACAATGTAGCTTTTTTATTGGGGTTTTTGGAGAGGGTGGTAAACATCATGGAGAGCATAAAGAGAGGCAACAGGAATCGGAAGATAAATGTTGCAGTCGTTGATGAGTAGGTGACTTTTTCTTCTGGACCAAAGGACTCTGTTGAAGAGGAGCCTGTCTGTAGCGCGCCAAAAGAGGCCATAGGTAGTTCGTCTCTTGAGGGTGGACGTTTCCAACTGTCTTTGTCATCGTACTTCATGAACTGCTCCGCTTTCAGTATGTGGATTTTGTTTGATTGTACATGATCGCGTTCTGTAAATCATCAACGTCATCCGATTCAGGTCTGACGCTCAAGTAATCCATTGTAGGCATGAAGAAGTATTCCCTTTTTTTCGAACCCTTGAGCTTTATTTGTCCGATAGAAGCTCTTCCTCGATAGGTCATGGGCAGTTGGATGAAGACGAAATCAGCAACCCGCTCGACGCTTGCAATGTCGGAGATCGGAACGCGAATCTGGCTCGTTCCGCGCCCAATGAGCAGCTCATCTCCTACCTTGGCGACTCGTTTGTACCTGAAAGAGAGGTAGATCAGAGAGACCGCTATGAGGACAGAAAGAAGCAATGCTCCCTTGTTCACAGGCCTGTTGTGAAATGGAATATACAGCAATACCACCGGAAAGAGAAGACGGTAGATATAGGTACTGATTGTTGACGAGAATACGATCTGTTGCGTCATCGGAAACACCTTTTTGGTCGTTTGTCAGAGTGTGCTTGCTTCACAAACTAAGAACCCTAGATTACTTATTCCCACTACGATGTCCGGCCAATCCAGCACAGGTGTCCAATGCGTGATGGGCTGTTGTGTGTCGCTTGTTGACTCTTTGGAAAGAGCGAGTGCATTGTGAGTCCAAACACATTGTATGGAGAAAGCACATGCATTACAATCATTTTGGACTCGATCCTGGTGATGAAGAAACCCTGGAAACTATGCGAAACTCTCCTCTTTTGAAGAGCTTTGGTTGGCTCGCCTTGATGATGTTTGGTTTGATTCTTGGGAGCGTCATTGAGTCAATTCGATTGGATTATCGTTCTGGTTATCCACCTCATGGTGATGCACTCAAAATGTACCTGATTGGCGGACTCACTTCATTGTTCGTTCTTGTCATCGTTTTGTTCAAATGGATCAAAGATAACATACACGAGAAACGTCCAATACTCACGTTTTCACAGCGTATCTTGGTGCTCTTGATTGCAGGTAGTTTCTTTGGTGGAACATACGCTGCTGGAGTTGTTGGAGCTGAAAATGCAGCCTACCAAAGAGCAAAGGATCTCGATAATTGCGAACATATCCTCGGCAAACACATGACACCACAAGTCCAAGAATCTTGTCGCATCCATTCACGCGATTGTCGTCGTGGTATTGACTGCGATGAACTTCTGCCACAAGTCCAACTCGCCAACATGAAACGATGGCCCAAGCAATATAAACGTCCCGACAGTAGCTGCCAAACAGCTCGACTCCTCTGCCTCATCCCCAAAGTCAAAAAATGATCCGGGACGATTCAAACCGATACATACGAGTTTCAGCCTGATTTCTGATCCAGGGGCAGTTGCACTTGTGTCTTCGCAAAGTGCACCCGAACGTACGGTATAATCCCTCATGGCAATGCGTATGTCGCAAGCGACATCCTCCTCACGCTCGATTACTCACGAACTTGCAGCGGTTGTCATTTGCTTCATTCACTTTGCAACGACCCCTTCAACAAACCTCTCCATCCCCCCCTGAGCCTTCGGCTCTTCCCCCTATTTGATCCAGGGGCAGTTGCACTTGTGTCTTCGCAAAGTGCACCCGAACGTACGGTATAATCCCTCGTGGCAATGCCTATGTCGCAAGCGACATCCTCCTCACGCTCGATTACTCACCAACTTGCAGCGGTTGTCATTTGCGAGGCCACTTTGCAACGACCCCTTCAGCAAACCTCTCCATCCCCCTGGCCTCCGGCCTTCCCCCTTCCTCTCCGACCTTCGGAGAAGGCAAGGGGGAGCAGTTATACCGTACACACGGGGGATACTTAATATTTGATCCAGGGGCAGTTGCACTTGTGTCTTCGCAAAATGCACCCGAACATACGACACAATCCCTCACGGGAATGCGTATGTCGCAAGCGACATCCTTCAAACGCTCGATTGCTCAGACAATATATGCGGTTGTCATTTGCGAGGCCACTTTGCAACGACCCCTTCAACAAACCTCTCCA
>PCBK01000104.1 GCA_002731275.1 Deltaproteobacteria bacterium | reverse complement strand
ATGTACACAATACACGACGAAGAGGAAAAGCTTTACTCTCATCGTTAATACAAGTCCTTGTCAGGTAAGACCCTGGAATCCATCAAGAGCGGTCCTTTTTATTCTGATGCCCAACTCCACATAGCAACGCAGGGCGTTGCATCCCCCTTGAAAAACTCCGTTTTTCTTGGATAGAATTTCCTAAACGGAAATTCTGGACGCATGGTTTGAAAAGAATTGATTGGAAAGAAGAAAAGAGATGTTTGCTTGGTTGATAGGGGTTTATTTTCAAGGATGTTGGATTTGGGTTTTGGAGAAAAAAGCCTGAATGCCTGGAGAAGAACAAAAGGTGAAAGAAAAGGAAGAAAGAGGATTGCGTCCGTATGAGAAGTTGAGTATACTCTTTCACATCCCCCATGGCTTGGGCTTAGAAAAACTGTTTACTATGCACATAGGGAAGGATCAAAGATGAACGTATCAAAAAAAAACAAAAAGAAAGGAGTCCTCGCGAAACCAGCCCAGCAACAAATGTTGTTTGAAACTGTTGTAAAACTCTCAACTTTTTTGAAAATCTCTCTTCAACAAAGAACAACTCGTACATTCAAGCAGAAGAAGCTCATACTGTTCATTTATCTTGCCTTGCTTTTTGCAATGAATGCAGCATGTATGGGAAAAAGAAAGAAAGCTCCTCCACAACAAAAGTACAAACAGCAAGTTTCCTCTTGTATCTCTCGTATCCTTTTAAAGACTATGCCCCTTCCGGTACACAAGAAATATTCTGAACTCCTGAAAAAAACTCTACCTTCAGGAAGCACAACAAAAACTTGCGAACAGCAAGCTTTAGAAAACCTATTTACAACAAACAACAATCCCAGCACAAGAACAATTCTCAGAAAATTCCTTACACGCGATACAAACGAACATTTACTATCGTTGCTTTCAAAAAAAATCCGAGCTGAAACAAGCGAGCATATCATTCTTCAGATATTCCCCGTCATCGTCGCCTTTGGAGAGAAGGCGTCTCCTATCTTCGAGTACTTGGCATCCCCAAACTCACCTTGCTTTGGCAGTACAAAGTCCCAATGCAAAATTCTTTTGTTGCAAAAATCCACCGTTTTCTTTCGGAGCAAACGCAAACTATTAAAAGCAATATACCCAATCATTTCAGACAAAACCTGCACTCCGCATCCGGAGTTTGCCTCATTCTTTAATCACTTTATTTTGCCCAGAAACGAATCTCTCTTCACATTCTCATTACATCTAGTCCACTCTCACACAAAAACAGCGACATCTTCTCTTTGCACCCGACAGTTTATGAGAATCCTACGCAAAAAATTCAAAGACCTCTATCTAGACGTTCATGTCCTAAAAAAACTACTCTCTGGCCCAGCCGCCCACACAGCACTTCTTCTAACAAAGAACCTACCGAAACATCTTCAGCTTACGTTATTCAAAACAGTTCAACGCTCTATTGCAAAAGGATACATCAAATGTGACTCTCGTGAGCTTGGAGAATATCTATTCAGAGTGAGTAAAAAATACTCCCAAATTTCCCTAGCAGTTTTAAAAGCCAACAACACATACAGCATTGGTCATACCTTAACTTGCAAGTGTCTTTTTCTATGGACGTCTTTAAAACGTCCCCAAATGAGACTTTTCTTTCAAAAAGTTCTGCAGAAAAACCATGCGGATACACAGGTTCTTTCCAAAGCACTCCACCTGCTTAAATGTTTGAACCTTTACTCACCAGAATTTCTTCCCCTGTTCAAACGAATACTATTTGAACGAGGGAACCCTCATGCACAAACCACCCGCATGTCTATCCCAAGGCCTGCAACAGACTATGTACAGATCATAAAAATTCTATTTAACAACACCTCACCAAACAGAAGAAACACGTTTCTTCTGCCAATCATCAAGAAACTCCTGCAAACAAAACATCGGGCTCTTTGCCAAGAGACAGCTCTCCTTCGCATATTGCAGAAGTTAAAAGAGCCCGCTCTTGCAGCACTGAGTATTTGCTTGAAAAAAGGAGCCTTAGGAAACACCAAAGTTCTAAAGCAGTTCATCAGAATGAGCCACAACCATAACCCATACCCCGAACTTCTCAAAACAATAGAGTTGTCAAAGAACAGTCCCAATTATTCACAAACAGCTTCAGCAGTCCTCTACCTCTTCGGAAAGCTGAAACTAAAAAATGCAATACCTATTCTTATTCAGCACCTTGAACGACATGATTTATTTTTACACAGATTTTTCACCAGCAATCTTCCGATCCCCGAAATAGCAATGAATGCTTTGCAAGAATTTGGTGTTCAGATCATTCCATCATTGATGAAAAAGTATCTTTCTACGGAAAACATCAATACGAAATACTACATCCTAAAAATCTTTGAGCATCTGCATACATATCATCCCAAGCATCGCTCAAAAATACTGAGCGCTCAAGTCAAGCTCATGAACCAACAGCTCAAGAAAACACCTCCAGCCCTTGATAAACTCATCCTCAGGTCAATCAAACACATCCTTATTCAAAACAAATGCAGCTTTCTTAAGAACATCGTTCAACTATATTGCTCAACGACGCTCTTGAAACCAATGATTCTGAGAACTCTATCTATCACGCAACAAAACCTCTGTGCTATACGTCAAAAAACTTCTGATTCAAACGTATCAAAGCTTTGCCCAAGAAATACAGAACTTCCTCCCAGCACACAAAATTCAAAACTGAACCAGATACTCCAACGACTAGAACAAGTCCTTATCCGTTTTTTTGAACACCCTCACACCGAAAATCTCGAATACATAAAAGGCTCTAGGTCTGAAATCTGGAAAGTGCTTGTCACCATATATATCATGAATGGTTACTATCTTCATGTCAAGTCCAATGCCTTCAAGATGCTATCCAACCCATTAAAATACTCTGAGGCCACATTGAAGAGACTACTCTTCTTCTTGAAATCAAGCCTTCAGCAAAAGCATTCTCTCGCGGCTTCCTTTACAAGACAGCTATTCTCCACACTTCCTCTTCTGCAACGTAAACTCTTCTTGATTGTCGAGAATCGTATGTTGACTCGCCACATCAGAAGTCGCTCTTTAGACACACTCTTTGCATTGTCTTTTTATAAAAAAAACATCCAAAAGCAAACGTTGCAACTCTATGTAAAATACAAAACTGAACTTCCCACGCACTTCTTCGAGCAAATATCCTCCTCTGCAACAAGCTCAACATCGAGCTTTTCCACCAACGGCATTTTACAAAAACAACTTGTACTTCTTTTTCTTTCAGAGCTCGGACGCAGCCATTTGAAAACTATCACCCTTCACGGATTCTGGATATTAACAACGGTCTCACGTCTTCGTTTATCTAGCTCTCTCATACAGGTGACGAAAAAGACCTCTTGTTCTTTTATTGCACAAGACAATTTTAATTTGTTGTTGAAAGAAATCCGAATGCAGCTCGCAAAAAAACATCAGCCTTCCGACTCGTTCTTCTCCATCATATACTCCCTTCTTCGATTTTACCTTTCTCAAAAAATACACTGTCTATTATCACAAAAACAAAAACACACCTTTTATGAAATCATTACATCTATTGATCACTTAGTGGGAAAACACGTTCTTGCCCAACGAGAGCGGGAACAACTTTATTTTGCACATTCCCTTCAGAGCACAATCACACACTTCGGCCTATTTGAATCCTCACTCAAATTATACAAAATGCTTTTACGAAGTTCACATAAAAACGTAGTGACCATAACAAAGAGAACCATTCAACCTCTACGGAGAAGACAATGATTCCGGCATCTACATTCATCTTTTGTTGTTCATTTGCCACATAAAAAAGGCGTTGCAGAAAAAGAAGATGTTGAGTATACTCGTAAAATCATACACGGCCTGGGTTGAAAAAGAGCCGTTTACAACATACAAAGGAGAAATAAGGGATGAGAAAAAAAACATACTCTTTTGTCTGGAAATGTATTGGAAGTCTTCTCTTTGCATACCTTGTTTGCTTCAGTAGCTCTGCAAGTGGAAAAAAGGTGAGTATCCCCAAAAAAATCAAGCCTGCTCTCCATTGTTCACTTCGAAGGCAAAAAAACATCCAGAAAGAAATTCAGAGATTTCTTCGAGCAACAAGAAAGAGAAGAAAATTTCACCTGAATCAACTTCGAAAACTTGATTCAGAGGGAGGATGTTTAGTCCCCGTTCTACTTAGCTCATATAACCCTCAAAAAGAGAGAGAGCATCGACTTTTCAAAAAGCTCATCATCCACTTACAACCAAAGTATGCCACAACCGTAGCAATACTGCTACGACCTCGATATTCTAAACTATGGGTAGATGGAACCCTCCTTCTCTTACAAAAGTGTGCGGGAGTTGTTTACTGGAAAAAACGTACCGCGGCCTCTTGGTTTAAAGGAAGTCGTATGGAAAAATTGATAAACTATATGACAAAACAATCTCCTGAGTTGATGCAATGCAAGTTGAGCGAAGCTCAGTTTGACACAATCATACCGATACTATCTTCACTCATCAAAATGAAGTGGGAACATCAATTCAGAAAGCACAAAGTCGAATCTATCCGTTCGAACATTGGGTATATCCTAATGAAGCTAGAGCTTCAGGCAAAACAAGTGGCACCCTTCATCTTGTCATTGGCGAAAAAAGAACAACACAGCAACACCAGATACTTTGAAACTCTCATAAACATCTGTGCTGCAATTGGAGCAGAAAACAAAAAGGTAACCTCATTTTTGGCCCACATTATCGAAAAATGTCAATTCCACTCAGTCCCCTCCCCACCCAGCTCACACAGGGATGGAAATCAACATAGACTCTCAGCGATCGCATTATTGGCTCTGACTCGGGCTGGAAAAGAAGCCTATACACACTATGCTCGATTCATGAAGAGCCAATGCAAACCATTGCGATACAGTGTGATAGAAAATGTCACAAAGTCCGAAGCACACGAGAGTGAAAGGCAAAAGATTCTTCTTTTAGGGTTGATTGACAAAGTAAAAAAAATACGTGCTTTGGCCTGGTATGGACTCACAAGTGAAAGAAGACCTACAAAAAAATTGCTGAGACCTCTCATGCATTTATACAATCGCTCACAGCTTTTTCAAAAAAAACAACGTTGGTACAGGATACAATACCTGAAAGTCCTTAGACTGGATCTGCTGCAAAAAAGAGCACCAAACCTCGTATGTAAGCTTGCCCTAAAAGCACTACATACAGAGCCTTCAGCAGTGACAGAGGAAGATTGTAAATACTCACTCTGCAGCACATTAACAAACCTTTTACAGGAAAACAGAAAAAAGTTCTTTCCAATCCTGTACAAACTCTTCACTTCATCCCAAAAGGGAAAGTACATCTTTCTTCACTCCATTCAAAACGTCAACAAAGAAGAAATCAAAGCAGCACCTCAACTCATGGCATTTGTAAAAAGTGAAGTGGGTCAACTCATTCAAGTGAAAGTAAGTAAGAAATTTATGGATAGGCTCTTCCTTTACTCCTCGATAACACAACACTCACAAGAATTTCAGGGTCTTATCATTTCAATGCTTGGTCATCAAGCAATGAACATCAAAAAACAACGTTTCCTTTTGAAGGTACTCACAAACTCCTTGAAGAAGCTCTCCGTTCCGTTGCTCGTAAAAAACACTCCCATCTTTCATAAGCTTCTTCAACAAAAAGACCCTCGTGTGAAATTTATGACCCTTGGGTTATTCAAAAGAATTGCTCCACGCAGCAAGAAGTCTATTCCTTTGATTCGCCATCAATTATCACATCCAGCTCTACATATTAAGACAAGAGCTGCGGCTGTATTGTCACGATATCCAAAAAGGTCCTCTGATTTTTTGCAGGCTATCTTTGACGAGTTACTAAAGCCGTCAGCCCCACAGAAAAGAACAGTGTTTTTAATTGTCATTGGCAAACTTGCAAGAAGGAACGACATCCCCTTGTTGCAAAGGTTACAAAGAGAAAAAAAATGGTCTCCATGGAAGAGAGAGCTACAATCAACACTCCAACAAATAAAGCAAAGAGGAAAATGACAACAGCCCTTACATTCTGTTTTTTCACTCCACATAGCAACGCAGGGCGTTGCATCCCCCTTGAAAACCTCGCGGTTTTCTTGGATAGAATTTCCTCGGCGGAAATTCTGGACGCATGGTTTGAAAGGAATTGATTGGGAAGCAGAAAAGAGATGTTTGCTTGGTTGATAGGGTTTTATTTTGAAGGATCGAAGAAAGAGAGTTTGAGCGCAAGATGGAAAGTTTGAAGATAAAAATGGAAGGAGAACACGAGAAGAGTAAACATCGGACAGAACGGAAACAGAAGCCGCATAAAAAAGGCGTTGCAGGAAAAGAAGATGTTGAGTATACTCGTAAAATCATACACGGCCTGGGTTGAAAAAGAGCCGTTTACAACCAAGCGATTCTATTTCAAAAGAGATAGAACCTATCAAAAACAAGGAGTATGGAGATAAATGGAGAAACAAGTAAAAAGCAAACCAACATGGAGCCGTCTCACTTGGATGCTGGCACTAGGTTTGACTGCTCTTATTGGAACTTGTTGTGTCACTCCAAAACACCTCAAAACAAGAACAACTCAAACACAATGCACCCCTGCAAGGAAGAACTTGCTTCAACGTGCGTTCAAGAAGGCTTTAGCAAGCTCTCGATCCCAAGCAGCAAAGCTCGCACAGATGGATCAAGAAGGAAAGTGCTTGATCCCAATCATTTTAAAGTATTGCCCCACTTGTAAAAAGTTCTCAAATGACTTTTCAAAGCTGAGAGCAATCATCTACAATATAAAGCTCAACAACCCACAAGCTGTCGTTCAACTCCTAAAACACAAGTCATATCAGTATATGACGCTAGAAAGTCTGGTCAGGCAAAAGAATATCCCCTTGCTCAAGAAGATTTACCCAACTCTACTTGCAATGTTTACAAAAAAGCCACCAGACCGCAAGCTATACGAACAAATAAACTATGATAAAATGAATCTCGCAATCTTGTTTGGATTTCTCGGCTCCTACGCAAAATCATCGACCCCTCATATGTTGAAAGCTTTCGAAAAAAAACTGGTTAGCAATAAGTGGAAACCACCATTCGCAGCAACAACGACGCTACTTCTAGTGAGTTCCAAAACAGACAAGACAAACAAAATGCTTCTACCACTTGCACTTAAAGCAATGACAAAAAAAACCTTGCCATACATAGAAGACTATTTAAAGCGTTATGCAGCGCTGACACTAGCAAACATTCCAGAACAAGCAATGAAGCACATGAAGACTCTACTTCATCATAAAAACAAAAACACCCGGTATTGGACAACCTTCTCACTCGTAAGGATGAAAACAAAAACACATGAAAAGCAAAGAAAGATGCTCTTGATAGAAGCACAAAAAGAAAAAAATACACACTACAGACGAATGGCACTTAAAGAGATTTTCAAATTCAAGCCACCATTCCCAAAAGAGTATGTTATCCCCTTGCTCCAAACATTCTCTGAAAGACCCTACATATCCAGCTTTGTACGCAAAATTGTCATGCAAGATCTATCCAAGAAATATCCGAATATGTTGCTCTCTGAATCCATCAAAATGCTCCGAGCATATGACTCAGACATAGAAAAGCTCAATAAGACGAAAAAGAAAGCAACGAATTCCTTTCGTTCATTGGGAGAACTGATTGCACTTCTCATCTTCAAACATCCCAAAAAGTACTTGCCTGAGTTCAAAAAAATGATGTCAGATGAAAAATTAAAATGGCCCTCTTTGTATGTATACAAATACTTGCTTAACTATGTCTTGTGGAAATCAAAAGTAAGCCCCCATTTATTGAGCAAACTCTTCAACAATAGAACAAAGTACGCAAACTTTCAAAACCTGTCCAAACAATTGATTTCGGGAAATGACATTCGCAAATCTCACAGCGATCATATCATTGAATACATTCTATTCCCAATGATATACACACTCTCAGACTTCACAGCAGCCTTTCCCAAATATCGAGAGCAAATACTAGCCAAACTACCACAAGCAGGCGTTCTCGGAAAGTACATCCTTCTGAAGGCAATACTTCACTCAGTAGACTTGGGAAGTTTCTTGAAAAGGAAGATATCCACATCCCCGCTTTTGACAAAGCAGCTAAAAAGTTTACACGTGAATCCAATATCGAGAAACTTCTTAATCAAACATGCTTTTTTCCTCTCTCAGTTTTTCACCCATCCCAATACGCGTATTCGACAAACTACAATCTCAATATTCAATAAAATCGTCCAAACTCCAGGAGCTCCCGCCTTGACTCATTCATCCATTCCAAACATAATATCTTTATTGCAATACCCCAAGCATAAAGCCGATGCAGCTTGGCTCCTGTGTTACTTTGATGAAAAAGCAAAGCCTGCAACACCAGATCTTATTAGGATCTTAAATGATCCAAAATCAAGCGCTCAACAAAAAAGAGCAAGCATAAGTGCCCTCAGTGGCATCGGAGGCAAGAAAGTTATCTCTCTTCTGAGACAACTCCGACAGGCTCCAAAGTGGAACAAAATGCAAAACTATATAGACAAAGCCCTTTTGAGAATGCTCAAAAAGAAAAGGACAAACAGATGAGAAAGCTCCTAATTCTTTTCCTATTGATTTATCTTCCACCTACGAAGCTATATGCAAACAGCTCTGTACCAAAATGGCCTCTATGGAGTGGTGGGAGCATCCTAAATTTTCAACATTGTACTCACGGCATTGATCCAAAAACAAAACAACTCGAAATCAAAAACTGCACCAAAGAGATTCGACCTAAATCTGGTGGTTTGAAAAAAATAGAGGTATACCAACTTGATGCTCATAAAGAAGCCCGGGACTGGAGGATTCTCTTTGAGAAAGATCAAAACTCAAACTACGATGTTACTATCTACTTCAAGAAAAGAGGAGCGAACACCTGGTCTGTTTTTATGTCAAAGAAATCGCTCGACATTACAAACTTTACAAAAAACACACAATTGGACCCGGCTATCTTCATACAAAAAACAACAGGTGGTACAACAGAGATTCCATTTGCAATCCCATATCTCATAAATAAGCATCGGCTTGCTGAGACTAATAATTGGAAGTGCAGTAATAGCCCGACATCAACAGACTGCCTACCAAGTAAATATGCTATCACGTTTTCAACGGATGCAGCCACTCTGCTAAAAACAGAGAATGGAAAGCAGATACCTGCTATGGGGAAAATTTCGGACATATATCCATCGTATCGAACATACAAACAAGGCCTTTACCATGCAGGAATTGATATCACAGCCCCTTCTGGCACCACTGTAGGTGCTGTGAGTGCGGGTAGAGTTCTATCCGCAGGCGCTACAAGTCCAACACAGTTGGCCTTTGAGGAAGTCACTGTTCTTTCAAATGGTTTACCTCTCATATACTCACACATCAGAGTTTCTGACTTTATCCGCACATCCAATTCTTACCCAAAACATATAAAGCTCGGCGAAATTACAGCAGATCATCCTCGAAGGCATTTGCATTTTTCAATTCAAAAAAGAACGCAAAATACAGCCGGTGGAAGTGGAATTCGTGACAACTCCAAATCAGGACGAGATCCAATTGGAGTCAAAAAAAATGCTGATGGAACATATCAAAACAACACATTCTTATTAAATCCAGATCCTTACCCTTCCAAAAAACCATTGATCATATCCCATACCATTGTTCCCGATGACTACCAAAGTAAACAGGCCCTAACACATAAAAGTGCAGTATCCACAAACAAAAGCGCAACGGGAGTTTTGTTCACAGTCAAGGGAAAAGTAGACATCGTGGGACAAGTTGGTGACCCAACATGTATTTTCCGAAGAGTATGTGATGCAAACACAAAAGTATGCACCGAAAAATGCCTTGATGACTACTCTGGAGTCGGTGAAGCTTGGTACAGGATATACCACAAAAATGGTGGTTCGGCATCTCCCTTCCAATGGCGCTCACTATACACAAGTTCAGAATTCCTAGCAGGCCTTCCAACCAAACGATCTTCACCAAAGACGATCCCTCCAACGACTATATTCTCTTTTGCTCAAGGGAGCAAAACAAATGATCTCACAACACCAAACCAGTATTGGTTGATTTTCACGAACAATTTGTCACCAAGTGGAAACGTTGAGTATTTCAGTAAGGAAGGCTCGTGGAACACGAACCAAATGAAATTAAACAAAAAACTTTTTCCAGACGACAGCTATGAAATCCAAATGAAAGTCCGCTCAGCGTTTGGTTCAAGGGATTGGTCAAAAACCACGATACAAAAAGTCATCGTTGACAACACTCCCCCCATCCTCACAAATGCCGAATTCTTGGGAACGCAACTTGCCAATAACACGCTTATCAAAAAGAGAGGTACTACACCTTCAAACCCTGCATGTATTGGTGACCTTCTTTATGCAAAACTCTCCTTTGATCAACCAATGCTCTCTACAGGACCACAAATACAAGTCCTCTCCGGCACTTTAGGTCTTTGGACATCCCAGCCACTTACCTGGAAACTCACTGATACTCTCTCTCCTCCCCTCCAAAAGGCTACTCTTGAGGGGGCATTTGAACTCAAGGAATTCCAACAACAAACCCAACTCGAACTCAATGTAAAAGTCTCCGGAGCACAGGGGATTGGCGCTTTCAAACACAGCAAAGCACCAAACGCAAAAGCCGATGAAATGCTCCCAACAACAACATTCGGCAAACTCTCCAGCACACCACTTAAGTTCTATGCAGACCTACAACGTCCTGTCATCACCTGGAAAAGACAAGACAACAAAGTCACCATCACATACCACGATCCCCTCACTGGACTTACATCTGGAAGTTGGCAAATAGACGGTGGAAAAGAAAAGTATCTCCCCATCAAAAACGGCTCATGCCCAAAAACACCACAATCAATAACCATCACACTTCCCAAGGATTGTCAGGGAAAGACATTTTCATTCAGAGTCTCTGCACGTGACTGTGCCGGAAACTGGTCAGATAGCACACAGCAATTAAACCAACAATTCGTATCTTTTCAGGTCAAACTGCCCTCCATCGCCTGTAACTCCTCAAAATACGATAGTCGATGTAGCCGTACAGACATCAATCAAACCTGCTCACCCAAAGTCAATGCTTGTATCGTAAAATCAGTGTCAACCATCCGAAAAAATGTCCCCTCCTGCGACAATCCCGACGAAAATGTCGACACCTCCACACATGCACCTCGCTACAAAGATGCCAAAAACATCGACCCAAACGCTCACATCGCAATCCTAGACTCTGAACACGCTCCACACGCACTCAAACTTTTCGCTACATTCGGTGAAAAAGCAGCCATCCTCCCACGTTCATTTGCTCCCACAATCCACAAAAAATATCCAATCTTGTTCATTCCCAGTGGCGCACTTGGCGGCCAATCCACAAACAGAGCACTCAAAGCCGCCCTCGATGGTTACGTCAAACAAGGTGGACGCCTCTTCGTCCTCTCACAAGCCTGGGGCAAGGAGTGGTCTGTCCTCCCTGGGAACATCAAAGCAAAGGGCTGGAACGAAGCCATCTCATGCTTCTTTGACTCAAGCAAAGCTAGCACCGAACACGAAACCCTCTCATCTCTCACAAGCCAGAGATTGGACATCCCCCTCGATGGTTACTTCACACAACTCCCCAAAACTGCCACAATCTTGTTACGACATACCCTAACAGGACACCCCATTAGCGCAGTATACCCTCACGACAAAGGCACAATCGTACTCTCCACGTCCTATGCTGATTGGGGCCACTATTGGTCACAATCCACACAAACTGACAGAGATATCATTCGTGATACGCTCACTTGGTTACAAGACCCCAAATCCATCACGTACAATCCCCCTGAAAAGAAACTTGAACAAAAACTCTCTTATACGTACAAGGGCACACAAAAAGCCTCACACATACGAATTCGAGTCCTCTCACCCAACCGAGACAAAATCCTTTACCACAAACAAATCGCGAAAACTCTTTCACCTAATGATGTGACACAGTTAAGCTACTCCCTCACACTTCCAAAAAACTCCGACAACCCACAGCACGGAATTTACCACACAGAACTCACCATCTTCTCAAGCAAAGGGAATGCACTTGTTGGCCCGATCGAATTACCTGAAGGACGATTTATCCTCGGAGAAAGACTCTCTGCACTTCGCTATCTCTCCGGTTTACAAATGCGCCTGTACACAAAACACCCCTTGTACACACCACGACAAAGTACCATCACCTTAACTGCCGAACTGCAAAACCTATTGCCGCCCCTCTTTCCTGGCCCACGCCAATTCCATCTGTATGTACAAGACCCAAACAAACCACTTCCCACGACACTCACACAAGGCAAGAGTTGGAAACAAACACAAACCCTCACCATACCTACAAATTCATCTACAAATGAAACTCTCACCTTCGTCGCCTTCGACAAAGACGCTCCCAACGTACAAAAGCCCCCCTTTGCCTCAGGCTTTGTAGACCCATGGCCATTCGCAAAATCCGTTCAAATTCCTCTTGTTCGGGAAGAACCAAACATCACCCTCACACCACAAACGGACAAACTACGTTACCACTCAGGTGAACAAATCAACCTCACAGTCAATATCTCAACAAAAATCCCGATCACTTTTCCAGGTAAGTTGATGATTGAGCTACTCAATGAGGACTGTACCTCAACGTTTACCCAAAAAACCCTCAACACAACCTTCGATAACAACACAAAACTTACACTGAAAACAACTCTATCTCTCCCAAAAAGAATAACAGGTTCACTCCCACTTCATATATCTCTGTACGATCTGAGTGGAGGCAAAACCTTCAAGCTCCAACAAATAACCCACCCCGTCTTTGTCGCAGGTCGTACAATCCAAATCAAACCAAAGCTCACCGCTCAACTCTCCCCTGGCACCCCCATCACCTTCGAACTAAAAAGTCTCTCAAGCCTTGATGTCGATGCCACAGTCTACGCCGCCCTCAAGGACATAAAGGGTCGTGTTCTAAAGTCCGATACAAAAAATATCACGACCTTCAAGGGAAACAGTACACAAACGATCTCTTTGCAACCTCTCCCCAATGCCCTTCCCCTTGGAGAGTATACTCTTGAATACTACGTCGAAACAGTGGATGGTCGTAATGATGGTTCCATCAAACTCCCTGCTTCGATGTCTATCTCACTCACCCCCAACACACGCGCTGTCCGTCTCGGCGAAGACGTCCAAAGAACACTCACACTCAAAAACACAGGACGCTTTCAACTCACCCCCTCCGCGACATGGCAATTGACTGGCTTCACAAAAGGGCAGATCACAAAACAAACACTCGACGTCGGCGAAGAAAAATCCTTCACCATCCAATACAAGATCCCATACAACCACAAAGGCGGACAGCTCCAACTCCAAACAGAGATCAACGTCGGCGGCACCAACGACACACGACAACAAACACTCATCGTCGTTGTCCCCGACCCATCCCTCTCCATCTACGTCACTGGTAACGCATTCGCAGTCGGCAAAGACGCCGAAGTCTCCGTCACAGTCGATCCTCTCTGCTGCTTTGTCGGTTCACTACAAGGTACACTCACACTCTCTGCACCTGCGCTGTCCTTCACACAAAGCAAACCACTGACCTTCTCCTCTGCGACACTCCAATCCCATACCTTCACTGTCCCCATCAAATCACTCCCTGCAGGCGTACACAAACTCGAAGCCACCTTCACACTCCCCTCTGGCCAATCAACCAAAAAGACACAGTACTTCTCCTTGCCAGATGCCCGCTTTACACTCCATCTGCAATCCAACAGCGTCAACGCAGGTACACCCATCATCGCCACTGTCAAAAACGAAGGTGGTACCGCCGCGACTGTCGGATGGATCGCCACACTCTTCTCCTCTGATGGTACATACATCATCCACACCGATGGCGGCGCGGCTTTCCCTGCCAAACATACGAAAACATTCCAGCTCATCCCACCCAACAACACCCCCAGCGGGACGTACACGCTCACAGTCGAGCTGCGAGAAAACAACCAGCTACGCAAGACGTTTAAAGAGAGTATCACCCTGACAGGTCTCCAGACCACGCTCTCTGTCTCGACGGACAAAAACAATTACCAACCCACAGACAGCGGCAAGCTCCTTTACACACTCACCGCAAATAACGGTGAAATAACAAACAGCACACTCACACTCACCATCTCCAAAGAGCGCCGCGTCGACACAAAGAACATCAAAAGCCGCTACCCCACACAATCACCCACCGCGCCCTGGCCGATGTTCAGAGGCTCCCCCAAACGTTGGGGTTCATCCTTTGGAACGGCGCTCTTCTCACCACAAAACAACGCCCAGCTCTGGCAGACTGTCATCTCACCGACCAACTGGAGCACAGATCGTTCACCACGCGCACCTGTCGTCGCAGACATCAACAACGACAACAAACCAGAGATCATCACCGTCTCCCACGCTGGCGAAGTCGTCGCGCTCGATAAAGATGGAAAACGACTCTGGCGCGCCATCGTCAACGCAGCCGGCAGCGTCGCCGTCGCCGACATCGATGGAAAACCAGGCCTCGAAGTCATCATCGGCACGACCTCATGTAGTGTTCAGGCCCTTTCAGGTAGCAAAGGCGCTGTCCTCTGGACGACCTCTCTCGGTACAGGCTGTGAAGCCGTCGGACGACCACTGCTCGCAGACATCGACAACGATGGAAAACTAGACATCGGGATGACAGCGAGGCCGCCCTCTCAAGGTGCCCCCTCCAACCACATCGTCACACTCCTCGACGCAGCGACAGGCAAAGTCAAGTGGTCTGTTGGGACGTCTGTTCTCTCCTGGGATCCACCGATGCCCCTGGCCGTCGCCGATCTCGGAGGCCTCTGCACAACAGGGACATGCAACACCTCCAACAGCACCAAAGATGGGAAACTCGAACTTGTCGCCGGAAATGGTGCCTTCGCCGCGACAGTCACCTCGGGTAGCTATCCAGGCTCGGCACGAGATATCGCAGGCCTGCTCAATCACAACGGCACCACTCGGTTCATCCAAAAAGCCGCGACACCTGGCGATTCATTACAAAAAGTCTCCTCCACACCCATCACCGCAGACATCGACGGTGACGGAAAAGAAGAGGCCATCTTCCTCACAGGATACTACGCAGGGAGCTATATCGACACAGTCACTCCAGGCACACTCATCGTGATGGATGGTCACACAGGTGCCACAAAGTGGTCCAAACAGATCGGCACCGGACAATACGAAGGCCTCGCAGTCTATCCCTCTTCATCGAACAGCAAGACCCTTGAGATCGTCGTCCTCGCAGCCACATCATCCAACGGCGACATCGAGTACATCCTATACGATCACACCGGACAGGTGAAAAAGAGAAGCACCATCCCCAACACACAAGGACTGGAAGCTCGTGTACGTGTCTCCGACCTCAATGGTGACCACAAACCCGACCTCCTGATCCAAACAGGCAAGCACGACGACCCCTTCGCAGGTCAACTCTACATGGTCGATGTCGCCAATGGAACGGCGCCCTTCATCCTGTCTTATAGCTCCAGCATGATGCCACCAGTGATCGCCGACCTCGATGGCGATGGACTCTCCGAAATTATCGCAGGAAACGCAACAGGTGAGCTCTTCGTTCTCCAGGGCGCAGAGAAAACAGACGATGGCTCCACACCCACACCAGACAGCAAAGGAATCGCCAACACACGACAGGTCCTCTTTACCCATGTCGTCGCCCCTGTGAATGTCTCGCCCGGACAAACAAGTAATGGAACACAAGCCTTCCCCATGCCCAAACAACCAGGGCAATATTTTGTCGAAGGCGTCCTCAAAACGGACCAAAATCTTCAGCTCGCCAAAAGCAACGCGACCTTCAGTGTTGGCGCGAAAGACTGGAAGCTCGAAGGACAGCTCGACGTCAAACTCGTCCGTGTCGGTGGCAAAGTCACACTGCAAGGTTCGCTCATCAATCTCAACACCACAGCCATCCAGGGCATCACACTCAAGATCGATGACAGCGATGGCAACAACTTGAGCACCCAAACCCAACTCAACCTCGCCTCACAAAGCAAACATCTGTTCACAGCCTCTTGGTCACCACAAACAGCCGGCAACCACTCATTTGTCATCACTGCGACCGCCAACGGGCTGACAACGACCACCTTAGAATTACCCTTCACAACGCTCCAGCCGGGTCTCAAGATAACGGTCAGCGCGCCCTCTTGTGTCAACGCTGAGAGCTTCACCGTGCGTGCGACGATCACCAACGACGGCAGCGTCGAAGGCCTCGTGACACTCACCCTCTCTGGTGGCGCAACACCTCAACAACAAACCGTCACCATCCCCGCCGGTGATGCCATTGAGCTCGTCTTTCATGAACGGGTCACGTCAAACGCGACGTTCACATTGACGAGCACACAAGATCTACAATCAACCGTGACCAAACAAGTAGGGTTCTGCCTGAAGGCAACGATCACCGCGACACCACCAACACGTGCGACCTCTGGATTGATACGCATCCCCTACACACTCTCCGTCACAGGTGAGCGCGCAGGCGAATACATCGTCTCGATCACACCTGTCAGTGCGACAGTGACAGAGTCCTTCTCGACGAGCCACATGATGCCCGGTGTACAAAAAGGCGAGCCTGCACAGGTGGTCAAAGGCGAAGGTGCCCTCTATCTCCCAGTAGGAACACACACCATCAAGGTCGAAACATACGGTGACAGCAAGACCTACCAGATCGAGATCGTCGCCCCCAAAGCCTCTCTGTCATTTGTGGGTGCAAAGCAGACCTTCCGCAGTGATGAACCGATCAACATCCCCTACGAGGTCACGAATCTCGTCGCACTCGCGGCCAACTATGAAGTGTACCTCTCTCTCTCAGATGACACGAGGGAGCTCGACGAGAAGACCTTCTCCCACACACTGAACGCCAGCACCAAAGGGACAGGAACATACACGCAACCTCGCCTCGCGCCAGGCAATTACACTCTCTCAGGCGTTGTGACACCAGGGAGCGGCGTGGTCGTGAAGCACACCTTCAAGGTCATCAACCCCATCTCTATCTCCATGAAGGTCCTCACAGGTGCGCGCAAAGACACGGCCTATGTCTTCGATGTAGAAGTCACCAACGCCGGTCTCGATCCATTCAAAGGCTCTCTGTATATCCACGCGGGCTTCTTTGTTACAGACCTTCCAGTCTCCGTCGCTGCCGGGAAGACACAGACCTACACCATCTCGATCCCCCTCGTCATGGCACCAGTTGGCAAACGGACAGCGTCCGTCCAATTGCGCGACACAACAGGGGCGACACGCGCAGAGCAAGAAGTCAGCTTCACCCGTCCGGCCCCACAGCTCAAGCTCATCCCACCTGCTGCAGGACAGGCCTTCGCCGCAGGGACACACGCGACGCTCACCTACACCGTTAAAAACCAGGGAATCTTCGACCAGATCGCCGACATAGAGATCAAAGTCCTCGAAAAGACCTACCAACAAAAGGTCTCCGTCAAGGCGGGTCAGTCGGCGTCATTTACCTTGAAGGTCCCGATCCCCGATGACCTCGAAGAGAACACCTATGCAGCGCTCCATCGCTGGAGCAGCGCCCCTGACGCGACACTTTTACCGAGCAGAGCGGGACTGACGAAGTTCAAGGTCACAGGTGTCAAAATCGACGTCAAAGCTTCATTGGACAAACGCAGCTACAAAGCAGGCGAGACCGCGCTCCTCTCATTGGAGGTCCGTTCTATCGGGACGACCCAACAGGCGACGATCCAATGTCGTATCCGCTATGGTCTTCACCAAGAACACAAAACGCTGAAGCTCTCCGCGACAAAACAGAGCCTCACTGTGAAGATGCCTCTCGGACAAAGACGCCATCACAACATGACGATCCAATGTCTCTCCATGAAGGGGCGTTCACTCCACATCGACTCGATCTTTGTGCATTGGGCCTACGATGACATGTGGCTCAAGATGGACAAGGATGTGTACTCACCAGGAGAGACAGTCTCCTATACCATCGGTGCATCGAGCGATATGAATGTCTCTGTCCTGGCAATCCCCTTGCACCAACCAGTGGTCCATCAAAAAGCGTATGTGCTCAAAAAGGGTGTCGAGCAAAAAGGTTCATTTGCTTTACCAGCCGTGCTCCCTGGCGGGACACAAACCGTCGAGGTCACGTTCGGCAAGGAGACCAGACGCTTTTTCTTCGACGTGAAGGGGCCTTTTGTCTATGCCAAGGCGCTCTCTCTCGACCGCGAGACCTACCAACCAGAAGAGACCATCAAATCGGAACTCATCCTCGAAGCTCGTGGGACATACGACGTCGATATTGTGTACACCATCTTGAAGTCATCAGGTGTCGCGCTCCAGACAGGTGTCGTCGTCAGCACCAAGGTCACAAAGGGCATGAATCTCGTCCTCGCAGATGTGAAAGCCCCTGCGACCGCGCAAGGTGGATTGGTGTTACAGGCGGAGGTCTTTGTGAAGGGCAACAAGAGTATGCCAATGGGTCGTGCGCTCGCGCGGTTTGAGCTGGGTGACTTTGCGGTTCGTGGTGTCCACCCTTCCAAACAGGAGTACGCCCTTCAATTGGAAGACGCGGAGCTTCGTGTTGAGCTGCACAGTGTGAAAAAAGTGAAGGGCTCCTTACGTGTCTCCATCGAAGGCGCACAGATCTACGACAAAGAGCACGAAGTTGATGGCTTCGCGACCATCAAGATCCCAGTCTCCAAGACCTCCCTTCCGAGGATCGGTGTGTATCTCATTGAGGCGACCTTTGTGGTAGGTGAACGCCAAGGGAGAGCCATCAATACGCTACGTGTTGCAGATGGAACGACGCCACTCATCGAGATCACAGGTGTCAAAGAAGGCGAGCATTACAACCAGAAAGTGTGGCCACAGATCGTCGTGACAGGTGTACATATCGTCAAGGATCGCAGCGCGAATCTGCTCAATGGGCTCCCCTTCGCGAGTGGTTCACCAGTTGAGCAGGAAGCGGAGTACACGCTCCACGCCAAAGCCCAAAATGCCTGGGGCAAAACAGCCGAGACAAAACGTTCCTTTGTGTTGGACATGACCCCACCGGAGATACACATCAATGGTGTCTCAGAAGGCGACAAGACGACGTCCTTCACACCGACGATCAAAGTCACGGACAAATATCTCAAGGGAGAGGCATACACACTCAACGGCAACCCCTACAACAAGGGCGATTCGATCGACACACCAGGAAAGTACACGTTACTTGTGAGAGGTTGGGACAAAGCAGGAAACACAAGTGAGGAGATCGTCTCCTTCGAGCTTGTCCAGTCGACAAAGCTCTCATTGGACATCCTCTCTCCCAAGAAGGACGCACAATTTACGGAGCATCAATTCACCCTCAAAGGGAAGGTCTCTGCACCAAAAGCCCACGTCCAGATAGAAGGCATCACAGTCGACGTCTCGACAGATGGGATGTTTGAGGGCGTGGTCCACATTCAACGTTGTCAGCTGGAGGTGCAAGTGACCGCAGAGTGGGAAGGTATTCGGGTGAGCAAAACGCTCCCCATTCAATTGACGACATCAACACAAGCCCCTCTCCGTCATGCCCAGTGGGAACATCCAACACGTGCGGCGATCACAGGCGCAGCCTTCACAAACGACACGCTCTATGTCTCTGTCGCGTCGACCAAACAGATCCTCTCTCTCGACTTGAAGAGCGGCGTCTTTGGCAAGCCCGAAGAATACATCAAGCTCACAGGCACTCCAGGTCCGCTCGCAATCCAAGATGGGACCTTATGGGTCATCGAGACGGATACACAGCAGCTCAAAGCGTTCAAAAACAAGAAGGAGATCTCCTCAGCGTTTGTCACGACAGCCCCCACACAGCTCGTCTTGGACACACAGGGACGACCCTATGTCTATGGAAAAGACAAGATTGTCTATGTACGACAAGATGGGACCTGGAAGACTTACATCGACCTTCAATCGTACGACGTCACAGCGCTCCACTGGGATCGCACGGAAGATCTGTTGTACATCTCCGACGCAAAGAGCAAGGCACTGTGGCAGGTGAAGGATGGTGCATTGACTAGCGTGATGTCGTTGTCCTTTGTGCCGGGTCCATTCACGAAGGGGAAAGATGGGAGCTTTGTCTCAAAACACAAAACGGGCCAATTGTTCACCGGAAAAGAGAGTAAAAAATGGGTCACATTGCCGACAGGCATTCAGGGTGTGTTCACAGTAGGAGAACATCATTGGGTCGTGACAGATCGGACAGTCTGGGGATTTCGGACAGGCCCACTTCACTGTGACGGGGAGCCTCTAGAGAAGTACCGAGAAGGCCAATTCCCAGATGGAGGTGAGCCGGATGACCCACGAGCCCGTCCAGGTTGTGGATGTACGGCTTCCTCGATGGGGCTTCCTGATGCACAGTGGCTTCTCTGGATGTTGGTCTTCTTTGGGGTGTGTTATCGAAAGAGACGATCTCGCGATTGAAAGAGGGCCATACACATGAGCATAGAGGGGTAACTTATTCTTGATGAGTAACGAGACGAGCACCTGACATTGTGGGATCGAATCCTTCGGGCCAAATGGTGTCAGAATGATAACTTATGTCTTGGAGTTCGGCATTTTTGAGTTCGGCGTTTTCGAGTTTGGAAAATAATATGTATTGTGGTGTGATGATCAGATGAGACATACGTAGTATGATCGACAAATCTTTTACAAAACGGCAAGAAACGAAGGAGATGCCCGGTGATGCAACGTAGAACATGGATATCCATATATGTCATGTGGTCGTTCGTCCTATTTGGGTGTTCAGCAGCACCCGAACCACACAGTATAATGGGTCAGGAGCTTGTTGGGGACTGCTCTGTACAACTCACAACTTACCCCACGACAACCCAAAACGTAGGGAGCAGTATCCCTTTTGATGCTTCTTCCACCTGTATTGACGGAACTTCTGAATACAAGTACTACTTGCGCAAACCCAATGGGAGCTGGATCATCGCGAGAGATTGGGATGCATCCAACACATTTTCCTGGGACTCGACAGGTGGCGCAACAGGGACGTACAACGTACAAGTCTGGGTGCGAAGACAGGGACAAACCGTCGCATATGAAGGTGCCTCCATTTCCCGCTCTTTTACGCTCACAGGTGCAGCCGCCGACTCCTGTCATGTCGAATTGACAACGTACCCAACGCAACAACAAGCCAAATGGGGACTCGTCCCTCTCGCAGCAACAGGCTCTTGTACATCTGGAACCCCCGAATATAAGTACTACTTGCGCAAACCCAATGGGAGCTGGATCATCGCGAGAGATTGGGATGTTTCCGACACATTTTCCTGGGACAGCGCAAATCAGCCCACAGGTATGTACCTTGTACAGGTCTGGATCCGCCGACAAGGACAAACGGTCTCCCAGGAAGATGCTTCAACAACACGTTCTTTTGAGCTCGCAGATCGTCCCTCTGATGACTCCTGTCAGCTCTCATTGAGCACATACCCCACACAACAACAAACACAAGGAGCTGCAGTCTCCTTCGTGGCAAATGGTTCTTGTGTGGCAGGTGCGCCCGAGTACAAATACTATTTACGCCAACCCAATGGTAGCTGGATCATCGCGAGAGATTGGGATCTATCAGGCAGCTTCTCCTGGGACTCAACATCCCAAGCCACAGGTTCTTACGACGTGCAGGTGTGGCTCAGAAGACGGGGGAACAACGTGACGTACCAGGAAGCCTCTATCATACGAACATTCACGTTAACACCATCGTCGAGTGGAGGAAGCTGCTCAGGAGTCTCCGTCTCCTACACCCATAACGCAGGGATCTACACCTTCCAATTTACGCCAACGTGTACGGGTGGTGCGACTGCTGAGTACAAGATCTATCGGAGCACACCTGTCTCCAATTACACATTGGCCCGAGATTGGTCGACATCAAATACCTATGTGCTCGACACCACACAATTCCAGACAGGAGTATACTCACACTCCGTCTGGATCCGTGCACAAGGGAGTACAGCAACACACGAAGGCTTTCAGACGATGTACTTTCCCGTGGGTAAGTGCAGTCAACCAGTAGCGACCCCCAACCCTCTCTCACCTGTGACCGAAGGAAGCACAGTGACTTGGTCCTTCACAAGCTCATGTGACCCCAAGCTCAACCCCGAATATCGCCTATTGCACCGTCCTCCAGGTGGGACATGGACGACCCTGCATGATTGGGGTGACAGCGGTCAGTTGTATTCATGGAGCACAACGGGCGCAGCGACAGGAAATCACGAATTCCAGCTTTTGGTACGCGCAGCGCAAGAGCTCCAAACCTACGAATCGTCGTCGCTCATTCCCTATCAAGTCAACGCACCAACACCAGGAAATGCGACAGTGCGAGATTTTGATGCGACAGGGCTCAAGTCCATCAAACATATCTCTCTCGACGCATCTGGAAATACGTATCTCTCCGGTACATTCAAAGGCACAGCCACTTTTGGTTCAACGACCCTCACGGTCTCTGGAGAAGCCGGTTTTCTCGCAAAGATGAACGCACAAGGACAGTGGGTTTGGGCGAGGTCTTTTGTGGCTATGAACTTATCGGTGGGTAGTTTTGAGTATATCGCATCGGCCGAAGAGCACGTGGTCGATCATCAGGGGAATGTCTATCTCACCGGATTCTTTTTAGGCTCGATGCACGGCCTAAGCGCACCCAATGGCAGTATATACATCGCTAAAATAAACGCACAAGGCACGCTCAGTTGGATCAAAAGCTTTGGTGTCATCCTGAGAATTGCCGGGTTCACAAATAACAAACTTTCATTGGTAGGTTCTTACTTATCCCCAGTCACCCTGGGCAGCAGCTCGTTGCCTCACACAGGGAGTCATGCTTATGGCTTGGCAGGTCAAATGGATACAAGCGGACAGTGGTTGTGGGCGACACATATCGTGACCTCTGAGGCAATCAGTATCGTTGGTGCCTCTATCGATGCAAACAACAACACCTACATCTATGCAAAAACTGGAACCCAGGCCACTTTTGGCTCCATCTCAGTGAATTCATCATCGCAAAACTACATCGCGAAAGTCGACGCAAGCGGTAGTTGGAAGTGGGTAACACCACACGCACACAGCTTCTACAGCGAATGCCTCACGACAACACCAAGTGGTGATGTTTACATCGCTGGATACTTCCAAAATTCAAGGACAATGGGCAGCACAACGCTTACTGCTGTAGGTACGAAGGATCTCTACGTCGCAAAGCTCGATACAAATGGCAGCTACACATGGGCAGTCTCCACAGGTGGTGTATCTTCAACGATTGGACCCAAACATATCACGACAGATAGCCAGGGTAATGTGTACCTCACTGGATACTTCAAAGGCACTGTGAACATAGGAAGCACCTCATTGACCGAGAGCAAGCAGTCATGGGTGTTGGCGAAATTAAGCGCAAGTGGTACATGGCAACATGCACAAAAGGTGACGTCTTCCATCAGTCTTGAGGGTCAATATCCATTGAACTCAGGTCCAGAACTCTTAGGGCTTTACATCGATGCGAACAGCATGCTCCACGTGTACGGCACATATTCGGAGACGCTCAACTTTGGCACATACACATTACAAAAGTCGGCGTCGGGATTTGCACCATTCTTGTGGAGTTTGCCTGCACCTTAGGCGAGGAGAAGACCTAATGGGGGAAATGAATTTCCCCCAAGCGCGCTTTGCTTGCCTTCCCCCTCTGTTGAGCCTCTTCGAGGCTGTTTTGTTTCCGTAGGATCGTACACATGAGCGTAGGGGGATTCTTTTTGAGTTGAGCAGACTATCCCCAAGGCCGCTAGGCCTTCAAATGCGGTCCAGCGCGCTGCGCTGGTTCAAATGCGGTCCAGCGTGCTGCGCTGGTTCAAATGCGGTCCAGCGTGCTGCGCTGGCCCAAGAGAGAGCGAACCTCTGTCCCTTGTGCGATCAGGAAGTCTTTTTGTGCTCTCCAGATCTCGCCGTACCGATAAAAAGGAACCCCTGGATACAAATGATGGATCAAGTGGTAATTCTGGTACAAAAAGAGTGGCGTCAACAATGGACTTGGACGCACCAACGTCGCCTTGTAACGGTCCTCAGAAGATGTGATGTGATGGGGTTTGTGAGGGAGATAATCAAAACTGTAGGCCAGGATCCCAATCCCCACACGTGCCGAACACAACCAACACAACACGAACAACGACGCCCCCACATACAACAAGCCACCGACAAGCGTCACAAGCGCACACAATGTCAACACAGTCTCCCAACGCTCTGCCTTTGATCTCTTCGACCAATTCGAAAGATATACGACATAATAGTGCAGATCCTGTGTTAACCAACGCAGAGGCAACAACCACACTGGTCCCCTCCCACTCCACATGTCCGGATCCTTTTCGTCGTGATTGGTGTGCTTGTGATGTTCCAAATGTACATACCGAAAGGCCGGAAATGGCGCCGCCAACAACAACGCACAGCACCGTCCCACGACCTCATTCACCCACCTCGCACGTGCAATGCTCCGATGTGAGGCATCGTGCATCGGTGTGAATGCCACAAACGAGAAGATAGACAACAACGGCAACCCCACCCACAACGACAACACACCCCATAACGTCATCACCATCAATGACACCCAGGCCACCACACAACCCACAAACAAACCCAATGTCCACCACGCAACACGTGGCGCCTTCAGATTCACTTTTGGGGGACGCGCTGACTGACCCTGCTTTGCGCTCCCACTTCCCTTTACATGCACATTCATGATGATGCCTCCAAGCAAAAACCATGTGGATACTCATACATACACTTTATGACCTCTTTTATATAACAAGCGTTCTACAAAAAGACAAGAAGAAAAAATGTGCAGAATCAAAAAAGGCTTCGAATGTTACAGTGGACGCTTTGTCTATCCCCGGATGATGGACAGCGTTGAACAGAGAGCCTGTCCTACACAGAGAACAGGCCAAAGAGTCTATGCACACGTAAAGGAGAAAGTATGCTCAAGAAGATTTGCCTCAGCATGTTGTTGTTTGTCTCGTGTATCCCGATGGGGTTTGCGGATCCACTGTCTCAAGAAGACATCGCGGCGTTTGACGTCAAAAAACTCTCCTCCCCCAAGTTTGACGATCGGATGAAGGTCTTTCGGATCATGAAGCACCAGGGTTGGGGTGAGAAATACAAGAAGGAAGCGATCGCGGCCATCAAGAACATGCTCGCGAGTACAGATATCATGCAAAACAGAACGGGCATTCAAGGTCTGGAGCTGTTCATGTACAACGACGCCGAGATCGAGCAGCACGTCGCTCGACTCGCCAAAAAGTACGATTACAAGTCGGGCAATCAGTACTTCTACTTTCGGCAGTCACTGGTCAGCTATCTCGTCAAAAGACTCGCCCTCACAAAGGCCGCACTCAACGCCTGCAAGGCGACAAAGAAGACCCCAGCAGCACCTGCTGCCCCTGCAGCCACAAAAAAAACCCCCACAAAATAACCTCCCCTCCTGTCCCCCACACAAATCCGCTCAATCTCCCAAAGAAGGCTGTGTTGTCTGAGACGTTGGCAACGGTTGACCTGTCAACGACATCAAGAACGCCTTAAGCGCACGAAGCTGCGAAGGACTCAACTTGAGCACACGCATCGTCTCCTCTTGATGACCAATCGCGGGAGTGTCGCGTTTGCAAGACGCTGGCTGATCGATCGCAGACACTCCCGTGAGACAACGCTCCGGCTGTTTAGCACCAAACAACGAATAGAACGAGAGCACCTCATCCAACGTCTTGAAGCGGCCGTCATGCATAAACGGTCCAGACAGTGCGACATTGCGAAGCGTCGGTGTCTTAAACGAACCAAACTCTGTAGACGTCGCCTGTGGATCGCTGTTCAGATACCGCACCTTGTTATGGGCAACATCATCAGGCGCGTCACTATATGCACCAAGTGTATTGAATGGATCACCTAACACAACGGGGATACCATCGAAGCGACCAATATCTGGTTCAATCGATCGTGTGGGATGCTTGGGGAGTCCGATGTTGTGGAATTCACGATCGGTAAAGTTGGGGCCATTGTGACAGGTGACACAAGAATCCTTCTCCAGGAAGATCTTGAGCCCCCATTGCGCCTCGATGGAGAGCTCTTTTTGCTTCTCTTTGTCCCCACCTTTTACGCCATCGACAAACGTATCAAACGGTGAATCTTTCGATATAATCGTGCGTTCATATGCAGCGATTGCTTTGGCGATGTTGGTGAAAAATGTATTGACGAGCTTTTGGTCCGCTTCCTTCATCCCGATCCAAGCTTTGTGATGAGGATCGTCGGGGTTGTCCTTGTTTGGCTTCCCTTGCAGTGGAAAACGCGCAGTATCAGACACATCAGGCAGCGCTCCAAAGATCTTCTCATAGGCCGTTCGCATCGCCTTGTCCCCAGCTACAACGTGCAACAACTGAAGGCGCGTCGTGCCCATCTCTTTGACCGCTTCGAGTGGCTTTAACGCTTGCGCCCAGAGTGAGTCAGCCCGTCCATCCCAAAAGTACCATCTATTGTATGCGACATTCCAAAGTGAAGGGGAGTGGCGCGTCAACTCAGCGATCCCCTTCGAGAACGCGCGCTGATCACTCCACTGTTTTGAGGGATCGTGACAGGTCGCACAGGAGACCTCTTTGTTCGCGGACAAGCGCTTCTCGAAAAACAGATACTGACCGAGACGTATTGCATCATCCCGATCTGCGTATCGATTAGACGGGCTTTTTGGCAGCGCAGGCAGAGGAGAAAGTGTCTGGATTTGGGCCAGCTCACTTTGTGTGAAGACAGGTGGCTGTGTCAAATCGAGGACGACCCCACTATCTGCGCCCTCCATCGGACCACAGGCATACATCGACGACACACTCAACAGGAGACACAAACAAAACATCCACATCTTCATGATTGACACCTACCAGGGGAGATCTTTGGTCAAGGTCAAACGTCCAGCCATCCCAAGTCCAAAGGTGCTCTTTATACCATATGATGAGATGTGCGCGAGTCCAAACTCCGGGCTCAGATTCACGCCAACAGCAAATCCACGCGCGATCGCCACCCGAACACCCAGCTCCAACGTCATATCGATCCGATGATAGGATGCGTGGTCATAAGGCAAGAAGGCTTGCCAAACCACACCCAGACCGAGAAAAGGCTGCACACGCCAGCCACGCAAAAAGACATAGCGAATGCCCAGCGCGAGAGGTGCGATATGAAAGAGTTCCGGTCCTCCAAAGAACCCGATCGCAGCACGTAGATGAAAACCACTCCCTGCGCTGATAGGACGAAACAGCAGCTCCGGTTGGATACCAAAAGATAGCCCCACGAGATTCACCTGAAGAGGGACCTCTACACTGAGACGATCGAGCCACTTGTCTTTTTTGGGGGTCTTCTTTGTGAGCGTCGTCGTCTTCGCCTCGACAACAGAGGGCAACACCGACATCCCCAACATCATCAAAGAGACACCCAAGACACACACAAAACGCTTTGTGTTCCTCACAACATCAGTACGCATAAAGCCCCCAATCATCGAAGATACCACTAAATGCGCCATCGTCGAATTTCTCTTCTACACCAAAGCTGAAGTAAAACGAACCCTTCTGTTGGTCTTTGGACCAGACCCAGATCTCGTACTTGCCCTTCAAGAGGGGGATCGCGATCGTCCCACTTGACCAGTAATTGCGTCTCATGATCGTCTCAAAGAACACTTGGCGCTCTTCGGCGTCATGTGCCTCATAAAAGACCCCCATCCCATCGGGGACAGGACGTGGCAAGATCGCCTCTGTGCGCCTGTCAGGCTTCGGCAAGCCCGGTCCAACAATTGCGTATTGTGGACGAAAATCTCTGTTCGCCTCGGAGCGCCCGACCAACATCTCAAAAGGTGTCGCAAAGGGGCGCTCCATCTCCATCTTCAGGACATACACCTCGTCGCCCTTCTCAAGACGGCCAGCAAAGACCCAAGAGACATAAGGATTGTCGACTGTCGTCTCCCCCTTCAGCGTCCCCGGCCGGTGTGCCTGCGCCAACGCCATAAACATGACGAATATCACTACAAAATAAAGGATCTTTCGCACCATGACATCGACCTTTCGTCTATTGACAATCCGCAGTTTGTGAAGGATATGTTTGCTTCAACCACGTCAGACCATTTTTGCAGGCATGTGTACAAAGCCCAGCACCTTCGGGGCTTCCCCAACAGGCCCCCGAAGCCTCAAACCGCAGCGCGTCTGTCTTGATCCCAAGCTTTGTGTCCCGGACCTTTAAACAGGCAACATACGCCTTGCACTCTTCGCTCTGTACGACCTGTTCACACCCAGTCAGGGACAAACCCAGCCCTGAAATGAGCAACAACATGGCTCCAAACATGGTGCACCGACCTATCAGAATAAATGCTCTTTTCATCTTCCTATCTTTCTTTTTTGCAATGAAGTAGTGGTGTAGGGTTGATCCAAAAAAAGTTGACTTTACAAAACAAAAGCCCACACTGTCAGAATGTATTGTTGACTTTATTCAAAGTCAAACGATTCTTTGAGAAAGTCCATGGAGAGATACACGAAAGGAGTTGAAGAGATGAGACCTCATCGTAGAGACACAGCTTATTTGATGATGCTGCTCTTGCTTGGTCTATTTGGATGCGGCGAGCCATCCGAGAATAACAATAACAATCCACAGCGAGATCTGTCACTGACACAGACGACAGAAGACGGTGTATTTACCCTGCAATACGGTGAGTTTACAGACCAGGAAGGAAAAACATACACATCCATCCCGATGAATGAGTACTTTACGTTTATCCTCACCATCAAACCAAAGGACAGCACAAAAACGCTCAAAGCGCCGACGATCACGGCAGAGATGCCAGACCACGGGCACGGGATGAATACCAAGCCTGTCATCGAAGATCTTGGTGACGGGAAATACCGTGTGAAAGGGATGCTCTTTCACATGCCTGGGTGGTGGAAGCTCTCCATCAAAGACTTCTCTGGAGATGGTGTCGAGCGCGAGGTCGCCTTCAACGTCGAGCTATAAGGTGCTGTGGGGGAAAAACTCGACAAACATTTCAAAAGTTGACATGGGGTGGGGATGTATCATACGTTTCTTCCGTAAAGAAGGCGACCTGCACCACAAACGGGAGTGTGAATCGGATGAAGCTTTTTCGGAATGACGCGGCCAAAGAGGCCTACATGAACGCATACAACGAAGTCCTCGCGACCTGGGACATCCCATACGAAGAGCAATTCATCGAGACAGACTTTGGTCAAACGTACGCGCTCATCACAGGTCCAAAAGACGCCCCTCCTCTCTTTTTGCTCCACGGTTTGGGTTCAAGTTCGATCATCTGGAGCGCGAACATCGACGTCTTGAGTCGACATTATCGAGTCTACGCGCTCGACATCATCGCCGATTTTGGTCGCAGCATCCCCACCCGTAGCCCTTGGAAACGCACACACTACACGGACTGGTTGCTCGGTGTCCTCGACGCGCTCAACATCGAACAGGCGCACTTTATGGGTGTCTCATTTGGTGGTTGGGTCAGCATCAACATGGCTCGCGAACACCCTGAACGTGTCAGTCGAATCGTCTTGCTCGCTCCTGCCGCGACATTCTTGCGCGTGAGCATGCCCTTTTTGCTTGGAGGGGCCCCGATGTGGGTCAATCCATCTTTGAAGTATGCCAACCGATTCATGCGATGGTCTGCCGCCAACCACGAGGACGAAGCGTACCAACAATACATGGAAGCGCTTATTCAACAGTTTTATCTGGGCTGGAAACACTCGACACTCAGACCACGTGTCGTCCCTGGCGTGTTCTCCGACCGTGTCCTCAAACGCATCCATACCCCCACACTGTTTATGATTGGGGACAAAGACAAAATCTACGACCCACAAAAAGCTGTCCAACGTGCAGAACAACTCCTCCCTCACGTCACCACAAAGATCGTCCCCAACGCCAGCCACGATATCACCATCGCAGGCCGCCACACCATCGCAACAGAAGTCCCTGACTTTTTGGGTCACTGATATCCCCTGTCTTTTTGGGCTGCCGCGCTCCGCTTGCTTTCCCCTCCTGTCGACGCCTTCGGCGTGGTCTGCCGCGCTTTGCTTGGCGGGCTGCAAAAAAAGTAACCCGATCTATCACCTCGTGCATATCTCCACCTGCACACGATGATCAAGCCTGATCAGTGTTGTGCAAATACAGCACCATCAACGACACGAGGAATACAATGAGAATCACTCCCCTCTTGCTCACAGCCTGCTTACTCATGGTCCCTTCTTTCGCACATGCTCTCACCCTTCGATATACATGGCGCAAAGGCGACACACAGACCTTCCAATACAAGTCCAATACGAGCATCTCGCGCAAAGGCAACCCCCTCAAGATGACGTTCCGCACAAAGGCGCGTTTTACGATCAAAGTCTTGCGTCAGCTCCCAAATGGCGCAGCCAACATCAAACTCTCACTCAAAACACTGCGCCTCAAGATGAACGGTATCCAACTGTTGAAGTTGCGCATGATTCCCCGACGCGCTCGCTCCTGGAATGGGATCGTCGATCGACGTGGTCGCATCCAATTGAGACATATGGCCTCCATCTACATGCGCGGTGAACGGGTTTACGTGGGGATGCGAAAACAATCGCTGTCCGCCCGCGCTGGCGTCAAGACATCAGGTGGACGTGTCGAAGTCTACGCCTCGATCTCACAAAAAGGCCGTGGACTGAAAACATATAAGACATACACATTCCGTACAAAAAAAGACGAAGAGCCCGTCGACATCCTCCCCCAAGATCTACTGAAGATGATGGAGCTGCCCAAAGGACAGATGAAGCCAGGACAACGTATCACTGCGAGTATGCCGATGATGAAGATGACCACACACCTCTCCTCTGTTCGTCGTGGCGTCGTCACACTCAAGATGCGTATCCGTCCACAATCGATGAAGACAGGCGTCTCCGTCAAAAGTAACGGCCAAAAAACAGGTGGTATGTTCGGAAATATGCCCTCGATGGGTGGTATGCCTTCGATGGGTGGTGGCAAAGAAGATCCTTCGGCGATGATGAAGGGAATGCTTGGTGGTATGGGGAAAGGAATGCCCGGCGCAGGTATGATGCCCAAGATCTACGTCGACGCTGTGTCCGTTTTCCACACCCGCAAAGGTAAGCTCAACACGCTGACATGCGATATGAAGCAGATCATCCCCTCCATCCACATGAAAATCCACGTCAAAGGGACACTTCGACGTAGATAATCTCGTCAAAGCGTATGAGTATGATGTTGCATTTTCCCCCGTAGGGTCGGGCCTTGTGTCCGACCTTGATAAAGGTCGCCGGATGGAAAAGATACGGAAAATAAGATAGCCTTAGTAGCCTTATTCACTCGTGAGGTTACGGACGTTGAAGATCTCGTTATCGAGGGGCACTTTGAAGCGGATCTTGGTCAGGACAGTCTCCGTCCAGGTGCCTTTGCGCAGCTTGTTTTGCATACGCATTTTGGTGGTGTAATAGCGGTCTTCACCGTACTTTTTGACCTTGCTCATGTGCATGACCTTCAGCAGACGACCAGAGAGCGCGTACATCTCGGACTTGCGAACAACATAGGTTTTTTTATCGACCCAGACGCGGCGTTTGGGGTACGTCTCGCCTTTTTTCTTCTGGTTCATCTCGATCAGATAGCAATCATTTCCATCGATCTTCTCTGACTTGATGATCTTGAAGTGATACCTATCTTTAAGAGCGCTGTTGTCGAGCATGTCTTCATAAGAGAAGTCACTTCCCATCATCGACTGTCGAAGCATATGACCTGAGAGTTTGATGGTCTTCTCTGCAGAAGGCATATACATCCACAAGTTGTCACCAAGGCGGAGATACTTCACGCCTTTGTCACGAGAGGGATAGGTGAACTTCATATAGGAGGTCTTGGCACCCTTCGAGAAGCTCTCGATCTTCTTAGTGCGGATACGACCGCGTTTTTTGATGCGCATTGTGACAAACGCCTGACGTGTCCCAAAGACCTGGTTTTTGTCCACACGTTCGATAATTTGAAGCGCTGTGAGTGCCTTTGTGGGTTCTTTTTTGGTCTCTTTTTTCTCTTCGGCCATGACGCCAGAGGCGAGAAAGAGGCCGACCGTTACAGCGCCAAGAAGGGTCCATCGTTGCAGTGAAGATATCATTCTATTCTCCATATTGAAGTGAGATGAATAGCCAGCTCATATTCGTTACTTGCGAAGGATCTCGACAGGTTCGAGATGAGAAGCACGCACAGCAGGGATAATGCTGCCGATGATCGTCATCAAGACCCCGACCGCCAGACCGATCAAGATCCCGTCAAGACTGAGCGAGCCTTTGATCGTCGTCTCCATCGGGAAGGGGATCTTTGAGGTCGCGTCGGTCCCAAATGAGATCCCAGTCGTGAGCAACGGGATCGACGCCACCATCGCGATCAGTACACCTGAGACAGCGCCGACAACACCGTACACAAACCCTTCGAGCAAGAAGGCGTTACGGACTTGGCCGGGGTGCAACCCAAGCGCCATCATGATACCGACCTCATCCTGGCGTTCGAGGACAGACATCATCATGGTGTTAAACAGGCCGACGCCTCCCACAAACATGATAATCCCACCAAGGATAAAGATAAAGACCTTCAACATCGGCAGCGCCATCGCCGCGAGGGGTGACTTTTGCCATTCTGCGACGTGGACTTTGCTCTTGAGATCGACCTGATTGATGCGTCTGCGCAATGTCGTAGACTCCCACAGATCCTTGCCATATACGAGGATGGAGCCGACTTGATTGGGCAGATCCAGGAAATGTTGCGCGGTCTTGAGATTGATGTAGAAGCGCTTGTCCAACATCGAACCACCCATATTCACGATCCCAACGACGGTCAGCGTCACAGCGGACATCGAATCATCGACTGTTTTGCCGATCATCGTGATCTTACTCCCTGTACAAGCGTGGAGTCTCTCTGCGAGTAAGCGACCGAGGACAATCTCTTTGCCTGTCGGTTTCATCATCCGGCCACGTACGACTCGCTTGTGCAGGTCTGTCACGGATTTCTCGGCGTCAGGATTCATCCCGACACCCCCACCAGGTGTTTGTTTGCTGATTTTTTTGCTCTTGGGATCTGTCGGTTCGGCGAGTGTCTTGTGGACACAGCGCTTGGCCGCGATCGCCTTTTTCTCTTCTGCTCGTGTAAAAGAATGCTCCATATAACCGCCTGTTTCGATACGAGGCAGTACATATTGCACACCTTTGACGCCTTTGAGCGTCTTGAGGACATGATCGACATTCTGGACGAAGTGGTAACCAGCCTTCAAGCGTTCGTTTTTGGCGAGCTCTGCGTCGATGATCCGGACGTGTCCATTTTGGGTCGTCAATCCTTCGAGGAACATGTTTGTGATCCCACTAAACAGGACACTGAACATCAAGATCCCACCTGAACACAACGCCACAGCGACGAGCGTGAGGGCAGAGCGCAGCTTGTTTCGGCCGATATTTTTGAATCCTAATCGAATTAAAAAGCTCATTGTTTATCTCCCTGCCAGGATCTCTCTGGGTTCCAGTCTTGTGATACGTGTTGCAGGCCAGACAGCCGCCAAAATCGCAATCACGACACCAACAAACGTCCCGATCAGCATCATCTCCGGCCTGAAGTCAAAGTACAGAAAGTTGACGTAACTAAAGCCCGTCGAAGAGCCACCGATCGCGTTAGCGCTGCTGCTAATATCGATCCCATGAATGGAGTAGTACCAGGACAGCGAACCGCCAAGGACGGAGCCGACCAAGCCGCCAACAAAGCCCATCATCGCCGCTTCAAGCGCAAAGAGCACGACGATCTTCGTTCGCTCAAGACCCATCGCGAGCATCATCCCGATCTCACCTTTGCGCTCATATCCGCCCATCACGACAGTGTTGGCGAGGCCCGCAGCCGCAAGCAAGAAGAGCAAGGCGAGCAGGCCGTTAAACATCTTGCGACGAGGTCCATTGAGTTGGATGATCTCCTGGGCTTTCTCCTGCCATGTCAGGGGCCGATTTTTGGGGGTTTGCTTCTTGAGCATCGCCTCGGCCTTCAGAGACTGCCCTCGACGCTGAAAACGAACGACAATATCAGTCACGTCCTTGGGCATTTGTAAAAACGCCCGCCCTGTCGCAACAGGCATAAAGAGCGAGAATCCATCGACGAGCTGATGTCCAGTACAGAGGACATCGTGGATCTTTACGTCTACGGCGTTAAGTGAGCCTGTTTGTGTACGAGCTTCAACAGTTAAAGTGTCACCGATCTTCTTTTTGAAGGTCTTGGCGAGCTGACAACCAATGACAGCAATACCAGGCTTATTCGGCATGGGTTTTTTGGTCTGGCTCTTTTTTGTGTAGTGAAACGCTTTGTATGAAGACGCACCTGGCATCACGACACCACGAACGTTCAGACCATGAACACCGTCGGAGACTTTGGCGCTAAAGATGATGCGTTCGAAGACGATGGCTTTGGGGAAAGTCTTCTTGAGCAGCGTGGTGACCTTTTTGGGTTGTGACACGACGATGTCGAGTGGCAGACTCTCTTCGTCTTTGAGGTAGCCCTTCCCAAAGACCCGAAGGTGACCTGTGTCGTTGTTGATATTTGCATCCGTGAAACTCTTCTCGACACCTCTGACAAGGCCAGTGGCAGCGACAAGAGAGAGGATCCCGATGACAACTGTAAGGATCGTCAACAGCGAACGCCTGACGTTCCGAAACAGGTTGCGGGTCGCGAGTTTGAGCAAAAACATATCTACCCCCTGTTCTCTTCACTTTGCACGTGTCCATCGAGGACATGGACGAGACGGGGCGCTGCCTCCATGACCATCGGATCGTGTGTGGAAAAGACAAATGTCGCACCTTCTTGGTTGAGCTTAAGCATCAGCTCGATGATCGCGGCGGATGTCTTGGAGTCGAGGTTTGCGGTAGGTTCATCGGCGAGGATCAGCGCGGGTTTTTTCGCAAGCGCCCGGGCGATCGCGACGCGCTGTTGTTGTCCACCGCTCATCTCACCGGGGCGACGATCTGCGAGAGACGCGATGCCGAGAGTTTCGAGGATGGGCATGATCCGCTCTTTGCGCTCTTCCGGTGACATCTTGCCCTGGATCTGCAACGCGAACTCGACGTTCTCATACGCGCTCAAAACAGGGATCAAGTGAAACGACTGAAAAATAAAGCCGATCTTGTGGTTACGAATGTGCGCGAGTTGTTTTTTGTTCATGTTGGTGATGTCTTCACCATCGACGTACACCTTCCCGCTTGTCGGCTTGTCAAGACATCCGTACATGTTGAGCAGGGTCGTCTTCCCAGAACCAGAAGGTCCTGCGACTGCGACCATTTGCCCCTCCTCGATGTTTAGGGTCATACCATTCAGAGCGTATACTGCGTTCTCTCCAGGCTGATAGACCCTGGAAACGTCTTTGGCTGATGCTACAATTTTCACCATCCACCTCCTGTTGGGATGTACACACCCGTCGACAAGCGCTCCACATGAGCAGCTCTGTTTGGACGGATTGTTCGGGCACGTATGTGTGCAAAAGGGTCATTTTGTTATCAGGTCGGATGTTATATCCAACCGATGTCACATTTTTATCTATTGTCAGGTTCTCACCCAACTTTATGTGTTGTCAGGTTTTCACCCAACCAATATATCATTCACGCCGTAGGGTCGGGCCTTACGTCTGACCTACATCGTCGAAATTGTGTTCAACCTGCATCATTCACAGTGTCGGTTCAGTCTTCGTGTCCATTCGACATATCGTTCATGCCGTAGGATCGAGCCTTGTGTCTGACCTCTATCGTTAAACCTTGCGTTCGATCTGCATTGTTCACAGTGTTGGTTCAGCCTCCGTGTCCATTCGACATATCGTTCACGCCGTAGGATCGAGCCTTGTGTCTGACCTACATCGTCGAAATTGTGTTCAACCTGCATCATTCACAGTATTGCCCATATTTCCGTATCCATTCGACATGCCATTTACGCCGTAGGGTCGGGCCTTGTGTCCGACCTGCATCGTTCACAGTATTGCCCATATTTCCGTATCCATTCGACATATCGTTCACGCCGTAGGGTCGGGCCTTGTGTCCGACCTGCATCGTCAAACCTTGTGTCCGACCTGCGTCGTTAAACCTTATGTCTGACCTACATTGTTAAAAATTGTATCGTATCCACGCAAAGGCGACGGCAGTCGGTACCAGGGACACGCCGCCCTCTGGTGCGTTGGGGATGGGGATCTCGATCTTTCCAGGTGCGAATTCAGATTTTTCACCTCCCAAGAAGAAGTAGCTCCCAACGGTCAGGGAGAAGTCGACGAGGAAGTTCCAATTGACAAAGGCCCCAACCATGAAGGACGGATCGAGCAGGTTGGTGACATTCATGATGGAGACACTGAGTTCTTCGAAGATGCGCTGGTTGATACTCAAGAAGAGATAGTGTGCTCCCAAAAATCCACCTGAGGAGAAGCCAATCCCAGTTACGTTGTTTGACTGTTTGGTTTGTTGCAATTGTGTCGCGAAGGCTGCGAGACCTTCGGGAGTATTGAAAGGATACTTTTCTTTGTCAGTGATACCAGCAGAGTTGAAGTAATACTGGAGTGTGATGATCATGTTCTCAAGGATAGGGAAGCTATAATCCATCCCAACGACGACCACGACATTTGGCTCGACAGTGTCATCGTCTGCCATTTGCTCATAGGGGATATTCAATGCGGCTTCGACCCAATACCCGACGCCCAGTGTCCCTTTCACCTCAGCGCCAATACTGACACGACGCTTGGCGCCACCTTCGACGACAGTCAGGGCGACATCGGTCTCTCCGAAGGTGTGCTTCCAGCGGATAAATTCGAGCGTGTGAGTAAAATCAGGTGCGGCCATGACACCGAGTTTGACGTAGCCGACCATGCTGTAGCCGATCTGCGCGGAGACCGCCCATAGACCAGGCAGCTCCGCGTTGAGATCTGTAGGATCTTGTGGGACAAAAGGCGTCGTGAGGCTCCAAAGTTGTGCAGGTCCCCAGTTAAACGCCTGTTGACCGATCCGAATGTCCACATATTTTGTGCGGATATCCAGGTACAACCGCGCGAGGGTCAGGATGTCGGTGATATCTGTGACCTCTCGTTGCAAACGAAAGTGTGTCGTCAACAAGTTGGCCTCCGCACGCAATCGCAGTTTACGACTGAATTTGAATAACGCACTCGGGCGGATACGGTTGACCACAATGTGAGGATCACAAAAGGACTTCACGTTATCCGAGAGATCACCCTCACAAAGAGAACCCAGATCCAGCCCAGCCATCAACGAATACCGCGACTCCGCATAGCCACGTAACTTCATCGACGAACGTGCATGGGCTACCAAAGGGAGCAAAAGCAGACATACACCTGTCACCAACGCCATCATTCGCTTCATCACTCTTCTCCTGTGAGACTGACACCTTGTTTGGCTGTAAGGAATATTCTTGTATACAACACCTCTACCAAACGCTCCTTGACGCGAATCAAGCCGGTACAAACGATCTTTATCAACACACATGGTCTTCATCTCGTGTTCCCAATCATAAAAACTGGTTTGCGCTACAAACCACCTGGGCAAAAAAAAGTTCAGTCACCTTCACGCGCAGTGGAGATCAGCGTCTCAAGTAAGCTGAGATATGCGGAGAAGTCGCGCCTTCCAATACTCGTCGCTTGATAGGTCGTGCGTGGTGTTTTGCCCACAAAGGACTTTTGAATCTCGACATACCCTGCTTCTTCGAGCTTGGATATGTGGACAGCGAGATTGCCTTTGGTGAGCTTGAGGATCTGGCGCAACTCGTTGAACTCGATCTCAGAATCGCGAGAGACAAGTACAGTCATAATGCCGAGTCGTGCGCGCTCATGGAAAATCTTGGAGAGCGCAAACACCTGGCTGGGATCACCCATTGGTATGAGGCTCCTCTTTGTTGGGTGAGATACGAAGCCCCACCAAACCAATCCAAATACACGTCCCACCGTATACTGCCGCCACCTTGTAAAACGGATATGCTGGCCAATAGAACAGACAAACAACACCGACAACGAACATCGCTAAGCCGACGGGGGTCATCTCATCGAGCGGCAGGACCAGGGGGATCAAAAAGCAAATCGCGCCGGAGACCAACACAACCATCCCGACAATGCTCTCGACATGACCGATATGCACACAGTACACACTCAATGTCACGAGCAGCCCAATCGCGATCGTCGTCACTCTATAATATCGCAGCTCCAGCAAGATCTTGCGCCAGACAGAGAACCCCGTAAACCCTTGATTCCAGGAAGCGATAGAGAGCACCGTCCATTTGATGAGGCCTGTCGATACGATCATCGCAGAGGAGAAGACCCACAACCACGTCTTTCTGTGCCACTCCCAGAGCAACACACCCTCGGAGTCAAACAGCCATTGGGCAAACACACCGTATAAAATGATGATCGGCGCTAAGAAAAAGCCGAGCACCAAAGACGGTCGCAACACAGCACGAACAGCCGAATCTCCACGTACGTCATCCAACACCTCGCGGATGCGACGCACATCTTCCATCGCCATCGTCAGCGCTTCTGCATGTTCCTGTGATTTTCCATCCTTACTCACATCTCTCTCCTATCCTGGTTTATCACACAAACCTGGTTTGTGATATAAACCACATTCTCACACACTGTCAATCAAAATCGCACAATCGACTGAAAACAAAAGTAAAAAAAGACAATTCGCTGGATAAAAAGGATATGAACAAACCTGTCAGCAGGACGATGAATGCGCGGACAGCTTGTGTCCTGGCACATCACATCACTCCACTTTGCACAGTCGCCAAAGAGGCAAATGATCCTGGCACAAGAACACCAACGATTTTCCTCTTTGACAAACACACACTCCAGCGTTACATTGTGAAGTCTTGATATAGATCAAGCCTGTTTTCTCGCTTTTACAAATGTGTCACATTCTTCATATATTCAACAACCTGTTGACTATAAGAGACACCACAATCCCCTCGCGACCTCGCAAAGATTCTCCATCCATCTAATATCCCTACTGAATTAAAAAAACAGCGTGCATCATACAAACGTTGAACGGGACAGTCATCCTTTCTAAGTACCTTTCCTTGCGACATAATTTCACTTCAGAAGGGCATTGATTTTTACACATCAGATCTGTTATGAATCAACATTCAATGTTGAGACAGATCAGAGATGATTGTGGAGCTCTCTGATCATTTCCCCTGGGATAGCAACCTACCTTCACGAAGGCCAGCGACAAATGACCCCACCCCGACATGACAGATTTTTGAAATCCATGTGGTGGTGTACATCCGTTGTTGCTGCAGGGACAAAACATCCCTGAATCGTTGTCATCCGTTCTTTATGATGAGGAGAGATTGCGTGAATCTCTTCCTTCCTCTTCGAGGAGAGTGCCTACATGGAACCGTTTCTTCTTACAGCCATTTACTTTATCGCCATGGTTCTCGTCGGTTGGTTTTTTGTCGCCAACTTTGTCTCTGTTGTGTTGCACCGGTGTGTCGCTCACCACGCCATCAAGCTGCCCCGCTGGTGGATGTACTCAGTCATGAGCGTCTGCAATCTTTGCTTCCTCTACGTCAACCCACGCACATGGGTCTCAGATCACCGTAATCACCATGCTCACTCGGACACGGACAAAGATCCCGACAAACAACCCAATCAGAGCTATATGGACTGGTTGATTTACACCATCCTGCACAACCCCTCCGCGCAAGAGCCAGAGATCCAAAAAATGACAGGCGATCCCATCTTCAAATCTCTGCCATTTCGCTTTTTTGCGAGCCGCCCCGGCTGGATCCTTTGTGAGCTGTCATGTATGACGATGGCCTACGTTTTCTTCCGTTCAATCGCGTGGTCCGTTGCCTTTTACGTGACACTTCGTGTCCTCGGGATCGCTGTGTTGACATTCCAAGGCTACCTCGCACACGGAAGCAACCTGGGCTATGGTTACAGAACCTACGCTGTTCCAGACAACTCCGCAAATATCACCAACCCATTTGCGTTGTTCTTGACAGCAGGTGAGTGTCTGCAAAACAACCACCACGCCAAACCCCGCTTTGCAACACACTCACACCAAAAATCCGAAAAAGACGTCGGCTTCGTACTCGTCAGGATGCTTGAGACCGTCGGGATCGCAGAAGTGCCAAAGCGCTCACTCCCTGACTACCTGACAAAAGAGACCGCCAAAGTAGCCAGCGTCGTCGAGACCGCAGTCGCCGAAGAGCAAGTCACGACCAGCGAAGAGACAGAGACAGTCACTCCAGTCGTCGCGACAAGCGAAGAGGCACCAGAGACCAAGGTCGCCAACCCCTAAGCCCCCTCCCCACCCCTCCATATACATCCTTCCCCCATCCAATCGACTCAATCAACACCTGTGTAACGATCTGACACGCACTTCCTGCATGCTTTTGTGGAGACACCCACAACCCAACAAGAAAGCGAGAAGTTGATGTCCAGAACAAACACAATCACCTATTTTACGGTTCAACCTTGGGATGACTTTCCGTATTGGATGGTCGATGGTCACAACGTCGAAGCCCTCTTCGATTACATCTCCGCTGGCCAAAGCACCGATCCTTTTGGCTCAACATCTTTCGCCTACGATCAATACATCAACCCGCCCTCCTCCGATATCCCCTCTCCTCTGATTGAGGATATCCTCTACGACCTGGAAAATGGACACATTCACATCTACAATGCGATCCAGCAGCTCGCTCCTCACGAGATGTTGCTACGTTACTTCGCCGCAGAGTGTGTGCAATACGAGTGCGAAACCTTCAGAGAGCCAGGACAAACCATCCCCCAAACATGTTGGCGCGCGATCGAATGTGCCAAACAATACGCCTTGCACCAAGTCAGCCATGAGGAGCTCGTCTCCCACCGCCGCAAAGCAGCCTACGCACTCCACCAACAAAAGGTACATTGGCAAAAACGATTTGAACACATGCTCTCCTGGCGAGAAGCCGACCACATCGCTTGGGAAGTCGTCCGCTGGACAGGTATACATGTCGATGAACCTTGGGCCAACGCGCGCAAAAAGACATACCCGTGGGCGACATCCAAGCTGATCGAGCTATGTGAAGCGTATATCGACTACAAACACCACCGAGAGAAAACCTTCCCCCCAACACAAAACGCCTACCCCACCAAAGAAACACGTGATAGCAAGAAGACATCCTCCCCAAAGTAATGAGGCTGTCGTAGATACAAAAAAAGCCAGCGACCGCTGGCTCGAAGCACACAAAAGAGAGCCCCCTACATCACACTAGAATGTAATCTTCCAAAGACCTCTCATCTCACCAAATTTGAATCCCGTCGCGTTGTCTTTAGGGTAGTGCTCTTTGATCAGCGCGAAGGTCTTTTTGGAGATCTCTTTGTTAGGTTCGCCGTGGCACTTCAGACAGGCCGGGCTGATAATCCTGATCGGGGCATAAAAAACCGTCTTTCCACCTTCTTTGCGAAGTGTCGGTTTGATCGGCTTCTTTTCTTTCATCTTCGCGACATAATCGGCGATCAACTTCAGCTCCCATGTGTCGGCCTTATTTTTTGGGTTGCGCGCCTTATGGGATACCCTCGCGACCTGCTTCACACCAAGCTTTCCGCCAAGTGAATCAGATAGAGGCTGGGCTTGTGCCGCGCAAAACTTGAGCGCATTGGGTGGCCCTCCCTTTTGCATCGCAGCCATCAACTTCGAGCTGAGTGCTTTAAACGATTGCATCGCGACTTTGCGTCCCTTCGCGATCAACTCCTTATCAGACGCTGCTTTACGACGGACAGGAGGCGCAGCGCCCCGTGTTTTCGCTGGCGCAGCACGCCTCTCCTGCTGTTTCTTGTTCGTCTTCTTGTCACAACCACTCGCGAATAAAGCGACGGATACACTAAGCACTCCAATCACATATCTCATCTGTTTCTCCTCTGTTCCATAGCCAGGAATATTGCCTGTACAATGAGACACAAAAAAACAAAACGATGCAAGGAAATTCACAGCAGCGAAGGAGGCATATCATGGGGGGAAAATGTCGAAGAGAGAAGGGACGCAGAGGGCGACAGGTGTCGCCCCCTGAGAAGAAAATATCAACGTGAGGCGTCTTTGCGACGACGCAAGAAGAAGGGCAAGACAAACAGCAACAAGAACAACACACCACCTGTCGCAGGTGATTGTGTCTGACAACCACAGCCACCAGATGCCAGCAGGATTGTCTTTTCGACGTTTGCACCGTCACCGGCTCCACCATCGCCAGGTCCATCTTCAGAGCCAGTGCCACCGTCATTGGTCTGCTCTGTTTGTGTCTTCTCGCTGTTGGTTTGTTCGCCGCTCGTTTTGGTGTTGTGGCAGACACCGCCCTGACATACGAAGTCACCAGGACAGCTCATCCCCGCACAGGGATCGTCCTCACACTTGCGCTCTGCGGCGTCACAGACCCGTTTGTGACGACAAAGTGAGCTGCCTTGTGTTTGGCAAGGATCTTTTGCGCACTGTCCGTTGTCACAGAACTCGTCGTTGGCACAGCTTCCACCACAGGGATCGGCTTCACACTTGCCATCCTTACAGACCTCTCCATCTGCACACTTCGGGCAATTGGCGACACACACACCATCTGTGGGACGACATGTGGTGTCAGCACCACACCTCTTATTTGCACATGGATTCTCGACACAGGCGGCCTTTGTACAGACTTTGGGGTCCTGACAAGAGTTGTCGTTGTAGCAACCTGCGGGCTGGCATTTTTTATCGAGACAGACAGCATCACCAGCGCAGTCTGCGTCGAATTCGCAGACTTTATCGCCTCCGCACTGACCATCCTTGCACACTTCGCCATTGGAGCATGCTACGCCTTTGCAGGGCTCTGTTTGACAGGTATCAACAACGCAGACACGACCAGCTTTACAAGGTGATTGCTCACTTTTACAAAGATCCTTCACACAAGTCCCGTTTTGACAGGTCTCGTCGGCCTGACAGGTCACGCCGCTGCAAGGATCTTTTGTACAGGCGCCGTCCACACAGACCTCACCAGACGCACAGAAAACACCAGCACAAGAGCCAACACACTGACCATTTCGGCAGGCTTGACCGCTCGCACAAGTCTTGTTCTCACAAGCATTTGTCGCACATGTCCCCTCGACACAGAGCTCACCAGACGCGCAATCACTGTCTTGTGTACAGGTGACTTTTGTACATTGTTTTTGCACACAGAGCTCGTCACCTGGACAGTCTTTGTCGAACTGACAGGTGTTATCGAGACATTGTCCGTTCACACAGACCAGTTGGCCAGGACAGGTCACACCTGCACATGGGTCTGTAAGGCAGGCATTCTCGAAGGTGCTACAGATACGACCGTGTTTGCACTTATTGCCTCCCGCGCAGTAGTCGGTCTTACAATCACCTTTGATACAGACTTCACCGACGTTACAGGTCTTATTTGCGCAGGGGTCGGCAGCACACTTACCATCGACACAGCTCTCACCTGCCGGACAATTGGCATTCGCACAGGTTGGGACACAAGCGTTACTTGCAGGTCGACAGAATTCATCTGGCCCACAGGCTTTGCCACCAGGTGTGGGACATTCATTGTCTTTACAAGCGCTGTCGAGGCAAACCTGACCAGCAGCACATGCGTTGGTGTGACAGCCGGCGGGACGACATTTACCGGCGAGACAGATCTCGTCACCAGGGCAGTTAATATCGACATTACAAGGCAACAGATCGACACATTGTCCGGCGAGACAGCGTTGATCTGTGGGGCACTTCATGCCTGCACAAGGATCATCGATACAACGCTCAGGATCACAGACACGACCGTGTCGACAGGCCTGTCCGTTACATGGATTTTGAACGCATTTGGGATTATTTGCATCGCTCTCATCGCAGACTTCATCAGCCTTACAGGCGACGCCTCCATTAGAACAGGCGTTCCCGACACAGGCTCCGTCTACACAACGCTCACCAGCCTGACACTTCACGCCAGCACAAGAAGGCACACACTTGCCATCAGAAGGACGACAAGTCGTATCAGCTGCACATGTCTTTGTGAGGCAACTGTTGGGATGACAGCTACCATCCTGACAAAAGCCTGTTCCCGTACATTTAGGTGATTGATCTGCGCAGCCAGGTTCACGGCAAACAGTCTCACCATCAGCATCGGCGATACAGATGTTGGGCGCGCCACAGTCGATGTCCACCTTACACTTTTGGCGAGGTGTCAATGTAAAGGTTTGTGTTGAACACTGTTTGGGTGTGCCATCATCACACACCTTCACGACGAAGGTCACCGGTTTATCAGCGTCGGATTTACCGGGATTCCATGTGACCTTTCCAGTTGAGGGATCGATCTTCGCAGCAGGAGGCGCCTGATCGAAGCTCCAGGTGTGTTTGTCACCAGGATCATCCGTGATCGTCGGAGTGTATTCGACGGGCTCGCCTGTGTAGGCGGTCTTGGGTGGTTGACTTGTGAAGACTGGCGCTCTGTTCCCTTTGGCCACAGTGACTTTCCAGGTCTGCGTTGTGCAGCTTCCTGCTTTATCACACACACGGATCGTGAACTCGACGTCTTTACCGACATCGGCAGCACCAGGCGTCCAGGAGACCTCTCCAGTCTTGGGATCGACACTGGCACCAGCCGGTCCTTTGACCAACGTCCAAGTCAGAATGTCGAGATAGTCGGGATCAACAGCGACAGGCATATAATTGTATGGTGTACCTTCTTGTCCGGCAGTCACAGGCGAAGACGTGATCACAGGTGCGGTGTTGACAGCACCTGTTGTGACAAAGACTTTCCACTTACGTTGCGCACAGAGACCACCCTGGTCACAAACTTCAAGCTCCAAATCGTACGTTTTACCGACATCAGCAGCTTTAGGCTGCCAGATGACAGCGCCATTCGTTGGGTGGGCACTCACACCAGCCGGACCTTGGAGCAACTTCCAGGTGTGTGTGTCACCCACATCTGGATCGTTGACACCGGGTGCAAAGACGTACTGCTTGGCGGTCGTTGCGAGTGTCGAAGGTGTCCCTGTGATCTGTGGTGGGTTGTTACCTTGTACGACTTTGACCTTCCAGGTTTGCGTCGCACAGTCGCCCGCTTTATCACAGACCTTCACCTCAAACTCGATCTCTTTCCCAACATCAGCCGCAGCAGGCGTCCAGGAGACCGCTCCAGTCGTCGCATCAATTTTTGCACCATTGGGTCCTTTTGGGAGAGTCCATGTCTGTGTGTCACCTGCATCAGGATCGTCCACTTTGGGCGCATAGGTATATGCTTTTCCGGAGGTCCCGTTGGTCGAAGGCGTGGTCGTAATACGTGGTGGTGTGTTACCTGTGCCTGTCGAAGTGACCTTCACAAGCCATTTTTGTGTGACACAGCTACCCTGTGCATCACAGACCTCGATCTCGAACGGGAAGACTTGTCCCCCCGAACCTTTAGGAGGCGTCCAGGAGAGCGCACCTGTTGTAGGATCGACGCTCGCGCCGTTGGGACCACCTTTCAGCGACCATGTCAACGCACCACCTTCGGGATCTGTCGCCTTGGGAGCGTATGTGTACGCAGTCTCTTCTTGGGCAACTGTGGAAGGAACACCCGTCAAAACAGGCGCTTTATTTCCTGCTCCGACACGCACTTTCCAGATCTGTGTGGCACATGCGCCTTTGTCATCACAGACACGCAGCTCAAATGTGGATTCTTTGTTGTTATCAGCAGCAGCAGGCGTCCAGGAGACAGCACCTGTCGATGCATCCGCAGTCGCACCAGAGGGGCCGTTGACCAGGGTCCAGGAGTGTGTGTCGCCTTTGTCTGGATCGACAACTTTGGGTGCGTATGTGTATGCTTGTCCGACAGCTCCGCTTGTCCCAGGAGAACCAGAGATCTGTGGGGGTGTGTTGAGACTGGAGACATTGACCTTCCAGGTTTGCGTCGCACAGCTACCTGCTTTATCACAGACAGTCACGGAGAAGTCGAAGGACTTTCCAGCGTCCGTCGCAGCAGGTGTCCAGGAGAGCGCACCAGTGCTAGGATCGACGTTCGCACCGGCTGGTCCCTTATCGAGCTTCCAGGTGTGTGTGTCACCAGGATCGTTGTCCTGAACAGCAGGTGTATAGGTGTACACAGTCGAAGGTGTCGCAGTTGTCGAGGGTGTACCCACGATCAGCGGTGGGTTATTTCCTTTGATGACTTTGACCTTCCAGGTTTGTGTCGCACAGCTACCCGCTTTATCGCAGACAGTTACAGAGAATTCGATCTCTTTACCGACATCAGCTGCAGCCGGCGTCCACTCAAGGCGGCCCGTTTTGGTGTCGAATTTGGCACCAGCAGGTCCCTTATCGAGCTTCCAGGTATGTGTATCATTTGGAAGATCGGAATCCACGACAGTTGGTGCATAGACCATTGTCTGTCCGTCTTGGAGCTGTGTGGGAGGCACACCTGCGATCTGCGGAAGATTGTTGGCCGCGGAGACTTTGACGCTCCAGGATTGCGTCACACACGCTGGCGGTGTCGATGAATCACAAACACGCACCTGGAAGCTCACAGTTTTACCAGCGTCCGCAGGTGCCGGAGTCCAGGAGATCGCCCCTGTCGACGCGTTGATACTCGCCCCAGCAGGCTTGGTCGGCAAAGAATAGGTCAGTGTGTCACCGTCTGGATCGGAGGCTTTCACTGCATATGTGTAGATCTTGCTCGCGGTCGCGTTTGTCGGCGCGCTGCTCGTGATCACAGGGGGACGATTGTTGACCTTGACAGTCCATGTCTGTGTCGCACAAGCTTTTGGATTGCCAGCATCACAAACCTCCACAGTGAATGTAAAGGTCTTGCCACCGTTGTTCGGTCCAGGCGTCCAGGAGAGCGCACCTGTCGATGCATCGATCGCCGCGCCTGTTGGTCCAGCCTTGAGTGTGTACGTGAGCTTTGTCTTCTCGGGGTCTGTCGCCTGGACGGTGTACGCGTACTTTGTCCCCATCGTCGCAGTATTAGGAGGTGTACCAGTGATCACAGGAGGACTGTTGAGTAAGGTAACACGGATGACACCTGTCGCCTTGGCACCCCAGCAATCAGTGACAGTCACATTGACAACTTGGGAGCTACCGACAAAAGAGGTTGGATAATTGAATGTCAACACACGACCATTCACGGTGACATTTGCGCTGTTTTCGGTGATCGTCAATCGACTGTCTGGTGAATCAGCGTCTGCAACAAAAGGAGACAGGTCCAATGTCCAGGGGGTCCCCTTGGCCTTTGTCTGTGAAAGAGGTGATGTGATCGTTGGCGTCGCGTTGGTAACAGTCACGGAAGCGATCGCAGAGTTCCCGCTTGTCTGGTTTGCGTTGTTTCTGGAACGTACCCGGTAGTCGTATTTTGTACCAGGACGGACAGTACAGACACCGTAATTATCGGTATAGGTTTGCGCAGTCAGGATCCCACCGACCTGTGCTCCATTGCGAAGGACAAGGTAGCGGATCGCATTGGCCTTTTGCCGACCATACGGGAAGGAAGCGGGGTTTGTCGCGGTTGTGTTGGTACCATTTGTGCTGGGCTTGGCTTCGAACATCGAACCTTGGTTGACGATGTCTGTGTAGACTCGTGTCAGGCTGACTTGATTGGCCGCAAAACCAAATTGGTTACGCCACGTCGTCACCTGCGATGCCAGCAACGTATTGAAGTTGGCGTTGTTCAGCCGCGCAAACGCGCTCTTGAATACAGTCGTGAGCGTACCAGACGTCACACCACGTACTTCAGACTCAGTGTGCACAATACGAAAATTGTCGTAGCGTTGGTGAGGCTGAGAGACACTGAATGTACCAAATGTGCCTTTGGCGTGAAGGTTATTTGCGTTGGACTCTGTGTAATTGAGGATACGGACTTCGTTGTTACTCCCCTCCTTCAAAAACACCTTGAAGTTGTTGCCACTTGTGAGCACACGTATGGTGTATTGGGTATTGTACGTCCAGGACTGTGGGATCTTCGTCCCTCTTGTTACAGCCCAAGAGCGCAGGATCGTCCCACGTCCATTGCGCACACGGATAAAGGCACTCCCACGGAAATTGACGCCGCTGGGCATCCCAAATGTACCGCAGTTACTGTAGCGTTGATAACCACAAAGATACAACGCGTAGTAGTTATTTTGATCGGTGTAACGCCAGGTGATACCGAGAGGGTCATCATCTGTGTTACTTTGTCCTCCCACCCGGCTCAGCGTTCTAAATTGGAAGGAGAAGTTGTAGTCCGACCAACCAAAAGCTTTGTTGTAGTGCCAGATCCCCCCCTGGTTAGCTGTCTCGGTCAGCTCGTTTCCGTTTTTGCCCCAGACCGCGGAGCCAAAGTTTTGGACATTCCAGTTGTTGGGGTTTTGACCAGGGCGCTGATCGTACACTTGTGAACCACGCCATGTCAGCGTCTGTGTTCCGGTGATGTCGGCGGCCACACGATAGGTACCTCTAGGTTCCCACGTCAGCACCGAGCGGTTTTGTGCTTGTTGGTAATTTGCCCGTACATTTCCAGGACTGATAGGGGTTTGTGCCCACGAAGGCGACGCCCATATCAAAAATGCAAAGGCGATGAGAAGACCTCTCATCGAAGAGTTTACAGTGAACATCGTTTCATTTCTCCTTTCTTCTGTTGCCAGTGATGTCTCCAATTCTCAAATGTGAAGGAGACAGCTTCGAGAACGCACGTCGCAAAAAATCCAAAAAAGACGACTGCTTCGTGTTCTCGCTAGAAAAAATGACGTATCCCTGTCAATACAAATGGCTCTTCCATGAGGCATCGGTGGGGTGAATACACAGGCTGTATTCGTCGTGGAGTGGACCTTCTTACAAAAATCTTGGTCCCATCTTTATCAGTCACTTCTTTTATCCATAGAGTCGAGGCTACAGAAAAACTCTTTAGAAGAGTCATAGCCTCAACACCAAAGCGAACATCGGCATTGCACGAGGACTCACTCTTTGTCAAGACTGTCGAATGTTTTCGTGTGTATAAAAAGTCCCAAAAATCAAAAGACATGGTGCAAAGCGCAAGAAGCTCTCAGTTCACCTTTCTCACCCCACAAAAAAGCTTCTCCCCAATCACTTACGTGCATCGGCTTTTTTAACCCAGATAGCGCTTTTTGCCAAAAAAAGTGACCAATCCGCCACAATAAACTCTGGAAATGGACGTCTACTTGTAGTAGTATCTGTTGAAGGCAAAGGTGACGTGGACACGTATTCATTTTGGGTCAAATACATGACAACTCCCCCCTCTTGGACAATCTACCTGACAATGTTCCTGCTCTGGGCAGGTCTCGCCACTCCAGTACATGCAAAACCCCCTCCAAAAAAGAAACACAAAAAGAAAAGACTCGTCGCCAAATCATCGGGCAAACAAAGTCTCCCTCAAACACTCCCCCATCCAAGCTTTGGACGGACACCGAAACTCGTCATCATCGGCATGATCGGTGGTGGTGCGTTGACCTTTACAGGTGCCGCCATCTTGACCTGGAACCAGATAGAAAAGAACAGCCTCGGAAGCAAACTCAAAGATCTCGACAGCATCCCAGGCAAAACGATCGAAGAGAAGAGGCAACACATCGACGAACAAAAGTACCTGGGCAACGTACTCTCCGCAGTCGGCCTCAGCGCCCTCTCCGCCGGTGTCATTGTCGGCTCCATCTCTTTGTGGGCTTACTTTTCCAAACACAAAATGCCACCTCCTCCCCCCAAAGACCAACGCTCCCTCGCGTTCACACAACAATCCTTCGGACTCTAGCCCCCTCCAAAAAGAACGTCCAAAGTGCGGCAAGTTGTCGCAGCGCCCCCCCTCTTCGCCCCTCCCTGAGGATCCCTAATCATCTGTTTCCGTTAAAGAACCCCCCAAAAATACTCAATCACGTTGGCCTCTCAAAAGTCCGCCCTTGTCGACTCTCTGTGCTTTATAGTGTCTCTAAACAAGCAAGCGCATCCTTGTGCCCTTGCTTTGTCGACATAAATGACATGGAGAAACACATGAGCTGGCCACATAACAACAAGCACATCTACCCCGTCCTGTTGCTCTCGTTGGGTATTGTCCTCACACAATGCAATGCGAAGAGCACATCGACAACAAAACCAACGACGCAAAAGAGCACAAAAAAACAAGTCAAAGTGGTGATCAAAGCAGTGCCAAAAGAGGCTGCGTTTCCCACCCAATTTCCCAAGCCGAAGAGCACACCAACGTCCAACCACGACTTCACATCCAAACACTTCTCAGGCTCGGAGAATTGCGCCTTCTGTCACAACAACATCACGGATGAGAACGACGATGACGTCTCGATCGAGACGGCCTGGTCTTCGACGATGATGGCCAACTCGACACGAGATCCTCTCTGGCGCGCCAAAGTCGAGACCGAGATACAACGCAACCCCAAACACAAAAAGTTACTCACAGACAAATGCACCCGCTGTCACGCACCCATGGCTAACGTCGAAGCACGAAAAGCCAAAAAGCCGTACGACCTGTTTGGAAGCAAGGGGCTGTTCCAAAAAGCAAACCCCTACTTTCACCAGGCGATGGATGGCGTCAGTTGTACTGCGTGCCACCAAATCAAGCCGACAAAAGCCATGGGGACGCTCGCTGGGTTCTCCGGAAAATATGTGATCGAGACATTCGCAGACGCGGTGGACCGCAAAATTTACGGTCCCTACAACGACGTCATCCCCATGCCCATGCAAAACCACGTCGACTACACACCAACAGGTAGTAGCCACATCTCGGACTCTAAGCTCTGCGGGAGCTGCCACAACCTGAAAACCCCATTCGTCGACAAAAACGGCAAGATCATCCCCAAAACAGATGCACAACAGTTCCCCGAACAGATGGTCTACTCAGAGTGGAAATGGAGTGCATATGCCAAAAGCACGAAGCAACAGACGTGTCAGAGCTGCCACATGACGCCGACATCAGGTGTCATCATCAGCCAACGTCCCCCCTGGCTGGACACCACACGTAGCCACTTTGGACAACACATCTTCGTCGGTGGCAACAAGTTTATGCTCCAAATGATGAAAGACAACAAACAACTGCTCGGCATTTCCGCCAACAACTTCGACTTTACGATCAAAAAGACAGCGCAAATGTTGCGCTCCGCCGCACGTCTGGAAGTCCACAACACGACCTTCTCCAAAGGCACGTTGTCCTTCACTGTACGGATCGTCAACCAGACGGGGCATAAGCTCCCCTCGGGTTATCCTGCTCGCCGTGTCTTCTTGCAGGTCAAAGTACGCGACAAAAACAACCGCGTCCTCTTCTTTTCGGGGAAAGAGAAACCCTTTGGTGAGATCGAAGGCGTGGACGCCGATCAAGATGCAAAGACCTTTGAACCCCATCACAAGGTCATCACAAAACCTTCGCAGGTCGCAGTCTATGAGGCCATCATGCAGAACACGGACAAAGAGGTCACCTACACGCTCCTACGTGGAGCCAAGTACGCCAAAGACAACAGATTGTTACCCAAGGGTTTCGATAAAGAGAAGGCACCCAACGATATCGCGGTCGTCGGCGCAGCCAAGACGGATAAGGACTTTGTCGGTGGACGAGAAGACATCCAGTACAAGATCCCCTCTCTCCCCAAAGGACCGTACAAAATCGATATCAACTTGCGTTATCAGGCAGTGTCCTATCGCTTTGTGCGTGACCTCCTCAAAAAACCCGGCAAGTACGCAAAACAATTTGCCTACCTCTACGTCAAATCTCCTCGCTACTCCGAACCCATCGCATCCTATCAATTTTCCTACAAGTGAACACCAACACAATGGCCTAACGTAGCGTCTTGGCGATCTTGCTGAGCGTTCCCATCGATCGGTGCAATTGAAGGACCGCAAGATCCATATTGAACCGCTCACGCAACACGCTGATCCGCGCAGAGGTCAACTGCGTCAAAGCGTCAGAGAGCGCGATCGGCGAGGCTAAACCTGCTTTGTATCGGTGGACATTGAGCTGGTATGTCTCCTCAGCGATCTTCTTTTGGTTACGTGCGACGCGGTAATTCATCACGCTGTTGCGCAGGTTGATATCTGCCTGCTTGATCTCATTGCGTATCGTCAAGTCAGCTTTTTGGTATTCCAACTGAGCCTGTTTGAGCGCGTTGTTGGCCTGCTGGATCGCGTCAAAACGAGCGCCACCATTGTACAGGGGGAGTCGCGCGGCGAGACCGACGTTCCACTGGACATATTGGTTGGCAAAGCCACCAGCGTTGTTCGCCTGCACAGCCCCAGTCAGGGCGATCGTCGGCGCAAATTGTAGCCATTGCCCTGTCAGCTTCGCCTCTGCAGACTGGATCGCGAGCTTCTTCTCTTTGAGCTCGGGACGCTGTTTACGGGCGCTCGACAGCCACGCCACAACGGTCCCCGAGGGACTCTTTGGGCGGCTAGGGGCGGTGACGCGAAAGTGACCATTTTGCTCATTCAGCAGCACGAGCAAAGACAAACGTGTGTTGCGCAGCGCGTTGATCGCGCTCAGGTAGGTTTGCTGGGCTTTCACAACATCCAACTTCGCACGCATCACATTGAGTCGTGTCGAGATCCCAGCGCTCGTGCGGAGCTTCGCGATCTGCATGTGTTCCTTGGCGTTGGCCCAAGATTGCCGCGCGATCTCGACCATCCCATCGGACAATAGGATACTGTAGTAGGCTTGCAAAGAGGCATACACGACCTCTCTTTGCGTCTGCTTTGCGAGCTGTTTGGTCTTTTGGACGTCGAGATAGGCGGCCTTAATATTCGGGATACTCGGAAGATGGAAGATGTTCCAGTTTAACTGCATGCTCATCGTCCACTGATTGTAAGGTGTAATCACAATGCTCTCAGAGCCCATATTCACCGAGGCTTCATTTGAGTTGCGAATGTAATTGCCTTGCAGTTGAAGTGTCGGACGCACAGCGCCCCAGGCCTGTGAACGCATGATCTGTGATTGTTTGATCCGTCGTCGCAACAACTTCAGGTCGAGGTTTTGCTTGCGGACACGAGCGAGGACAGAGGCAAATGACCACACAGGCCAACCTTTGTCGTGCCTCTTGGGTAGTACGCTCTTTTGCCCAGTATATCCCTTCGAAGAGATCGCCTTCCAAGAGACGGAAGGTAACAGTTTGAGTCTCTTCAGGCGACTGTTTGGTGCGCGCTTTTGTACAGACGTTGTAGGCTGCTTTGTTTGCGTGTTATCCGCAAGCGCCACCTTTCGTTGTTTCCAGTGAAGACGTCCCAAACGGTTTGTTTTCTTTTTCGTTTTCGCGCTGACTTGTTGGTGTGGGAGGCACATATACACGCCTCCCAGCAAAAGCATAGATCGAAGGATAAACGCTCTCATATCGATGTTCCTTTCGTGCGCTCGTTTCCCAGCTCTTTTTCCAGGAGTAGCCTAAGGGTGTACGCTCAATGTGCTGTCTGTGGCTGTGTTCCCTGTGCATGGGAAGCTTGGCTGGTGGGCTCGTCGAGCTCGATCTTGTGACGTGAACGATCCATCACCGCGAAGTCATTGATCGACATCCACTCTCTGTGGCGAATCAGGTGATACAGTCTCTTGAGATCGTTATTGATCAACGTCAGGCATGGGACGAGGACAAGCGTCACAAAGGTAGCGCAAAAGACTCCAGCAGCGAGCGAGAGCGCCATCGGGATCAAGAATTGCGCCTGACGACTCTGCTCGAACAACAACGGCCCCACACCAACAACAGTCGTCAAAGTCGTCGACAAGATTGCACGTAGACGGCTCTGACCTGCTTGCCAGACTGCATCAAAGAGTGGCAATCCCTCCTCAAATTTCCTGTTGATCGTGTCCATCAAGATGATCGAGTCGTTGACGACGACACCAGAGACGCCGACGATCCCAAAGAAGCTCAAGATCGTCAGCGGTACACCCATCACCCAGTGACCAAGGATCGCACCGACGACGCCAAAGGGGATCATCGCCATGACGATGATGGACTGGCTGTAAGATTGGAAGATCAAGACCATCACAAAGAAGATACCGAACATCGCCATGGGGAACGCGTACCTCATCCCAGCAAAGACCTTGGCCTGCTCTTTGGATTGCCCAGAGAACACGACACGCACGTTGGGTGCGATCACAGCGAGCTTCTTGAGGTCCTTTCGCTTGAGCGATTGGATGATGTCCTGTCGATTCCCTTGCGACTCGTCAAGGCGCGCAGAGACCGTCGCGAGACGTTGTCTATTCAAACGCCTGATCACCTTGAGATCTTTGACCACATTCCACTTGACAAGAAGGGAAAGTGGGATGCGTTTTCCGTCCCTTGTGGTGATCTCCACCTGTGAGAATGATTGCAGAAGAGAAGGTCCTTTGGATGGATAACGAACAAACACCCTGACCTCGTCTTTGCGGCGTTGCAGGTTCATCACCTCCTGTCCATACACTCTGTTGCGAAGCTTTGTCGCGAGATCTTGCATGGAGAGGCCCATGCTTTTGGCGAGCGGTGTGAGAGACATACGAAGCTCTCTTTTGCCGTCTTCAAGGTCATCTTCGGGTGTATAGACACCTCCGAATGTGAGGAGGCGTTTTTTGAGATAGCTGGAGGCCGCGCGGAGCTGTTTGACATCATCACTGAGCAACTGGAATTCGAGTGGTTTTCCAAGCGGTGGTGTCCCAAGTAGATCAAAGCTCACGCTCAAGGCACCGGAGACAGAGCCCACCTTCTCGCGCCAACGACGCAGCACGTCGTTGGCGCTGAGCTTGCGCTTGTCACCGGAGAGCAAGTTGAGCTGGACCTCTCCCACTTCGTCACCTGTCGCGCTTGAGAAGCCGGGACTCATCGCAGTCAAACGACCCAGCCATCGGACAGAGGACTCGACGATCTCTTGTTTGTATTGTTGCTTGAGTTCTTTGGCGACCTCAGCCGCTGCTTTTTCGGCGCGCTCAGCCACAGCCCTCGTCTTTTCGAGCGGTGTACCAGGTTTCATGACAAACCGAACGGCGATCTGATCACCATCGATCTCGGGAAAGAACACAAACCTGACGAACCCACCTTGAAGCAGACCAAGACTCAACAAGAAGACACCAATGCTGCCTGCGAGTACAGGCCATCTCCAGCGCAAGAGCCACTTGAGAGAGCGTCCGTAGACATCCTCTCGCAACCAACCAAAGCCTTTGTCCACCAACGTGCGAAAGCGATTCTGTGTAAACTCCGCGCTCCCACGTGGTTTCAGTGAGTGGGCGAGGTGAGGTGGCAAGATCAACAATGACTCAAACAGACTGCACACGAGCGCCGCGATGACCATCGCAGGGATCATGTAGATGAACTTCCCGATAAAACCGCCCATAAAGAACAACGGCAAGAAGGTAAGACAAGTCGTGATCACCGCGGTCAAGACCGCAGGAAGAACCTCAACGGTCCCATCAATGGCGGCCTGCGCGGGAGACTTTCCAGCTTCGATGTGGGAGAAAACGTTCTCAGCGACGACGATGGCGTCATCGACGAGGATCCCGATGACCAGGATCAACCCAAACAGGCTCATCATATTGATCGTCAGCCCACCTCCAAGCGCCAGCGTGAATGAGCCAATGATCGAGAGCAACAGACCCGAAGCCACCCACATCGCGAGTCGTACATTCATAAAGAAGGAGAGCACGAGAAGCACGAGGATAAGACCCTGAAACCCGTTGTTCGCGAGCAAAGAGATGCGCTCATTGAGGGGTTGTGTGTTGTCCTTGTAGGTGTCGACCTGAGCACCTTTTGGGAGCGTTGGGATGATCGTCGCCATCTTGGCCCTCGCCAATTTTGCGACCTTCAAGATGTTGGCGTCGCTCGTACTTTGCAGCTCGATCAAGATGGAGGGTTTGCCATTGTAGTAAAACTGCGTCCCTGTATCGGCGAAGGCTTCACGAGCTTTCGCGACATCTCGAAGCCGCACAAAGCCACCTCCAGGGAGCGTCCGGACGACGATCTGTTCGAGGTCTTTGGCGAGATACTTTTTGCCGTAAAAGCGGATACGAAAATCTTCCCGCTTGGTCTTCACGACACCGCCGGAGAGATCGAGGTTGGCAAACTTGAGGGCTTGTGTGATATCGCTGATTTGAAGTTGGTACTTGCGCAGGCTGACCTCATCGATCTCGATGGAGATCTCGCGCTCTTTCATCCCATTCACATTGACGAGGGAGATCCCGTCAGTGGACAACAGCTCATCTTTGACGTGTTGTGCGAGCGATTGGAGCTGCGACCTTTTCAACGTACCAGAGAGCGCGTAGTAGAGCACAGGAACTCGTCGACTCGCCTGGTATGTCCGAGGGGTTTCAGCGTCAGTAGGGTAGCCGCTGATCTGTTCGACTTTATCCTTCACGTCGCGTAAGGCCTCAGCGACGTCGGTCCCACGATTTAATTCGACGCGGATGACACCGATATTTTCTTTGGCCTCAGAGGAGACTTGGGAGATCCCACTGATGCCCTGGATCGCCTCTTCGACTTTGATCAGGATACCATTTTCGATCTCTTTGGGACCTGCGCCCCTGTATTGTGCTTCGACGACGATCACGTCAAAAGATGTTTCGGGAAAAGACTCTTTGGGCATGACATCGATCGCGAAGAACCCTGCCACGACGACACCAACCATAAACAAATTGACCACTGTGGGATGGGTCACGACCCATTCAATGACCTTGCGCATTGTATCACCTCATCTTTGCGTTGGTGGCTTACTGTTGTGTTGAGATCCGCACAGCGGTCCCCTCGATCGGATCGATCATCGAATCGGAGACGAGCACATCCCCTTCTCGCAGCCCCGCGGTCACGACACTGTATTGTGTGCCACGCTGCGTGACGGAGACCCGACGTCGGACGAGTTTGCCATCCACCACCACGAAGACATCTTCCCCATACAGCGCACGTGTTGGGATTTTGACGGCTGTACCGAGCCGCTGGACGGGGATCTTGACCTTGACAAAGACCCCTGGCAGCAGAGAGCGCGAGGATCGTTTGGCGCGCTTCTTACGGGCAAGTGGGATACGAATCCAAAGTGGGAGTGTACGTGTGGAGAGATCGACCTTTGCACCAACGCGGATCACCCGGCCACGCCAGGACATCGAGGTGTTACCTGGGCGCCAGATCTCGACGCTAGGGAGTGACATAAGGTGTTTGGGGATGTCTTCGATATCGACGTGTTGTCCATCCTTGTTCGTCATTTTTTCGAGTTCATGTAGAGGAAAATTGACGGAGAACTCAATCGCGTCGCGACTTTCGAGTGTTGCAACGGACTTACCTTGGGCGACAAACCCGCCACGCTCCACCCCACCCTTTGTGACCCTCGCATCGAAGGGAGCATACACACGTGTTTGTCGAAGCTTTACACGCGCGTTCTCAAGCTGAACTTCGTTTATGGCGAGAGACTGCTTCATATTTTCGAGTCGCTGTTTTCGATCGAACAGATTGATTTGATAGCGTTCAAAGCTACCTCGATCGAGGGCGCGTCGTTTGACGAGCATTTTGTTACGGGAGACGTTGCGACGATCGAGCGCGAGCGCCTGTTTGAGGACGGAGAGCTGTTTTTGGAGGAATGTGCTCTGCTTTTTCAGCCGCTTTACCTCCAGCCGTGCGAGGCGGCTGTCCACCTGAAACAACAGCTTCCCCTTCTGCACACGCCCACCTTCACGAAATGTTGGCGCAACGTAGACAACACGCCCTGAGGTCTCAGGGACAACTTCAACACTCTTTGCGGCCTGTGTCGTCCCAAAACCTCGCAATGTAAGAAGCTTTGTCTTCAGGTGGACTGTCTGTGTCTCAACCTGGATCGCCATCGTGGGGCGCTCTTTACGAGAAGGCAGCTTCTTCATCGAGGCCATCAATCTCATCCCGGCGACACTCGCAATCAAAATACCGACAGTCACCAACGCAATGGTTGCCCATTTCCACACTCCACTCATCTTCTTTCTCCTTCTACCGGACTTACGACACGGACACTCAGAAGTTATTAAATGAGCACTCACTCAATAACTTGATAAAAAAAATGTTTTCAGGGTGTGGAGGTCTCACGTGGAACGATCGGACAGCTAGCTATCCTGTGACGTGATGTGTTCACTTGGGAGTCCTCCACAGAGGATCAATTCAACGACACCTTCGACGTATTCATCGAGAGGGATGTGAAAGGCTGCAGGGGCCTGCACAAGGGTCTCAAAGAATACATATTGGGAGAGGGTGGCCATAAAGACTCTGGAGAGGATCCTGGGATCACTCTCACGCAGTCTACCGAGCTTCATCTCCATCTCAAAGAAGGACACCAACCTTCTTGTCGCGAGGATCGGAGGAGGCTGTGGTCCACTCATCAGTTGTTCTTGGATATTGCGGACAGAGGGATGGCTTGAGGCCATCACAAACAGCGGCATCATCCGACGAAAGAAGTGGATCCCTTCTCGGGCAGCGACCATCAAGTGGTCCTTTAGATCACCTCTTCCGGCGTGGAGTAGTAGCGCATCGAGCCAACCAAGATCTTCAGAGGAGGGTCTCATCGCCTCACGAAACAATCTCTCTTTCGTCTCAAAGCGCTTAAACAGCGTGCCTTCTGAGACACCAGCGTGCTTCGCGATCTCACTTGTAGGGACCGAAAATCCGCGCTCTAGAAAGATCTCACGTGCGGCTTGTATCAGCACCTCATTTTTGATCTTCTTGGGTCTGGCCATCACCAACCTCCTTCACTCTATTAGTAAGTACATACTCAAAAACCTGCAAGGTATTTTAAACTTTTTACACTTTCTTCACATTTTCAGATAGCACTCTTTCAAGCAAAATACCAGCTTATTATCCCCGTCAAACTGCAAAAATAGCACATTCACTTCTTCGCCGACATCATGCACTCGAACCACACAGACGCGACAGATGTAAATGAGTGCCCACATACTTTTCTTGCATCTCGCCCCTCAGACTTGTGTTGGAAAAAAATCGAAAGAATTCAGATCATCTTTTGCGCAGCTGCGTGTACACCAGACGTTCCCATCAACGTTCGCAACGTACGAACATATTGTCTGGCCACAGTCCGCTCAGGTCTTGCGCTTGAGCACTGTGGAGAGTCTGACCCATACAAGGAGATGCAAACATGAAACGCCTGGCCACATGGCTCGTCCCAGCCGCCGCAATCGCGCTTGGCGCGATGTTATGGTTACAAGGACCCCTTTCATTTGATAAGGGCAGCGCGCTGCCGTCCTTCCGCACCAACACTGCCCAAGCGACAGAGATCGCTGCCGACAGGTTACCTCCAGGACACTTTGGACAGCTGATCATTAAAGACACAAAGGGAAAATCCCTCCTCCTGTCCAACCGTAAGATCAACGTACGTGTCAAAGTCAAAGGTCGTATCGCCCGCACAGAGGTCGAACAAGTCTTTTACAACCACACCTCACGACAAACAGAAGGCACCTTCACCTTCCGCTTGCCCCACGGTGCCTCAATCACACGCCTCGCGATGCAGATCAACGGAAAACTCGTCGAAGGTGAACTTGTCGAGCGTACCCGCGCACGAGCTATCTACAACTCGATCGTACGCCGCATGAAAGATCCCGCCCTCCTCGAATGGCAGGGAGGCAATCGCTTTCGCACACAGATCTTCCCAATCCCCGCAAGAGGCACCAAGCGCATTATCCTCGGCTACGACACGGTCCTTCATGGACCTCCTGGATATGTCGACTACAACTATCTGTTGCCCAACAAAAAGCAACCCATTACCGGTCACTTCTCTTTGACAATCGACGCACATGGGAACCCCAAAGCGAAGGTCATGCCATACGATGCGACGATCAAACGCAGCAAACAGACACTGACCATTCAATACAAAGCCAAACACTTTCGTCCTCGTGGACACTTGAGTGTACGCTTTCAGTACAAGCGCGCACGCGGTTTGATGCTCGCAGGCACAGTTGATAAAAAGAAGTTTGGCCTCGTCGAAATCCCCGTCCAGATCAAAGGACACACCTCGACATACAAACACCGTATGCTGCTCCTCGACACCTCCGCAGGTATGAAGACCAAAGGTCTGCAAAAGGCAGTCGACATCGCACAAGTTCTGCTCGAAGGGCTCCCAAAAGACGCACGCTTTGGCGTCTGGATGGGTGATCTTACAGCGCGCGCCTTCCGACCACGTGCTGTCAAAAAAGGCGTGATGTTTACCTCCAAATCACTCGCCGAAGCCCTCGATGTCATGAGAGCACAACGTCCTCGTGGCGCGACCCACCTGGAGCGATTGTTCCTCGCAGCGATCCGCTCCGCGCAGGCCAACACCGAACTCTTTTATATCGGAGATGGGCACGCGACTGTCGGACAAATGGACCCAGGAAAGTTGATCACACAGGTCAAACAAGCGATCGGGACACGCCACATCCGCATCTCAGCCATCGCGATCGGCCCCAACCCCGATCTGGGCTTCTTGCGCAAGCTCTCTCGCGCAACAGGTGGACGTCTACACCGTCTGCACATCGGTCAATCCCCCAAAGCTGCTGTCGCCGCACTGACCAAACAGCTCAACGTCCCGCAGCTCACAGATATCAAATACACAGTCAAAGGGATGAAGAACATCGTCCGCGCAGACGACAACAACGTCTCCTCAGGGGACACACTCCTGCTCGCTGGTGAGCTGACAGCCCCCGCCGTTGAAGTCAACATCTCCGGAAAGATCGACCGTGAAGCTGCTTACACATTCAAACAGGTCTACGAACCACAGACGGACAAAGACAAAGAGATTGTGCCTGCCTTTTGGGCGCGTTTTACACTCGATAGGATGCAAAAAAAGACCGACCGCAAGAGTCGACAGAAGATCGTCAAATTGAGCAAAGTGTACGGTGTGATGAGTCGCTACACCTCATTCCTCGTCCTCGAAAATGAGCAGGCGTACAAAAAACACAACATCGCACGTCGCAAGAAAAAAGCGAACAAGCGCGTCTTTCACGCAAAAAAACCAGCAGCCAACAAAGGCACCTTGAGTAAAAAAGAGGCCAAGCAAGCCATCAGAAGATGGATGGGTCGTCCTGGAGAAGCGGACGCGGAAGCACCCCAAGGCAACGATAGTGCCCGTCGAGACGGTTTTCGTCAACAAGACGAAGGCGGACGCGCACGAACAGGCTCTGGCGGGATGCGCTTCAAAGCGAAGAGACGCACAAGACGTCGCTACAGGAGAGAAATCGCGCCTGCACCGACAACCGCGACACCTCCATCTCCAGGCAGTGGCGCCGATGTCCCACGCGTCAAACGTGTGGCTGCGGCTCCAGCCAAGCGTAGGGCCCCCAAAATGCTCATCCCACATGCACGGACCTTTAAGATCCGCATCAAGAGCAAGCCAGCAGGCGCAAAAGTTTACATGGGTCGTCGACTCATGGGACGAACGCCTCTCGTACTCACGCTCCGCAAAGGACAACGTGTCAAACTCCGCATCGTCAAGACTTGCTACAAAACAAGAACATTGCGTTTGACAGTGACACGCCCTCGTACACTGACACTCAGCCTGTCCAAAGATAAGAGCAACAGACGTTGCCGACGTGGCGCATCACTCGACATACGCTCGGACAAAAAGGCTTGTGGGAAGAAAAAAGACCTCCACAAAAAACGTCGGCGCGTATCCTCCAAGAACAATCGCTTGCGTGCCGCGTACAAAGCGGTCAAGGCAGCCCCCATGAATTGGCAACGCCGCGAGCAACTCTACCGTTTGTTGATGAACACAAAACGCCACAAACAAGCGCTCTCCGTTCTTCGAGATTGGAGACGCTATGCTCCTGAAGACATCCAGTTGATCGCTCGCGAGTCCAAGCTTCTCCGCACACTTGGTATGTTCGCAGAGGCCAAACGCGTCCTCAGTGAGATCGTCGAATTCTCCCCCCAAGACTACGGAAACCGCATCCAATACGCGACACATCTGGAAAAGCAAGGCAATGTCTCCGGCGCATGTCAGGAGCTCACACAGGCAGTCAGACTCAACCCAGCACGCCGCAACACCTTCAAGCAGATGATGAGCCTCTACAGACGACGCAAACACTCGGAGTTCAAACAGGTCATCCGTCGATGTATCACCAAAGGCGTCAGCCAACTCCCCGTGGAGCGCGACATCAGCGTCGTAATGTTCTGGGACGATCCCTCCGCCGACATCGACCTGCACATCTACGAACCTGACGGGTCACACGTCTCTTACAGAAAACGCGAGAGTCGCCAGGGTGGAACCCTCTACTACGACATCACCAATGGCTTTGGTCCAGAGATCTATGTCCTCGGGACAGCCAAAAAAGGCGCGTACACCTTCAAGGTTGTGTACTACAGAGGTGCCCCACAAAAGCTGACTGGAAAAGTGATCATTATGCGCAACGCTGGAAGCCCCAAGGAAACTCGTGAGGTTCACAAGTTCGTACTCTACAAAAAGTATGGCAAAAAACCCCAACACATCAAGACCTTCACCCTCAAATAAGCTCAAGAACGCACCAACACCCCCAACAACAAATCTTCACAAAGACATTTGGTCAATGCCTCAACAGCCTCCGGTCCTTCGGGTGGCTCTTGTAATTGCTTGCCAAGTAAGATCATCGCTAAGCCGTGGACTGTCGACCACGCCAAGAGCGTCAGCTCGTGGACATCTTTTTGGCGAAACGTCCCAGACTCCACCCCAACATCCACAATCTCCTCAAGTTTTTCAAAGGCATCGAGCGCATCGCGTGGATACTCACCAAGCTTGACAGCACGTTCGAACTCCTGCTCAAGGATCACCCGTTTAATCGTCCCTCCAAACATCAGCTGCATCATCTCAGGATGTGCGAGCGCCATTTGGATGTAATTCACACCTGCTTTGACGAGCTGCTCTCTCGGCGCACCAGGATTCGATGTCTTTGCAGACTTCATCAACATCGTGAGCTTGTAAAAGCCGCTCAAGGTGATCGCCGCGAGCAGCGACTCTTTGTCCTTAAAATGTCTGTAGGGTGCGGCGTGGCTCACCCCAACTTCACGCGCGACACGACGTAGTGTGAGGTTTTCAACCCCTTCTTCGACCAGCAACTTACCTCCCGCGCGAAGCAGTGCTGCTCTTAAGTCTCCGTGATGGTACGTTCTATCGCTTCTTTCTTCCTTCTCAACAGACAACATCAACTCCTTTGAGTATCAACCCGTTAAAAAATTGCTGTGTAGCCTTGTGTCTTCTTGTACGTAAAAAAAGACAGGGGGGATTGCGAAACCACATCGCAACCATCATACTCTGTAGAGGACAACACAACACACACGAAAATAGTTTCAATTCTACGCCGAGGTGTGTGTTATGCAAGTACAATCTCCAAAAAATGAACAATGTTCACTCAACAAACAAGTCAAACTCGCCATATCATCCTGTTTACTTGGACAAGAAGTACGTTTTGATGGTGGGCACAAACGCAACGTGTTTGTGCAAGAGGCGCTGAGTCAGGTCGCCGAATTTGTCCCTCTTTGTCCAGAAGTCGCGATCGGCATGGGGATCCCACGAGAGAGTATCCGGCTCGTCGAAGATGACGATGGAGAGATCAAGCTCCTTGGGACGCGCTCAAAACAAGAGTGGACCGCGCCAATGCAACGCTACGCACATGAGATCGCGCAGTGGCTTGAAGAGCAGGACATCTGTGGGTTTATCTTCACCAAAAACTCCCCCTCCTGTGGACTCTTTCGGGTCAAAATCTACAACCCAAAAGGCTCTCCCTCGCGCAGAGATGGTCGAGGCCTCTTTTCCGAGATCATCACACAGCACCACCCTCTTCTCCCCGTCGAAGAAGGAGGTCGACTCAACGATCCTGCGCTACGCGATCTCTTTCTGACACGTGTCTTTGCCTACAAACGCGCACAATCACTGCTCGACATGGACTCTGTCTCCTCGCTCGTCCAATTCCACGCAAACGAAAAACTGCTCCTGCTCGCCTACAATGAGCCTGTCCTACGCGAGCTCGGACGCATCGTCGCCTCCGCCAAACAACGTCCCCTGCAACAAGTCACAAAGGCGTATCGAGAGCTCTTCCTCAGTGCCTTCAACGAGGTCGCGAGCCTGAAGCGACACGCCAATGTGCTCCTCCGGACCATCGGCCATCTCAAGAAGATCACCACAGCCGAAGAGGTCGCCTCGCTCCACGAAGCCGTCGAAGGGTACAGGACACGAAAATTACCACGCTCAGTCCCCCTCTCCTTTATCCGCCACTTCGGAAAAATGAACGACAACGAGTACATCAAACAACAAACCTATCTCTCCCCCTACCCCGAAGAACTCGTCGAATTGGGCTGGAGCTAAAGCCGGCTATGCAAAGGATATATGGATGACAACTCAAACCCCAAAGGGCCTATGGCGACTCCTCGACGTACTCCTCGATTGCTCTGTATTCGGCGCATATACACATATTGGCTACCTTTTCAGGAAGCGCTTCTTCGACCCCAAGGATATCCCCGAAGATCTATCTGGATTGGACATCATGGTCACAGGCGCCAACGCAGGCCTTGGCTTCGCGACGACGAAAGCGCTCGCGCGTCGTGGCGCACACGTGATCATGGCTTGCCGAAACGCATCGCGCGCAGAGTCAGCTCGTGACGCCATACTCCAAGAACATCCTGACGCCAACATCAGCGTTGAGATCGTCGATGTCAGCGTGCTCGCAGATGTCAGACGCTGCTGTACACGGCTCAAAGAGACCCACACAAAGCTCGACGTACTTGTCCACAACGCAGGTGTTTTACTCGACGAAAGGCGACACACACAGGAAGGTTTTGAGTTGACCTTTGCCACCAATGTCCTCGGCCCCTTCTTGATGACACAAGAGCTCCTCCCTCTGCTTCAGGCTGCACCACAAGGACGTGTCGTCCAAGTGACCTCTGGCGGTATGTACACACAAAGACTCGATCTAAAGGCCCTTCAACATCCCCCCGATCCCTTTGATGGCGTGGTCGCTTACGCACAAACCAAACGCGCAGAGGTCGATCTCACACAGCAATGGAGTGCGCGACTCAAAGATACAAAGATCATCGTCAATTGCATGCACCCGGGATGGGCGGATACACCAGGCGTGACAAGCTCCCTGCCCACATTCAGTAAGCTCCTCAAACCCCTCTTGCGCAGCCCAGAAGCCGGCGCTGATACCATCATCTGGCTCGCCGCCGCACACTCTGCGGCACAACATCAAGGCAAACTCTTTCTCGATCGCGCCCCCAAACCAACCCAATTCCTGACGCGCACGAATACACCACCCGAGCGACAACAAGCCCTCTGGACCTGCTGCACGGAGCTCATCCAGTCGACATTGTCAAAAGATGAACATACACATCAAAATGAGAGAAACATAACACTGTAGGACAGACACAACACGACTATTGATATACACACTTGATAGACTATAGTCAACATTCAATCGCAAAGTCATCAAGGGGAAAGGTGGGACTCAAAGATCGTAGAAGGTGCGGATCTCTTCTCGAAATTCACGTAGATCTTGGGGAGTATGAAAGAAGCCTTGCAGGGAGGCTGGGATCAAGTCACAACCGATGATATCGATCGAATGGAGGGACGGTAGATGTAGCAATGCGTCGATATGTGTAAGTTTTGGACAGTAATGTAGACGAAGTGATTGTAGCGCTTCGATCTCTTGGAACACATCCAATTCTCTCAACAACGGACAGCTTATCAGCTCAACCTTCTCCAATTGGAACAACGGCGCGATCGCATCGAGCGCTGGAAGCTGTTCACACTGACTCAATGTCAACTCCTTGAGGCCCGACAAAGAGGATAACGCGTCGATATTGTGTAACGTCGGACAGGACTCCACACGCAACTCGCGCAAAGAGTGATGAGCAGCAAGCCCCTCCAGATGGGTCAACTTGGCACACTCGACCAGCTCCAATCTTTGCAGTGATGTCGTCTCACCGAGAGGATTCAGAGAGGCCAACTGGCGACAATTGCGAAATGACAAGCGCTTCAACCCAACACACGAGCGCAATCCTTTGATATCACGAAGCCCTTCACAACCATCAAACACAATCTCGTGCAACGCAGCTTTGTCACACAATCCGTCAACATGACGAAGCTTACGGCATCCGGTGACGTATAACGTGCGAAGACCTTTATGTCCAGCGAGACCATCGAGCTGTTCGAGGGAGACACATCCAGACAGATCGACCATTTCGAGAGCATCGCCATGTTGTAGACCGTCGAGATGACGAAGCGCCTCACAATACTCCAGAGACAAGGAGCGTAAGGCAGAGCAAGCGGACAATCCGTCGACCTGACGAAGTTTTTTGCATCCTCCCAGATCGAGCACTTCTACCGAAGAGAGACCTTCTAGCCCACCCAGCGCGTCCACATCCACAAGTGACGAACACCCTGCGAGTTGGATCGATGTCAACGCATCACACCCCGACAAGGGCGCAATCGAAGTCAGCTTCTCGCAATGAGCAAAGGAGACCTCTTGAAGTGACGACATGGAGGTGACAGCGCCGATATCTTCCAGCGCGGTGCAATGTTCGAGCTGCAAGGTCTCAAGGTGCACGGCACCTTCTAATGCCCTCACCTCCGTAAAGGTTGCGTCAGAGACAGAGAGCGTGCGAACATGTTCCAAGGGGAGCCCTGAGAGACTTGAAAGAGATGACGCCTGCTTGAGTTGGCAGACCTCCAATGGGAGCTCGTCAAGTCCAGAGAGCAACTCCAACGCACCACAGTCGGACAAAGACAGGCTACACAATGATTGCAACCACTGTATGCCGTCGAGTGTCTCCAACTTCGTGCAATTCTTGAGTGACAACGTGCGAAGAGATTGCAACGTCGAGAACTCTCTCAAGTGAGTCATCGCGCGACAGTCATCGAGTTCGAGACGTTCGAGTTGTTTTGTAAGGGTGGGTGGAAAGATAAACTTTGAAAACTCGCTACAATCGTCTACATAGAGCGTTTTGGCGTTGGCAAATATCGACAGTGGTGTGAGGTTAAGCGTCTTTCCCGACTTTTTGTCTCCTGTCCCTCCCTGTACATCGATGGAGAGAGAGGTAAAGTGGGCGACTTTTTGTGCGTCGATATGTGTAAGGTCCTGAAGGGAAACCCACAGCCGCCGCCCCAAGGACCACAGCGGATGTTCGGGGGTATACTCCCGAAAGTAAAAGAACAACTCTTGCTGTTCAGGGGTCCACGAAGCGAGGTGAGATGTCGCGTATGTGACGGCCATATCGAGCTGAGAATCATCTCTTGACCAGTGCCCCAAGAGGCGACAGAGACGAAACCAAACACGGCTGGAGGGGGGAGCAGAGAGGAGGCCACGTAGCTTCAGGAAACGATCGGCCATAGGAGACGACCTTTTTGTCTTCGTAGGAATGGAAGTAGGCGAGTTTCAGGGAATCAAAGAGGAAAATGTTGTGATTATTGTGTATGATCGTCGTAGATGGTGACGATGCGGCGTTGCATCATATCTTCGTTGATGTCTGCTTCGATGTCTGTAATCAAGTTGTCTTGTTCACGTGGGTCCAGCTCATCGAAAGAGCGCTCAGGTCCAAGCCACTCTTCTGCAAGACGACGAAGGGTTTCGTAAGGGATACGACTAATAGGCTGTTCGACTGGGCGCCAATCCATTGTACTCTCCTACAGATTGAGTCTTTGAGAATGTGATCTTCCGAGCGACTTTCATCAACAGCGGTCGATCTCTCCATATACAAAGGTAAGGAGATCTCCTCACAAGTCAAGAAAGAATATCACTTCTTTTCAACGAACATACGTAGAAAAAGATCTGTTCACTTGCTTTGACAGGCAGCGCGGAGTCCCAATCGGCAGGCTCTCTTTCGAAAGGAGGAGGCTGCCGGCTTGTTGGGGTAACCCCACTGTCCCTTCGCGAGCATTGTGGAGAGGGCGAGGCAGCTCTTCGCGTCTTTTTCGCACGCACGTCGCAGATAAACGTAGTGAAACACGCCATCATCATCGGCATTTGGGGCGTGCAAAGTTGCCATACGAACACAGCTGCGTGTGTCACCCTGATGGCAACCCTTTTGGTAGCTCAAGCGACTTTGAATGATGTCTTGTTCGCGTTTGCTCTTTTCGAGCAGCTCTCCGAGCACACGACAACTCTTTCCATCTTCGAGGATACACGCGATGCGAAAGTACTTCTGCGCACGCGCTCCCTTACCAGCCCGACGCGCGTCGTGACCAAGCACCGCACATTTCTTCGCGTCTCCTCGTACACATTGCCGTTCATCCAATGTGAGCGCCTTATGTGTGGGCACCCTGGAGAGGGGTTTTTTGCTTTTTGAGACAGGTGGCGCGGTGCGTTTCGCGACGTACCGCAGCGCCTCATCAGCCGAGAAGGTCGGCTCCAAACGCTGGAGAGCCTTCGCCGAAGCTCGAACACATGTGTCACGAATGTCAGCCTTTTTGGCGACGTCGATCAATCTTCGGTAGCGTTGGATGGTGCGATGTCGCAGTGGACGTAAAAAGACACGCGCGAGCCCCTCTTGGTAGGCTCTGCGAGAGGCCTTCGTCCAGCGCGCACGCCAGATCCGGGGGGGAGGTATCTTCGCGATCTGTGCGCTGATCCACTCTTCGTGACGCGCCAGCTCGTACGCAGCACGCAGGGTCCACTTGTTCGGCGCAAAACCTCTGACGACCTTCAACATCTTCTCGATCGACTCGAACATCTGGATCATCATCGACAGCTCTCGGCGCTGTTTCTTCAGGCTCCGACTCTCGATCTTCAACTCTTTCAACTTTTTACGAAAGCGAATCTCCATACGTCCATAGGTCGCCTTGGAGATATGTCGCTGCAACACAGGCTCCTTCGACATATCGAGCAGATGTCGTCTCTGCACGTAGTAGCGAACAATCCGACGGTATTGAGCACGTCGAGCATACCATGAGCGGGTGCGAGCTTCATGCGCATCGACGAGCCAACCGTGTGCGAGCAGCACACGGCGCAGCTCGTCTCGTTCGGTTTTGTAAGATTTGATAAAGCTCTCGTACAAACCGATCGCGCGCTGTGGTTTTTTGTCGTGTTGATGGGCCAACCTTGCAGCTGTATACAGTGCGTTTGCGCGGCGAGGATCGTGCTCCGCTTCCTTCACAAATTGCAAAGACGTCGTGATCGCGTCTTCGAATTGTCCCGTCTTCGCCCACAAACCGCTCAACATGTACAACGCATCCTGACGACGATCAGAGCGAGCATATTGTTTCTTATTGACGAGCAAAGAGAGACGGTCAATTGCCTCCTTCCAGCGCTGTTGGCGTTGTGCTTCTTCAGCGAGCGCGTAGAGGACGCGATCTGTCTTGTTCCAGTCACTGTGCTCTTTGGTGATCCGCAAGAGTAACCGCTCTACCGCCTTAAATCTCTTTTGCTTTCGTCGAAGCAGTGCGGCCTTCCACAAAAACATGGGAGCGCGTTTGTGGGTCGAAAAGTGTTTGTACGCCTTGAGATACTGTTGGACAGCAGCTTCGACAAGACCAGCCTCTTCGAGCAGCTCCATGCGGTGAACAAGAGCCTCAAACTTGCTGCGTTTTCGCTTCTTCTTCGCGGCCAACTCGACCGCAAACATCTTCTGCATCAACGCGACACGCTCGGACTCACCAGCCTGCTGAAGGGACTCCTTCATCCACTTCATCGTCAAACGAGCCCATCGCCCTGTTGCGCGGAGCTTGAGCAGTGAGAAACCGAACCATCTCATCTTCTGGTGTTGTTCGACCTCTCTGTACATCCTTACAAGCGTGTACTGACGGACACGTCGGGCTTCCTTCTTCATTGGACACTGACGTAGAGCGAACAGATGCTCTGCGACGATCTGCTTCTGTGTCTCGGAAAATCGGCGTTGCTCGACATCATCCGCAGGTGTGTCTTTGCGTTTCTTTCGGGATTCTTTGCGGTGCGCTCTTTTGAGCAGCGCGAGTCGTTCGTCAGATGCCTGACATGCTTGCATGGCGTGTGGCATGTTGCGGACCTGTCGATATGTGACCATCGCCTTCTCGACGTCACCACTGTAGGCTTCGCTCTGTGCCAGCATCATGGTCCACTGGCTGCGCTCCTTCAAAGAAGGTTCCCAATCGAGGAGTTTTTGGGTCCAAGGACGTGCAGCGAGACAGGCGCGTTTGCTCTTTTTGCGCCAGAGCTTGCGAAGCTTGTACTTTTTAGCGCGCCCCGCCCACTTGCGAAAGCGCAGGCAGCGGCTGTGATGATGTGATGCCAACGCAAACGTCCAGCGACGGGTGGTCTGCAAGATCGTCTTTGCATACGTGCTGTTGGCGTGGGTTTTTTGCCACGATGAACCTGGCCCAAACAGCGCGATATATGCGCGCTTACATCGGCGGACATCACGCCCCCACTTCTCTTCAGCGGCAAAATGGACGATCTGTTCGAGGATTTTTGGATGTTCTTTGGCGTTAGGGAACAACGCACGCGACAATCGCGCAAAGAATAACGTCGCTGGGAAGCGTTTCTTCTCCAGGTTTTTGCCGATCAATGTGCTCATAAAAGACATCAACGTACGCGCAAGATAAGCTCTTCGTTTGTCTTTGGGGTGTCGTTTGAGGGTCTGGTTTCGCAACATACGTAGCTTGTACGAGAGGGTACGAAAGGGTTTGGTGCGTCGTCTTCGTCCGGCCCACATCCACTTTCGCGAGAGCAATCGCCCCGCCACTCGCATCGCAAAAAACGAGAACGGTTCGTCGTGACGCTGTAGATACCATGTCGTAAAGCGACGGTTTTTTCGCCAGCTCACCCAATAAAAGCGGATCTTTGTTCGACCACGTCGGAGGGAGAGTCTGGCCAAGAGGAGCCGACGAATGCGCAGGTGACGTCGCAATTTGTGCAGACACTTTCTATCGCCACATTGTTCAATGGTGCCGGGAAAGCGAAGCATGTTTCTCAACATATCCTGTGAGGTCATGACTTCGAAGTTGCGGGCGAGGTGCAAAGAAGCACGCAATGTCTTTTGCATCAGAGCAATCGATGCTTTAGAAATATCACGACTTGCAGAGACGAAAACAGCGGTCCTCGCCCGCTTGGCAGAGGCATGTGGGACGCTTAGCAATTGTACACATAAAAGACAACATCCGATCCAGATCCATTTGACCATTCCATTCACCCATCAAACAACGCGTAGAGATTCGAATACTTCGACAGGTGAGCTTGTGGTTGCACACATCTATTCACTGGGGCGCTCAGACCTGTCCATCTCCTCAAAAGGTAAAGGATCGAGGGGGCTGAGCGCCATTTTTTGGCAGGTCAGGATTCGAGATGTTTAAAGGATTGCTTCATAAGCTCGGAGAAGGAGCGCATATTTTCGACGCAAAAATCGATAAATACGCGCACTTTAGGGGCGAGATGATCGCGGCTGGGATACACGAGCCAGATGGTCCCGTAATCAGGGCAAGCGTCGGGGAGGATGCTGATGAATTCGCCTCTTTGGATCTCTTCATAACATAAACTGTAGGGGATCTGTGCGATGCCATAGCCGCCCTTCACCGCTGTTTTAAGTGTCTCAAAGTGATTGGCTGCGAGGCGCCCGCTGACCCTGATATGGATATGGGAACCGTCTTGCTCTCGTAGCCGACATGTCGCGTTGTAGGTGCTCGTACCAAAGATCACGAAGTCATGCTCACTCAACGCGGCGATATCCTCGGGTATCCCATATTTTTCGAGATAGTCGGGACTCGCGACGAGGACACTCGGTGCCTGAAAAAGCTTGCGACAGATCAAACTGGAGTCCATCCAATTCCCAGCGGAGCCTGCCCGGATGGCGACATCGAACTCCTCTTTGACCAGATCGACGTATCGGCCACTGAGGTCGAGATCCACCTGGATCTCAGGGTAACGATCCAAGAAAACCAAGAGCAGCTCACCCAACTCGACCCCAAGTTCGGCAGGTGCAGTCAGACGCAGACGTCCTTTGGGCATCTCCTGCATCTCCATCACAGCCCGCCCTGCCCTTTCAAACTCATCGACGATCTTTGCGCTGCTTTCGTAGTAAACACGTCCAGCGTCAGTCAAACCAATTTTTCGGGTGTTGCGTTGGATCAGGCGCACACCTAAGCCATTTTCGAGCTTTGAGATGCGGCGACTGACAGTCGACTTGGGGAGTCCCAATGCTCGGGCTGCCGCGGTAAAGCTGCCTTCTTCGATGACGCGTGTGAAGATGACCAGATTGTTAAGATCGTGTTCCACTCGATCCTCCTAGCTGTACAAGATGCTCCCACTTATAGCACTTATTGCCGACAGAGACGGAAAGTCGACGAGTACAGAGGAGAATACCAAGAAGCCTCGCTAGCGTCCAGAGGCTTCTCCTTACGATGAAGGCGCAAACCACGAAAGATAACGTCTGGTCATCGCCTCGACGCTCCACCTCCCGGAAAAAGACGACGTGTCAGCCTGTTGCTTCTCCGAAAGCGCCTCTCTCAATCCACCAGCCAATGCATCCACCAAGGCCCCATCATCACCGACATACTCCACAAAATGAATCGCCTCAGGTACATACTCCACAATCCCACCATGCCGAAACGCCACAACAGGACATCCCACAGCCGCAGCTTCAAGCGCCACCAAAGAACAACTCTCCGGCTCTCTCGATGAAATCACCACACATTTTGCCCTCCTCAAACGTCGCCACTTCTCGTCAGGATCACGCAAAGGCCCTTCATAGTGGATGACACCGGGATAAGAGAGCTCCAACTCTTCGAGAACATCGAGATCGTTGAACACAACATCAGACGCCTCATGACGCCCCAACCCACCGAAGACAGACAACAGCTCCCCGACCTCCTGACAGGCTCCGGCAGCCAGATCGATTCCCTTATACCGATTCAAGCGTCCGAGATACATGATACCTTCGCGAGCAATATCCCCCTCCGCCTCAGGTGGACACCAGATACCATTGTGGACGACGGGACACGTCACGCAGTCATGATGACCAGCCGCAACAAACGCATCACGTAAGAATGCGCTTACAAACGCACAGCGCTCGACATCACCGGGCACATATACGTACTGAGGTGCCACATGAAACATGCGAAAAAAGCGCATCCAGTGCACACCTTCATCGATATATGCACCTGAATGATCACAAAAAATAGCCTGTGAAAAACGCTCTAACAACGTACTCACCTGCTCATTTAGCATCTCGTGAGTACAGACATGAAGGACAACAGATGCCGGCAACATGCTCCCCTCACGCGCCACGACATGTACCTGATGTCCCTGACGAGAGAGGACATCACTGAGTCCATAGACTACAGCCTCAACCCCCGCAGGTGCCGCACAACACACGATCCCCGAACATGGAGAGACCAACACGATTTCCATCACAGATTCTCCTCTTCTCAGCGCGACGCAGTGGGAAATTGTGGTTTTGTCCCCAACGCCGTCCCCCAATCAGGAAGCTCATCATTTTGTACGAGAGACACGGCTGCCCGATAATTTTGTCGATGAAGCCACAAATACACATACGCAAACAGACGCTGCACCAAGGTGTGCCCTTTGAGTGATGTCCGTGAGCCCGGATTGAAGGCAAAAGGCCAGGCGTACAGGTCTTCAAGATAGCGACGTTCCCGAGAGAAATGCATGAAAGAACGCAAAATCCCAGCGTGAATTCGCAATTGCTGCTTACGCCACTCCCCTAACTCCGTAGAGACCTCCATCCACCCAACGGAAGATTCGGGTTTACACGTCGCAGGGAGAGAAGTCCCTTGCGCCTTCGCCCGCACAGCGAACGCATTGCTCTGGAATGTATCATCTGTGATGCCGGTCTCATCGTCAGGATAGTCAAACATGTATTTTGTATACGCTCCAAAACAAAATCCCTCACAAAAGCCGGGGGCTTCCACATGAGAGAGATAGGGAGCCGAGACGATCCGATGGACGCACCAGCGCTTCAACGCCTCCCAACCCAAACCATATGTCCTGACACATTCGGCCAACGCTCTCTCTTTGACACGAAGCGCTGCGCCCACCAACAAGGGCAACCCCACCTCACGTTCATATTCGACAAGTGTTCGAATATTGCGACAAAGTGTCCCCTCCGAGAGTACGACGTCATCGTCCACAAAGCAGACAATATCACTTCGGTGCTGCGTACGAGCATATGTGAGCATGTGATTGAGCGCACGGTTACGTCCGGCACGAGGGAGCCGTAACGAGACAATATCCATCTCAGGTAACGCGCTCTTAAGACGCTGCACTTCATCGAATGTGTCGTCTTGTTCGGGACCATTGACGCAGATCACCCAGCGGATCGCGAACGAAGAAGCACAGGACAGCATTTGATCATACAAGCGCATCATCGAACCATAGATATAACCGACACTATCGATGGTAGGCACGCCAATCATCACACGTACAGGTTTCTCTCTTTTCTCCATTGGCCTGATCTCCTTCTTTTGGGACAATGTCTATCACTTTCAACGTGAAGCATACGCAACAGGGTGGACAGATCCGGTCCAGGTCTTCAAAAAACACATCCTTTTCTGATCACAACGAGCGCGAATCGCACGCTCAAGCGACAAGAAAACCCTTTGATAACAAACACATCAACATGTTCCATTTTATGCAATAGTTTGTTGCAGATGAAGTGCTTGCGTTGGAACAAATTGGTTTTTATGTTTGACATCGAAGGCGTCAATGTCAGTTGGCAAGGTTGGCGCTCAAAAAGAATAGAGGAACAAGAACCTCTTCACACGTGCCTAACAAAAACAAATGATTTTAAGGAGTTTCTACACATGAACAAGCGATCAAGGTTGTTATTCGTCCTCGTCCTCACAGCATTCTTCGCGTTGCCAGCGATGGCATCAGCAGCCACATGGAAAGTCGACGCAAGCCACTCCAACGTCTTGTTTCGCGTGCAGCACTTTGGTGCGGGACTCTTCTACGGAAGCTTTCGCAAGTTCTCGGGAGTTGTCAAAACCAAGAAAGGCAAAAAAGGTCTTCGTGGCGCTTCCATCAGTATGAAGATCAACGCAGCGAGCGTCTTCACAAACCAAAGAAAACGCGACAAGCACTTGCGTAGTCCAGACTTCTTCAACGCAAAAGTGTTCAAATACATCTCCTTCAAAAGTGAAAAAATCACCCAAGCAGGTAAAAAAGTGAACATCGTAGGGAAGTTGACCTTCCTTGGAAAGTCCAAAGCAATCACCGCGACAGGACGCATCACAGGCAAAGGTAAAGATCCCTGGGGTAACACACGCCTCGGTGTCCACGTGACTTTCACGATCAAACGTTCGGACTTTGGTGCAGTCTACGGCCTCAAGAATGGCGCACTTGGCGACAACGTCAAGATGATTGTGAGCACTGAGCTCGTCAAGAAAAAGTAATCTTTTTGGCATGATAGCTCCTTCCCACGAGGAGCACTGTCAAAAGTCAATGAGTCGTTGTGTCTAGCAACGACTTTTTTTTTGAATTCCTACCATTTCCGATGCCAGAGAACAAAAATGTTCGGCTCGTGAAGGTCTTTCAGGGAGGAAGCAAATGGGTATCGTCGTTCACAGTGCCATTTTTGGTGTGCTCATCCCCGTTTTTGTGGGTGCGCTCATCATCGCAGTCAATATGTTTGTATTCACCAAATCATCCCCCTCAGACGAAGAGCAAACGACCACCAGTACGTGGTCATGGTTTGGAGGTCTCGCTCTGGCAGCAGCATATGCGGCAGGGCACATTGGTCTCTTGCAGTTCCCCTCCATGACAACAACAGGCTCAATCCCTCGCTTGTTTTGGTGTGCGGTGTTTGCGGTGGGTTTGGCTGCGTTGGAGTCGTTTTTGAAGTTACCAACCATCGTCAAGTGGCTTGTTCGCGTTGTCTTTTTGGGCATCGTCGGCTACCTCATGTTTGGATACATCGTGGCGGCAGGAACGTGGACAACAGGTAAGGCAGCCCTCAACATCTCGTTGATGGCTGGGCTTGGGACACTCTTTTGGTTCCTCACTGAAGACGCTACGAGCGAGCAAACAGACACTCACACCGCGTGGACATACATGCTCTACGCGCTGGGTTTGAGTATTGTGCTGGTTCTTGCGGAGAGCGCAAAGCTCGCCCAATTGTGTGGCGCTTTGGTCTCTGGCATCGGAATATGGTGGGTTTCTTCTTGGTTTGGTGCGCGCATCGGTAAATCTCTCTCTCTCTCACGTGGAGTTGCTCCTGTGTTTATCGTCCTCAGTGTGGGACTGGCAGCGATCGGAAAGTTCGAAGCCAACTTGCACACAGCGAGCGCCTTTCTGTTGGTCGTCCCGATGGTCCTTTTGGCCCTCCAGACGCGCTTCCTTCAGCGTGATGTCTTGTGGCAACGTATTGGTTTACAAGCCGGATTGCTCTTGATCCCACTGATCATCGCAGGCGCGTTGATGCTTGGAAAAGCACCCGCCAAGAGCGAAGACAAGGGAGATGATGCATACGATCCCTACAGCAGCATTCACCGAGTTGTCGACACTCGACGCGCATAACCCCTCTCCTCAACACAACTCCTCCACATCAATTTCGCTCCCCACTGTATACATCTGAAATCCCCACATTATCAGGACATAGACCTTTGCGCAGGGAGCAAAAAAGGTCACTTTGTGCGTTTCAGTCTTGCGCTTTTGTCTGGAATTTGCTTGGATGTGCCGTTCGTTTTTTCAATGAAGAATGATATCATAAAGAACAATGGAGAATAGAGTGATGGAACAGATGCCCTGTCCTTGTGGATTGGATGCCTTATACACCGAATGTTGTGGACCTTTGATCAAGGGAGAGCGTCACGCCAAAACAGCAGAAGAGCTGATGCGTTCACGCTACTCAGCCTACACTCAGGTCGAGATGGACTACATCCTCTCCACGACACACCCCGATCAGCGCGAAGACTACGACGAAGCAAACTCCCGCAAGTGGGCTGCGGAATCCGAGTGGTACGGTCTTGAGATCGTCTCCACAGAGGCCGGTGGCGAAGAAGACAGCGAAGGTGTCGTCGAGTTTATCGCAAAGTACGCACAAAAAAGAATGCGTCACAGCCACCACGAACGCGCTACCTTCTCCAAAATCGAAGGCCAATGGTACTTCGAAGATGGTGAAATCGTCGCTCCCAAACCCATCAAAAGAGAGACCCCCAAGGTCGGACGCAACGAACCATGCCCATGTGGTAGTGGCAAGAAATTCAAAAAATGTTGTGGAAAAAAGGGGGCGTAATCGCTCACCTGCAAAGCAAATCGAGAGCGAAGCGCGATAGAAATGGCCTCAAAGAGGCTCCACTGAGGGGGAGCACCAAGTTTGCTTAAGGGGTGTTCATAGCTCCTGCGCGTTTTCCTCTACAACACTCACCTCTTTTAAGACATCTCACCCGTCTCATAGAAAGTCTCCAAACGCTCGTCTTTTTCGTAAAAGCGATCGAGAAGCCACTGTGACAGCTCTTCTTCGTCGGTCGGCAGTGTCTCAAGAGGGTAACGTTTTACGTGCAGATAGGCCTTCTTGACATCCCCCTGAAACCATTGCGCGGCCGAGGGAACACCATCAACATACCCGATCGTAATATCGTAAACAGCGTCGAGATGGGGACGCAGTGCGTTCACTGTCGCACTAAATCCTTTGGTACGTGGCAGCAAAACATGTCTTGTCGGTGTGAGTCCTGCTTTTTCGGCGTACTCATTGCTGCGCTCGAGCTTTTTGGGCCGAATCCTCGTCCCTTCGACAAAAGAGATGATCCACACGGGGATCTTTTTGGTGATAATCCGCTCAAAGATCGACGAGATATAATCCTTGTCAGAGGTCCAATTGCGCTTGACGAAGATACAGTCCAAAAAGACCATCCCCCAACCAACACCTGGTACATACTTAAGGATATTCTTCACAAACCATTTTAAGTCACCAATGCGACCCGCTCTGTAAGCGATCGGAAACAACATCGGAATGTCTGGCGCTTCCTGGTGATTGGCGACCAACATCGCGTTCTCTTCAGGCGGAAGTTCATCGCCACTGACGACAATCTCCGTGCCATACCACCCCGCCCACTTGTACGAGAGCCCCCACCAAAAGGCCGCACAGCCACGGTTAAATCGACGAAATAAATCATCAGAGAGCGGCTTGATCAGCACAAAGCTCATCATCTGCAAAACGTTGATCCCAACCAACAAGGGCAACAGGACCCCTGCAGACAACAGACCTTTGAGTACACTAAAGAAACGTTTTATCGGCGAACCGGAGCTTTTTAACGGCGGTAATGGCATGTAACACCTCGTGGTAGACATGAGTAATCGAGTTGGGCATGGATACCACAACCAAGGGTCACTTGGAAAGGCCATCACGCCCACACCCTACAACCCCCCACTTTTTATCCCCCTACAACACAAATTCAATTGACGCTTCAGTACATACAGCATACCATAGGACCGTCACATATCTCATCTGGAGACTGGTATATGCATCACTTTACACAACTTTTACGTTTACTGATATTCTCCCTCCTGTGGTTACAAATAGGCTGTGGAGGAGGATACATCCAAAAAACGGAGCTCTGCACCAACTGCCCTCCAGACCGATGCATCGAAGTCTCTCCAGGCATTGGGGAGTGCGTCAGATGTATCCGAGATGACCACTGCCAAACCCCTGCACTTCCCACCCAACGATGCACCAAAGACAACCAATGTGTGTGTGGTACAGACCAAGACTGCCCAACAAACACGCACTGTGCCGGTCAATATGGTTGTGTGACCTGTACCCAAGACAAACACTGTGAGGATCCCGCAGCTCCCTATTGCATTCAGCAACGTTGTCAGGCCTGCAAAACAGGCAGCACACAGACCTGTCAACTACAAAGCACGACATACTGTAGTCGAGGACAACAGGTCTGCACAGTGCAAGGAAAATGGGGGGTATGTAAAGAGTTAGAGAAGAAACAATGTCAGGTAGATGAGGTCTGTATCAACGGCGATTGCGAATGCAAAAGCGGCCTCACCAGATGTGGCAAAGATTGTGTCGATCTCAAAGCGAATGGCACACACTGCGGCTCATGCGGCAACACCTGCCCACAAAACACCCGCTGCGCGTCGGGGCGATGTGTCAGCGAATGCCCTGCGCTTACCCCCACAGCCTGCCAAAACGCTTGCGCCAACACCTCCAACGATCCATCCCATTGTGGTGTCTGTGACAAAACCTGTCAGCCCGGCGAAGTCTGCCTCGCAGGAGCATGTCAATGTCCTGCAGGGATGCTCTTGTGTGATGGTCGGTGTATCGATCCATCGATCGACGCCAAGCACTGTGGCGCGTGTAGCAATGCCTGTAAAACAGGCTCTGTCTGTGCATCTGGAGCCTGTATTCAGTCCTGCCCCAAGTCCACTCCAACAACCTGTTATGGCGGCTGTGTCGACACCCATCAAAACCCCTTACATTGCGGGACATGTGGCAACGGCTGCAGAAACGATCAAGTCTGCCAATCAGGGCAATGTGCCTGTCCCTCCCAACAAACAGAGTGCACAGGAGAATGTGTCGACACAGATGTCCACCCTTCACACTGTGGAAGCTGCGGTCTCCAGTGTAAAAAAGGCGAGATCTGTTCAGGTGGAAAGTGCATTCTCCGTTGTCCACAGAGCACACCGACGGCATGTTATGGCGGCTGTGTCGATACACAGAGCAACACAGCACATTGTGGAGCCTGTGGTGCGGCCTGTAAGAAGGGACAACGATGCGACAAAGGAGTCTGCGTCTGCCCGACAGGCCGAAAAGATTGCAATGGCTTTTGTGTCGACACATCATCACACAGACTTCACTGTGGTGCCTGTCAAAAAGCCTGCGCCAACAACGAACTCTGTGACCAAGGGACATGTGTAAGCAAGTGCCAAGGGATTGGGAAAACAGAATGTTATGGTGCTTGCGTCGGCGTCGACAGCAACCCCTCCCACTGCGGAAGTTGTGGGACAGCCTGTCCCGCCACACAGATCTGTAGCAAAGGGACATGTTCATGTGCGACAGGGATGTCACTTTGCGGAACACAGTGTGTCGATATCCAATCCGAGATCAAACACTGCGGTGCGTGTGGTCGGGCCTGCAAAGAATCCGAAAGCTGCGTACAAGGGCTGTGTATTTACCAAGGTTGCCCAACACAGCGACCAAAAGAATGCGGAACCAACTGTGTAGACCCAACAACAAACGTCAACCACTGCGGCGCATGTAACAATGCCTGTAAAGCCGGAGAGACATGCCAGAGCGGCAAATGCCTCACACCAGATGGTTGCAAAGCACCCGAGACAAAGTGCGGTACGACATGTGTGAATACAGTCTCAAACCCCCTCCATTGTGGTGCTTGTAACAGCCCATGCAAAGCCGGCGAGGTCTGCAATGTCGGACTCTGTGGTCCCAAACAATGTAACGCCCCACAAGTCGCCTGTGGAACCAACTGTGTGGACCCAACAACAGACGCCAACCACTGTGGCGCATGTAACAATGCCTGTAAAGCCGGAGAGACATGTCAAAGCGGCGCTTGCAAAGCCAAAACCTGTCCCCCCTCCCAGACACTCTGCGGTAACGATTGTGTCGATTTACAGACGAGCAATACACATTGTGGGAGCTGTGGGACTGCTTGTAAAACGTACGAAGCCTGCCAAAGTGGTCTCTGCAAAAGCACGTGCCTCACCCCCAAACAAGTCTGCGCGAACGTGTGTGTGGATACGTCTGTGGACGTAAACAACTGCGGAAGCTGTGGAAAGACTTGTAAGGCTGGAGAGCTATGTCAAAGCGGTGCGTGTAAGACCAAAACATGTCCCCCCTCCCAGACACTCTGTGGGAGCGCGTGTGTGGACCTGCAAACCAACTCGCTCCACTGTGGCACGTGTAACACGTCTTGTCGTGGCAACGCTTGTGTCGGAGGAGTGTGCCAGCAATACTGCGCAAAGACCCAATGTGGTGCCATCTGCGCAGACATCCTCTCTGACATCAACAATTGTGGTGGATGTGGTCTCAAATGCAAAGCAGGTGAGGCTTGTCAATCAGGCATCTGCACGACGACATGTGCATCCCCAACCACCCTCTGTGGAAGCAGTTGTGTCGACACGAGAGCAGACTCACAACACTGTGGGGCCTGCAATCAAGCCTGCACAAGCGGCAAAAATTGCTGCAACGGCGTGTGCGCAAATGCCAACACAAACACCGAAACGTGCAACGGAAGAGACGACAACTGTGACGGTCGTATCGACGAGGTCTGTACGTGGATGCTCAACATCACGAGCGCCTCCAGCTCGCTCAATCTCCGCGATATTGCCGCTGACGCAAACAACGTCTATCTCGCGGGTACATTCCAGGGGACAGTCTCACTCGGTAACAACAACCTCACGAGCGTCGGCGCTGACGACATCTTTATCGCGAAGCTCGACAAAACCGGCTCCATCATCTGGTTCCGTCAATATGGTGGCACTGGACGAGATGATGTCTTCAAGATCACCCCAACAACGAAAGGGTTGTACGTCTCTGGACATTTTCAAAATAGCATCACCCTCGACAACAAAACCTTCACGAGCTTAGGGAGTCGTGACCTGTTCCATGTCAAGTTGAACGACAGCGGTCAGCTCTTGTGGAGCAAGCACATCGGTAGCACTTCAGATGAATACTACTGCACCCACCTCATCCACAACAACGATGTCTATCTCCTCGGACAGATGGCAGGTCCTATCACTGTCGATGCAAACACCCTGACGCTCAAAGGCAAAAATGACATCTACGTCGCCAAGTACGACACATCAGGGGGACTGAAGTGGCTCAAGCAAGGACACGAAACCAACGGAAGTGTCGGGTGGGCTTACATGGCGACAGATGGGACGACACTCTACATCACCCTGGAATCCAAAAAAGAATTTACATTCAACAACACCAAGATCACCCACACAGGTGACGAAGCGGGTATCCTCCTCGCGGTCAATACACAGGGTTCAGTCTCGTGGCACAAGAAGTATGTCGTCGGTGGAGGGCAATTTAATCGGATCAATGTTCCCAACGTCACAGCCGACAAAAACGCCGTCTATCTCTCCATCTCCTATACAGGCCAATTGACCTTTGATGGGAAAACGTACAACAAAACACAGTACGCCGAGTACGATGGTTTGATCGCCAAGGTCTCCCCCACAGGGACAGCCTTGTGGGATGTACAACTCAAAGTAAAGCAATACGGTGATCTGGACGTTCAAGAGATACGTACAGAAGGGACATCGCTTTACGTCCATCTCAGTATCGAAGAGAGCTTCTCCATCAACAACACGACGTACGGCTCTTCAACATCGCGCTCTACGGAGTATGGAAGTCTTTCATTCGATGCCAGCGGCAACGTAACCTGGTCGAAGTTCTTCTTCAACAGCAGCTCAACAGCGATATGGTTGGACAGTACATCATACCAGGGCAAGGACTTTTACTTTGCCGGAGAACATCCAGGGCTGTTACAAGTCGGCACCAAAAATTACTCCCATCAGGGCAAAAGCGCCGTTTTTATTTTTAAAGGGATCAAGTAGTCCCACCCACACACAGCAGGAGCAAAAGATATGATCCTCGTCGGCGACATCGGCGGAACAGGCACTCGTTTGGGGTTGTATCACCCAAAAGATTCCCCCCAAGAGATCCAACACAGCACACACTTCGCGAGCAAAGATGTCGACCATCTCGAACACGCCATCGAACAATTTCTTGAACAAACAGGCGCACACATCGAACAAGCAGTATTGGGTGTTGCTGGTCCTGTGATCGACCAATCTACGACGATGACCAATCTCGGTTGGTCCTTCTCATCGGCAGGGTTGCGAGAAAGATTTGGCCTGCAATCCTGTACGTTGATCAACGACATGCAAGCGATGGCCTACGCCGTTCCCTTTCTGCGAGAAGACGAACGAGTCGAGGCAAAGGCCGGCAACGCAGCAGACAATGGCTGCGTCGGCGTCCTCGCCTTGGGGACAGGACTCGGGACAACCCTACTCGTCCCAACCAAAGAGGGTTACACAGCGGTCGCCTCGGAAGGTGGACATACCTCTTTTGCACCACAAAATGAACAACAAGATGCGCTCTTGGCGTTCGCACGAGAGAGATATGGTCACGTAAGTCATGAACGTGTGTGTTCGGGAAGTCTAGGACTACCGACATTGATGGAGTTTTTACTGTCATCAAATCCAACGCCATCGTGGTGGACAACCTGTCAAACATCAGGACAAGCGATCGCGCCTGCGGTTGTGGCTGCCGCCTATGATGAAGTGCCCCCCTGCGCTCTTGCACGCGCAGCCCTCACAATGCTCGCCTCGATCCTGGGTAGCCGCGCGGGTAATCTCGCGCTCACTTCGATGACGACTGGTGGTGTGTATATCGGCGGGGGACTCGCGAAACGTCTCGCGACTTTACTCGCAGGAAAAGATTTTGCGTCCGATACGTTTGAACGCGCATTTGTAGACAAAGGACGGTACGAAGAGGTCCTCGAACAAATCCCCATCTCTATCATCACACATCCCAACCCCGGATTGCTAGGAGCCGCTGCGTTTGCAAGTATGTAGCTCTTTTTTGATGGTTGCGAAAGAAAGATAACCCTCGTACAATTTACATTGCGCGGCGTAGAGACCAACGTACAGGCAACATGTACATAGCAGGAGCTTGACCTTTGTTAAAAAGCCAACAATTGTGCCTTTTGGGACTCACAGATCTCCTTAAAGAGCTCAACAGACAACCTGTTTGGGAGAGCGAAGTATTGGGCCTTCTCCTCTCTGGTTGCCTGCTCACTCCCCCCACAAAACTCTTTGTCCTTGTGTTTGATGTCGCAAACCAGACGCTCTCATCGTGGGATATCCACAAGAGACACCTACAACACCACACCAACGAACACTTGCCCCCAAGCTCCACATCCGAAACATTTTCAATTGTTCAGGCAGGCTCCGAGCCTGTGTCGGGCATCATCGACTTGGATCAGCTTCTTGATGTCGACACAGGTTATCTCTGGCTCGCCCCCTTCCAACACAAGCACTACCAAGGGTTATTGGTCGCGAACGCGGACGATCCTACATGTGCACAAGAAGATGTCCTTGCATTTGAGCTCGCCGCGCAGGGACTCGCCCTCCACTTGGGGACGTGGGGTTCCCTCCCACAGGCTCATCATCAATCCAACTTCATCGCGTCACCAGATGCGCTCACAGGTGAACACGACGCGCTCTTTCCGGCAGAGGAGCTGACCCCGTCTCAGGAGCTTTCACGCGCGACACCCTTTTTGTCCCCCTCATACACAGCAGAGTCGACCACCCCAGACGCGACACAGCGAACGTTAACACCACTCCAACAACCCCTCCTGCAAACAGAAGAGCGCGCCTCTACGACCCCGGACATCCCAACACTCACACACAGCCCTCATCTACCATCAAAGACCCCACCATTCCAGGCTGCCCCCCTCTCAGCACATCGCGCGGCTCAAAATAAACTGTCCGAAGTCTACGCCGATAAATCAGGCTCATTTGAATCCTTTTCTGTCGATGAACAGGTCTTTAGCGACATCTCCCAAAAGCAACTTGAGCTCGTACAATCAGGTCAATTTATAGCCGTCCCCGTCGGGAACATGCCTCACAAAAAAGAGGAAGAGAACCTGTTTGGGTTCACCTTTGACGATGACGAAGTGCTCGATATACAGCACCCTGTGGAGCAATTGCTGCTGCATTTTCACGATCAAGAGAGACCACTCTCCTCTTCTTTTTTGCGATACCTCGGTCAACTCGGCTTCGAGACAAAGGTCTCCTACTCACTACACCAGGTATGGGCAGAGGCTGCATCACTTTCTCCCTCCGCGATCTCATTTCTCCCCCCAGCCCAAGAAAAAGTACGCAAGCTCCTCTTCCAATTCATTCGACATCAAGAGAGCACACAGTACCTACCCATCATCGAGCTCTCCAGAGCTATGGAGCAGGAAGGCCAGACCATCATCCACCTTCCAGGCTACCAAAGCCCTCCACAAGACCGAACATTTTGGACAAAGTGGTTAAAGACAGCGAGGCAGCCACAAGAAGATCCAGTCTCTATCCTGTTGATCGGAGAGGACATTCCACAGCCAGAGTGGCAATACTTGTACCACTGGAGTTGTGGACCTGATATCGAACTTCGCAGCTGTGAACACCCTTCGATTGGTGTGCAGTTGTTGTATGAACACCCACCTGACTTCCTAAGTGTCCACATCCAAGAAGACATGGACTCATGGGGATTTTTGTTTAACGAGCTCGCGCAAAACGTCAGGACTTGTGCCATCCCCCTCCTGTTGATCAGCGACGCCCCCCTCTCTCCAGCACTCGAAGCAGCATCCCACTCCCTCAACACGCTCATCCTTCAAAAAGACCCTTGAACGCCTCCAAAAAGAACGAGACACAAAACACTCCCACCCATCATACATTGTTGACGTAGAGGTGTCTTCTTGCTACTTTGGCACCGAAGTGACACCTATGTGTCTCTCTATTGAAAAGAAGCCTTCAGTGATGCGCTTGCGCGTTGGTCGACAGATTCGAGAACACCGGACATCTTCAACGCGCAAACACACCACGGAAGAGAAAAAATCACATCCAACGCACACCACAAGCACAAGCCCACGTTTGATGCTCCACAGGGGTGCGAAAGAAAGGTGCAAAGAGATGGCTGAAAGCTCTGTATCTTCGAACCACGAGTCATTTCCCATGTCCACTCTCAAGACCGGAGAGCGCGCGCGTATCGCAGCTGTCTCCCAAGGAGTCTTTTCGGCACGTCTGAGAGATCTGGGGTTTGTTCCAGGGAGCGTGGTCGTGTGTCGCCAAAAGGCACCCTTCTCGGACCCCGTCGAGTACGAAGTGCGCGGTAGCCGCTTTTGCTTGCGCAATAGTGAAGCAAAAGACATCCATGTAGAAGTGTACGAAGAAGGAGCAGCTGCCGCATGAGCGCATCATCGACAAACTCGGCCTTTCAACTGGCCCTTGTCGGGAGTCCAAACTCCGGAAAGTCCACACTCTTCAACGCACTGACAGGGCTTCGTTCCAAAGTCGCGAATTATCCAGGGGTCACCGTCGAACGACACGAAGGTACAATCACTCGCCCTAACGGACAACACATCACCATTACAGACCTGCCCGGCACCTACAGCCTCGAAACTCTCTCCCCTGAAGAGCAAGTCACGGTCGATGTATTGGAAGGCAAGCTCTCCCCTCCTCCCCGACCAGAGGGGGTCTTATTTATCGCAGATAGCACCACCCTCTCGCGGACACTTCCCCAATTGGGCGACTTGCTCTTGCGCATGGAGCAGCCTGTTGCGCTCGTCCTTACGATGATCGACGAGCTCAAAGCCAGGGGCGGCAAAGTCAACCCCAAAGCGCTACAAGCCGAGCTGGGCATCCCTGTTATCGGCATTGTAGGCAACAAAGGCATCGGCCTCGACGATCTCTATAAGCTCCTCGATACACCAAAGGACTGGTCTCGCAAGGCACCCAAAACGGAGATCCCTCACTCCGCGGAAGAGCGTTTTGTCTGGGGTGATGCCTTGCTCACAACGTGTTACCAGCCACCGACAAAAGGAACGCCTCTCACGGACAGGCTCGACAGTGTCCTGCTCCACCCTGTGTGGGGATTGTTTATCTTCGCGGCGGTGATGGTGTTCTTCTTTCAATCGATCTTTGCGTGGGCTGCGCCTGTTCAGGATCTTATGGAGCAGTCAGTCCTCCAAGTCGGCAAGCTCTTACAATATCTCCCAGACAGCTGGTTTCGCAAACTCTTGATCGACGGCGTCGTCGCTGGCGTAGGTGGTGTGGTTGTCTTCATCCCACAGATCGCCTTGCTGTTTATGTTGATCTCGCTCCTCGAACAGAGTGGGTACATGAGCCGCGCAGTCTTTTTGATCGACCGTCTGATGGGACGTGTGGGACTCGATGGGCGCTCCTTTGTGTCGATGCTCTCATCGTACGCTTGCGCGATCCCAGGGATTATGGCGGCACGAAGCATCCCGGACCAACGCAGTCGCCTCGTCACGATCCTCGTCTCTCCGTTGATGACATGTTCGGCGAGATTGCCAGTCTACACACTGCTGATCACAGCGTTCATCCCGGCTCAGCTTGTGTGGGGGTTCTTTAACCTCCAAGGACTCGTGATGCTAGGCCTTTACGTCATTGGAGCCTTGAGCGCGTTGTTGTTGGCGTTTGTCTTGCGTAAGGGTCCGATGCACGGGCAGACATTGCCCTTCTATATCGAGCTGCCGCCCTACCGACTTCCCACGTTAAACACGATGGCGCGAGAAGTCTGGACGCCTGTCTCCAGCTTCATTCGGCGTGCAGGGACGTTGATTTTGGGTGCGTCTATCATCTTGTGGGTGCTCCTCAACTTCCCCAACCCAACCCCTCCAGCCTCCGTGACAAAGCAAGGCGCACAAGCCGTACAGGCTTACAAGTTGGAGAAGAGCGTCGCGGCGACGCTCGGAAAAACCATCGAGCCAGTCATCGCGCCGCTCGGCTTCGACTGGAAGATCGGTGTAGGCCTCGTCGCATCGATCGCAGCACGCGAGGTCATCGTCGCCACAATGGCACAAACATACGCCATCAAAATGGAAGGCGATGACATCAAAGCGCTGACCAAAAACTTACCCAAACAACTCAACCCACCGGGCTTCAAAAAGGTCACACAGAAGGAACGGCTCGCGGTCGCGCTCTCTCTGCTCGTGTTCTTTATCTTCGCGCTTCAGTGCTTCTCCACGCTCGCTGTCATGAAGCGCGAAACAGGCGGCTGGAAGTGGCCCACGATATCTTTTTTCTCGATGACTGCGATGGCTTACATCTCCTCCTTTGTCACATTCCGTCTCGCGCTGTGGCTCCTGTAGCCCTACCAAGAATTGACATAGATCAACTCCTCGTCTCGCCTGCATCAATACACCTCCCTCTCCCTTGTATATGCTCCCCAACATAAGCCATTGTGGTGGAAGTCCACCACAAACCCATTAGAGCCTAAGATCCGGACATCTCGTCCAAGAAAGGTATATCTCATGAAGAAAAATACACCCATCCGCAAGATCATGACCGCAGACGTTGAGACCGTTCACACAGGTCAAAAGCTGAGTGATGTTCGTAAAATGCTCTCGGAGAAGCCTTACCATCACGTGCCAGTTGTCAGTGGAAAGAAATTGATCGGTATCATCAGCGCAACAGATATGATGCGCTTGAGCTTCGAGCAGTACGGAGCCAACCAACACATGACGGATGTCATCCTCGATCAACAATTCACGATCGAGAAAGTCATGAGCGAAGAGATCACCTCGATCAAGGACAAAAGCACCATCCGCGACGCTGTCACCATCCTGAGTGAAGGCACATTCCACTCACTGCCCGTCGTCAATGATGATGGTGAACTCGAAGGTCTCGTCACTTCAACAGACCTTCTGCGTTACCTCCTCGACCAATTTTAATCCCCCCCCTCTGAAACATCTGCTCTCTTAAGCTTTTCGACCTTTTCGTCGGGGCTTAATCATCGACTCGACCTGCAGAGCTTCTTCCACCTCATCCTCCGTCATCCATCCCTTCTCAAGAACGAGATCACCAACAGAGCGACCTGTTTCAAGCGCCTCTTGTGCGATCTTCGAGGTCTTCTCATACCCGAGATAGGGGTTGAGCGCGGTGACGATCCCAATCGACTGTAGGACCATCGCCCGAGAGCGCTCTGCGTTGGCTGTGATGCCATCGATACAACGAACCCGCAAGGTCTCCATCGCCCGCAACAACATACGAATCGATGTAAACAAGTTGAAGGCGATCAGCGGTTCAAAGACGTTCAGTTCGAGTTGACCAGCTTCAGCGGCCAGCGCCACGGAAGTATCGAGACCGATAATCTGGAAGGCCACTTGGTTGACGACCTCAGGAATGACGGGGTTGACCTTCCCAGGCATAATGCTCGAACCAGGCTGTGCTTTGGGCAGATTGATCTCGTTGATCCCACAACGAGGTCCACTTGAGAGCAAGCGCAGATCGTTGCAGATCTTGGAGAGTCGGACCGCAAACATCTTGAAGACACCTGCAAGCTCGACGAAACCACTCGTATCCTGTGTCTCTTCGACGAGATCTTGAGACAGCGCGACGTCGAAGTCGAGGAGCCTGTTGAGCTCTTTGACGACCGCGTTCGCGTACTCAGGATCTGTATTGATCCCTGTACCAATCGCGGTCCCACCGATATTCAGCTCACGCAGCGTCTCAACAGCCAACTCAATACGACGTGCACCTTCGCGAATATTTCGACTCCAGGCCATAAACTCCTGCCCAAGACTCATAGGGACAGCGTCTTGTAGCTGTGTACGTCCCATCTTGATCACGTCTTTGAACTCTTCACCTTTGCGGGCAAATGAGTCGGCGAGCTTTTCGACCTCAGCGGAGAAGTTGAGCATCATTTTAAGGATGGCGATTTTGATCGAGGAGGGATACACGTCGTTTGTCGATTGACTCATGTTGACGTGTGTGTTGGGGTGCAAAAACTCGTACTGCCCCTTCTTCTTTCCGAGGATCTCAAGCGCTCTGTTGGCGAGGACTTCGTTGATGTTCATGTTGGTGCTTGTACCGGCGCCGCCCTGGATCATATCGACGACAAAGTGACCATGCCACCAACCTTTCCGAATCTCATCACAGGCCTGTACGATCGCATCACAGCGCTCTTTATCGAGATCACCGAGGCGACAATTGACTCTTGTACATGCGCGCTTGATCACGGCGAGAGCTTCGATCCATTCGGGGAAGTGATCGAGTCGAATGTTCGAGATGTCGAAGTTTTCGACGGCGCGCAGTGTCTGCACGCCCCAATAGGCGTTGCCAGGGATCTCACGCTCACCGAGTAAGTCGTGCTCAAGACGTGTGTGCCCCATACGCGTCGCAGCGCCACGTCCACGAGATGCCCGACTCGCGTTGGCCATACGTCTCGTCAAGAGCCGACCGGCTGCGATGAGCAGCTCCGTATAAAGGGGCAGATTTTTCTCTTTGATGTGTTCGAGATGGTCGCTGGTCAATCGCGCGGCGACGACATCCGTCGCAGCGCGCCCGGTCAGAGAGTGCGGACTTTCGGGATCGAGGATACACGTCTCGGCGAGCGCGACACCCGCTTCGCACGTGACGTACCGACGCACTCTCTCCTGTGAGTTATCGATAAGATCGACCTCTCCGTCCAAAATGAGGTAAATCGCCTCACGTGCGTCCCCTTGGTGGAAGAGCTCCTCCCCGTGGGTGTAATCTCTGACTTCAAATTCACCTGATAAATACGTCAACATATCGGGTGTCAGTCCGGAAAAGAACTCCGACTCTTTCAAACGTTCGACAGTGATTCTGTGCACACTGGCCTCCTTCGCAAGTGGTATGTCTTCGTCAATCAGGTGCAGATCTACAGGAAGTCTCCCTCATCCCACAAAAAAAACACCGAAAAAGAAATCATCCACACAAACGAAAACAAAAGTGAAATCAAGTTTTTTCCGTGACTTATCCGTGTTCACGGGTGGTCTTTTTTTTAAAACGTCATTACAATAGATGGGGAAATGGTCACAACATTGAATGTATGTACACTCGCACTCCATCGCAAAGGGAGCGCAAACGAAAGGAGACTCGTATGCAAAGATGGCGCCCACAGCTCGTGATGGTTCTCACCATTGCACTAAGCATCATCCTTTGGAGTCCTCACGCCAGTGCCAAGCTCAAAGGGAAATGGAAGCTGATCAAAAGCCGCCAAGGCATCAAAGTCTACACCATGAAGGTCAAAAACAGCCCTCTTATCGCCGTCCGTGGTGACGCGATTCTCGACGCTCCACTCTCCAAGGTGATCTACCTGCTCAATGACGTCAAGCACAAAACACAATGGGTCGACAGCCTCAAAAAAATGACCATCGTCGACGACATCTCCGCGACCAAAAAGATCATTTATGCCCACTTTGCCCTCCCATGGCCCGCCGCACACAGAGACTTTGTCTACGATAACATTCTCCGGTTCGACGATAAACGCAAGCGCATCCTCTGGCATTCGAAATCTGTCAAACACAAAAATGCCCCAAAGACCGTCGGCGTCCGTGCCCGTATGGCATACAGCCTGTACATCCTCAAACCCATCTCCAACGGGACAAAGACCTTTATGCGCGCCGAAATCCACGGTGACCCTAAAGGATGGCTTCCCGCATGGTTTGTCAATATCATCCAAAAAGGATGGCCCTTCAAGACGATGAAAGGTATCCAAAGAGCGCTCAAACAAAAATGGGTCAAAAAACATCCCCTCGTCGTCAAAGCCATGAAGCGATGGCAAAAAGATAGCTCCCCCAAACTCCAAGCCGCACAAAAAAAATAAAACAACACTCCCTCTTTTACAAAAAACGCCACAAATTCCCCCTCCTCCATTGACAATATCCTACAAACTCCGCATATACTAGAACACGTTCTATAGAAACAAAGAACGAGACGATGTTATCGACTTGTCGTGGCCCAAAGACCACACGTACCATAGCCCACAACAAACGAGGAACAGAATGATCACTCCCAAGATGGTCCCCAGTATCCCTATTGCTCCGAGAAGATGGCCCTTGCTTGGACATATGCGTGTTATTGCAAAGGAACAACATGCGTTCTTGCTGGAGATGGAGAGGACACTCGGACCGGTCTTTTGGATCAACATGGGCTTTGGCATTTGGTCGATCGTGGTCACAGGCGAAGAAGCCCACACCATCATGAAAAACAAAGCCACACGCTCTGACCTGCTCGACAAACAAGTCCCTCATATCACCGGACACACGCTCCTCGTCAACGATGGTACAGAGCACAGGCGTATGCGTGGCGCGATGAATGGTCCCTTCACCCCCAAAGGTATCAACGCCGCTGACATCGGGAAGATGATCTACGATGTCGTCGAAGAGCACTTCGAAAGCTGGGAGGATGACGCCTCCCTCGATATCCACCACATCACCAACGTCTTTGCGCTCGACGTGATCTTCCGCATCCTCGGCATTGAAGGGGCAGATCTACCTCTGTGGCGCAAGAAATTCTCGGAGTTTATCGGCCCTGGAATGCTCCTCCCGTTTGAATTCCCAGGCTCCCCCAAGTGGAAGTCCAAAAAAGCACAGGAGTGGATGGACGAACGTTTTAGCGTCCTCGTCAAGCAGGCCCGTGAGAAGAGTGACACACAAAGTATGCTCGGTGCGCTCGCACACGGCGCTGATGAAAGAGGTCGTCGTCTCGAAGACAAAGAGCTGCTCGCCAACCTTCGTATCCTCGCGCTCGCAGGACACGAGACAACCGCCTCCGTCCTCGCCTGGGTGATGCTTCATCTCTCCCACTCCCCCAAACACTGGGATCTGCTCCTCGAAGAGGTCAGACAATCCCCCAACGAACCGATCACTCCCAAAACAATGGCGTCCTATCCCCTCGCAGAGGCCGTCTTCAGAGAGTGTCTACGCTTATATCCCCCCGTCTCTTTGCTCCCACCACGTCGTGTCGCGGAAGAGATGGAGATCTATGGACACACAATCCCTGTGAACACCCGTGTCGTCGCTTCGTTGATATCATTGTCCAAAGATGCCGCAGCCTACCCAGATCCACTGTCCTTTCAACCTGAGCGTTGGCTGGGAAGAGAGAAACGTCCGGGGCCACTGGAGTCTGTGCAGTTTGGTGGTGGCCCTCACTTCTGCCTGGGCTACCATCTCGCGCTCCTCGAAGGTGTACAATTTATCGTCAGCGCAACACGTTACCTCGACAAACACAATCTACGCCCCACCTTACAAGGCGACCTCCCCACCCCCAAATACCTCCCCCTCACACGTCCACCTAAAACACATATCGAGCTGCACGCCGCGTAAACTCTCAGGGAAACAAGATACCTAGCGAATCGCGAGGAATGGGATCAGCGCTTCCATCCCACCCTCTTCAAAAACAGCGAGTGCCTGTTGACCCGGGTTCTGTTTGGCTTCAAGGCGCTTCCACAGCGGTGCCATCAGCGACTCCTCTCCAAATCCCCTCGCAACAAGCGCCGCTTCACAGCGCTCCAACACACCTCGCAAAAACCCTTCAAAGGGCTCATCTGCTGCCAAACCCTTGTGGATAACGTCGTGATGATACGCTCTCATCGTTGGCCACAACGCATCACCTAACACACCATCCAACCAAACGCTCAAAGCCTCACCAGCCTCAAATAACCCGACCCCAAGTGTCGCAGCAGCGTAGTGTTCGGGCCAGGGCTGCTGACAGGGAGAACGAAGCTCGATGGTTCCATGTGCGGTCCGCGCACGGGCGCTGTTCCACAGGTAATGATCGTGCATCAAGAACGCCTCAAAGTCGACACCATTCTCCTCGATAAAAGAGGCAAATGTACCCTCTGCCTGCTCGTATACACCGTCTTTTTTGTTCATCAAGAATTGTTGTTGCGCGCTTAGAGCGATCCAATCTTCGATATCGCGAATGGCTCTCGCCGGCATACCGTGACGATATTGTTCCGAAGAGATCGTCTTCATCTGCCCCTCTCTCGAAGAGATAAAGCCGTGGTGTTGTCCACCATATACGGAGGAGTTGCCACATAAAGCGATCGACACACACGCCAAGACATTCCCAATATTGAGTAAAGAGACGACTTCATCGCGGACCACAGACACATGGAGCTGATCACTCGCGGTCGTCGCGAACCACAGCCAAGGCTCGCCGATCGTCTCCAACAACAGACCGTACCGCTTCTTTCCGGACATCAATGCGTGTGTCGGTGGTGTCTTTGGCTGGATACCACATCCAAGGACATGCGCACCAAATGAATCGACCGCCTCAAGCAGTGATTCCATCGTCTTGTCCTGAATCGCACACATCTCATGCAAGTGTTGACAAGGCCTCGTGATGATCTCGATCGTGCCCCAACCGACCTCCAATGAAAAGCTCGCGTCTTCACCTTCTAGACCGACGATTAAATCGCCCTCTTTGAGAGGTCTAAAGCCTGTCTTTTCGATCAACAGAGGCCACAACTGTTGCACGTCAAATGCGTCCCCATTGGGCAGCACAACAGGATACTCCGACTCCCGGCCGATCGTCCGCTCCCCTTCACGGGAGGTCGGAAAATGAGAAGAAAATATCGACGCGAGCTCTTCGACGCTCTTTTGCAATCGTTCAGTCATCAACATACCTTTCGTCAAAAACAGCCTCAAAAGAGACTATCCAACCCACAATCGGGCATTTTGGAACATTCTCATCCACGCGCTGTGCTCTCCCCAAGACGTAGGCGCCCAAGAATGTTGGATCGTACGGAAAACCCGCTCAGGGTGGGGCATCATTATCGTAAAGCGCCCATCCTCATTGCACAAACCAGTCACACCGAGCGGAGAACCATTTGGATTGAGAGGATAATGTGTCGTCGGCTGGCCGTGGTGATCGACATAACGAAGAGAGACGAGCTGTTGGTCGTGCAGTGCTTGTGCCTCTTCCTCCGAACATCGCGCCCGTCCCTCACCATGTGCGACTGCAATTGGCATCCGAGAACCTGCCATGTCTGCCATCAAGATAGAGGGTGAAGAGACCACCTCAACCATCACACTCCTGGCCTCAAATTGCTCGGAGGTGTTGCGTACAAAACGAGGCCAGTGCGCGGCTCCGGGGATCAATGCTTTCAACTGCGCCATCATCTGGCAACCATTGCACACACCGAGCGCAAAGGTATCCTCACGTGAAAAGAACGCCGAGAACACATCGAAAGCCACTGTATTTTGCAAGATCGATTGCGCCCAACCACTTCCTGCACCGAGAACATCACCATAGGAAAACCCACCACAAGCGACCAGCCCCCGAAATGTATCAAATGTCACAGTCTCCGAGAGAATGTCACTCATGTGCACATCAACAGCGTCAAACCCAGCCCGATGAAAAGCCGCCGCCATTTCGACATGACCATTCACGCCTTGTTCTCGCAAGATCGCTATTTTTGGTCGCGCTGTGTTCACAAACGGCGCGCAGATATCCTCTTCAGGCTCATACGTCAAGGATGCGTGCATACCGGGATCGTCTTCGTCCGCGATCAACGCATACTCTTGCGTCGCGCAGTGTTCATTGTCCCGAATCTTCGCCATCTCAAAGGAAGTCTGTCCCCACAATTGTTGCAAAGACGCCCGCGTCTCTTCCAACAGACACGTCTCTTCGTGATGCACACAGATCTTACGATCCATGCGAATATTCGCGATCACAGAGAGTTGACCATCCAAAGACGTCCCCGCGAAGGTAGCTCGTAACGCCTCAACATCTTCCTTGTGGACCTGCACGACAGCACCAAGTTCTTCGGAGAAAAGTTGTCCAAATGCATGGCGACCTTCGGCGAGTCGGATATCCAGGCCACACCGACCAGCGAAAGCCATCTCACATAAGCACGCCCACAAACCACCATCTGAGCGGTCATGGTAAGCGAGCAATTTGTCTTTTGCAGCGAGCGTCTGAAGCCCCTCGAAGAAGTCTTTCAAAAGCGCTGGGCTGTCCAAGTCTGGTGGTGTCGCGCCGAGCTTGTTGTGGATTTGCAAGGCACAACTTGCACCCAAACGATCCTGTCCACGACCGAGGTCAATCAAGACGAGACAGGTCTCTTCATCACGTTGGAGCTGTGGTGTGAGAGTTTTGTGGCAATCAGAGACAGGCGCAAAAGCCGACACAATCAGAGAAAGCGGCGCGGTGACAGCGTGCGCTTCCCCCTCCTCCTCCCACACAGCGCGCATGGACATCGAGTCCTTCCCCACAGGAATGGTCAGATCAAGCTCAGGACACAGCTCCAACCCCAACGCCTTGACTGTATCGAACAGTGCGACATCCTCGCCGGGATGATTGACAGCAGCCATCCAGTTGGCGCTGAGTTTGATATCGCTGATCTTATCGATGCGCGCCGCTGCGATGTTCGTCAGCGCCTCGGCGACAGCGAGGCGTCCAGATGCAGCGGGATGGAGCAACGCCACAGGGGGGCGTTCTCCCATCGCCATCGCCTCTCCACAGTCCGCATAGATCGCACTCGTCGTCACGGCGACGTCTGCCACTGGGACCTGCCACGGCCCTACCATCTGATCTCGCGCCACCATCCCTGTGATGCTTCTATCTCCAATCGATATCAAAAAGGTCTTCGCCGCGACTGTAGGGAACAACAACAAATCCTTCGCGGTCTGCGTCAAGGAGAACGCTGATGTGTCGACATCTTCGCGAGAATAAGAAGGCCGATGTGTCTCACGAGACATTTTAGGCGCTTTCCCAAACAACACGGACATCGGCAGATCGATCGGTTTATTCGAGAAGTGTCGATCGTGAAGACAGAGATGTTCTTTGGTCGTGGCTTTTCCGAGGACCGAGAAGGGACATCGCTCTCGATCGCAGATCTCCTCGAACATCGGTAGCATCTGCTCATCAATCGCCAGGACATATCGCTCCTGACTCTCGTTGCACCAGATCTCCATCGGGCTCATACCGGGTTCGTCATTGGGGATATTGCGCAGCTCAAACATCGCTCCTCGTCCGGCGTCGTGCACAAGCTCAGGGAGCGCGTTGGACAACCCCCCTGCGCCGACATCGTGGATCGAGTAGATGGGGTTATCCTCCCCCAATCCCCAGCAGGTGTCGATCACCTCCTGACAACGGCGCTCCATCTCGGGATTGTCTCGTTGCACAGAGGCAAAGTCGAGATCTGCAGCGCTCGCCCCACTCGCCATCGAAGACGCCGCACCACCTCCCAGACCGATCAACATCGCCGGTCCACCCAGGACGATCACGAGCGCCCCTTCTGGGATGTCGTCTTTCTCGACGTGCTGATCCCGAATGTTCCCCATCCCACCAGCGATCATGATGGGCTTGTGATACCCACGTCGCTCGCGGCCATGAGGCAAGTCAACATCTTGCTCAAAGGTCCGAAAATATCCAGCCAACGCAGGTCGACCAAATTCGTTGTTAAAGCTCGCCGCCCCGATAGGGCCTTCCAACATAATTTGCAAAGAGGACGCCATCCGCTCAGGTTTACGCAGCGGATCTTCCCAACGCTTTGGCGCATCAGGGAGTCGCAAGTGGGATACGGAGAACCCTACAAGACCTGCTTTCGGCTTTGAGCCTCGCCCGGTCGCTCCTTCATCACGAATTTCCCCTCCTGAACCCGTTGATGCACCGGGATAAGGAGAAATGCCAGTGGGATGGTTGTGGGTCTCGACCTTCATCAGGATGTGGATGTCTTCTTCGTGTTCGCGGTAGACATTGTCTTCGACATCTGCAAAGAAACGCCCCCCACGATGACCCCTGATCACAGAGGCGTTGTCTTTGTACGCAGACAACACATTCGTCGAGTGGTGTTCGTAGGTGTTTTTGATCATCGAGAACAGAGAGTGTTCCATCTCTTCACCGTCAATCGTCCAGCCCGCGTTGAACGTCTTATGCCGACAGTGCTCGGAGTTCGCCTGTGCAAACATCATCAGTTCGATATCATTGGGCTCTCGACCAAGCTCTCTGTAGCTCTCCACGAGATACACCATCTCGTCTTCACTGAGCGCGAGACCGAGCGCAGTGTTGGCCTCTTTGAGGGCTTCGATGCCTCTGTCCAGGATCGCGATAGACTGCACGGGCTGGGGTGTTGCGTGATGAAACAAGCCGCTCGCGTCATCGAGCAGAGAGAGACATTGCTCGGTCATTCGGTCGAAGATCTTGGCGCGTGCGACATCACTCCAGCGTGCTCCTTTAAGCAGATACACAACCCCTCGCTCGATCCGCTCCACGTGTGAAAAGCCACACAAATGCAGGATATCTGTCGCCTTCGAAGACCACGGAGAGATCGTCCCGATTCGAGGCGTCACGAGCGCAAGATCTCCTTCAGGGAGCGCGTCGGGACAGCTTTGATCCACATCCAGGATATGCTTGAGCTTGTTCAGCTGGTCAGCAGGGAGTGGTTTTGGAAGATCGAGAAAATAGACATGACGACAGGAGAGATCGGAGATATTGGACTGACAAGTACGTAATTCGGAGAGCAGACGCTCGTGACGGAAGGGTGAGAGCGCGTGTTGCCCGAGGATGATTTGCATCGAATCCACCTAACGTAAAGGAGTCTGAGAGTTTTTGCGACCATACAACGACAGGTCTGTGGACCTCTGTATAGAAGGTTCGTCCACAAACTGCAAGAAGATTTGCACAATCCTCCCCCAACCCTCTGCTCCCGCTTCGCTCATCACCCCGAAAGGCTTTGACATTCCCCCGAAAAGCACACATACTTTGCGCAACTCCCCCACAAGACGAAATGGAAAGGAATAGAGATGAGCCACTTTGTCGCATGTACCCATGGCAACGTCTACTACGAACTACATGGACCGGCGGACGGTCCGCTCGTCATCATGATTCACGGCTTTGCCTCCTCCTCGCTGGTCTGGATGCACAACATCAAACCCCTGACAGACGCTGGCCTACGTTGTCTGCTCGTCGATCTCTACGGACGCGGACAAACGGCCAAACCAAACGTCACATATGACTCTGCGTTGTTCATGGGCCAGATCCTCGATGTCGTCAAAGGACTCGAACTCCCAGAGACATTTCAGATCGTAGGTTCATCGATGGGGGGCGCGATCGCACTATCTCTCTCCGCACAATATCCCGAAAAAGTCGATGGGCTTTGCCTTCTCGCACCTGCTGGCATCAAACAAAAGGCCACACCCGCCGCAAAGCTCGCGAAGATACCAGGCATCGGAAAGCTCGCGCTGCAACTCTTCGGCAAACAACTTATCCGTATCGGCACCAAACGAAATTTTGTCCAACCCAACGCCCCTGCGCTCAAACCGTACTACGAGATGTTTGACCGACAACTCAAAGATCCAGGCTTTTTGCCAGCGCTTCACGCCACAAGCCAGGATATGCCGCTGTTTGACATGGAAGATAAGTTCATCAAGACCGCCGAACACAACATCCCAACGCTCGTCATTTGGGGAACCAAAGACAAGATTCTCCCTCACGACAATACAAAGCGCCTCCAACAGCTCTTCCCCAACGCGCAACTCATCACGCTCATGAACGCCGGGCACCTCCCACAGCTCGAAGAACCCGAACGCATCACCCCCCTCATCCTCGAACATTTGCGTCAGGTCCTCCCATAACTCCGCAAGTCTTCGCTTACTAGGACAAGGTCCGCTCCATCAAGACAAACTCACGCATCAGCTCACTCCACACAAGCGCTGGGATCTCCCCCACCCGACTTTTACGCACAGAGATCTTACGAAACTTCAAATCATCCCAGTCTTCGGGCCTGCTCACAGAGTAACTATCGTGCTCAATGGACACGTGATATCCACCCATGACAGTCTTATGCCCCTGATATACGAGACCTTCGACTTGTTCGGGTTTGTAACCAAGTCGATATGTCTGCTTCCGTAGTTCTTTCCCATCGGAAAAGTACTCCATGTCGCCAAACAAGGCCTCAAAAGCACTTACGGGTTTGTCGAGGTGATAGGCTTTACGTGTCATCTGCGAAAATGGCGAGGGCCACTCTCGTTCGAGCAAAAACGCATTCCAAAGCGCGATCTCTTCCTCCGCAAGATCTGTCACGTGGGCGATTTTGATCGTTGTCTTGGCTTTGGGCTTGTACACATTTCCCTCGACATCGACGAGCTTTGCGTCCTCCGACACAGCAAAGGACTTTGACGCTCCAATATCCCAAAAAACGATCCCAAGAGAGATTTTGTGTAAAACGGGGTGTTCCAGATAGGACGCTTTCCACTCTTTCAGGGTCCACGTACGCTCTGTCAACATTGCCTCTTCAAGGCGACGATGTCTCAGTTGCAGACGTTGATCGATGGATTCACGTATCGAAGTGAAAGACGCAGCAGCCTCCTCAAAAGCTTTAAGTGCTTGCTCATCAGCGTCTTTGGGGACGGGGAGTTGAGAGTAGGATTCTCCCTGATGGTGCAACAACAATTGACCACCTGCCTCAAGAGAACACGTCCAACCTTCTCCCGCCTCAGAGAAGTCACGTATGCCATCTGCGTCAAAACCAAAATCAGGTGTGGATTGTTCGAGTAACCCGTCAAAGGAAAGCTTTTTACGACTCGCGATGCCGGACAGGGCATAACGACAGCGTTCCTGTGTCTCCACGCGTTTTGCACGCTGCATCCAATCGATGAGCGCAAAGATCATCGGCTCAGTCGCTCTTGCACGGAACACATCGATCAATCGGAAGGCAGACTCTTTGCACACCTTCGCGAGAGTGTAAAAGCGCTCACGTAACGATTCGATGTATGCGTCACTTGCTGCGCGTCCGAGGATATATTCAATCCACGGATGATCTGGTCGCACACTCGTCCCAGCAGCCTTGTCGATCGCGGCACACATCGCGTCAAAACTATCTTGTGTGAGACGGTCAAAAACCGAATGAAGGTCAGTGTTTTTCGAAGCATGAGTCTCACGCATGCACTGACTGATCAACCACGCCATAGCCTTTTCAGAGAGCGCGCTCTGACTCTGTTTCCACACACAGGCGGGTAAAGACGAAGGTGACGCAAAAGACGGAATATCAGGAAGGTTTTCGCTCATCTCTTGGAGCGCCTCATCAAGCGCTTTGTCATCCATTTTTCCAGCATCTCCGAGGGGGAGACTTTTGAGACGAGCTTGTCGCAGTATCGCCTCTATATCAGCCTTCTTTTCCTTTTCGAGGGCTTTGTCGATATATGGCACGTTGTCGGGATACGGAATCGCCGCAACAATTTCAGCTGCTTCTCGACGGAGTGTGATTTTCTTTGAGGTGAGCAATGGACGAACGTGCTCCAGAACAGGCGTACCGATGGACAACAAGAACTTGCGTGCCTCTTCACGTACATCTTTTTTCTTGTCTCCAAGTCCCTTCACCAACTCCTGCACAATAAATTCGTTCTCGACGTGTCCTTCTGCGTATCGAGAGCCCAACCAACGCTGAAAGCTTTGCAATGTCTCCACTTCAAAGGTCTGATATGCCAGTGAGAGACGCTTCACAAGTGCCAATTTTTCTTCATCGTCAACGTCAGGATCGTCAAGCACGATAGAGAGTAGTTCCAACGCATGTTTTTCCCCCTTGTAATGACAGTGATGGGGTCTTTGGCCAAAGATCACACAGAGCGCTTCGAGGGGCTTCAGCAGGTCAACCTGCCCACGCAACTTTCGCAACAGAGTCTTGATCCGATACCAGGTATTCTCCTGAAGTTGTCCCCATACCTGGTGCGCTACGAACATATCGTCTTTGGTCCTTTGGACCCCAAACGCCCCGATCTTTTTCCAGAGAGTTGAAAGGATCGGCGCACACGTGTCGACCTTTTCTCGCCACACATTACGCTTTGTAAACTCCTTCAGATCGACCTCGTCCACTTCATCTTGTGGACCTTGGAAGTGCAACACCAGCGAGCAAAGGTTCTCCCAAGCGTCGACATGAATGGAGCGTGTCGGCCACCCCTCAGCTGTAAAAGCTCCCTCCTCGTCGGACTTGATTAACCACCTGAGGATGACAGGTAACAGCGCTCGCTCGTACTTCTCTTGGAGTTTAAAGATACTCTCTCCTTTCTCCATCCGCTCCTTGAACTCGCTCTCGATCTCATCGACAGAAAACGTTTCTCCATCGGCTTCAAAAGGCAGCACGAGTGTGAGTGCTTTCTGAAACTTCTCCATTCGCGTTGATGCATCTCGAAACGCATCTTTCACGAGCTCTTCAGCTCGTTCGAGTTTATGGTTTATTTTGGTAAAACCTGCATCGTACTTAAAGCGCCCGAGCCGTTCGATCACCTCCTCCCATTCACTCACACCGATCATATCGTGGTAGTAGATGTCCGTAGGTGGTTGACGATTGGCATCACGTTTGATCCACTGGACAACCCAGGAGAGTACACCTGCCCCCAATGGCACCAAAGATTCCCAGCCTTGCTCCTCAAACAATCTGTCTGCGTGCTGAAGCCAGATCTTTTCGTCGACAGTTTCAGCCTGTGAAGCGAGCTGTTCAGCGCGCGCAACAAAGAGCAGCTGGATGTTTCGGATGGACTCAATACCAAGCACACCATGACGAAAGATTTTCCAAAAGTCCTTTTTGGCGTCTTCCAGCTCCTTCCGTTCACACCACGAAACCAACAACGGAACGACAATATCCTTCATCTCAGGTAACTCCGGGAAGCGGTCCCTTTTCCCCAACATTTGCTCCAACTGGAAGTATGCATCCCTCCCCCAGCGGGTCTTCGATGTTTCTTCACCCTCTTCGGCATATTGGATGACAAGAGGCGTGAGCAGCGCACGGATCGTCTCGTCCTTTTCCTTCTCAAGTGCATCCTTTGCCAGTTTTTGTGCCTCTCTTTGTGACGCAAATGATGTGAGCAAGCGGGCTGCTTCCGTACGTGTTTTCTTCGCCTTCGCGGTGAGCAATGGTGGCAAATACGCGAGGACAGGTGTTCCCCATCCCCTGAGCAACTCGGTGACAACTTTTCGGGTCTTTGCATCGGCACCAAGCAGTTGGACGATCGCAGGCAGCGCAAAATCAAACTGCTCTTTGGACAACCACTCCAACACAAGAGAACGATATGAGAAGTTTGTCTCCAGGTGTTCAACGGCGACACGCGCCATGATTTCGCCGAATTCTTCGAAAACATTATTCAAGAACCAACGTGACTCCAACCTGTCAGATGACAGCAAGATCCCATCCTCAAAGATAGAGCGAGCAACAGCTTCGGTGGTACAAACCCTGTAAAACTGCCACGGGGGACGTTGAAGCAGCACGAGTTTCTCTCGTCGCGCGAGAGGAACAGCTTCGAGCAGTTCTCCAGAGAGAGGTCCGGACTCCCAAACAAAGGAGTCAGGAATATACCCAAGCTTCTCTTCTCCATAACGGGCTTCGATGGTTTTTTGGACGAGGATATCGAAGCGCTCATCAAGCGCCTGCTCCTGTGCGAGTGCCAAACGACAGCACAATCCCACAGCGATTTGCGCTTGCACCGCAGGAAGCTCTTCCAAGGAGGTTAGTACATCATCTGCGTAAGCAAGGACCTCCGGCGCGAGCGCATCTGCATCATGTTGTTCGAAGATCACCCTGGAGAGCTTGGGATCTAACGACTGTTCGTCGACCTTCTTCGCGATCTCAATCACCTCTTTTGGCGTCGCTGCAGCGAAGACCTCGGCAAACTCCCCAAAGAACCCTGAAAACGAAGGTTGTGGAAAATCATCCTCTTGCACAACATCACAAAGCGCACGATACCATCGCTCTTTAGACCATATCGCGACAGTTGTCATCCCCTCACGCGCCTCATCCTTGACACCAAAAAAGTCAAACTCCCGACGCATACGCTGCTCAAGCCACCATGTTACGGCAAATTTTTCGAGCATCGAGTCATCAAGTGCGTCCCCTGAAATGTGACCGTATAGCGCCAAAAGACATTCGATTCGCCACTTGAACGCCTCTTCAAATGTATCGAGTGAGGAGATAAGCCCGTCGACGTCGCCATGCTGGAAGTATCCCTTGATCAACTCGGAGAACGCTTCACTCCAGAGGAGCATGCGTGGATCTGCGTCTTTGTTTTCCCACCAGTCCTCATGATCGGGCGCAGGACACGCATCGTGGTGCAAGAAGCCTCGAAGATCTGTCACTGAGAATGTAGCATTGGCCAAATATGACCAAAGTAGGCAATTGGTGAGAGGCCATGTCTCTCCATCGCGAAAGGCATGCCATAGATACCCACCGAGCTCCGCGCCATCTTCTACAAGATCAGTCAGACGATTACGGACTTGGTACTCTTCTCCACCTTTTCGACCGACTTTGATCACTTTCTCTAGCATACTCTCGCTCCTAACGTGCAATGGATTCCATTTCGATGTGTGTACATGGGTTATCATCCAAACAAAGACGCTCTAACGCTTGTAGATGAGGGGACTGTGTGAGTTCATCTCTCCCAACAGGACCGATCTGATTTGCCGATAGATCGAGTTCTTTGAGCGAACGCAAGTTGGAAGCCTGCGCCAACAACCTCGCTTCTCTATCGCCGAGATGACTGTCACAACATGTCAGAGATACTAACTTTTTGAGTTGCAAGGACTGACAAAGGGCCGAAACAGCCTCTGTCTCCATCTTGTCCCCTTCCAAATGCAAAGTATGGAGCCGGTGGACCATCGGCGCACGAAAGAGTTCAGGAAACCGAAGTCTCGCGCCTCCAACGTGTACGAGAGTGAGCTCTGTGAGTTGACTCAGGTAAGGAGAGCGTGTCAACTGCATCATCCCTGCCTGTCCCATCTGACAGTGCTTGAGCGTCAGCGACTGTAAGTTGTGTACGATCGGCAGACGCGCCAACGTATCGATGATTTTATCCCCCAACACGACACGATCCACAGAGAGGGAGCGCAAGGACTTGAGCGGCCTCGTCGTCATCACTTCGAGCAAAAACGGCAAAGAGAGCGACCCTGGGATGTTTTGAAGATGTGTGATCTCACTCCCTCGAAGCGCTTCATGCAGCGACTGCAAGGCACGATCGGAGAGGTTGGCGTCCAACGTAAGACAGCGAGGTATCGCAAGACACCAGACCAGATCTTCCTCGACGAGTCTTTGGACCTCTGTCAGACGGACCTCTCTCACCGCAGCAGGCCATGACGCAGTGTGTGCGTTGACGTACTGTGTGATGTGCTCATGTTCACCAGAAGGCGCGATGAGTAGGTGCTGCCACAATGTCCTCCAGTTCTCCTCAGAGGGTGACATACCCAATATCCCCCGCAATATCGACCACCAATCGGACATACACACTCCTCCGGTCGTTGGATAAGGCTGTTGCAACAAAGAAAATGGGATGATGATGTGGAAGGATAGAGGCCTATGAGAGCGCTGTCAACTTAGCGGATTTTGAGCGCGGCGAGGGCGAGGAGTGCGAGGATACCAGAGATGATCCAAAAACGTATGGCGATCTTGGGTTCGGCCAATCCTCGGTGTTGGTAAGTGTGGTGGATAGGTGCCCTAAAGAAGATCCGCTTTCCGAGGATGCGAATCCCAAGGTAATCCTGAAGCGCGACGGAGGCGATCTCCGCCAAGAAGATCCCACCGACGAGGAAGAACAAGACCTCTTGTTTGAGCAGGACCATCAACGTCCCAAGTACACCACCAAGCGCGATAGAGCCTGTATCACCCATAAACACTTCGGCAGGATACGCGTTAAACCATAAGAAGCCAACACCTGCCCCCACAACCGCGCCACAGAAGACCGCAGATTCACCGGCCCCCGGTAGCATCGGAAACCATAGGTAATTCGACAAGATCGCGTTACCAAAGATGTAGGCGTAGATCCCGTACACCGCAAACGAGAAGATCGTCGGCACAATCGTCAGACCATCCAATCCATCTGCGAAGTTCACGGCGTTGGCGGCGTAAACAATCATAAAGATGATCACCAGCACGTATAGCCACGAGAGATCGATGATGTGGTATTTCAAGAATGGTACGTACAGCTGACTTGGCCGAAAGACGACGACGTCGTGATTGGAGAGCTGCACCATCCACGGCTTGTGACAGGTCGCCCCCCGACCACATGCGTCCGTACACTGTCCATTGTTTTGACAGACAACCGGCTCCTTGGTCTTCTTCTCGGTACACGCGAGGGCCTGACAGGTGTTGTTGATACACGCTGCGTTTTTCACCCCACAGGCTCGCTTTTGACAATCCGAATCGGTCTTACAAAGACGCGGACAACTTCCGTTCCATCGAGACTTACAGGTCGCTTCTTGCGCGGGGTGTGGGAGCGGTGTTGTGACGGGATGTAAAAACAAGATCCCAAAGATCAAACCGTAACCAATCTGCGAGAGGTACTTTGCACCACGTGAGAGCCCCTTGTCGCTGTCTTGGTGACGGAGCTTCATGTAGTCGTCGTATCCACCGACAGCACCAAACCAGACCATCGCAAACAGGAGATAGTAGAGGAAGGGTGAGTGGAAGTTCCCCCACAGGATGATCGAACATGAGATCGAGATGAGCATCAAGATCCCACCCATCGTGGGTGTCCCTCGCTTGCTGTCGACGGACATCACGCTGTAATCTCGCACGACGTCGCGGATTTTACGACGATACAAGAAGTTGATCACGTAGCGGCCGATCAACAGAGAGATCAAAAAAGACGTCAACATCGCGACAATCGTACGGAATGTTGTGTACCGTACAAGTCGGGCTGCTGACGAGTATTGCATCAGGGTTTCACTGAGGTGATACAACATGGCTTGGTTTGTTCCTTATGAGGGGTCTTCTTGGGCGTTCTGGCGCAAGGATTGTTCGAGGACACTGGAGAGTTTGAGCATACTCTCACGGATCTGGAAGCGTGGCACAAACCCAGTGCTCGTCAAGAGCAACTGGTCGATATCGGCCTTCACGGTCTCAGCCGCGATGACTTCTCTCTGGACGAGTTTGGCGAGGCCTTCGACCACCGCCTCACGGATACGCCAGTTGGGATGCAAAAAGAAGTGCTTCAAAACGCCGTAGATGGCTTCTCTGTCGTCGATATCTGTCATTGCGTAGAGACAGGCACGTGCGACCTCAAAGTTGCGCTCCGTAATCCCAAGCTCAAGGAGCGCTAGGATGTCTTTGTCTGCGGCACATTGTTCTTTGAAGTGGCTGACTGTCCGCCCTGCATTTGAACGCACCTCGTAGTAGGGATCTTTCAACCCTCTGAGAATGGCTTCACGCACCTCATCGTTCCAGATATTGAGTTGACGTAGGACGTTAAAGGCGTTACGACGAATGAACCCAACCTGCTTCAGATCGCCACCCACCAATCGATGCCAGCGAGGTGCAGGTGTGGGGTCCGAGAGGATATGCAAGATGAGGTCGAGTTTGTCTTCGAGCTTGAGCAAACCGACGAGTTTGACACCGACGTTGCGCACTTGCCATGCCTGACTTGCGAGATACCCTTCCGTTCTGTATGCAAGGTATTCGAGATCCTTCTCATCGAGTGAATCACGACCATTGCGGCTCAGGTAAGAGACCAGACCACCTCCAGTCATCTCGGAGAGTTCGAGGCCTTTGTGTGAACCCAGATCAACTTTGGGGAGCGGTGGCATCTCGCCACGTCCCATTTGTTCGATCCTCTCGGCCGTTTTACTGAGGGCTTCGAGATCGGCAAATTGCTTGATAAACTCCCCCATCTCAGTGAGCTTCTTTGGGTCCGCGAGGGTTTCAAGGACAGCCTCTGCGAGGGCAGTCCCTTCGACATAATCGACCAGCCTGTTGCCTTCTTTCTTCGTATGTTCGTAGACGACAAGTGCAGCACCTTTGTCACCGAGTGCGCGTGCATTCATGACTTGGTGATCGCCAGGAAGGTTGGCTTTGGGGATGATGATCGCAGGCAACCCACAGATGGAGACCTCCGAGAGTGTCCCTGCGCCAGCGCGGCAGACACCGACATCAGAAGCGGCATAGTAGGTTTCGATGGGGTCGAGGTAGGGCTCCATGCGGTAGCGTTTGCGTTGTTCGTCTGTGAGCTGGAGTTTGCTGAAGCGCTCTTGTGTGTCTTTTTCGGCGCTGTAATCAGCACCTTGGAAACGACCGACACCGTGTAGAACCCAGACTTTCGGATCTTTGAGCAGTGTGGGCAGCGCGTCGATCATCGCCCGGTTGATGGTCCGTGCCCCTTGGCTACCACCAAAGGCGAGGACGACTTTGGCGTCTTCGGGAATACCGAGCGCTTCACGTGAGGCTTTGCGTTCTTTTCCGCCAACTTCTTTACGAACGGGATACCCGACCCATTCGGCGTTAGGAAAGTAGCGACAGCTCTCGATGAAGCTGACCCCGACACGAGTCGCCATCTTTCCGACGAGTCGATTGAGTCGACCGGGGGCGATGTTTTGTTCGTGGACGAAGGCTTTCGCCTCTGTCATTTTGAGGCGTTTGAGGATCACCCAGGCGAGCATGATGGGCGCGGAGACATAACCACCTGTCGCGATGATGACGGTAGGCTTAAACTTTCTCAGGATCATCATGGCACGCACGATGCCCCACCCCAGGCTCAAGGCGAACAAGATGAGTGAGAGAGAAGGTTTGGCACCAGGCCAACCACGGCTGGAGACGAACTCCATGGGATAACCACGTTTGGGGACGATCTTTTCGGCTGCTTTTCCACGTACAGCGACGTAGAGAAATTCTGCGTCTTCTTCGCGTCTTCGAAGTTCATCGGCGATGGCAATGGCCGGATATACATGGCCTCCCGTCCCACCACCTGTCAACAAATAGCGATTTCGTTGTTGCGTCATCGATATATTCCTCGTTTCAAGCGGAACGCACACACATGCGCTCTCCGCTGCATCTCACGTCCTTTTGCCCCACACAAACGCATACATTCGGTCGAGCCATTTGGACGGCATCGTAGAACACGTATCCATATAAAAGCAAAAAATTGACAGCAAGAAGCCAAGAAGAAACTTCTGTGAAAAAAGCAGGCTTGGACAACAACCCCCATCACTTTGTCACTTTGTGACCTCCCCTTTGGTACTTGGCAAATCAAAAAACCCTCTCCTGAGACTTTCACCTCCGAGTAAACATGCATGCCCGGCACACCTAACGGGGGATTTGAAAATCCCCCAAGCGCGGACTCTGTCCTTGCTTTCCCCCTCAGTTGAACCCCTACGGGGTTATTTCTGTCGCGCTTCGCTTGACACGGCACCCTTTGCCATCAGGCTTTTCGCCTGATGAGAAAGAGAAGGAAGAGCAAGAAAAACCAAGAGACATCAAAGGACTTGGAGTGTTTTGCAGAGCAACCACAACCAGGAATCCCACCACCACCGAGATTTGGAGAGTCTTTTTGTTGGTTATGGTAAGGGGAATCAGCATAAAGACTCCCATCTGGAGGGCCAAAGCCGCCATCTCTGTCCGTTGTACGCTCGCCTT